>JBEBJA010000097.1:0-13541 GCA_040080145.1 Hyphomicrobiaceae bacterium
CCCCCTCACCCCAACCCTCTCCCCAGGGGGAGAGGGGGCCACCGTTTCGCTATGTTAGCGCCTATGCGCCTGCGCGGGGGCAGGCTCCTAACCCTCTCCCCGTAAGGACGGCGAGAGGGGAAAAGGAAACAGCCCGCCTTTGAGGGGCGGGCTGTTGTAGATCGGTAAAGGTAGAGCCGTTTAGCGCTTCGAGAACTGGAAGGAGCGGCGGGCTTTCATGCGGCCGTACTTCTTTGCTTCGACGATACGGCTGTCGCGGGTCAGGAAGCCGCCGGGCTTCAAAGCCTTGCGCAAGTCGGGCTCGTAATAGGTCAGGGCCTTGGAGATACCGTGACGGACGGCACCGGCTTGCCCCGACAGACCACCACCGGCGACGGTGACGTTGATGTCGTACTGGTCGGCGCGGGCGGCCGCGATCAGGGGCTGCTGGAGCAGCATCTGGAGCACGGGACGGGCGAAGTAGGACTTGTAGTCCTTCGTGTTGACCGTGATCTTGCCCTTGCCGGGCTTGATCCAGACGCGGGCAACGGCGTTCTTGCGCTTGCCGGTTGCGTAAGCGCGGCCGAACTTGTCGAGCTTTTGAACGTGGATGACGGCGGCTTGACCGTTCGAAGCGGTGGCGACGGCGCCGCCAGCAGCACCAGCAGACTGGAGGCTCGCGAGGTCGCTGAGCGTTTTGGTTTCGGTTGCCATGTGACTTAGACCCTCACGTTCTTACGGTTCAGCTTGGCGACATCCAGCGGCTGCGGGTTCTGCGCCTCGTGCGGATGGGTCGCGCCCTTATAGACTTTGAGGTTGCGCATGATTTTGCGCATCAGGGGGCCGCGCTCAAGCATACGCTCGACGGCCTTTTCGATGACGCGCTCGGGGAACTTACCCTCGATCAGGCGGCGCGGAGTCGTTTCCTTGATGCCGCCGGGATAGCCGGTGTGGCGGTAGTAGCGCTTGTCTTCGTACTTCTTGCCGGTGAACACCACCTTCTCGGCGTTGATGACGACGATGTTGTCGCCGCAATCGACGTGGGGGGTGTAAAGCGGGCGATGCTTGCCTTTAAGGCGCATGGCAATCAGGGCTGCGAGACGGCCAACGACTAAACCGTTGGCGTCGATCACAATCCACTTTTTGTCCACCTCGCCGGCCTTGGCGGAGTAGGTTTTCATTTGGGCTTAGCTCCATTAGGGAGGTCAAAGGAACGATAGATGGCCCCAAGTTGGTCCTTGGGGGACTAATATCGAAGCGCCGTGTGTAGCTAAGCGGCTCTAGCGTGTCAACCGCCAATAAAAAACTGTTTAGAATCAACGGTGTTGCTTGTGTGGTAATATGTGACCGTTACGAAGGTAGCTTTTTACCGCAACTTTTCGGGGGGCTGAGCGTTGTTGGTTGGACACGTTCAGTAACAAGCGTGTATCACTGGAGCGTTATTTACCAAACGGGCCTGCATGGGTCGGCGGAGTCTGCCCGGACGTTTCGTTGTGTAAAATAGATCGGAACTTAGGCGGTTGTCTTAGTATTGACGTTTATATCTTGAGAAGATGGATGCGGTTTGGCTGGCCTCGCTGGCTTTAGAACGGAAAACAGGGGAGTCGAGAATGTTGAAGTTGACGCAAACGCTGGTGGCGATCGCTGCGCTGACATTGGGCGCTCTGTCGCTTGGCAGCACGGTCAACGCCCAGGATATCAAGCAGATCAAGCTGACCGAAAAGCAGGTCTCGGGGTTTGTCGCCTCGCAAAAAGATCTCGCGGCGATTGCTCCCAAGATCCAGGCCGCCGGCGACAAGCCGGATGCCGCGCTGCAGACCGAGCTGGAAGCCATTGCGAAGAAGAACGGATTTGCCAGCTTTTCAGAGCTTGACGATGTGGCGGCCAATATTTCGATTGTAATGGCGGGCCTTGATCCGCAGACCGGGAACTTCACCGACCCGATTGAAGCGCTCAAGAAGGAGCTCGAAGACGTGAAGGCCGATGCGTCGATCCCGGATGCCGACAAGAAGCAGCTGGTGTCGGAACTCGAAGAAGCCATCAAGACCACGCCGACATTGCAGAACAAGGAAAACATCGACATCGTCAAAGCGCATCGCGCCGAGATCGAGAAGTCGCTGCAGTAAGCGCTGTGTCTGACCAGAGTTTTAGACCCAGGCTCGCTCATCGAGCCTGGGTTTTTTTGCGGGCAATCAGCGATAGACGTAGGTGACGCGGAACTGGCGGTCGAGGGCTGTCAGGTTGGTCGCCGGGATCGGGAAGTTGGCCTGCTTCACGGCGAACACGACGTTTCGATCAAGGGTTGGGTCGCCTGATGTTTGGACCAGTTCGACTTCCAGGATGTTGCCGTTCGTCGATAGCACGAAGCGTACCGTTGCCCTGGCGGCGCGGCCGTTCGGCGGCATGGTTTGACGAAGCGCGCGGATAACGCCGCGGCCGAATTCGTCGTTCAGGCCGGATCGCGTGATGCCGGCCGGGCGTGAGATGCCGGCGCTGCGGCCTGACATATCGTTTGATGATGTGAATGACGGGGTCGGAACCGTCATGCTCAGTTGCGCCGGCTTTTCCGGCTTTTCCGGCTTTGCGGGCGGCCGGGCCTTGGCAGCGGGTGGCGGTAGCTGGGCGGGTTTTGCGTCGGTCTTAGGTTGGCTTTGGGGCTCGATTTTGAACAGGTTGGGGTCGAGGTCTTGAAGCTTTGCCGCTGGGGGGGCTGGCGGTTGGGTGGGCTCTGGAGTTTCCTTGGCGGTCTCGTTGGGAAGTTCGTCAGGCGCTTCCTTGAGGGCTTCTTTGGGCGCTTCCTCACTGGTGGACGGTTTGAGGTCTGGTGCGGGTTCGGTGGGGGGCTGCTGCGCGACGGCCGATACTTTGGGGCTTGGTACTGCCTCCATAGCAGGGGGTGCGGGAGCTGCTGGCGGTTGCCCTGGCAGGCTTGAGAGTTCGTTGGCGTCGACGATTTCGACCGTCACTCCGTCCGGGCTGCCGGCCTCTTCGCCCATATGCCGTGCCGTGGGCGTGTAGAGGCCGAGCACCAGCGCGCAAAGGTGAAGCGCGAGCGCTGCTATGATCGCTGCCGTAAACCGGCCGTTCTCCTGGACTGCGGGGGGCAGCTGCAGGAGTGGGTATGCTGCTGCGTCTTCCATCGGTCTGGATTAGGCGGGTTTCGTTCGCGGCGGGAGGGGCGCATTGTCGCTCTCTCGATAGCAGGGGATCAGCTTTCGAGCTGTTTGGCGGCTTCCTTCACGCGGCGGATTTTGCCGTAAATCCAGATGAACGAGATGATGATCCGAAGTAGGGTCAGGCCGAAAAACATCCTGAAAACAAAGGCGTACCAGACGAACGCCCAGTTCTTGCGATTCATCCAGATATGGGAAATGCCTAGATCGAAGTGCTGCATGAAGTCGAAGAAGCCGCCGCGCAGAACGAGATCGGCGGCAAACAGCATCACGAGGAGGGGGTTGGCCCAGGTCGGTTTTGCGCCGATGGCATTGTTTTCGGCGAAGATTTGGTAGCCGTCCCATTGCAGGTGGATGCAGCTGATAACGAACAGGATGTAAGCGCCGGCCATCGAGTAGCCGATCAGGCGGTAATAGATGAACGCGCTGCGCAGAGATTCGCGGGAAAACGAGAAGTCGATGCTTTGTTCGAGGTCTTCCTGGGTGCGGTCGTGGGTGAACAGCAGTGTCACGCCGATAACCGTCATCGCCACGGCGAGGGCCAGGGCGAAGATGATCGACAGGGACAGGGGCGGGAGCGCGAACGCGAGCATGGACATGGGCGCGTGGATGCCGCGCGTTGCGGGCGGCGTCAAGGTGGCGTGGTGGTTTCGTATCAGAACAACGCGAGCTACCGGGGGCGGAACTGGTGGAGAGGACGCTCGTAATCTAACTTATTGATTTTGTTGTTTTTGTCATATCTTTCTTGCTGCTGCAATTCGTTTATGACAATGTCAATTAAAACAGGTGGTTATGATGGATTTTCCAGAGTTTAGTCTCGATCAGCGGCGAATACTGATTGATGCGCAGCAAAAGTTCACGGCGTGGCGCGAGGCAGACCGGGCGTTTCGAGCGTCCAACAAGGGTTCGATGGCGTGGAAACTCTCCGGTGGGCGTGAATATTTGTATCGGATCGACGGCAAGGTTCAACGGAGCCTTGGTGTCAGATCGCCCGAAACGGAACAGCTCAAAGCCGATTATATGCAATCGCGGACGGCGAGCCGTAAGCGGGTTGCGAAGATGCGTGACGGGATCAAGTTGGCATCGAAGATCAACCGGGCGATGGGGCTTGCAAGGGTTCCCAAGATTGCCGCACGTGTCCTGCGGGCGCTCGATCACGACGGCTTGCTTGGGGATGGGATATTCGTCGTCGGGACCCATGCGCTATTTGCTTATGAGGCGCAGAGCGGGGTCATTTTTGCGCCGGAACTTCTTGCCACGACTGATTTGGACTTGCTGGCTGATGTGCGGTCGCGGCTCGTGTTAGCGCTGGACGAGCACAAGCGGCGGGGTGTCATGGCCTGCTTACACAAGGTTGATGATACGTTCGAAGTTCAGGGTGATTTATTCCGCGCCGTAAACGCCGATGGCTATTTCATCGACTTCATTCGGCCGATGTGGCGACGGGAAGTCATGTCGCCGGAATATGATCTTGGGGGGATTGAACCAGCCGCGATTGATGGGCTGCAATGGTTAGTCAATGCGCCACGCTTTAATGCGGTTGCCATCGCTGAAGACGGCGAGCCCGTGTTTATGTGCTGCATCGACCCCAGGGCGTTCGCGCTGCATAAGCTCTGGGTTTCAAAACAACCGGAGCGTGACGCATTGAAGAAGCGGCGCGATGCGGCTCAGGCGGAAGCAGTCGCCTATGTTGCGACGCTGTTGGGTTTGGCATTTGACCGGCGGGAGCTTTCGGCGCTGCCTAGGTTGCTTATGGATGGGCTAAAGGAGCTTAAGCGCGCGGTGCGGTGAGAATTTTGCGCTGTACTGGGCTGCTGGCTTGGGCGCTGCGCGCGTAGGGCTGCCGCCCTACAACCCGCTCGTCGATGCTGGCATCGCGGGGCGATGACGGGACACCCTCCGAACCGCCCGTTTTTTTTTGGGGACCTAAGTCATAAATGGGAAGGGGGTTTGGGGGAAGCCATTCCCCCAAACGGGTTCGGGCGGTAGCCCGACGATGTGTTCGAGCCAATCGCAAAGCTGATTGTTCTAACCGAGGCGGTCAACCGACGCGAAATCCTTGCGATGCCGCTGCACAAGGCTCTGCAGAGCGCCGTCAGCCCAGAATTCACTCGGCAGGTTCTGGCTTAGTTCGTTCATCGCGCTTTCATTGAAATGGTCAAACACGCCTTCCAGCGACTCCTCGCCTGTGAAGCCTTTGGCCATGTGCTCCACCAGTTCGGCGGGAAGCAAGGCGACGGCGCGACTGCACAACTCGGCCGCCTTGGTTCTGCCGAACTGTTCGAAGGCTTCTTGGGCGACGGGGATCAAGTGCGGGATGTTGTAGGCCGCCTGGGCGAATCCGCCGCTACCTACCTGAAAATTCAGATCGTAGCAGGCGTAGAAGTGGCGGACGCTTTCCGGCCACCGCGAGAATTGCTCGTGCCTGTCGTAAAGTGCCATTGCAACCCGTTCGATGAATCCGCGTTCCTCCAAAACGTCGCCTTCGAAGGGCACATCCGTGTGGGCATCGAGTAGCGCCACCAAGCTGCGTCTTTGCTCGTTCATGGGTTTGAATTTTCCGTTTTGGTGCCGACGAAAGGCCGCGTTAGCACGCAGTTAACGGCAACGGGAATGCAGGTGTGTTTGACGCGCGGGTCGGATTACCCGCTGATGCCGCCACCCAGCGTGGGGGTGTCGAGGAGGGAGAAGCCGTAGTGGCTGAGCCAGCGGGCGTCGGCGGCGAAGAATTGGCGCAGGTCGGGGATGCCGTATTTGAGCATGGCGAGGCGGTCGAGGCCGACGCCGAAAGCGAAGCCCTGGTATTTTTCGGGGTCGAGGCCGCAGTTGCGCAGCACGTTGGGGTGGACCATGCCGCAGCCGAGGATTTCAAGCCACTGACCGGGCTTGCCGATGGCTTCGGCGCCGATGTCGACTTCCATGCTGGGTTCGGTGAACGGGAAGTGGCTCGCGCGGAAGCGCATCTTCACTTCGTCGACCTCGAAGAAGGCTTTCGCGAAGGCTTCCAGCGTCCACTTGAGGTGGCCCATGTGGGTCACTTCGTCGATGACGAGGCCTTCGATCTGGTGGAACATCGGGGTGTGCGTCATGTCACTGTCGCAGCGGTAGACGCGGCCCGGCGCGATGATGCGGATCGGCGGCTTCTGGCTCAGCATCGTGCGGATTTGCACGGGGCTCGTGTGGGTGCGCAGCAGCGGGCGCGAGCCGTCGGCTTTGGTGTTGAAGTAGAAGGTGTCGTGTTCCTGGCGCGCGGGGTGGTCAGCGGGGACGTTCAGCTTGGTGAAGTTGTTGTCGTCGCTCTCGATATCTGGACCTTCCGCGACCGCGAAGCCTAAGCTGGCGAAGATTTCGATGACTTCGTCGAGGACTTGGCTGACAGGGTGGATGCGGCCTTGGCCCTCAGCGCCGGGGCGGACGGGGAGCGTGATGTCGGAGCGCTCGTTGGCAAGGCGCGCGGTCAAGGCTTCGCCTTCGAGGGCGGTCTTGCGGGCGTCGAGAGCGTCGCTGACGCGGGTTTTCAGCGCGTTGACGGTCTGGCCGAAGGATTTGCGCTCGTCCGCTGGAAGCGAGCCGAGTTTTGACATCAGTTCGGAGACGGAGCCCTTTTTGCCGATGGTGGCGACGCGGACGGCGTCGAGGGCGGCTAAGTCTGAGGCGGAGGTGATCTGGGCCAGGACGGCGGATTCGAGGGCTTCGAGTGACGAATTGGCTGACATGACGAGTCCCTCGTGAAGTGAGTGCGCGAGTGCGCTGCGCGATCAGCGGACGACTCTCGACCAGGGCGCCCGTGGAGCGATGGGTCCTCGGGACAAGCCCGAGGATGACAAATGGAGGGGCCGTTTCGCGGCTTGCCATTTCCAGGGAAGTCTCTCCCCGTAAAGTACGGGGAGAGGGGACAGTCTTTTTAGGCCACGGCCTTGGCGGCGGGGGCGGAGATGTGCTTGGAGGCTTGGTCGACGATGGCTTTGAAGCCGGCGGCGTCCTTGATGGCGAGGTCGGAAAGGACCTTGCGGTCGATCTCGATGCCCGCTTTGTTCAGGCCGTCGATGAAGCGCGAATAGGTCAGGCCATGTTCGCGGACGGCGGCGTTGATGCGCTGGACCCAGAGGGCGCGGAAGTTGCGCTTGCGGGCCTTGCGGTCGCGGAACTGGTATTGCAGAGCCTTTTCAACGGCCTGCTTGGCGACCCGGATGGTATTTTTCCGGCGGCCATAATAGCCTTTGGCGGCTTTCAGAACTTTTTTATGCTTTGCGTGGGCGGTTACGCCACGTTTAACGCGTGCCATGGGATTGCTCCGCTAGAATTGCGATCAAGATTTGGGATTGGCTGATTGTCGGGTCTCGCAAGGGGGCTCTACCCGACCTACGAGTGGGGACGATCAGCGGAAATAGGGCATGTACTTCTTGACGAGTTTCTGGTCGCCGTCAGCCAGCACCATGCCGCCGCGTGCGTTGCGCACAAACTTCGCCGTCCGTTTGATCATGCCGTGACGCTTTCCAGCGGCATAAGCGACGATCTTGCCTGTACCCGTAACCTTGAAGCGCTTCTTGGCGCCGCTTTTGGTCTTCTGCTTGGGCATTTTGCTCTCCATTTATGTGCTCACGGGCCGCACCGTTCAACGCTCTCGCGTTGAACTGGCCCTCCGCAGGGGCGGCGCTAGCGCCGGGCCACCGTCGTGGCCTTGGCCCTATTCGGGCCGGAGGTCACATTCGGAAGCTGCCGTCCTTGCGGACGGCTTCCTTAGAGGGGTGCTTTTTGAGACGACCCGCGTTGGGTTTTTCAAAGCATACGACCCGCCACGGCATGCCCTGCCGGACGGTTCGAGGAGCGGTGTATAACGTGCAGGTGGCCACTATGCAACGGGGAAAGCCGTGCGGGGTGGGGTTGGCGTTACGTTCGCGCATCTATAGAGACGGGGAATGGCAAAAAAAGTTACCGGGCCGGAAATTGAGCGGCTCATACAACTGCTGGGGCGTATGCCTGGGCTGGGGCCGCGTTCGGCGCGCAAGGCAGCGCTTACGCTGTTGAAGCGGCGGCATGACCTGCTGGTGCCGCTGGCGCTTGCGATGAACGAGGCGGCGGAGAAGATTGTGTCGTGCCGGATCTGCGGCAATCTCGATACGGTCGAGCCGTGTTCGATCTGCCGCGATGAGGGGCGAGATGGCAGCCTGATCGTGGTGGTTGAGGATATCGGCGACCTGTGGGCGCTGGAGCGGGCCGGCGTCGTGTCAGCGCGGTATCATGTGCTGGGCGGGGTGATGTCGCCGCTGGATGGCGTGGGGCCAGATCAGCTCAATATTCCGCGGTTGCTGGAGCGGGCGAGCGGGGGAGTGGTCAAAGAGGTGCTGCTGGCGCTCAATTCAACCGTCGAGGGGCAATCGACGGCACATTACGTGACCGAGCAATTGGCGGTGTCGGGCGTTGCCGTGTCGAAGCTGGCTCAGGGGGTGCCGATTGGCGGGGAGCTCGATTATCTCGACGAGGGGACGCTGGCGGCGGCGATCAAGTCGAGGAGAAGGATGTGAGGGGTAATCTGGTGTTGCTATGGATTAAGCCTCGCTCAAATTGATACATGCTTGGGTCCCGGCCTTCGCCGGGATGACGTCTAAGGTGGTTTGTTCTGAACTGGCTGGATGGGTTGGCCGTGCATGAAAATTGAAGACCCATCGTCTGTTGTGAAGATTGCACCTGTTGGGCCGGCGCCGAAGTTTGCGAGCGGGTCGTTGTTGCGCCACATCTTCGAGATGACGGGCGCGGGTGCGATAGGGTTGATGGCGATTTTCATCGGCGATCTGGCGAACCTGATTTTTTTATCGTGGTTGAAGGATGAGGCCATTGTGGCCGCTGTCGGATATGGCAGTTCGATTTTGTTTTTGACGATTTCGATTGGAATCGGGTTGTCGATTGCGGCCACGTCGCTGGTGTCGCCTGCAATCGGCGCGCGGGATATGGACCGCGCGCGGCGGTTATCCGTGAACTCGTTCCTGACGACGCTGATTGTGGCATCTGTGTCGAGTTTGATTGTTTGGCTGCTGATCCCGTGGGCGTTGCGGACGCTGGGGGCGACGGGGCGGACGTTTGAGCTGGCGTCGACGTATCTCAGCATTTTGGTGCCGTCGCTTACGCCTCTTGCGTTGGGGATGACGGCGTCTGGTGTGCTGCGGTCGGTTGGGGATGCGCGGCGGGCGATGAATGTGACTCTGATTGGCGCGGTTGTGAATGTGATCCTCGATCCGATCCTGATTTTCTGGATGGGATGGGGGCTCGAAGGGGCGGCGTATGCCAGCGTGATTGCGCGGTTTGGCGTAATGGCCGTCGGGTTTTACGGCGTGATTGCCGTCCACAAGCTGATCGACCGGCCGCACTGGGGGATGTTTACCAACGATGCGGTGCTGATTGCCGGGATCGCGGGGCCAGCGATCATGACCAATATCGCGACGCCGGTCTCGAACGCTTATGTGACGTATGCGATTTCGCAATTCGGCGACAGCGCGGTGGCGGGGTGGACGACCATCGGGCGGATTATTCCGGTCGCGTTCGGGGCGGTCTATGCGCTGTCAGGCACGATCGGGCCGATCCTGGGACAGAACTATGGGGCGGGTGAGGGCGCGCGGATGCGAGAGGCGTTCGGGCTTGCGTTGGCTGTGATGGCGGTGTTTACGGCGGCGGCGTGGCTGGTGATGTCGTTTGCGGCCTATCCTATCGCGCACGCCATGCATGCGACGGGGGGAGCGGAGCGGCTGATCGTGTTTTATTGCCGGTGGCTGACGCCGCTGTTTGTGTTTTTGGGCGCACTGTTCATTGCGAATGCGGCATTCAATACGCTGGGGCGGCCCAAGACGTCGATGGTGCTCAACTGGGGGCGGGCGACGGTTGGGACGGTGCCGTTCGTGATGGCAGGCGGGTATTTCGGCGGTGCCGGTGGGGTGCTGGCGGGGCACATGATCGGCGGCATCGTGTTCGGTGTGATTGGCGTTATGATGTGCTACGCGATGATTGATAGGCTGGCGGCGAAGGTTGCGGTCAAAGTTTCGGGGGATTTATCCCCGGAACCATTGCGTGGTGAGCCGTGACGAGGGTTAAGCGTTGGGTTACGGCGCAAGTGCGCCTAACCCATCCTACGAGTATGGGTTTCGTAGAGGGATTGCGGGTGAGCGAACAGCAGCGTTTTCAGGCGACTGAGTTGAGCAAGGCGTTGGTCGACTTGCCGCGTTTGCAGAAGCGCGTCATTCTCGTGCTGAGCGATCTGGTGCTGCTGGCGGTCGTGATGTTCGCCGTGGTGTGGCTGCGGCGGTTTTCGTTCGAGGAGACGACGTTTAACGGGCGGCTGCTGATGGCGGCGGCACCGGTGATTACGGTGGCGACGTTTGCGATGTCGGGGCTCTACCGGCTCGTGACGCGCTATATCGGCTACCGGGGGACGACCAAGATCGCGGGCGGCGTTGCGCTGTCAACGCTGATCTGGGCACTGCTGGTGTTCATGTCCGGGCAAGAGGGCGTGCCGCGGTCGGCGATCATGATGTATGCGCTGTTTGGGACGCTCGCGATCCTGGTCAGCCGGCATGTGTCGGCATGGCTGCTGAAGAGCGCGGGGGTGCCGCTTCCGTATCTGCCGGAGGAAACGCCGGTCAAGCGGGTGCTGATCTATGGCGCGGGGCAGGCGGGCGTTCAGCTGCTGGGTGCGATTGCGGGGGTCGCAGATCGGAAGGTCGTTGGCTTTGTCGATCCGCAGCCGTCGATGTGGGGGCAGTACGTTGGCGGCGTAAAAGTTTACCGGCCCGAGAAGATCGTTTCGCTGGTCGAAAAGCGGTCGGTGAACGAGGTGCTGCTGGCGCTGCCGTCGGGGCAACGCAGCGAACGGCGTCGGGTGATCGAGGTGCTCAAAGGGCAGCCGGTGCTGGTCAAGGTGCTGCCAGCGCTTGAGGATATCGCGAGCGGGCGGATCAGCTTTTCGGATTTGCGCGCGATTGACGTCGACGATCTGTTGGGTCGCGATCCGGTGCCGCCGCTGGGCGATCTGCTGGAGCGTAACATCAAGGACAAGGCGATCTTGGTGACGGGTGCTGGCGGGTCGATCGGGTCTGAGCTGGTGCGGCAGATCTTGCGGCAGAAGCCCAAGCGGCTGGTGCTGTTTGAAAACAGTGAGATCGCGCTGTTCAATATCGAACGGCAAGCGCGCGAGATCATTGAGGGGTTGTATCGCGGGCGGCCCGCGCCGGTGATCGTGACGGTGCTCGGGACGGTGCTGGACGCGGCTTTGATTACTCAGACCCTGAGGGACAACAAAATCGAGACCGTGTTTCACGCGGCGGCCTACAAGCATGTGCCGATTGTGGAAGCAAACCCGATTACGGGGCTTGAGAACAACGTGTTCGGGACCGGCGTGCTGGCTGCGTGCGCCGAAGCGTGTCAGGTCGAGCGGGTGGTATTGATCTCGACCGACAAGGCGGTGCGACCGACCAATGTGATGGGGGCGAGCAAGCGGTTGTCGGAGCTGATTCTGCAGGCGCGGGCGAGCGAGCCCTCATGCCGGACGGTGTTCACGATGGTGCGGTTTGGCAATGTCCTCGATAGTTCGGGGTCGGTGGTCGGGCTGTTTCGCAGCCAGATCCGCGCCGGCGGGCCGGTGACAGTCACGCACCCGGACGTGACGCGGTATTTTATGTCGATCCCGGAGGCGGCGGCGCTGGTGATCCAGGCGGGGGCGATGGCGACCGGGGGCGAAGTGTTCGTGCTCGAGATGGGCGAACCGGTGAAGATCGACGACCTCGCAAAGCTGATGATCCGGCTGACTGGGCTGGAAGTGAGAACTGACGAGCGGCCTGACGGCGATATCGGTATTGTCTATAGCGGGTTGCGGCCCGGCGAAAAGTTATACGAAGAGTTGTTGATCGGGGCGAATACACAAAGCACAGAGCATCCCCGTATCATGCGGTCGGACGAGCCGCATCTGTCGACGGTGGACTTGAAGTGCGAGCTGGATGTGTTGCATGCGGCGATGGGGATGCGCGATGTCGCGGCGATCCAGGCCGTGTTGATGCGGACGGTGGAGGGCTACCGGCCCGATCCGTTGTTACTTGAGGTGGCGCATTCCACAGTGACGGCGGCGGCGCCATCGCGGACATTACATTGAAGCGGACATTGGGGGCGGTGACCGGCATGGCTGAGACGCAAGTGGTGGCGGGTTCACAGGGGCCGGGGGTGCGGATCGCGGCCATTCAACGGCCGGGAACTGTTGGGACGGCGTTGCGCCGGGTTGCTGTCGTGGCTGGGGGAGGGCAGCAGCTTTGGCGGCTGCGCGGCGGGCTGATCGGAGCTATGCGCGCCAACCGGCATGGGGTGACGTGCTTTGCGCCAGGGTACAGCGTTGACAGCGCAATGGGTCTTGATGGATTGGGCGTCGAGCGGCGGATTCTTGCGCCCGAGGTTCCGGGGTTTCATTTTTTCGGCGAGCGGCGGCGGGTCAATGCGCTGGAGCAAGAGTTCGAGGCGTTGCGGCCACATGTGGTTTTGGCTGTGTGCGGAGAGGATGGTCTGCGGGCGGTGAAGGCTGCCAAGCGGGCGCGGGTCGAGCAGGTCGTTGCGCTGGTCAGTGAAGTGCCGGCCAAGGGCATGAACGAGGCGCTACTCAAGGCGGCGGCGAAGACGCTCGAACGGGCGGACTTGGCGGTGTTTCATAATGCCGAGGATCCCAAGACGCTCAAGAGCCGGGGTATGCTGCCTGCCGATCTGCCCTACGTCATTGTACCGGGGGCGGGGGTCGATCTTGCGTTTCATCAGGTGCAGCCATTGCCGCCCGTCAGCGCAGGTCTGGTGTTCTTGATGATTTCGCGGCTTGATCGGGTGAAGGGTGTGCTCGATTTTTGCGATGCGGCGCGGATTGTGAAGGCGCGGGCACCGTCGGCGCGGTTCCGGTTGGTGGGGCCTCCTAGCGACGGGGCGTCTGGTTTGAATGTCGAGGCGGTCCGGGCGTTCAGCGATTGCGTCGAGTATCTGGGTGCGCTCGACGATGTGCGGCCGGCACTTGGCGGGTGTCATGTCTACGTTTGCCCGTCGCATGCGGAGGGGATGCCGCGCTCCGTGCTTGAGGCCATGGCGGCGGGACGGCCCGTGATTGCGAGCAATATTGCGGGTTGCCGGGATACGGTGGACGAGCGAATCAACGGATGTCTCGTGATGCCATCTGATCCAACGGCGCTGGCGGCGGCGATGGAGAGTTTTCTCAAGCGGCCCGATCTGATCCCGTCGATTGCACGGGCGAGCCGGGCGAAGGCCGAACGGCGATTTGATGAGCGCGACGTGCATGCGACGCTTTTGGGAGTGATGGGGCTTGGGTAATCTGCGGGCAAGTCGCGTCATTGTTGCCGTCTTTGGAGAAACCCCCACCGC
>JBEBJA010000072.1:0-2936 GCA_040080145.1 Hyphomicrobiaceae bacterium
TTGGCGAGTTCAACTTCGATGCGCGGAATGTCGTCGAGGCCGTCATCTAGGACGCGGTCGAGCCGTTCGACGTCGAGGTCAGATTTGAGCGCCACAAAAAAAACTCACCGGCTTGTGGCTGTAGGCGCGTGCGATGGCGCGCACTGTCCAGGTTTCGGCCGTGGTCTTAGGTTTGAACACGCGCTCGATGATCTCGCGTTGTTCGTCCGGTGTGGGCTCATAGGTGAATCGGTCGGCGCGACCATCACGAAACAGACTTGGTCGATACCTGCTGTCGTTACCGGTAAACACGACCGGCACTGGGCCACCTAGGCAGGTCGTGTATTTTAGCGGATTGTCGGCCAGCCACTGAATGTCTTGCATTAGCAGATGGCTGTTGATGGTACGCTCGGTACGCCCATCGTCCGGACCCGCAATCGACAGATCCATATCGTCGATGAGAACGACGACCGGGTACCCGCATAGCCGTGAAATGACCTCGGCGTCGGCAAGTGCCGCACGAAATGCCCGGTTCGCCGCGCCCTCGGTGTCACCGGCCAGTTCGGCGGCAGAGACAATGACAACGCCGAAGCCTAGCTCCGATGCCGCCACTAGAAAGCCAGAGGTCTTGCCGACGCCAGGCGGGCCACTGATGATAAGATACCGTTCCTGCCCTCTGGCAATCAGTGACTTGATTTTGTGTTTGGCCAAGAACCGGCGAACGCGTCGGTTGAATGTGGGTGGCAAATAGCGCTCACCGCGATTGTTGCTACCCGGTACTTGATGTGATCGCAGTACTGTTGGTTCGTTCTTTGGTGTCGACGATTTCGTCGGCATGGGAATGAGCGACGAACGGGAAATTTCTGGAACGCGTGCGCTCATGTCAGCGGCCCTCCGAAAAATCCTCGGGGGTCAAATGATTACATTCCGTGTCATCGTCTTTGAATTCCGCGATGAAGGCGATCAGTTCCTTGTAGGCGGCGTCATCATCTGATCCGCGCGAGGCATCGCCACGCGGCAGGGCTACAACATTACTAGGCAAGGTTGGTTCGGCGCGCTCGCCGTCGACCATTGGTGCGCCTTGCGGTTGGTATGGCAGGGGCGTGCTTGTCATTTTTTGTTTCCAGGTGTTGGCCTGCGATGGACATAACTTCCCCGTCACCGGCGGAGGCCTTCACCGGCGTGGGTATTCCGAGGTTTAGAGCTCAGGTGCTCATCAGTGCGCGTAGCGCAAACGCCTTAGCGTCGCTGGCGCTCCGCAATCGTCGGGCAAAACTGCAAGCTCATGTCACAAGCCGCGATCCGGCATCCTGCCCCGTTGCCAGTGAAAGCCGCGCGTCAGTTGTGGTGTTAGATGAAGGTCTTGGAGTTGGGCTGCGTCCGCGTCCGCGAACGACTCTTTAGTGCGCTTGCCAGGTGTCAGAGGTTCAAAATCAAGCTAGCAAGTGCCGCAGTTTAGGCCGAGCATTTCGTGCGAAAATTGCAGTCGTCCCGTTCGGCATTGCACGACGCCATTGCTCCGCGCGTCCCATTGGTCGCATGCTCCAACTTCATCGGGCTCAATGAGGGGAAGTTGCTATCGGGCTGCGCTATTTGACAGCGTGCCACCAATTGTGGTCCCGCCGGTCTCGGCGCCTGCGACTTGCACAATGGTGTGCTACGATTCTGCATGGTGAAACTCCTTGTTTCGAAGGGTTTTGCCAACGACTTGCGTGGTTGGACACGCAACGTCACTGGCCTCGCCGCTCTTCGCGCGCGAGGCCTTTTTCTGGGCTCACGCAGGGCAACGCCGCATCATAAACATATACTTAGATTGCATGCAATAGATACGCGCACTTAATGCGCCTATTTTATGGGATTATTCACTGCGCGCAGTTTATGCTGTTGGTTGCCGCTTCGTTCACGCAGTGCTAAAAGTCGGCACCCCCCGCAAACGGAACGTTGTCATGTCCGCGAAAAATTTAAACTCAACAGCCGCCCCGCCAGAGGTCCACCTCAATCTCACGCTGCCTAGCGCCTCCGTTGATCCGATCTTAGAAGCGTGCCTCAGCTTTCTTGTTCATGACTGGTTCGGTGCGGCACTCAAGGGTACCGAGCGCCTGACGCTGACGGCACTCATCCTTACTTTAGCGGCGGAGCAAGGACGGGGCATGCTCACAAGTAAGAAAGCCGCCATGCGCGCCATCGGCGCCGAGCATGTCTCGACCCTTAAACGCTACACTGACCTTGCGACCCAGATGGGGCTGGTGAAGATCGAGAAAGCCAAAGCGGATCGTCGTGTGGAATTGCTGATCTTGACCGAATTGGGTCAAAAGCTGGTGGCGACCGAACTGACAAAAATGCAAGATTTGATGCAATGGGCCATCCGTACTAAATCAAAATCGTTGCCACCCGACACTGTTCCAAACGCTCCTGATGCATTGAGTTTCCCAACTGCGCCGCGCTCATCCTTCCTCGCCGAACAAATCGCTGCCATTGACTTTGATGCCGAACCCGCGACATTCGCTCCGCAAATGAAGCGACGCTTAATTGTCGTTTACACCGAAACCCTTCGCGTCTTTCCCAAACATGAAGCAGCACTCCGTGGCCGCGCGGAAACGTACTCCGAACTCGGCGACTTCGTAGCGGCCATCCGCGACTACACAATTCTCGTTGAGCTTGACCGTCGCAAGTATTTGAATCAGCTCGCCATAGCCCACTATCATGCCAAGAATTATACAGACGCGATTACGGAAGCCACAGAAGCGTGCGCACTCGAGCCGGACAATACGGAGAATACTTTTGCACTACTCCTCGCCCTTGTCGGCGCTGAACGCTATGACGACGCCTTGCGCGCTGCGGATACAGCTTTAAGCACTATCTCTGCCAAATCAGGGGATGAATCGGCACGCTCTGCGCTTGAGTCGATGCGTGCCCACGCGCAACGCAAATTGGCTGAGAGGCCAAATTAGATTCCC
>JBEBJA010000217.1:0-13216 GCA_040080145.1 Hyphomicrobiaceae bacterium
CTTGCGCCGGCGCCTCTTCGGCGCTTCGGCCAAAAGAATGGCCGCTTCGCTGGTTTGCAAAACCTTCCGCCGAAGATGGCGGACGGTTTTGAGCCCGGCACCACTTCAAAAGAAAAAAGGTCCAGCATTGTTCATGCTGGACCTTTCCATTTTGAGCGGCCTGCGAGGTGTTAACGCTTCATTGCCCGAAGTTTATCGAGGAACGGTGCGAGTGCGGAGGCCGCAGATGGCTTAGCCGCTTTTTCGATCTTTAATTCCCGCCGGTTTGTAACTGCCATCGCGATCGAGCGGAATGCTGCAGCAGCTGCGGCCTTTGAATTCACTTCTTCAATCATCTGACCGTTGTTGGCCGCCTGGCCGAAGGTTTCGATGTCGAAGTCGATGACGCACGTCGCTTTCAAGCCAAGATTGGCCTCGAATTCCTTAATGGTGATTTCGGGGCGCTTTGGCATATTCACGCGATTGATGATCAGGCGCGGCTGGCTGTCGTTCTTGCGCGCCGTTTTGAGCAGATCAATGATGTTTTTGGCGTTGCGCAAGTTCGCGAGGTCTGGCTCAGCCGTGATCACGACTTCGTCTGCCTGCATCAAAACGCGCTTGGTCCAGGCCGACCAATTGTGCGGAAGATCGACGGTCACGTAAGGCACCGATTGGCGCACGATATCGAGAACGATATCGCAGGCGTCAGGGGCGATGTCGTGGTCGCGGTCAAGCACAACCGGGGCTGCAAAAATGCTCAGCTTTTCAGAGCACTTGGTCAACAAGCGGTCGAGCAGGACTTCGTCGAGGCGTTCTGGGCTTGCCAAGGCGTCGGCGATGCCCTGGACGGGATCCTGATTGAAGTCGAGGCCAGCCGTTCCGAATGCCAAATCGAGATCGGCGATCACGACGTTGCTGCTCAGCAACTCCGACAACGACCAGCTTGTGTTGTGGCAAACGGTCGACGAGCCGACGCCGCCTTTTGCGCCGATGAATGCAAAGATGTGACCGACGGGATCGGACGATGGATTGTTGTAGAGACCCGAAATCGTTTCCATCAATTGAATCGGGGAAACGGGCGATACCATATACTCGCTGACTCCACGGCGGAGCAATTCGCGATACAGCGCGACGTCGTTTTCACGGCCGACCATCAAAACTTTGGTACCAGCATCGCAGCTTTCTGCAAGCTGATCCAATTGGGCCAGCATTTCTGCACGGGGCAGCGAGCACTGAATCACGATCAGGTTTGGGGTTGGGCTTTCCTGATAGTGGACCACAGCTGCTTCGGCACCACCCATATGAACACTGACATGAGCTTTGCTCAACCGGCGGTCTTCGGCTGCATGCTGGAGGACATTTGCGAGGGACTGGTCTTCGCAGAATGCCTGGATCGAAATGCGCGGGATTGGACGGGCGGCTTCCGACGCTACCCCATTTCCCATCTCGCTTTCGTCCAAGCCGAAATCATCCGATTGGATTTCGAGGGCGGTTTGCGCGTTCTTGCTCATGAAAGTCAGTTCCCTTACTCGTCAATTGCCTTGGGTGCGCGTCGAAACCTTGCCGTCTTCGTTCTTTTGCGAAGCGGTCTGATCGCCCTTCACGTATTTGTCCCAGACAACGTCGCGGCGCTCCGAGGAACCCGGCGTCATCGTCCGTGGGCCCAGCAGGTCGGCTGGATTTGAAATCATCGCGGCGAGGTTGCGCTGGTTGGCACAGCCCGTATTTGCCATCGGCAGATTTTGCGGTTCATACGCGACGTTGACGGGCCAGCGGCCGCATTCTGGACCTTCGGCGACATAGCGCATGTAGGACACCTTGATCGCAGGCTGCTGGTCTTTGCCGGCGTCGAAGGCTTCTACCGACACTACGCTTTCTGAATAACCGTAATCCGTTAACAGTCCCCTGATCTGCTGGACCGCATTCATTGCGGCGACTTCGTTGGCAGAGCCGCTGGGGGCTTGGATCACGAGGCGGCTGTCGCCGGCGTCGCCGGCCCGGAAGCGGCCGGCGAATTCCAGCACATCGGCGCGGGCCTTGGGCGTGAGTCCCGAGGAGCCTTTAGGAACCTGGACCGAGAACGTCGTGGGCTTTTGCGACACCAGGATGGGGTGACGCTGGGCCGGTGCGACGAGTGCGAAGTCTGGCTGCTGGACGCCGACATCATCGTGCATGCAGCCCATGAGCGGGAGCGTGCACAAGGCGGCGGCTATGGGTGCGAACGACCGGACGGACTGGGCGGCGCGCTGCAGTTTTGGCTTGGACGTGTATGACATGATCGATCTCCTGCGCTGCCGGCCTTAGTCAACGATGAACCCGTAGTCGCCCTTCAGGTCACCGACCGGATGGGCTGCACTCTTGCCGTACACCCGGTTGAGGTGGCCGAGCAGATTGCCCCGCAGGTCGGATGCTTCAGCCAAGCCGTCGCTGGGCAGCGAGAGGTTTTGACGGGCGGTTGGACGAACAAGGTAGGGCGTGACGATGATCACGAGTTCAGTCTCTTGTTTGATGAAGTCCTTCGAGCGGAACAGCGTACCGAGCACGGGCAGGTCTTTCAGGCCGGGGAAGCCGTCGATGTTTTGCTTGACGTTGTCGGAGATCAATCCGGCCAGTGCGAGCGAGCCACCCGAGGGCAGTTCTACGGTCGAGCGGGCTTGACGTTTCTTCAGGGCGGGGATGACGAGGTTGTTCAGCGTCACGGCGCCGTCGGTCGAGAGTTCGGAGACTTCGGTTTCGATCTTCAGGCTGATGCGGCCTTCAGACAGGACGATGGGCGTGAAGGCGACGCCGATACCGAATTCTTTGAACGTCACCGTGATGGAGCCGGTCGAGTCGACGGTCGGGATGGGGTATTCACCACCGGCGAGGAACTTGGCAGCCTCGCCCGAGACCGCTGTAAGGTTGGGTTCGGCAAGAGTGCGGATCAGACCGTCGCGCTCAAGGGCCTGCATGGCCTGCGAAATACGGTTGCCGCCGCCAAGCTCGATGGACCCGGACGTGCCTGAACCGCCGTACGCGTTGGCGCCTGGACCCTTGTTATAGTTGCAGAGCATACCCGCAGCGGCGCAAGGCGCGTTGGCTGCGGCTGCTGCACCTTGCGTACCGATGCCGGGGATCGCAAGCGAGCCAAGACCGGCTGCTGCGGTGAGCGGCAAAGCGTTTTGCGTCAGGATCGACGTGGTGAAGCTGCCGGCGTTGATCTGGGCCCCGAGGTTGATACCGAACTGCTTCATCAGCGAGCGCGAGACTTCGGCGACGTGAACGCGGAGCTGAACTTGCTCTTCGCCATCGACCGCCAGCATATTGATCACGGCGTGGTCGGTGACGAATTCGCCATCGGCACCGCCGTTTGCATTCGCCAAGTTGATGGTCGTCGAGGCTGATCCTTGCCCGCCCCCAGCACCCGGTGCAGTTTGGGCGTTAGAGCCGCCCGCCGTCATGCCTTTGCTGGCGCGGAAGAATTCGCGAGCGATGTCGGCTGCGCGCTTGCTATCGATTGGATTGCGGACCGAGCCCATCAGCACGATTGATTTACCAGCGGTCTCCAACGTGATGTTGGAACCGGGCAGCAACCGGCGCAGCAGGCTTTCGAGGCCGCCCAGGTCGGCGCCGATCGTTACTTCCAGCGTCAGGACCTGTTGGCCGTTCTGGTCGAAGAAGAAGGCGTTGGTCGCGCCGGTCTGTTTGGCAATCAAGAACACCTGATTGGACGACTGAACGATGGCATCCATCCGGTTGGGGTCTGCAACCAGCACATCCTTGAGGGCTGACGGGAACTGGACCATCAGCGACTTGCCTGCGCCCATGCTGACCTGCTTGGTCATCGGAAAGCGGGCGTTGGCTGGAATATTCAGAACCGAGCCGTGCTCTTGCGCTTCACGGGTCGAGACAGGTTTTGCCCGCTCGGCCGCGGCTGTTGGTGCCGGTGCTAGTGCAATGAGCGCTATTGTCAGCGCCGCGATGCCCCGTTCGAGGGTCTTTCGCATGGTCGTTACCCTTTTTCGACAAATTGCCACTTAATCGTCTCTGTGTTGAGTGGCGGACGAAACTCATTCCGCTGCGCATTCCAAACAGAGTTACTAACAATGCCTACTCAGTTAACGCCGTACGCTCTTGATTTCACGCCATAACGAAGCACCTTCACCGAATTGCCGCGTTCTTTACCCAATGGATTATCAACGGTCGGATTGGTGCCGTCGGCAACCAGATCTGCGAGGGGCCGCAAGGTCAGGCTGATTTCACCCATAGAATTGGCAAGCGCGAGAAGTTCGGACTGACGCGGGGTCAATTCAAGGGTGGCCGTCGTTGCCGAGGCTTCGGTTTTTTTGCCGTCTTTGGTTTCGAGTTGCTGGCCGATTGCCAGGACGCGGACGTTGCGGAACATCGTGTCGCTGACGAAGGTTTCGGTACGCTCTTTGCCCTGGATGCGGCGGATCAGAATGACATCGACGCGATCATTGGGCAGGATCATGCGGCCTGCGGCGGTCTCGTCTTTGATCTTGGTCGAAATCGCGCGCATTCCCTTGGGAAGAATGGCTGCCAGAACACCGCCCTGGCCTGATTTGATGAGCTTGACAGTCGTGATTGGCTCGCCAGCCGTGATCGGCGAACGGACAATGGAACCCGACAGGTCCTGGAGAACTTTTTCGCCGTTGTTGGCGCGCGAGATAAAGGCTGGCGAGAGTGCGTCGGCAGGCCACGACTGCCAGCGGAAATTGCTCTGCGTGGCGAGCTGACCAAGGCCGATGTCGGTACGGGCGACCAGCACTTCTGTCGTGTTGACGGTCACCGCTTCGGGACGGGCTTCCTGCGGGGGGGGGGCGCGGAAAAACGTCAAAAGACCGATGAATAGCAGCGCGCCAAATGCGACCATGCCGCCGACCAATTGAATTTGCCGTGTCTTCATGGCCTAATCCGTCCCCTTCACCATCGCGGGTTTCCCCAATCTTGAAAGCGATCTTGACCTACAAACGTCAATGCGCCGTTAACGGCGTACCATTCTGATACGATTTGCCTTTACGGTTGAATTCCCGAACATGCAAAAATCCAGCGCTGCAAGCAGCACTGGATTTCACGATTTAATGGAGTGGTGGCGTTCAGCTGATCAATGCCGAGAACCAGCGCGTTTCGGGATAGAGCCAAAGTGCTGCAGCGCCGATCGCCAATCCGTAAGGAACGCCGTTGTCCTTGCCGTGGAGGCGGACGAGCCAGTGGGGGCCACTGAACATGCTGGCTGGGACATAGAGGCGAAAGGCCAGGATGGTGCAGGACAGGACGCCACCCAACAGGCCGACAGCAAGAGCAAAGGTGTCGAGGCTGTCAAAGCCGAGCCATAGGGCGGCGGCTGCAAGCAGTTTAGCGTCGCCGCCACCAAGCCAGCCGCGAATGAAGGCGAAGAAGCCAATGGCAAGCACCAAGCCACCAGCGGCCGCATGCATTGCAATGGTCTCGAGCGGGAGACCTGACAGCGGCGCGACCACGAGGAAACCTGCAGCGAGCGCGATCGAAATTTTGTTGGGGATCGTCATCGTGAAGAGATCGAAGGCGGCTGCGAAAACCATAGCGACGGGAAACACAAGAAGAAGCGGATATTCAAACATTATCAAGTCTCCCAGGATCGCGCAGATTTCGAACGCTTTTGCAGCGGTGCTATTTGCTGAACCCTGCATTCACTCTGGTAAAAGCATTGTTAAGATTGGTACCGATATTCGTTGCTGCCGTAATGATGACCGTACTGATCAAGAGCGCAATCAGCGCATATTCGATCGCCGTCGCACCATCGTCATCTTTTACAAATTTTGCGAAAAATTTAAGCATCGCCGCCACCTCAATGGGTCGCTTCTATTCACGCTTGCGTCGAATGCGAGCGGGGCTTGAAAAAAAGACACGCCGGCACCGGAAGGGCGCGCGGCGTGCCTTTGAAGACCCGAAGGATCTTACTTCGCGCCGGTGAGGCCGGTGTTGACGTTCGTGAAGACGGTGTTCAGCGAGGTGCCGACGGTGCGGAGAATGGTGATGATGGCGACCGAGATCAACATGGCGATCAGGCCGTATTCGATGGCGGTTGCGCCGGATTCGTCTTTAGCAAAGCGAGCGATCGTGTTCATTGTAATCTCCAAAACTACTGTTTATTACTAGCCAGATCCACCGCTGGGCCATCCGCCTCGTCGCTGGACTGAAGCGAACATACCGCCGGCGAATTAATGCCGAGTTAAAAGCATCGAACCCGCCTTCACCAAACAGAGATCGGCCCGGTTATTTCAGTTGAATTGAGCGATCCTGCAGAGATACACAGACGAAGCAAGACCGCAAAACACTAGATAATTCAGCGACATCCACCGACCAACATGCACTTTTTGCAGTTTATATACCATGATCCATCTGAGTTTAAATTGATATTGCGCGATTTGACTATTTCCGGCCCGCGGCACCGTTGCCATGGACAATTGCTTCAAGAATTGGCGCGGCTTTGCAGTTTTTTAACTAAACTCACGTCAAATGACGGCTCTTGTCTCGACCGGAGAACTGAGATGCTGCGCATTATGACCCAATCCAATCCGACCGCTTCTGCCCGCAACGCGGCATCCATGCTGGTTCTGGCGGTGACCGGCGCAGCTTGCGTCGCAGTACCGAGCGCCACTGCTGACGATTTGATTGTGCGATACGACCAAGCTCAGCTGTTGCGGCTGCCGCGTCCGGTAAACGAAATCATTATCGGCAATCCCAGCATTGCCGATGTGGCGATCCAAGGTGGGAACCTGCTCGTCGTTACGGGCAAGACCTTCGGCGTCACCAACATCATCGCACTCGATGCCGACCGTAACATCATCCAGGATCAGCGCATTGTCGTCGAACGTGACCAGGCCGTCGTCAATCTGCATCGCGGAACCGGCCGTCAGACCTATAGCTGCACACCGCAATGCCAGCCCAACTTGACGATTGGCGACGACGCGACGTATTTCAAGAACCTGGACGCACAAAGCTCGTCGAAAGTGCGCTTCTCTGAGTCGGGATCAGAACCGCAGAAGGACGGCCAGTAAACTCTGGCTGGCCGCAATCAATCTGATTCACCATTTGTAAACCAGGTTTTGGATCTCTTCATTCGCTTACGGAACAGGTTTGTGCAATTTTAACAAACTCAGCCTAGCGTTGCTCACATAGTATTGTGTAATGCGTGAGGACCGGCTGTGTTCATTCGAATGAATCGTAAGAGACCTGCGAAGCGCGTTGCTGGCTGCGGACGGTCGTTTCTCAAAAACAACGATGGACAAGTGGCCATTGAAATGGCGCTCGTCAGTGTGCCGTTTCTGACGATGATGTTCGGCATCATCAATACCGGCATGTTCTTCTATGCCGTCAATTGCATCGACCGGGGCCTGGAAGATGCTTCGCGATTTATCCGGACGGGTGAAGCCCAAAAGGGTACTTATCCGGGCGGCAGCGCACAGATGACCGCTGGACAATTCAAAAATCTGGTGTGCGCCAAGGCGACTGGCTACATTGATTGCAGTAAACTGCAGATTCGCATCTTCTCGGCGGCCAACTGGGCCGGGGTCAATCCCTACACGTGCGCTACGAGCGGCAACCTCACTACCGGCGCGATTGCAAGTAACGACACCACGGCGATCTCGACGACGGCTGGAACGCAAAGTTCGGTGGTTTTGATTACCGCCTGCTACCAGTGGACGATGGGTAAGTATCTGCCCTTCGCGCATTTCGATAGCCGGTTTTCGGATGGTTCGTCGCTCATCCAATCGAGCACGGCGCTCAAGATCGAACCCTACATCTAATCGCCACTCACACTGTTCGCCGCAACGGCTCTTGTAACTCGTACCGGGTGCTTCATGTTTATTTCTCGCTTCATGCCACGGCCGCGCACGCGCAGGTTTGCATCCGACGCCTCGGGAACGGCTGGTATCGAGTTTGCGCTGATTGCCCCGATTGCGATTGTTCTCATGCTCGGGGCGATCGAGTACAGCCGCGCGGTGGTTATGGCGCGACGCTTCAATCTGATCACCGCTACGCTGGGCGATCTGGTGGCACGCGATGACTTTGAGGACGCCAACACGATGAGCGGTCTCAAACACGCCATGGAAACCATCTGGTCGCCTTATCAAAAGACATCGCTCGTGTTGCAGGTCATCGCGGTTCGCAAGGCTGGTGCCACGGCCACGAAGCGCGCACCGCTTTCGGACTACGTGTACTGGTCAGAGGACGTCAAAATCGACTCGAGCGCTACTCCCACGAAGTCGTACAGCCGGTGCGACAACTATGCTGGACTACCGGCGGGGATGCTGGCCGCAGGGGGCAGCACGATCATCGTCAATGGCCAATACACGTTCAGGACGCTGTTTGGCGTCAAGGTCCCAGGCTTTGTCACTGCAACGTCGAATTGGACCAGTTCGTCAAGCCACTCGCCGCGCAACCTATGCGTAGGTTGGGATTCGCCAAACTGCATTTCCAATTGTGAGTGAGGGGCAGACCTGTGTAACGGGTTTGGCCGCGACGAAGCCATCTTCGCTGGATAATTGATTGTGTCTTACGAACGAGGCTGCGACGAGATCTTGCCTCATTGTTTGTATTCCTCCTAATGTGACTTTGGGCATTATGCTCAAAGTCAATAATAGGAGGCGGCGCGTGCCGCACGCCCTGAATGGGTCGAAGATCTAGTCATACCGCCGAAGAGCTGCGCGAACTCATCATTCAAGCAGCCACTGAGCTAATCGAGCAGGCGGGCCTCAAGGGCCTGTCAGCGCGTGAAATTGCACGTAAAATCGGATACTCTCCGGGAACACTCTATAATGTGTTCGCTGACATCGACGACTTGGTGCTGACAATCGAGTACCGGCTGC
Organism: Hyphomicrobiaceae bacterium; assembly: GCA_040080145.1. Classification (GTDB taxonomy): domain Bacteria; phylum Pseudomonadota; class Alphaproteobacteria; order Rhizobiales; family Hyphomicrobiaceae; genus JANXVY01. The sequence goes on from JBEBJA010000217.1 coordinate 8,832, forward strand.
TCGACCGCTTATCGCTCCGGCTCGAAATGGTTCCCTGCACTGCCGACGCCGCCCAGCATCTGGGTGATCTCGCGCAGGCGTACTTCGCGTTTACGCAGGAGCGACCGCGGCTGTGGAATTTGCTGTTTGAGCATCACATGCCGAGCGGCTGGAAGGTGCCGCAGACTTTGCAAGCGCGGATGGATGCAGTCCTCACCGTGGTCGAGCAGGCACTGCGGCCGCTCATCGTGCCGGCTGATCCTGACCGGACCCAGCGGGCTGCCCGCGTGGTATGGGCCAGTGTTCACGGGATTGCCTCACTCGCGACAGCTGAAAAGTTGACACACATCACACAAGCTCAGGCTGGTCTGCTCGTTCAGGATCTGGTCCGGACCTACGTGGCAGGCCTGCATGCTGAGCTTGCAGTGACCGAGAAAAACACCGAGCCCAAGAAAAAGCGGCGGTAAGGGGCAGTCGCGACCACCCCTTGCATTCGCTCGATCAGCGTGCAGTTGGTTTGGCTGGCGCTTCCTTGACATCGTCGGTGGCGATGGTCTTGAACGGTGACGGGTTGGGAATCGACCCGGTGACGAGGGGTGCTGGCGCACTGGCCGCTGGCGCGGACTTAACAGCAGGAGCGGATTTGGACGCCAGAGCAGCGGCCGGGGCTGCAGTATTTGCGGCGGCTGGCTCGGCAGCGGACTGAGCAACCGCCCGTTTACGATCGACGATGCCGAACCAGGCGTCACGCGGCAGCAGTTGCTGTTCGAGGTTCGTCCACATGGTCTTGGAAGAGATGCCCTCGACAAACTGATTGGCGGGCGGGGCGATCATGGTCAACCCGGCAACGCCGATGGCCATTGCGACGGAATGTTGCCAATTGTGGATGTCGATGAACTTGAGTGCGGTGCCGAATGAGGTCTTTAGACGGACATCCATGACATCGACCGAATAGATCTCATCAAGCACGAGGTGGGTAAGGTAACCGATTGCAAGGAAGCCGCCGCCGAGCCAAGCGATGCCGTCGGCTTCGCCCAGGATGTACTTGAATATGATGGCTGTCAGGAGCGTGCAGAACGCGGTTGCCAGCAGAGAGTGCCAGATTCCGCGATGAACGGCGATGCGATGAAAGATTGCGTGCAGGCCGTAACGGATGCCCAGGAGCGTGCCAAGCCACAGCATCCAGAGTTCGACGATGGAGTATTTGCCGGCGGCGGTGAACAGCACGGCAAACGAGAAGAAAATGCCAAGGCCCGCAAACATCGCCCGGCTTGGGCGGCTGTCCTTCAAGTCGATGTCGGGCAATATGGAACCCAGCACACCGGCAAGCGTGACCGCGATCAGGCTGCCCTGGGGGACTACGTTGGCGGCAAGCGTCAGGGTCGCCAAGGCGCCCGATACGACCGTACCGACTGCAATATGCGTCGTAAAATTCGCCATAGCGCGACCACCTCGGTTAGAAAAAAGCGCGTTTCAGAGGGGCATCAGATTCGGTCGTATGCTGGCAATGTACTCCGGCGTGCTGGTTTGTGGATAAGTTCCAATAAGTCCGCCGTTATTTTTTGAACGGTGTTGCTTGCACACGTCGGATGGGTGGTAGCGGTTGCTCCTGAACGCGGGTTGCCACATACAGCGGCCATGAACCCAAACGATCCTCTGCCGATTGATGCTGTGCTGCCGGACGTGCTGGCGGCGCTGGACTCGCACGTCTGCGGGGTGCTGGTGGCGCCGCCCGGTGCGGGCAAGACGACGCGGGTTCCGCTGGCTTTGCTTGAGGCTCGTTGGCTCGGCGGGGCCAGGATCATCGTCTTGGAGCCCAGGCGGCTGGCGGCGCGCGGGGCAGCGGCACGGATGGCCAAGACGCTTGGCGAGCCGGTTGGAGCAACCGTCGGCATCCGGGCCCGCATGGGGACTAAGGTCAGCGCGCGGACGCGGATCGAAGTTGTGACCGAGGGCGTTTTTACCCGAATGATCCTGGCAGACCCGGCACTTGAGGGCGTTGGCGCGGTGTTGTTTGACGAGTATCACGAGCGGTCGCTGGACGCCGATCTGGGCTTGGCGCTGGCGCTCGATTGTCAGCGTGGCTTGCGGGAGGATCTGCGCATTCTCGTCATGTCGGCGACGCTTGACGGGGCGCGGGTAGCGCTGATGCTTGACGGTGCTCCCGTGATCGAAAGCGAGGGGAGAGCGTATCCGGTCGAGACGCGCTATTTGGGGCGGGATGTTCAGGCGCGGCTGGAGGATCAGGTTGCAGCAGCGATCCGGCGGGCGTTGGCCAATGAGACCGGCTCCGTGCTCGCGTTCCTGCCCGGGCAAGGCGAGATCATGCGAACGGCGGAGCGGCTGTCCGAGACGATCACCGATGCCAGCATCATTATTGCGCCGCTGTATGGGACCATGGACGTTGCCGCACAGGACTTGGCCGTCAGTCCGGCTGCACCTGGCACGCGCAAGGTTGTGCTGGCGACGTCGATTGCCGAGACGTCGCTGACCATCGAGGGCGTGCGGGTCGTCGTCGACAGCGGGCTGTCGCGGGTGCCGCGATATGAACCCGATGCCGGTGTCACGCGGCTTGAAACAGTGCGGGTGTCGCGGGCGTCTGCGGATCAGCGGCGGGGGCGTGCGGGGCGCACGGAGCCCGGCGTCTGCTACCGCCTTTGGGATGCGCCGCAGGACTTGGCGCTGTTGCCGTTCAACGATCCGGAAATCATGGCGGCAAGCCTGTCTGGACTGGTGCTCGATTGCGCGGAGTGGGGGGCGGTCGATCCGCTGTCGCTGTCGTGGCTCGATCCGCCGTCGCTGGCCGGAGTTGCGGCTGCCCGGGCGGAATTGGTGACGCTGGGTGCGCTCGATGGCGGGGGTCGCATTGGGCCGCTGGGGCGGCGGATCAGGGCGTTGCCGTTGCCGCCACGACTCGCGGCCATGGTGCTGCGGGCGGCAGATCTAGGGGCTGCGGGGGAAGCTGCCGAGGTTGCGGCGATCCTGGTCGAGCGCGGGCTTGGCGGCAACGATGTGGATTTGACGGCGCGGCTGGCAGGTTTCCGCCGCGACCGGGGACGGCGGGCCGAGGACATGCGGCGGCTGGCGAAGGGCTGGGCGGAGACGGCGAGCCGGGATGCAGCTGCAGTGCCGGGGGCGAGGCCGACGACGGCCGAGATCCTGGCGCTGGCCTATCCCGACCGGATGGCCAAGGCACGGCCCGAACGGGGGCAATTTCTTCTGGCCAACGGACGGGGAGCCATTGTTGACGTGCGCGAGGCCATTGCGGGGAGCCCGTATCTGGTGGTCGCCGATTTGACGGGCACGGCAGCGGCTGCGCGAATTCAGATTGCGGCTCCGGCGACCGAAGCGCAGTTCGAAGCGGCGGCAGCGGGGCGCATCGTCGAGGGTGCCGAAGTTGCGTTCGACGCTCCGGCTCGGGCGGTGCGGGCGCGGCACGTGCGGCGGCTCGATCAGATCGTGCTGGCGTCGCGGCCATTGGCGATCTCGACGGGGCCGGACGTCAGCGCGGCGCTGGCGGCGGGGATCGCCAAGCTCGGTGTTCATGTGTTGCCGTGGAGCAAGGGGCAAGTCCAGCTACGGGAGCGGGTCGCGTTTTTGCGCGCGGCGGGGATGAACGCGTTGCCGGATTTATCGGATGGCGCGCTGGCGGCGTCGGTGGGCGATTGGCTGGAACCGTACCTCGCGGGCAAGTCGCGGCTCGACGACATTGGCGCGGATGACCTTGGGACGGCACTCGATATGCTGGTGCCGTGGGACATGCGGCAGATGCTGGAGCGGGAAGCGCCGGTTCAGTTTGAAGCGCCGACCGGCAACAAGGTGGCAATCGACTACGATGGCCCGCAGGCGCCTTCCATCCAGATTCGGGTGCAGGAGCTGTTCGGGCTCAAGGTGCATCCAGCCATCGCGGGCGGGCGGCGGCCGCTGACGCTGCATTTGCTTTCGCCCGCGCACCGGCCGATCCAGATCACGCGCGACCTGCCGGGGTTCTGGGCGGGGTCGTGGAGTGCGGTGAAAGTCGAGATGAAGGGGCGGTATCCGAGGCATGTGTGGCCGGACGATCCGGCGAATGCCGCGCCGACGGCGCGGGCGAAGCCGAGGGGGACGTGAGGCGACAGTGGGCGGCGCTGCGCGGTGGGCTATCGCCCACACCCATTTGGGGGAATGACTTCCCCCAAACCCCCTTCCTTGTTGGGACAAAGAAAGCCGTCACACCTTGTGATACTCGCGATACCAGTCGACGAAGCGGGTGATGCCGGTTTTGAGGGGGGTGGCGGGGGTGAATCCGGTGGCGGCAGTGAGGGCGGTCACGTCCGCTGCGGTGGCTAAGACGTCGCCGGGTTGCATGGGGAGGTAGGTCTTGACGGCTTTGATGCCGATGGCGTCTTCCAGGGTTTCGATGAGTG
>JBEBJA010000098.1:0-55275 GCA_040080145.1 Hyphomicrobiaceae bacterium
CAAGTTTATCTGCAAGTTTATCTGCAAGTTTATCTGCAAGTTTATCTGCAAGTTTATCTGCAAGTCCTTTGAGTGGGTTTGCGGCACGGGCGAACTAGCTCGTCCGCGCGGCTCTGTGCCGTCTGCGGGACATCCTGGTTCGTCTGGCCGATGGACGCGCTGGCAGCGATGCTGGGCATCGAACCGCCTATCTCCTCAAAATTGTTCCTCGAAAGGATGCCCCGCAAATTTCGCCCATCACGCACAACGTGCGTTCCCCGGCCACTATTCGCGTTGATGCCTATGCCCTAGTTTTAACTTTCGTCTTGACGCTGGTCTTACTCCAGCTCGCCCAAGGCACTCAGCACCCGCCAACGTGCCCACCAAACCCATTGTCGAATTTGTTCCTCTTCAAGCACATCGGATTGCATGCGCTGTGCGCAAAAAGAGCGGCTGGACCCTGCCCAGGATTGGCTGCTCAATACATTCCAACGCGCTTTTAGGGTGCATGAGAGCTACTGTGGACGGACTATATGTCGAAACCGACGCTGCCCAAACCGACCGTGCTGCTCAAATCATGTTCTGGAACAAGATAGCTCGAATTTTGCGGTGTTCCAAGTTTTTTCTCACTTAGCCGCCAAAAGTGACTGGATCGTCATGCAACGGGTATGATTTCCGAGGTCTTGCAGTGTCGCCAAAGTGCTCAACTCGTTCAAAGCGCCCGCTTGTCTGGCGATTTCTTCCACTGCGCCGCACTGGCCTGCACCCAACTCTAGAACCAGTGCCTGCTGCTTACCACTCAAGTGAGAACTTTGGGCCCAGGCTTCAAGGATCGCGCGATAAAATGCCAATCCGTCGCAGCCACCGTCCAGGGCGAGGACTGGATCGTAGACCGCCACCTCCGGGTCGAGCGAAGCAAGTTCTGGCGTGGTGATGTAGGGCGGGTTGGATACGACAAGGTCGAACCCAACGGGTAGGCCCGCCAGAATGTCGTGGCGGGCGAATCTGGCGCGGTCGGCTAGGCCGAGCGCTGCGGCGTTGGCGGCAGCGCAATCCAGGGCGTCCAGGCTGATGTCGATTGCAAGGCCGGTTGCGTTGGGAAGTTCGGCAAGCAGGGTCAATAGAATTGCGCCAGAGCCGGTGCCGATATCGAGGATCGTGATTGGACGCTGCGCCCAGCCTTTACCGCGCGCGATGGCGAGGGCCGCGTCAATAATCGTTTCGGTATCGGGTCTGGGATCGAGAACCGCGGGCGAAATGGTGAAAGTGCGGCCGTAGAACTCGCGTTCGCCGAGGATGCGGGAGACCGGTTCGCGGGCGACGCGGCGGCGGGTATAGTCGGTCAGTCGCGCGTCTTGGGCGGGCGTGATCGTGCGGGACGGGTCGCGGATCAGTTCTGCTGCCGATGCGTTCAATGCGGCGGCGAGGAGTTTGCGCGCATCACGTGCGGCGTCCTCAACACCGGCTGCTGCCAGACTTATCTGGATACGACGGAGTGCTTGCTCAATCGTTTCGCATTTAGAGCCCATCCTGGGTGGCCATTTCTGCCATCAGGGTCGCCTGGTGGTCGGTAATGAGGGCGTCGATCAATTCGTCCAGAGCGTTGCCCGACATGACCGCATCGAGCTTGTGAAGGGTGACGTTTATGCGGTGATCGGTGACGCGGCCTTGCGGGAAGTTGTAGGTGCGGATGCGCTGTGAGCGGTCGCCGGAGCCGACCTGCTCTTTGCGGGCGCTGGCCCGGTCGTCCGCGAGTTTCTGGCGCTCGGCTTCGTAGATGCGCGAGCGTAGTACCTTCATCGCGATTTCGCGGTTGCGATGCTGAGACTTTTCCGCCGATACGACCATGATGCCAGTGGGCAAGTGGAGCATGCGCACCGCGCTGTCGGTCTTGTTGACGTGCTGGCCGCCGGCACCGCTCGCTCGCATGGTGTCGATGCGGACGTCTTCGGGACGGATGTCGATTTCAACGTCTTCGGCTTCAGGCAGGACGGCAACGGTTGCAGCGGAGGTGTGTATTCGGCCTTGGGTTTCGGTTGCAGGAACGCGCTGGACCCGGTGGACGCCGGATTCGAACTTGAGGCGGGCGAACACGCCTGATCCGGTGATCGAGGCAACGATTTCGCGGTAGCCGCCGAGGTCGTTTTCCGAGGTTGAGATGATTTCAGTCTTCCAGTTGTGGAGGTCGGCGTAGCGCTGGTACATGCGGAACAGGTCGGCGGCGAACAGGGCCGCCTCATCACCGCCGGTGCCGGCGCGGACTTCAACGATGGCGCTCTTGTTATCGGCGCTGTCTTTTGGCAGCAGTTCGATCTGGAGTTTGGATTCTAGTTCGGCCAACTGTGCTTTGACCTGATCGAGTTCCTGGCGCGCGAGTTCGGCCATCTCACGCCCGGCTGCGGAATCGTTCGCCATTGCGGTGAGGTCTGCGACCTCGGTTGCGGTCGTATTATAGGCCTTGATTGCCGTCACGACGGGCGAGAGTTCCGCAAATTCCTTGGTCAATTTGACATAGGCCGATTGCGCCACGCCCGAGTTCAGCTCGGACTGGACGGTTTCCCAGCGCTGTACGAGCCGGTCCAATTTTTCGCGGGGCAGAGACATGGCGAGACGGGCATCCTTCGTATGGAAGGAGCGCTTATAAGCCTATCGGCGCTTTGTGGGCAATTTATCCGCGCGGCGGGTGCGTGGATTGTCGACATCAATCCAGGTCATTCCTTCAAAGGTGCGTGTGGATTTAAGGTGCAGGGCATTCTTCATTTGGCGGATCACGCCGGCGACCGGCGCAGGAAGTTTGACTATGGCAGCTTCCAACATCGTGCTTTGCGTACCTACGCCGGCCAGCAGAAGCACGCTTGCAACTGCTGTAATGCGCCAAACGGGCCAGCGGCGCGGCAGTTTGGATGCCAAATAGGTGAGGTCCAGCGTCTTCCGCGCAGACTCGATCTTTCGCGCAGAGTTGGCAGGGTCTGGATCATCCTTGTTTTGAACGGCGACTGCAGATGGGTAAAAATGGTCCTCGAGGCTGTGAATGGCTGGGGCTGGATCAATGCCAGCCAGGGACGCATATCTCCAGACGATCAGACGGGTTTGCGGCCATGGCGGGAGATCGGACAGTGTCCCTGTTTCAAGCGCTGCAATAACGGCGGGATACGTTTGCAGTTGGAATGCCGCCTGTTCGCGCGTCAGGCCGAGGTATTGTCTCAGCTGGGCAAAGAAGGCTGCGGCCGGGCGGTAGCTTTCCGGGTCCGCAATTTTGGGAACAGGAGGGGCAACGGCCGCACGTGCGTTCCGTCTTTTCTGCGCAATCGCCGCCAACGACCCCATCGCGAACTCGCTATACGCACTAAAAAACGAGACAACCCTGAGTGTACTGTCGGCCCCCAGCCGCCGTTCGTCAATCGAACTATCCTGCACGACCACAAACTTTAGGCGGATTAAACTTCGACTTCGTTCTCCCCGGCAAACCGGGTCAACGCGGCGCGCACATCGCCCTCACCGGCTTTTAAGCGATCATCAAAGAAGTGTTCAATCTTGGCTGCGTCGAGCGACAGGATCATGGTCTTCACCGGTCCTATCGAGGCAGGCGACATCGAGATCGAGCGGAAGCCAAGGCCGATCAGAGCCATGGCCTCTAATGGGCTGCCCGCCATTTCTCCGCACAGAGTAATGGGAACCTTGAACTTTTTGCAGGTCTTGACGAGCATTTTCAACGCGCGCAGCGGCGCGACGGACAAGCAGTCGTAGCGGCTCGCGACCTGCGCATTGGTGCGGTCGGCTGCGTAAAGAAACTGCAGGAGATCGTTGCTACCGACGGAAATGAAATCGACCTTTGGCAGCAATGCATCGAGCTGGAATAACAGCGCGGGAACTTCGAGCATTGCGCCGACCTTGACGCGGGTGGGCGCTTCGAAGCCACGCTTTTTCATCAGTTCGTGCTCTTTGTCGATCAGAGCGCGTATGGCGGTCATCTCCTCGGCATCCGACACCATCGGGATCATGATCGACAGTTCACGGCCAGCGGATGCTCGCAGGAACGCACGAACCTGGGTGCGAAACAGTGCCGGGCGGTCAAGCGACATGCGGATGGCACGCCAGCCGATGGCAGGGTTTTCTTCCTTCGTCTGGCGCAGGTAGGGCAGCACTTTGTCGCCGCCAATGTCGAGCGCCCGGAATATGACCGGCTTGTCGCCAGCGCAGTCAACCACGGCCTTATAGGTCGCGAGCTGGCGCTCCAAACGGGGCAGCGTGTGGGACAGCATGAACTGCAGTTCAGTGCGGAACAAGCCGACGCCCGCTGCACCGGATTCGGCCAGATGGGGCATATCGACCAGCAGGCCCGCGTTCATGTGAAGCGCGATCTTCACGCCATCGCGGGTCACGGCTGGTACGTCGCGCAGGGCTTCATATTGCTTCTGACGCCTTGCGCGGAAGCGAACCTTGTCTGAGTAGGCAGCCACCATTTCCGGGCTGGGGCGCAGGTGAACTTCGCCACCGACGGCATCGACGATGATGGCATCGCCCGCATTGACGCGATCGACGACGCCCACGGCTTGGCCAACGGCTGCGATGCCCAGCGCCTTGGCGACGATGGCGACATGGCTTTGGCTGCTTCCGTCCTCGACGACGAGGCCACGCAGTTTGGAACGGTCGTAGTCCAGCAGCTCGGCGGTGCCCATGGTACGGGCGACTAAGATGGTGTCCGCAGGCAGGTTGGCGGGGTCCGTCGCGCCCTGGGTGCGTCCGGCAAGGATTCGCATCAAGCGGTCGGACAGATCGTCCAAGTCGCGCTGGCGTTCGCGCCACAGCGGGTCGTTCTGGCGGTGCATGCGGGCGCGGGTGCCGTTTTGCACGCGCTCAACGGCTGCTTCAGCGGTCAGGCCGCCTTCGACGGCTTCGCGAAGGCGGCGTTGCCAGCCTTTGTCGTGGGCGAACATGCGGTAGGCTTCGAGGACGTCGCGATGCTCGCCCGCGCCAGCAAGGTTTTCGTGGTCCAGCATGTCGTCGAGGGAGGCGCGCAGGTCGGCAATTGCCGTTTCAAGGCGTTCGAGATCGACGGCTGGGTCGTCCGACATCAGCTTAGTGACAACAATGCGCGGTTCGTGGAGCACGACGCGGCCCAATGCGATACCCTCGGAGATGCCTTCGCCTTCAATAACGGCGGACAGCGACTTGCTGATTTCGAGCGCCGTGCCAGCGCCCGCGACCGCGCCCGAGACGAGCTGTTCGGCGACCACCATCGCGGTCGTCTGCATGACCTCGACGTCTTCGTCGGAGTATTCTTTGACGGTGCGGTTCTGGATCACCAGCACGCCCAGCACCTGACCGCTGCGCTGCACCGGCACCGCGAGTAGCGAGTGATAGACTTCTTCGCCGGTTTCGGGGCGGTAGGAGAACGATGGGTGGCTTGACGCTTCCGACTCGTTGATCGTCACGTTCATTTCAGCGCACCGGCCAACTAGGCCCTCACCGCGCTTCATGCGGGTATTGTGGACGGCTTCCTTCTTGAGGCCTTCGGTTGCAAACAACTCCAGGGAACCATCCTGGCGCTTCAGGTAAATGGAGCAAACTTCGGCGACCATGACGCCGGCGATCTGGCGCACGATCTTGTCCAGCCGCGATTGACCATCGCCTGCCTCAGCCATAATCTCGCGCAGACGCCGCATGATGATGCGTAGCGCCGGCTCGGATTGCAGAAATGTCGCTTCATCGCCGCGCCTGCTCATGGCCTGCCGTAAACTGGATGTCGATGTAGGTTCGTTTTCGGATCGACCGTCGGCGGTTCGTGATCCGCCGTCAAGCGCATTGATTTCACGAGTTTATTGCAGTGCACGAATTGAACGCCGAACGGGCACACTTTGATCGCGTTTGCGAATAAATCAGGCGGCGTCGAGACCGTAAAGCGTATGCAACGTGCGCACGGCCAGTTCGGCGTAGGCGGCGTCGATCAGAACCGAGATCTTGATCTCGGAGGTCGAAATCGCCTGGATGTTAATTCCTTTTTCCGACAACGCCTTGAACATCTGAGCCGCAACGCCGGCGTGGCTGCGCATGCCGATGCCGATCACGGAAATTTTAACCACTTCGGCGCTGCTGATGACATCGAAATAGCCGATGTCGGCCTTCGCCGATTTCAAGACTTCGAGCGCGCGCGGCAATTCGGCGGCCTGGACCGTAAAGGTCATATCCGTGCTTTTGCCGTCGGGTGCGACGTTCTGAACAATCATGTCGACGTTGATGCTTGCGTCGGCGAGCGGGCCAAAGATGCGGGCCGCAACGCCGGGCTTGTCCATGACCTTGAGAATCGTCACCTTGGCTTCGTCTTTCGCAAAGGCGATGCCGCTTACAACCTGCTGTTCCACGATCTCATCCTCGTCACAAACAATCGTTCCGATATTTTCCAAAGCACCGACTTTAACCGGATGCATTTCCTCGGGCGTCACGAAACTCGACAGCACGCGCACGCGCATGCGGTGCACCATGGCGAGTTCGACCGACCGGGTCTGAAGTACTTTCGAGCCCAGCGACGCCATCTCCAGCATCTCCTCATAGGAGACCTTAGGCAGACGTTTGGCCTTTGAGACTATGCGCGGGTCTGTTGTATAGACGCCGTCGACGTCCGTGTAGATATCACATAGGTCGGCCTTCAGCGCGACAGCCAACGCGACAGCGCTGGTATCTGAACCGCCCCGACCCAGCGTTGCAATACGATTGGTATCAGGTTCGACGCCTTGGAAGCCGGTCACAACTGCGATCTCGCCGCCGTGGATGCGGGCCGCCAGATCATCGGCTTGGACGTCAAGGATGCGGGCCGAGCCGTGGGCCGTGCTGGTGATCACGGGAATCTGCCAACCTTGCCAGGAACGGGCCTGAAGTCCCATCGACTGGAGGACAATCGCGAGTAGACCCGCCGTGACCTGCTCGCCTGTCGCAACAACGGCATCGTATTCGCGCGCGTCGTGCAGCAGGGACGCTTCACGCACCCAGGCCACCAACTGATTCGTCGTCCCCGACATCGCCGAAACCACCACTGCAACCTTGTTGCCAGCGTCGACCTCGCGCTTAACGTGGCGCGCCACGTTGCGGATGCGGTCTACATTGGCGACTGACGTGCCGCCGAACTTCATGACGACAACAGCCATTTCGCTCCGTCCTTAGAACTTGAAGATTGGTTCGATTGATTTTGCGCGGATCAATACCGGCTGCGGCGTCCGCCTGCAATAGCTTATGGGTTCTTTGCCTCGCGCGCCGTGGCGCTCCGGCGGGGCGGCGCTCGCGCCGGGTCGCCTTGCTCCCTAAAGCCCGGCGGGCTTTCAAGTGGGGATTGCGGGTCGCGGTCGCTGCCTTGCGGGATTTGAAGTGGGGAGTGTATTCAATCGGGCGGTTGGCGGGTATAAGGCCATCATGCAACAATCCACGACATCATCTCCGACTTTTGACCCCAACGAAGTCGACAGGTTTGCCCGGATGGCCGCCGATTGGTGGGATCCGAACGGCAAATTCCGGCCCCTCCACGAGCTCGGCCCCGCCCGCATGCAGTATCTGCGCGACGAAATGATGCGGCATTTTCGGCGCACCAGTTTGGACCAGCCGCTGGCGGGTCTGCGCGTCATGGATATTGGGTGCGGTGGCGGATTGGTTGCCGAGCCACTGTCGCGAATGGGGGCCACAGTAACCGGAATTGATCCTGGTGCCGATACGATTGCTGCCGCGCGCGCGCACGCCGAGCCGCAAGGTTTGGCGATTGATTACCAGATTGCCCGGATAGAGGAGATTGCAGAGCGCGGCGCGACCTTCGATGTCGTGACGTGCCTCGAAGTCGTCGAGCATATTCCCGATGTGTCCGCGTTCCTGGCTGCCGCTGGCAAATGCGTGCGGCCGGGCGGTCTGCTGATTGCGTCTACCCTCAACCGTACTATGAAGTCTTATGCGCTTGCCATCGTTGCGGCTGAATACATTTTGCGGTGGCTGCCGCCTGGGACACACGACTGGAACCGCTTTGTGCGTCCTGAGGAAATGACGATCTATTTCACGCGCGCGGGGCTTGGTGCACCGCGTTTCACCGGCCTGGTTCTCGACCCGATTCGTGATCGCTGGTCGCTCTCGGCGGATACCGACGTCAACTATTTTGCATCCGCTGCGCGGCCAGAAGTTTAGTTCACCGGGCGACGCGAAAACCGACATAGTTACTGCGATAGGCCGGCGGGTCGCCGTAGCGGATGGCCGAGCGCAGGTATTTGGGGCGGTCGTTCCAGCCACCGCCGCGGACGACGTAAGAGGTGCAATCAGGGCTCACAGCGGCTGCGCCGTCAGTGGCCGCGTTTTCGTAGGACTCCTGATAACAATCCTGAACCCACTCCCAGACATTGCCGTGCATGTCATGCAGGCCAAAAGCATTGGCCGGAAACGATCCAACCGGAGCGGTTTGACGGTTGTCCCATGCGCTGCCGCACCGGTCGCAGTTGGCAGCACCTTTGCCGATCTGATCGCCCCAGGCATAGACGGTGGCCGATCCGGCACGTGCCGCATATTCCCATTCGGCCTCGGTCAGCAGGCGATAGGTCTGGCCAGTTTTACGCGACAGCCAGGGGAGATAGTTTTCTGTCACATCAATCCAGGAAATGTCGAGCACCGGCTTGGTTCCGCGCCCCCAGCCCTGATCGCTGGGGTGATGTGTGCAGCCACCGTCGGTAACACAGGCATCCCACTGGTCAAATGAGATCTCATACCGGCTGATAGCGACCGGCTTGGCCAGGGTCACACGATGGACCGGGGTTTCGTCGCCGCTGTGGCCCTCCGACCCCATCTCGAAACTGCCTGCGGGCACGACAATCATCTCGGGACAGGTCGCGCAATCGGTGAAGCGATCACCAACGCTGCGGCATTTTCCGGTGACGTCCCGAAGGCCGTCACAGACTGGCAGCTCGGGCTCGGCGGCATGTCCCGTCGCTAGAGACGCAGCCGCAAGGGCGAGGACCGTCAGAACGACAACTGTTGCGATAGGCAACGACCGCATTTTTACTGCTCACACACTCAGGTCAGGATTGACGCAAATATCAGGCATGGAACAACGACAAGCGTCACCGGCCAGCGCAGATGCGCATACCATGCGGGAGCAAAGCCGCGCCGGACCGACCCGGCATCATAGGCCAGCAAGACGACGAATGCCGCCGCCATGAGCCGCAATGCAAAGGCTTGCGGGAAAAACGCCAGAGCGAACCACCCGACTAACGCTGGACAAATGCTCGCCATGTACGACCAGCTTGCGTCACGGCGGCCGCCAAACTCGCCCATCGCGAGCCCCCAATGGATCGCACCCATAAACGAGAGATTGATGGCTGCGTATAATGCAAGCACCACCAGCGGCGGGCGGCCAAACGGTTCCAGGCCCCAAAGCGGCGCGAGCATCAATCCAATGAACGGTAAGAGGCCCAGCGCACTCAGCGTGAGCGCCGCCGTAGGGATCGCCGTCGAATAACGCGGGCTCGTCATACCGTCGTCATCTCCTTTTTTGCTTGCCAAAGACTGTTTGGCTTCCGGCGCATGCGTGGTGTCAGCCAAAAAGCCGACCACGTCGGGATCCGTCCGGTACACTGTGACGTCAACCGCGCACCGTTTCAACCTCGCGTAACGGCGGTCTTGCCGATTGACGTCGCAAAGTCCCCGCAAGTTGCTATTCAAAGCCCCATTGTTGCCGCGAAACCTCGCCCATGGCGTGAGCGTTGCGCAGGGCGTCAGATTCGCATGAATATGTGATTATTCTCCGTGAGGCCGCGCATAATCGTGAATGTTAAGGGCTTGTTCAGCATCACTGCGTTGTTATCTGACCTTATGGTTGGAGTAAAATGATGGCCGGTTTCTTGAACACGCGCACGACGACGTTCCCGTTGAAGCCAGTCCGGATCGGGGCTTGCATTGCTGTGATTGTAACGGCCGTCGTTGCTGGAGCCTGCAGCGGCGGACAAAGCCACATTTCAGACAGGCCTGGCTGGAGCCTCGCCGACAAGCTGGGCAGCCCCGCGCCACAGGCGAAGGCGGAGCCAAACGCCAGCCCAGCCTATGAGTATCGGGGCGGGCGCGATCGGGTGACTGGGAAGGTTCCAGGCACCGCTCCAGAAGGGCCGCGTTTGATCGAGATCCGCAAGGGCGACACGCTGCACGGGCTGTCGCTCACCTATCATGTCAGCGTCAAGGCCCTGATGGACGCAAATAATCTTGTTTCGACCACCATCGTTCCAGGCAAGAAGCTTGTTATTCCAGCAAGCTGACCCGACAGGGCCGTTTGATCACCTGTACCGCGCTTCCCCGGGGCGGGGGGAGGTATGACACTCGGCCTGCCCTGCGACGTTTCAAGGACCGCTATGCGCCGCTCGACCGTTTTGGGATAAATTTCCAGACGAGCCACGTATGGCGGCCTTGCAAACCGGCGTCACGACTGAGCTACGCAGCAGCGCCAACCAGCACCTTATGGCGCCCTTGAGCATCCGGCGGGCCAATCACTCCATCAGCCTCAAGGCGTTGAAGGAAAGCAGCTGCCCATTTGGGTTGGATGCTCAAGCGGCGTTGCAGGTGGCCAAGCGAGGCTTGGCCGTCACGAACGACGGTCGCCACGGCACGGTCGTAAAGCGCGTCTTGGCTTGCGGGGGCAAGCGAGGTGCGACCCGTTGCGGGATCGGGCACATAGGTGCGGGTCCGCTGCGTGACGGCGCTTTCGCTTCCGGTCATCCCTTCAACATAGCGCGGCGCGCCCTGTTCGCGCAGGCAGGATGCAACCGCGTTGATCTCTTCGTTCGACACGTAAGGTCCGTGGACACGCTGGAGTTGCCCGGTGCCATTGGCGTAGAGCATATCGCCGGAACCAAGGAGCTGTTCGGCTCCGTCGCCGCCGGTTATGGCGCGGCTGTCGAGTTTGCTTGCTGACTTGTAGCTGATGCGCGCGGTCAGGCTAGATTTCAGCCCTGGCGTCACGATATCGGACGAGGGGCGCTCAGTCGCCATGATCAGGTGAATGCCGGCGGCTTTGGCAGCGTCCGCCAACCGCTTGACCGCGCCTTCGATTTCGTTGCCGGCGACCGCCATCAGATCGGCGAATTCGTCCATCACTATGATGATGTAAGGCATCGGCTCGAGGTTCATTTCCTCTTGCACGTAGGTCGCCTTGCCGGTCTTGTCGAACCCGGTCTGGACGGTACGCGCGAGCCGTTCTCCGCGCTTCTTGGCATTGCGGACGCGGTTGTTGAACACATCAATGTTGCGCACGCCGAGCGCTGCCATGCGCTTGTAGCGTTCTTCCATCTCGGTAACGCACCACGACAGTGCCGTGATCGCCTTATGGGGATCGGTGACGACGGGCGTCAAAAGATGCGGAATGCCGTTGTATGCCGCCAGATCGAGCATCTTCGGGTCGATCATCAGGAAGCGGCACTCGTCTGGGCCGTGTTTATACAGCAGCGACAGGATCATGGCGTTGATGCCAACGGATTTGCCAGTGCCGTTCGCGCCGGCCACCAGCATATGGGGAATGCGAGCGAGATCGGCGACGATGGGGCGGCCTTCGACGTTGCGGCCCAGCGCCACCGGCAGCACATCCATGGTCGAGCGGTAAACGTCGGCGTCCAGTACGTCACGCAACATCACAGGTTCGCGGATCTGGTTGGGCAACTCGACAGCGAGCGCGGTGCGGCCCTGGATTGCGGCGATGCGGACCGATGGAACGCTCATGCCGCGGGCGATGTCATCGGCCAGCGAGATCACGCGGGCCGGATTGGTGCCGCGCGCGGGTTCGAGTTCGTAGATCGTCACAACGGGACCGGGCACGATGTCACGGATTTCGCCGACGACGCCGAAGTCGGCGAGCACATCTTCGAGCAGGCGGGCGTTTCCGCGCAGCATGCTTTCAGTGTAGTTTGGCTTGACGCGCGAGCTTGCGGAACGCTCCAGCAGGTTCAATGACGGACGCTTGTAGGACGGCGTCTTTGCGAGCGCAGTTGTGCGGACGGTCTGAGACGTGGACGGTGGCAGCACTTGGTAGGCCGGCTGTTCGGGTGCACCATATGGGTCGCCAGCGTGCGAAGCCCGGCGGCCTTCCGTAGTGAAGGCGTCGTTGAGACTGTCGCGCATGGTATGCGGCACGTTGGCGTGTGCGGCGGGCATCACCAGCGTGTGCGGGGCGTCGTCGCCCGGCTTTGGCGCGAACCGCTCCGCGATCATGCGGCTTGCGGTTTGGGTGTAGGCCTCAAATTCAGGATCGGCGGGTTCGTCGTTTGGAAGCTCTTCGAACGCGGCGTAGGGGCCGTAGCGGTCCTTCTGGCGGGGTCCGACCGTCGTGACCTGCCCTGCGGAACGGCTTGTTACCGGCGCTACGTGCGCGGTCACGGGACGCGCGGTCAGCACGGGTTCGACACGCTGCGTGGATGCGGCGGGTGCAGAGCGCGACGTGTGGCGGATCGTTTTGTCAGCGCCGCTGCGTTTGCGGGTCGCGCCGAGGCTGACAATTGCGCACCATAGTCCCAACGCCAGCAGGAGCAGGCCAGCGGCAGGGCGGCCGAATTCAGGGTGAGCGGCAGCAAACGGGCCGGTGACGACGCGGAACACGGCATCTCCGGCGATGCCGCCAAGACCTGCATGAAGCGGCCATTGCGATGGAGCGGGCCAAGCGGATGCCGCTGCGGCCAGCATCATGACGGTTGCAAGGTAGGTCGCGAACCGGCGGCCGAACTTCGGCACCGTTTCCTTTTTGAGCAAGGCGAGCGCCCAGAACATGGGGCCGAGCAGCAGGGCAAGTGCTGCGATGCCGAACGTCTGCATGATGACGTCAGCACCCATCGCGCCCGGCAGGCCAAGCCAATTGCGAGCGCCATGCGAGGTCGTATGCGACAGGCTTGGGTCTTGGATCGACCAGGATACGAGGCTCAGCCAGGTAAGTGCGAGTATGGCGAGCAGCATCAGACCACAGACCATGCGGATATTGTCGCGCAGGCGGTTCGCCATGGCGTTCGGCATGAGGGGGCGTCCGCCAATCGTGCGCGGCACCTCCTGGAACTCATAGGGCTTTCTCGACGCCATACGCACTGCACTCGGACTGATACCCAGCGCGTGACGCTCAGCCCATTTCAGAGCTCGATCATGCGCTTTTGCTTTTCGCATCCGCTGCGGCAGTCAGTACCGCCGGATCGCAGATGCGCTCGAATGCGACCTGTAACGTGGGCAGATCCTGGACGAGTGCGACCCGGACGTAGTCTTCGCCCGGATTGATCCCGTCCTTCGCCGTCTGCGCCAGGAAGCATCCAGGCAGCACTCTGACACCTGAATGTTTCCATAGGGTTACCGTCGCGTTTCGACCGCCGCCCAATTGCGCCATATCGAGCCAGAGGAAGAATCCGCCGGCAGGCCTGACGTAGCCAAATTTTCCGGCAAGCATCTGATCGCACAGGTCGAATTTGGCGCGGTAGGCCTGCCGGTTGGCGCTCGCGTGCTGTTCCTCCGCCCAGACGGCAGCGGATGCATGTTGCGTTGGGCCGGGCACCTGCGGGGCAATCGAATTTCGAATTTCGGCGAGGCTGTCGAGGAAAGTTGCATCTCCCGCGCAGAATCCGGACCGCAAGCCCGGCAAGTTCGAGCGCTTCGACAGGGAATTGAATACCACGAGATTGGCGAACCGCTCCGGCGTCGTGATCGCGACTTCCAGCCCGCCCGTTGGTGGCTCGTTCGAATAGATTTCCGAGTAGCACTCGTCGAAAAAAAGCATAAAATCATGCTTGCGGGCCATTGCTAGCGCCCGTTCGATATAGGCGCGCGAGGCGACCGCACCCTGCGGGTTGGCGGGCGAGCACACATAGAATGCGATGGTGCGGTCGAGCAGTGCCGTGTCATTTGCAATCGCGTCGAGGTCCGGCAGGTGGCCGGTTTCCTTGGTCGCATTGAGGTAGACCGGTTCCGCATTCACCGCCAGCGCGGCCCCGATGTAGGCTTGGTAGTACGGGTTGCACAGCAGCACGGCGGGGCGGACGCCAGCGGGAAGCTGCTTGCGGCCAGCAGCGGGCAGGCAGGCCGTGAACAGACCTTCGCGCGAGCCGTTCGTCGGGATGATTTCGGTCGCCGCATTGATGGGGCTTGGCAGGCGATAGCGGCGAGCAAGGAAGTCCGCAATCGCCTGCCGCAGTTCATCCGAGCCCCGGATCGGCGGGTATTTAGCGTACAGCGCTTCGGCTTCGCGCAGCTTTTCGACGATGAAACTAGGCATCGTCTCGCGCGGTTCGCCCAGCGTCAGGTCAATCGGCGGCGTCTTGCCGGGCGCAATGTCATCCAGCAACCGCCGCAACTGCGTGAACGGCGACAGGATCGCGCCAGACGTCAATGCTGCTAGGCCAGCGTGTGTGTGTTCCATGGGCGCAGGGCATAGCGCATCGAGGGAAGTGAAGGCCAGGGGTCTTGGACCCCTGGACCCCGGATTATTTCGTTACGGGGCTGTCATTCAGTGGCAGCCCTCCCGTTATCATCGCCCGGACCTGTTCCGGCGACCCATCCACCCGCTCATTCGAACGCAAAGTGCGGGCCTTGCATGCGATGCGCATCGGGGAGCATGATAAAGCGATGACAAGCATGGAACCTCACGTCTCTATTCTCACGCTCGGCGTCGATGATCTGGAACGCGCCGTGGTGTTCTATCGAGATGGTCTTGGCTTTAGCACGAAGGGCATCATTGGTACCGCGTTTGAGAATGGGGCTGTTGCCTTCTTCAATCTTAGGTCCGGTTTGAAGCTGGCCTTGTGGCCGCGCAAGAGCTTGGCGGCCGACGCTGGCCTGCCTCTCCAATCATCAAGCAGCACGGAGTTTTCCCTCGGCCACAATGTTTCTTCACCGCATGACGTCGACTCAGTCATGCGGCAGGCGCAGCTGGCGGGCGCCAAGATAGTCAAACCTGCCCAGCCAACATTTTACGGCGGTTATGCTGGCTACTTCCAAGATCCGGACGGCCATTTGTGGGAGATTGCCTTTAACCCAGGTTTCGAGACGCTGGCGTGAGTGGTTGCGGTACATCATGCCGCCCTGGGTCAAGAGCCATAACCGCCGCCGGCTCATTTTGCCTCTCCCGCGTGAAGCGGTTGTTAACGCCCCCTTTTCACCGCCTGCACCGCGTTCTCCAGCGCTTCCAGAAACCGTGAGCGATCTCTTGGCGTGAAGGCTGGATTAAACCCGCGGCTTTCGCCGGTTTCGCGGAGGTGGCTTTGGAGGTCGCGCATGGCAAGCGCCATGCCGATGGAGCCGTTATCGAACGGTTTGCCGGTGGGGCCGATGGCTTTGGCGCCTGCCTTCAGGCAGCGCGCGGCAAGCGGGATGTCGGCGGTGATGGCGATGTCGCCGGGCTGGATGCGTTCGGCGATCCAGTCGTCGGCGATGTCGGGGCCTTCGGTGACGACGACACGACGGACCAGCGGGCTTTCGGGCAAGCGCATCCAGCTGTTGGAGACGTAGTGCGTGACAAGCTGGTGGCGCGCCGCCACGCGGAGAACCTCCTCCTTCACCGGGCAGGCGTCTGCATCGACGTAGAGTTCCATGCTGGTTCCTTTTCCCTCTCCCCGTCCTATACGGGGAGAGGGGGAAGATCACCGGTCCATTCGAACGGGGATACCCGCTTGCGCCATGGCTTGTTTGGCTTGGCCGATGGTGTAGGTGCCGAAGTGGAAGATGCTTGCAGCGAGCACGGCGCTGGCGTGGCCGTCGCGGACGCCGGCCACGAGGTGATCGAGCGTGCCGACGCCGCCCGACGCGATGACCGGGATCGTCACCGCGTCGGCGATGGAACGGGTCAAGGCGATGTCGAAGCCGGACTTGGTGCCATCCTTGTCCATCGAGGTCAGCAGGATTTCGCCCGCCCCCAAGCTCGCGACTTCGCAGGCAAAGCTGACGGCGTCGATGCCTGTCGGTTTGCGGCCGCCATGGGTGAAGATTTCCCAGCGATCACGTGCCCCTGGCAGGGAGACTTTCTTGGCATCAATCGCGACCACAACACACTGCGCGCCAAACTTCTCGGCGGCTTCGCGGACGAACGCGCGGCGGTTGACGGCGGCGGAGTTGATCGAGACCTTGTCGGCACCGGCTTCCAGCAGCTTGCGGATATCCTCGACGACGCGGACGCCGCCGCCCACCGTCAGCGGCATGAAGCAGCGCTCCGCCGTCTGTTCGACGATGTGGAAGATCGTGTCGCGGTTTTCGTGCGTCGCGGTGATGTCGAGGAAGCAGAGTTCATCGGCACCGGCGGCGTCATAGGCGGCGGCTGCCTCGACGGGATCGCCTGCGTCGATGAGATCGGCGAAGTTGATCCCCTTCACAACGCGGCCATCCTTCACGTCCAGGCAGGGAATGATGCGGGTTTTGAGCATGGCAACAGCGTTAGCGCGACGCGCGTTAGACGGCGAGTGAAAAGTGACGGCAAGGGGACTCGTCCCCTTGACCCCGGACTTTTGGGTCAGGCACGGGCCAGCAGGTCGAGCGCAGCTTTGGGGTCGATGCGGCCATCGTAGAGGGCGCGGCCGGAGATGGCGCCTTCGAGCATGGCGTATTCCGGTTTGATCAGGGCTTTGATGTCTTCCATCGAGGCGAGGCCTCCTGAGGCGATAACCGGGATTTTGGTCGAGCGGGCGAGGTCTGCGGTGGAGGCGAGATTTAGCCCTGCGAGGATGCCGTCGCGGTCGATGTCGGTGTAGATGATCGCCGAAACGCCGGCGTCTTCGAAGCGGCGGGCGAGATCGATGGCGGTCAGCGTGCTGGTTTCGGCCCAACCTTCGACGGCGACTTTTCCTCCCTTGGCGTCGATGCCAACCGCGACCCGGCCCGGGAACGCATTGCAGGCAGCTTTGACGAGAGCTGGATCGCGGACGGCGACGGTGCCGAGGATCACGCGGCGAAGGCCTCTGGCCAGCCAGTGTTCGATGGTTGCGAGGTCGCGGATGCCGCCGCCGAGCTGGGCCGGGATCGTGATCGCTTTCAGGATCGCTTCGACCGCTGTGCTGTTGACTGGCTTGCCCTCAAACGCGCCGTTTAAATCGACGATGTGGAGGTATTGGAAGCCCTGGCGTTCGAATATGAGTGCTTGCGCAGCCGGGTCGTCGTTGAACACGGTCGCTTGATCCATTTCGCCGAGCTTCAAGCGAACGCACTGGCCGTCTTTAAGGTCGATTGCGGGAAAAAGGATCACGGTGAGCTTTCACGGTTGAGCGGGGGCGCGTGCGTCCTTGACGGACAGAGCCAGATGAGAACAAAATGCGCACACGCCATCAGAATGCTATGATTTCGAGCGAAGAACTACGGGAGCCGTCAAGCGTCAACCCCCATGTCCAATTCCGAGCCGCTCATGCCCGTGGTGTTCCTCGATTCGCCGCCCGCCAAAATCGCCCGCCGCCCTTTGACCGAGGCGGATGCCATCGACATCTGGGTTGCGCGCTGGCTGCGTGTGCCGCGCAAGGACTTGCTGGCCCGGTACGCCTGCGATCCGCGCCGCCTGTATGAAATCTGGGAGGGCACGCACTTTCCCAGCAGCCGGGCAAAGGCGCTTGAACGGCTCGCGGTCAAGCATCCCTGGCTACTTGAACGGATCGACCCGGGCGCGCACCGCCGCATTGCAAAGACCCCTCACCCCGACCAGATGCGGCTATTCGACTGATATTCTTAGGGCCTCACGCGCCAAGGGCGCTCCGGCGGGGCGGCGCTCGCGCCGGGTCGCCTTGCTCCCCTCCCGCCTGCGGCGGGCTTAGGCCATCGCGAGGTGTAAACTCATGATAGTTCGCGCGTTTGACGCAGCTGTTCTTGTTTGAGATTAAAAAGAGAACAAAACGCAATCATAGACTAGACTTCTGAAGCGACTCGTGCGATGTTCTTGTTGTGTTCAGAACTCAGGGAACTGGCCGTAAACCTTCCCGGAAGTTAACGACTCAAAAAAGCCGCGTGATGCGTATGTTCTGCCCCGATCAAAGCACGCCCCCAACCTGTGAGGCTCCCATGCGCACCCTTCTCATCTCCTACGATCTCGCCAAGCCCCACCGCAACAAGCACATCCTTGCGCAGGAAATCATGGGCCTCGGCACCCGTTGGGCGCGCCCTCTCGAGCAGACCTGGTATGTCTCCACCGAGCGCGATGAAATCGAAGTCGAGGCTAAGCTCGCTGCCCTGCTCGACGCCGACGATGGCATGCTGATCCAGGCGGTCAGTGAAGATGCCGTTTTGTCGAACGCGCAGATCCGCTGGTTCCGCCAGCGCCGCGCCGATATCGGCACCGCCGAGACCACCAACGTCATCGCCTTCCCGCTCGTGTCCGCGCCGCCTGCCCAGGCCGAGCTGCCGCTCGACGACATGAACGACAGCGCAGCGGCCTGACTGGCTTGTTCGACTGGCGGCCGGGTTATCGACCTACGGCTGCCACGACAGAAAATTCGAGATGAGCTTGAGCCCTAGGGTCTGGCTCTTCTCGGGATGGAATTGAGTCCCGGCAATATTGCCGCGTGCAACGAGGGCGGTGATCGTGCCGCCGTAATCGGTTGTGGCGACGACCATTGCGGGATCGGTTGCGTAGAGTTGGTAGGAATGGACGAAGTATGCGTGCAAGCCGTTGTCGCCGGTGGCGATGCCGGTCAGTAGCGGATGTGGCGTTGGTGCGTTCGGTTGTGGTGCGTTGGTTGCGTTGGTAGTGTTGGTAGTGTTGCGTTCGTTGCGTTCGTTGAGCGTGTTCCAGCCCATGTGCGGGATTTTCAGGGCGGGGTCAGACGGCGTGATCGCCCTGACCTCGCCCGGGATCCAGCCGAGCCCTGCGGTCGTTGTAAATTCGAGGCCGCGGGTTGCGAGCAACTGCATGCCGACGCAGATGCCGAGGAACGGGCGGGCGCGGGTGATGATCGCATCCTCCAGCGCTTCACGCATGCCCGGGACCGCCATCAGGCCGGCCTTGCAATCGGCAAAGGCTCCGACGCCCGGCAGCACGATGCGGTCGGCTTTCGCGACAGCGGCGGCGCTGGATGTAACCAGAATGCGAGTTTGCGTGCCGGCTTCGCGGGCTGCGCGTTCAAACGCTTTGGCCGCCGAGTGGAGGTTGCCTGAGCCGTAATCAATAATTGCGACGGTTTGCATCTAGCCTCTTGTGTTCGTGGCCGGTTGGCGCTTCGCGGCGGGCTTTCGCCCATGTTGAAGTAGTCGGCTTCGCCTTCGGCCCAATTGGGGGAACCCACGGCCTTCGCCGAGGGCGAGCGTGTTCCCCCAAACCCCCTCCCTTCCTGGGACTTTAGGGAAGCGAGTTCGAGATTACCAAGGCCGCCAGCGCGACTTCGTGGGCGGGGGGGCCGCGACGGCGGGGAGGTCTACACTGAGCGGGGCGGTTACTTGATGGGGGCGCAGGCCGGAGATCATCGGCTGGCCTGGAAGCCAGTTTTCAAAGAAGCGGCGCTCGCACTCGTTGCGCGTCCGGCCAACGACGGTGCCCACCGTCGACCAGCCTTTCGCCTCAAGAGAAGCGCGCTCTAGCTCGCTATATTCAAACCCGACGATGACGTGGAGCGCGATGACCGCGAGCGTGATCCAGGCAGGCGATGCTCCCAATGCTGCCAGCAGGGCGCAGACTGCGGCCAGCGCCACAACATACGTCGCAAGGCCGATCCACAAGCGCGCGCCAAGCAGCATGAATGGGGCAAACAGCGCCGCTGACCAGTGAAAGCCATCAGACACGAACGTCAGATGTTCAGCCCGGTCGACCCGGTCGGCGGCTGGGGTTTCCTGTTCGTGGACCGTAAACACTTTCATACCGATAAAGTCCCCTTGGTTGAGGGAACGCGCCCGGCTTGGCGCGGGTCCACCGTTATTGCGGTACGCAGTGCGCGCGCGAGGCCCTTGAAACAGGTTTCGGCGATGTGGTGATTATTCTCTCCGTAAATATTGGCAATGTGAAGCGTGATGCCGGCGTTCTGGGCAAAGGCCTGGAACCACTCCTTGAACAGTTCCGTGTCCATTTCGCCGAGCTTGTCGCGGGTGAATTTCACATCCCAGATCAGGTACGGGCGGCCCGAGACGTCGATGGCGACGCGGGTCAGGGTTTCGTCCATCGGCAAATGCACGTCGGCGTAACGGGTGATCCCGGCGCGGTCGCCCAACGCCTTGGCGAGCGCTTGGCCTAGCACGATGCCGCAATCTTCGGCTGTGTGGTGGAAATCAATGTGCAGATCGCCCTTGGCCACCAACTTGATGTCGATCAGCGCGTGGCGGGCCAGCTGTTCCAGCATGTGATCGAGGAAGCCAATGCCAGTCTTGATATCGTAGGCGCCAGTGCCATCGAGGGCGATGGTCGCGGTGATATCGGTTTCCTTGGTTTTGCGGGCAATCGAAGCGGTCCGTGTCACGTCTTTGGGTATCCATCGGTTGTTATTTCGCGGGACTTCTTTATCAGGTTCGCTTTCGTGGGACCAGAGACCGCCTGCTGTGCAATCATGGGGCCACGTTCGTAAAGGAACCGCACGATGACCATCTCCAAGCCGAATGTACGGCCCGCCAGTCCCAATTTCTCGTGCGGCCCGTGCGCAAAGCGGCCTGGCTGGAACGTGGATGTGCTCACTTCGGCGTTGCTGGGGCGGTCGCACCGGTCAGCGGAGGGCAAGGCGCGGCTGAAGCTCGCCATCGACAAGACGAAATCCCTGCTGGGCGTTCCTGCTGGTTTCGAGGTCGGCATCGTGCCCGGCTCGGATACGGGCGCCTTCGAACTTGCCATGTGGAACCTGCTTGGTCCGCGTGGCGTCGATGCGCTGGCCTGGGAGAGCTTCGGGCAGATCTGGCTCACCGATCTCGTCAAGGAATTGAAGATTTCCGACGCGCGGACGTTTTCGGCGGAGTTCGGCACGCTGCCGGACTTGTCGAAGGTCGATTTTTCGCGCGATGTGCTGTTTACCGCGAACGGCACGACAGCAGGCGTCCGGCCCGTCAACTATGACTGGATTCCAGCGGATCGCGCAGGGTTGACGCTGGTCGACGCCACGTCGGCGATCTTTGCGCAGCCCATAGACTGGTCAAAGGCCGATGTCGTCACCTACTCCTGGCAGAAGGTGCTGGGCGGGGAAGCGGCGCATGGGATGCTCATCCTGAGCCCCCGCGCCATCGAGCGGCTGGAGACCTACAAGCCTGCATGGCCGCTGCCGAAGCTGTTTCGCATCACCAAGGGCGGGAAACTCGATCGTGCGATTTTCCAGGGCGAGACGATCAACACGCCGTCGCTGATGTGTCTTGAGGACTACATCGACGCGCTCGTTTGGGCTGAAAGCATCGGCGGAGTATCCGCGATGTATGCTCGCGCGGACGCCAATTCCAAGGTGCTTTATGACTGGATGGACCGGACCGGGTGGGTGTCGTGTCTGGCAGTGGACCCAGCGACGCGGTCCAACACCTCGGTCTGCATGGTCTTTGCCGATCCGGTCGTCGTCAAGCTACCGGCTGACAAGCAGCAAGCCGTTGCGAAGGACATGATGGCGCTGCTCGATGCCGAGGGCGTGGCGCGCGACATCGGTGCGTATCGCGATGCGCCTCCGGGCTTGCGAGTCTGGACTGGCGCAACGGTCGAGGCCTGCGACCTCACTGCACTGACACCGTGGCTCGATTGGGCGTTTGAGGTGGCTAAGCAGAAGGCCACTGGAGCAGCTTGAGCCCACGCGAACGACGTTGCGCTTGCACAAGCACAACGCGATGGTTATTCCTGGCGCGACATATCGCAACGTGTAACCCAGGGGCTCTTGCATGCAACGACGTCAATTCGCGGCGCTGATGGCGACCGCATTCATCGGTCTGGTGCCGTTCGTGGCTGCGTTTGCCCAGGACGCCAAGCCCGCCGCTCCGGTTGCTCCTGCGGCCCCTGCTGCGAGCGAAACCAAATTCATCATCGTGCAGTCGACGACGTCGACCCAGGATTCGGGGCTGTTCAAATTTCTACTGCCGAAGTTCACCGAAAAGACCGGCGTCGACGTTCGGGTTGTCGCCGTGGGTACGGGGCAGGCGCTCAAGAACGGTGAGCGCGGCGATGGCGATGTGATGCTCGTGCATGCGAAAGCTGCCGAGGAAGCGTTCGTTGCCGCCGGGTTTGGCGTGAAGCGCTTCGACGTTATGTACAACGATTTCGTCTTGGTCGGACCGGCGGAAGATCCGGCCAAGATCGCGGGCACCAAGGACGTGACGGCGGCACTGACCGCGATCTCGTCCGCTAAAGTGCCTTTCGCCTCGCGCGGCGACGACAGCGGGACGCACAAGGCCGAACGCGCGCTCTGGAAGGCGGCGGGCGTGGATGTAAAGGCTGCTTCGGGTACCTGGTATCGCGAAACCGGCTCGGGTATGGGGCCGACGCTCAATACGGCCGTCGGCATGGGCGCGTATGCTGTGACGGATCGCGCGACTTGGATCAGCTTCAAGAACAAGGGCAATTTCAAGATCGTGGTCGAGGGTGACGGGCCGTTGCTCAACCAGTATGGCGTCATCCTCGTCAACCCGGCCAAGCATCCGCACGTGAAAGTCTCGCACGGGCAAGCATTCGTCGATTGGATACTCAGCGCTGAAGGCCAGGCCGCCATTGCCAGCTTTAAGATCGACGGCCAGCAATTATTCTTCCCCAACGCAAAGGGCTAATATCAGGTCGCATAGGCCGACCGCGTCGCTTCTGCAAATAAGCGCCAGTCGGCGGGGGGCAACCCCACGCGCCTATACCAATTGCGAGGGCTGGTTGATCCGCTCAGGGACAACTTGCCTTCCCACAACAGGCATGCAGTATTTGTCAGTGTTGCGGGGAAATGACTTCCCTCTTTTGTGGTTGCGATTTAAGCGAGAGGCCATACCCAATATTGTTTTGAGACCTCTTTCATGTCCGACCAAGCATATTCGCGCCGCTCCAATCCGTCGTTTTTCGTGCGCCTGCTCCGACCCGTGGGGAGGCTGTGGCTGCGCGCTGTCAATATGCGAATTGTGGGCGAATTGCCGGATTTACCAAAGTTCGTGCTGATCGGTGCCCCGCATACGTCGAATTGGGACTTGCCGAACGCGCTGGCGGCCGGGCTTCACTACGGGGTCGCGATCAACTGGATGGGCAAGGACAGCATCTTCAACTGGCCGTTTGGTGGCTTAATGCGGTGGATGGGCGGCATTCCGGTTGATCGCAGCAAGCGTAACAATGCCGTTACCCAGATGATCGGGGTTTTCGAAGCCGCTGGCGAAATGATCGTCGTCGTTCCACCGGAAGGGACCCGCAGCGAGGTGGAACGATGGAAGTCGGGCTTTTATCATATCGCGGTTGGAGCCAAGGTGCCAATCGTGATGGCGTTTATGGACTACAACCGGCGCGAAGTCGGTATCAAAGGCGTGTTCTACCCGACTGGCAATTACGAGGTGGACCTGCCTCAAATCCAGGCGTTCTATGCGCCGATTTCGCGATACAAGTCCGCCGCATGAAACAAGCGCTTAGGTCCTGAGCAATTGTGTTAGAACTTAATGTCCGCCAGGTCCGGCAGGTCGGCTCGCTTCGAACAGGAACCACGTCCGGCGCTCGGTTTCATCAATATAAACTTCGAGCAGGCTGGCGGTGGCGACGTCGTCGTTTTCGTCGCATAGCGCATGTGCTTTGCGCATGCTCTCAGCCATTGCCTTGTTGTCGGCGATCAATTCGTTGAGCATGTCCACGGGAGCAACGAAGTCTTCGGTGTTGTCTTCAATCGTCGTCAGACGTGCGGCATGGCCTAAACCCAGGACCGTGCGCTGACCGAGCTTGCGCACACGTTCGGCAAGCGGATCAATGGTCGCGATGATCTGGTCGGCCTGCTCGTCGAGCATCACATGGTAGTCGCGAAAGTGAGGGCCGCTCATGTGCCAATGGAAGTTCTTCGTTTTGAGATAGAGAGCAATTGCGCCGGCGACGAGGGTGTTCAACGCCGCGGCGACCGCTGTTGTCTGCTTGTCGGTGAGATCTGTTGGTGTCGCCAGCTTGGTCACTTTGCGCAACGTCGCGACGGCGGCTGTTTTTGTCCCTGGCATTACGCAAATCCCTGATATTCCACGATTTCGGACCGACGATGCAGCGTCACGCTTTATGGGCGTGGCTGCTGGGGGCATTGGACTGGGCTCAGTTCAAAACCCCAAGGAAGTGCAGCGCAATAATCGCGATGATGGGAACGCCGGCCAACCACAAAATGATGTCACGCATACTGTTCTCCTGTTTGCAAACCTCTCCAGTCATAAACGCTTGATTTTGCAATCAGTTCCAGCAGCAGCTGTTTTCAGCGGACAATCAATCAGCGCGCTTTAGATAAAAAATCCCACGGAGCGGAACCCCGTGGGACTGGCGTGACGCAAATTGATCGTCTTCATGCAGCCGAGCGGGTGGCCTTATTTTCAAAGAACAGCGCTTGGCTGATAATCGCCTTCACGGTTTCGGACTGGAATGGCTTGTTGATCAGGAAGGTCGGCTCTGGGCGCTTGCCAGTCAAAAGGCGCTCTGGATACGCGGTAATGAAGATGACCGGCACCTCAAATGATTTCAAAATGTCGTTGACGGCATCGAGACCCGAACTGCCGTCTGCCAGCTGCACGTCCGCCAATACCAGTCCTGGCCGATATTTGTTGAATGCGGCAATTGCGGTCTTTTGAGTGCTTGCAGTGGCGCAGACACGGTGGCCAATCGACGTGACAAGATCTGCGAGATCGAGCGCGATCAAGGGTTCATCTTCGATAATCAGCACTGATGTTGCGACCTGCTCGGCAATTTCACGGCCTGCCTGATCAATCAGCACGCGCACACCTTCGGCGTTGGTATCCAGGACTTGTGCTGCCCGTTCGATCGACAAGCCCTCGACCGATATCAACAGGAATGCTTGCCGGGGGCGGTTGCTGATTGCTTCCAAGCGGCGCTCGGGGGCGTTGCCGAGTGACAGATCGCGGCCCGATCCGGACACATTGTTCAAGGTGACGGAGTTCCAGACCTTCAGGAACGTATGGAAAACCGCAGTTTTGGTATCCATTGATTTGGGGAACATCGTGCTGTCGGCGACGAGTGCTTCAAGCATCGCAACAACGTAGGCATCGCCACTTTCCTGACTACCTGACAGCGCACGTGCGAAGCGGCGCAAGTAGGGCAACTCTGGAACGATCGTTTGAGAAAGCGTCATGATGACTCCCGTTTTTCTTGCGTACTTGCAGGCGCTGCACGTCCACCTTCAGAGGACCCGTGCACCTTCAGAGGACCCGTGCGCACTTATACAAGATGTCGACCCGCCCGCCACTCATACCCTGTTGTAAAATGAAAGACCGAAAGGAGGTCATTCATTTCGATCCTGTCTTACCGGGCGGCGGTTCGTCGCCGCTCGGTGAGCAGATTGCGAAAGAGTCGATGCTTGCGCCCGCCGGTAGCAGCCCAACAGAGTAAGAATGGTTCAGCTGGCGGAAGGTTCCATTGCGCCATGACTATATTGCGGGGAGACCCGCGTGTGCAGAAATAGTCTGCACCATCGTACTTCCACCCAGAGCCGCAACGCGAAGGTTCTTGGGTGGAAGGACGAAGATGCAATACGCAAGAAACGCAAGGGCGGCGATAAACGCTGCTCCAAATACGGTTTCGGCTTTCATACTCATGCCGATTTTACCTCTCAACCGCCAATTGACCCTAAATGTTGCTACAGGCGAATGTTGCTTGCCAGGCCGCGGCACGTCGATTTGAAAGTGTTGCTCGCCGTACACGGCCTCTCAGTTAAAGGCTGCAACGTCTGGTAAACACACGGAAACATCCAAAGTTCCGAGACGGTTTAGAAATCGACCATGCTTGGGGAACGGGAGGGGCCAGCAGGCGTTGTGATTGCAATCAAACAAGCCGGTGATCGCTGGCGCACTCTCATTCTTCCAGCTCGAGGCAAAATATGCTGATCCGGTATGGCTACCAGATGACGCTCGCGTGCCCACAAGACACGGCGTTTGTGGCGCGCTTGAGCGTTCATCCCGAACGGGAGAGTGACGTCGTTTACGAAGTGCCGTTCCATTCTACCCCAGCGGTACAATCGAGCGTGTTTACCGATGATTTTGGAACGCGGTCGCGCCGGTTCGTCGCGCCGGCAGGCAGACTGACTGTGCGGGCGGACGGGCTCATCGTAGATAACGGCAAGCGCGACGGTGTCGACCTTAGTGCTCGCGAAGTGCCGATCATGGCGTTGCCTGCCAGCGCCATGCAGTTCTTGCTGGGAAGCAGGTACTGCGAGACGGATCTTTTAAGTGGGATTGCCTGGCAGATGTTTGGCAGCGTTGCGCCGGGCTGGGGTCGCGTTCAGGCGATCTGCGATTTCGTCCACCAACATCTGGTGTTCAGTTATCCCCACGCGCGCAGCACGCGGACCGCATTCGACGCCTATCAAGAGCGGATCGGCGTCTGCCGCGACTTCACGCACCTGGCGATTACGCTGTGCCGCTGCATGAACATTCCTGCGCGTTACGTGAATGGCTACCTGGGGGACATTGGTGTGCCAGCCGACCCAGCGCCGATGGATTTCAATGCCTGGTTCGAGGTTTATCTTGGCGACCGCTGGCACACGTTCGACGCACGCCATAATACGGCACGGATCGGCCGGATCGTGATTGCGCGGGGACGCGACGCGATGGATGTGCCGATGATCCACTCGTTTGGGGCACATAGGCTGGAGTCGTTTGCCGTAACGACCGTCGAGGTCACCGGGGTGCTTGCACCTCAAGACGTGGCCGAACAATCCTGGCAGCAGATTTTGCCACGACTCCTGCTCGCAGCGTAAATCCTGCGCACCCTGCCTGCGGTTGCGCGACGGCAGGATGCAAGGTGCCATGAGACTTGACGGTTTCAGACTTGGTGCAAATCTGCCCGTACTAACAATGGAATTGCAAACCGGCGGATTATTGCACCGCTTTCGACATGACGGCTTGGGATACGCCCTCTGGACCGAAATCATCAGCCGACCCGACGCCCATCAATTCGACCAAGCGAGCACGCGCACGATTGACCCGGCTCTTGATCGTGCCGACGGCGCACCCGCAGATCTCGGCCGTTTCTTCGTAGGAAAAGCCTTCTGCACCGACGAGGATCAGCGCTTCCTTTTGGTCTTCGGAAAGCTGGGCAAGCGCGCGCTGGAAGTCGATCATGTCCATGTGACCATGCTGCTCGGGCAAACTTGAAAGACTTGCGGCCGCAACACCGTCTTCATCGCGAACCTCGCGCTTGCCGCGGCGAAAGTCCGAAAAGTACGAATTACGCAGAATTGTGAATAACCAAGCCTTGAAGTTCGAACCTTCCTCGAAGCGGTGACGATTGGCCCACGCTTTGAGCATGGTTTCCTGCACCAGATCGTTTGCCGTCTGCACGTTGCCGCACAAGGAGATGGCGAACGCGCGGAGGTTCGGAATTGCTGCGATGAGCGCCGTTTGGAACGTCTGGTTAACCGGCTCTTTCACGTACCGTCCTCCAGACGGTCCAACTTGGCCAACAGATCAATGAAGTTCTGCGGGATCGGCTGATTGACCAATTCCTTGTAAAAGCTTGATAACTGCTGACCGATTTGAGCTTGGATTAGTTCATCTAGAATTGCGTGCGGCTCATCGACCGCGAATGTTGATCCCGGCATGAGAGCTGATTCTTTCTCACTTGTGCCTTCGGGACAAGAGCATCCACCCGTTGTTCCCTCCGATGCACTCGTTGCGTCCTGACCCTTATTCTTCACGTGATGCCCCCCCTATTGTTCCGCCGCTAAGAGCAACGAACGACGCGGGCCTTATACGCACTACAACAGCCAACGCTCAGCGAATTTTAACGTCGGCGAACTCTATTAGTTCCCTGGAAGGTCAACTTTATTACGCAGGTGGTGGATACCAACGCGCATGCGTTGGTACGCTGGCGCGTTGGTATAAGGTCTTCGGATCGCGGCTAGGCCCGGCGAAGGAGGCCCGCTATGAGCGAGATGCCGAACAGCACGATGGCAACCCAGAACAGAATTCGTGCGCCATCCATCGCCGTTCCTGCGACGCCGCCGAAACCCAGGAATGCCGCAACGAGCGCGACAATCAAAAATACGACTGCATAATGCAATAGGTTGCCCATCACTGCTTCTCCCTAACGAAATCATCGGCTGCCCAATTCGCATTCTGGTTTCGGAGCCGTTGGCTGGATAATGTGCGGGACACGCATAGGTTCCTCTTTGGGCGATTATTTTATCAACCTTTCGCTTTGCATTCCCCAATTCACTGAACGAAGTAATTTGTGCCGAAATGGAAAGCCCGCAAGACGGGCAGACGCACACCTGGATTCTTCCGGTCATGAAGGAACTTGTCTGCATGCGCGCAGTTTGAGATGCATGTGTTTGGGTTAAGTGATTGGAGTATAGTGATGAGTTTGATTTCACGAGGCGAGGAAGAGGCCCGGCATCCGTGGAACGATGAGGAAGCGCCCTTCAGGGTCATGCTGGTGGTATTCGCGCTCTCGACGATAGCGACCACGGCTGGCGTCCTGCTGGCGACCGTTGTTCACGGTTGACCGGTCTTAATGGAATAGGTTCGCGGAGTTTCACTATGCAATTATCAGTACCGGCCGGACATATCTGGAATAGGCACTCGATTAGGCACTGGATACTGGGTGAGTTCTGGTCTTTCCGGCGTTTCGTTCCAGCTATCGCGCTCTGCATTATGATTTTCCCCGCTGCTCTTGGCATCTATTCGCACATCCAGCCTGCGACGGTCAGGACTGGGCCAATCAACGCGCTCTCGATCGAGCACCCCAATTGGGGCCGATCCGGCGTGCTGCAGGATGTCGACGTGCGCGTTGAGCGGTCCAAGGGCCGCCCTGTAAAACTCTACCTCGACGGCGCCTTTAGCCAGAGCTATGCGCTAGAGCGAACGCTGCCGTTACCAAAGACAATCGCTGCTGAAGGCGATGGGCAGGCCTTGTTCTTTGATGCGCCCGTTGACTCAAATTTGGCGGTGACCTTGACGTTACGCCCGCTGACGTGGGGGCGGAGCGAGGTCCAGATCCGGTCTGATGTGCCCGGCATCATGATGGCGAGCACGACGTTACGGGAACTGATCGTCCCTTGAGCGGCGCGTTCGCGCAGCTATTATCCGCCACGGGGGTCAAACCGTAGAAGCGTAATCTCTTCGTGGGAACTCCTGCGTTGCAACAGCGTTTAGCTGCAACGTAAACGCTGCGGGCGGCGGACTAATTGCGGACGGCAACGGCGCGTGATGCGGTGACCGTTCCACCCCAATAATTGCGGTTTCGTGCGCGGCAGGAATTGGGGTTTGATGGTCCATACCACGGCGAGGCTGGCACAAACCGGGAGGCGGAAGCGTACTTTCTTCAAGGGGCGCAGCATCAGTAACCTGCTGACCTTTCTGGTGCTGTCAATCCTCGTACCGTTGCTGGCATTTTCTGCTCTTGTGCTGTGGCGCGTTACCGAGGTCGAGCAATCGCGCGCCGAGCAAGCTTTAGCGATCGGGGCCGACACGCTGACTCAAGATATCGACCGGGAATTGCGTGGCATAACGGCGACGCTGTCCGGGCTGTCGACCTCACCTGCGCTGCTGAACCGGGACTACGGCACGTTTTACGCTCAGGCCGACAATGTCGCACGTATGCTTGGCACCCCTATTCTCGTGCGCGATCTGGCGACAGGCCAGCAACTGCTCAATACCCGTGTGTCGTTTGGATTACCGTTGCCGGTAAATCCACCTGGCGATTTGGACAGAGCGATTTCCACGACACGCGCGCCGTACGTCTCTGACCTCCTCTTCGGGTCGGTGGCGCAACACTGGCTGTTCGCCGTTGGCGTACCCGTTATTGTGGATGGTCAAGTGACTGCCGTCCTGCTGGCGTCTGTTGCGCCCGAGCGGCTGATTTCGATCATGAAAGAGCAGAGTCCATCCGCAAAATGGACGTATGCCGTCTCAGATCGCAAAGGGACCTTGGTGGCGCGATCTGCGGGACATGAAAAGTATCTTGGCAAGGCGAGCCCAAACGCTGCCCTGATGGTGGCCGAAGCCGGCGTGCACCGCGTCGTCAATCTCGACGGCGTCACTGTCGTTCGCGGTTTCCGCCGTACAAAGGATGGGTGGACGGTGGCCGCGTTCACACCCGTCAACGCCATCGACATGCCCGTGCGACAGTCGTGGCTGACCTTCGCCGTTGCCGGTGCGCTGGCGCTGGCATTTGCCCTGCCCGTTACTTTATATTTTGCAAAGCGGATCGCCGGGTCGATACGGCAGGTCGCGACCAATGCCGCGACATTAGAGCGTGGCGATGCCGTGCCGCTGGTTAACTCCGACGTGATCGAGGTGGACGAAGTCGCGGCCATGGTTCACCAGGCTTCGGTGACGTTGCGGCAGCGAACGCGATCGCTGGCAGAAAGTGCTGCCCGGTTCCGATCGGCCTTCGATCAAGCCGCCGTCGGGTTCGAGCAAACCGATCTAAGCGGGCGCTGGATCATTTTGAACAACCGGTTTTGCGAGATGATCGGATACACGACCGACGAATGTGCAAATCTGAAGCCCGCAGACGTCACGCATCCAGATGATTACTTCGCCGAGGGGCCCTCGCGCGAAGCGATTTTACGCGGCGACATTGCAAGCTTCACGATAGAAAAGCGCTTCTTCAAAAAGGATGGCGCGATCTTGCGGGCACGGTCGACCTGCTCGCTTGTCAGCGATCTCGATGGCAAGCCATTGTATTTTGTCGCCGTCGTCGAGGACATTACCGCAGACTACCGTGCGCGGGTTGCGACTGCCCGCTTGGCGGCGCTGGTGGAGGCATCCAACGATGCGATCATTTCCGTCACCAAGGACGGCGTCATCGAAACCTGGAACCCCGGGGCCGAGCGGCTGTTTGGTTTCACGCGCTCAGACATTGTTGGAAACGACGTCGCACTGCTGGCACCAGACGATCACCGGATGGATGTCGCCGAGCTGATTGAGCGTGGCCAGAAGGGCGAGGCCTTCCGCAACGAAACCGTATTGCGCCGGAAGGATGGGACGCTCGTCGATGTGGCAATCGGGGTTTCACCAATCCTTGGCAAGGGTGACACGGTCACGG
This sequence comes from Hyphomicrobiaceae bacterium, assembly GCA_040080145.1. Lineage (GTDB taxonomy): Bacteria > Pseudomonadota > Alphaproteobacteria > Rhizobiales > Hyphomicrobiaceae > JANXVY01. The sequence continues at coordinate 31,061 of JBEBJA010000098.1, forward strand.
CGCTGTCGGTCACGATGGAAGATATTCAAGACCGGCGGACATGGGAAAACCAGCTCATCTTGCTCAATCGAGAGCTGCAACACCGGGTCAAAAATTCTCTTGCTGTCGTGCAGTCCATCGCCAACCAAACCCTACGATGCAGTCCTTCGCCGGTTGCGTTTCATACCGCATTTCTCGGGCGGTTGCAGTCTCTGGCGGCCGCGAACGATCTGCTGCTGCAGACAAGCTGGACCGGCGGCGATCTGGGCAGCATCATCGACCGCCAGATCAAACCGCTTTTGTCGGCGCCCACCCATCAGTTGCGCACAAACGGTCCGGCCGTCGCGCTGCCGGTCGAATTGACAGTTCCGCTTGGACTGGCGCTGCATGAACTGGCGACCAACGCATTGAAGTACGGCTCGTTGTCGGTCGCGGGCGGATTTATCGCGCTGTCTTGGAGCGTTCACGACGCGGGCGAAAAGCGGATGCTGCGATTGGTTTGGTCGGAATCCGGCGGGCCGCCAGCGCACGATCCGACCGAAAAGGGCTTTGGCAGCACGCTCATCAATCGCGGCGTTCCCGGCGCGACTGTCGCGCAGAGTTTTACGGCTGCAGGGCTGGTTTGTATCATGGAGTTACCGCTGCCGGAGTTGGCAAATGTCACTGTCGCCAGTGCGGCCAGCTAAGGCCGCGCCGCAAAATAACCGCAACACATTTACGACTGATTTCCCGGAATTTGGCGCGCATCTTCGCGCGCGAAATATCCGGGATCTTTACCTCGCTGAGACCTGTAAAGACCCCGGATCGGCCAAGTGCAGGGCCGTCCGGGGAAACAGTGGGAGACGGTGAAAGGACTGTCCGCAAGTGCCAACTCAACGTCAACGGATCACGATGCGGTTGTTTTGCGATCTGTCCTAAGAGACAGGTTTTGGGTCATGATTTGGCAGAGCGGTTCATCAAGACAAGCGCATCACGCATGCGGTGCTGTAGGGTTGCGCTGCCGTTTTTGATGTCCATGCCCGCGCCGGAGTGGTGGCGGCGAAGTGTGACGACGCGGCTATGATACGCAGACAAGCTCGGGCGGTGGGCGACACTGATTACGGTGGTTGCGAACAGGTGGTGGGTGAAGAGTTCCATCATGCGCGCTTCATTGGCCAGATCCAATGCCGAGGTCGCTTCGTCGAGAATTGCCAGCGTGGGCTTATGGATCAGCACGCGGGCGAAGGCCAGCCGCTGCTGTTCGCCGCCCGACAGGTATTTGTCCCATGGCTTCTCAATGTCCAGCGAGGGAATGAGCTCTGAAAGACCCACGAGTTCCAGTGCCCTACAGACCTCTGGCTCGGGGATTTCAGACACCGGATGGGGATAGGTGATTGCCGCGCGCAGCGTGCCGGTTGGCAAATAGCTGCGTTGCGGGAGGAACGCGATCGTCGACCGGGCGGGCAGTTCGATATGCCCTGATCCCCACGGCCAGATGCCTGCGATTGCGCGCACCAGGGTGCTTTTGCCGGCCCCGGATTCCCCGTTGACGAGGACCATTTCGCCCGGCGCGATTTGAAGCTGCGCGTCGGTCAGCAAGACCGTTCCATCCTGAAGGTGCAAAGACACGTTGGTCAGGCGCAAAATATCGTCGCTACCGTGGGTCACGGCAATCCGGGAAGATTCCGGTGTGCCGTCATTGGCCAGCGCAATGAATGAGAGCAGCTCGGAGGCCCGGGATGCCGCCGCATACCATTCCGACAGGCGGGCGAAGTTCAAGGTGAACCAACCCAACGACGATTGAAGCATCGCAAACGCGGTGGCAGTCTGCATCACCGTGCCCAGCGTGACCGTGCCTGACAGATAGACCGGCGTCATCAGAAGGAGAGGTATGATCGGCGTCATGAGCCCGTTGGAATAGGTCACCCAGGTCATCCGGGTCCAGGTGGAGGCGTAGTTTCTCCACGCGTTGCTGACAGTTAAAAGATGCCGGTGCAGCGATGTTTTTTCGCCCGGCTCGCCACCGAGCAACGCGACACTTTCAGCGTTTTCGCGCAGCCTCGTCAGCTCGAAGCGGAAGCGCGCCTCGGATTCACTGCGGTCGCGAATGGACTGGGCATAGAGGCCGCCGAAAAGACGCATGCACGCGGTAACGATCAGCGCATAGGCGAAGCCTGCGAAGACCATGAAGCCTGGGATTGTGACGCCGGCGATGGTGATTGAGCCGCCCGCATACCATAAGACTCCGGCAAAGGTTATGCCCGTGACAACTGCCGAGACCACGCCAATCGTCAAGTCAACGATGGGTTCGACCGTTAGGCGGATATCTTCGGCGATCCGGTGCTCCGGGGCGAAGTCATTGCCGCGGATAATCGTCATCCGATAGAAGGCTTGGTCATCAAGCCACGCGGCGATCGCTCTTTTCGTGACGTGTTCGCGCCATGCCACCTGGAGGTGAATCTTGCAAAGTGTCGCCGCCATCACCGTCAGTGTCGCTGCAAAAAGCAGCACGAAAAACCACAGGGCCGCACTTTGGATCAATACTGCAGAGCGCAATTCAAGCGCATCGTAGAACGACTTGTTCCAGCGGTTGAGCAGATACTGCATTCCCACGTCGCCGAGCGTAAAGGCGAATGCGCCGAGGGTAAAAAGCCAGGCTCTAAACGACGTTGAGCTAGCCCAAAACGGCTTTGACAACACGGCCAGGGGCCTGACTGTCGTCCAAATTCCAGTTGGCCGTGCGTTCAATATTGTCACTCCATGGCTGTCCGAGGACAGGACATGCGACCCTCGACTTTGAAATAACCGTTCACTCGACATGCGGAGATTACAGGGTGACAACTGCTCAGTGACCAAATCGTTCCATGCGGTTGAGAGCGGAACCTTTGTCAGAATAGGCCGTTCAACTAGCAATCGAGGGCTTGACGCGCCTGGCCGCACCTGTGTCTGGCTCGCTTGCCTGCCGGGCGGGGTTCGTCTTGGCGTCGACTCGTAGCGGGGGACACTGGGCCACTCGTTTTCCGGGCCGGCTGCACCGCTATCTGCCGCTGACGATAATTGAGGATGTTTTCTATGCGCTTGCGGGCCGTGCTACTGGCAGCGGCACTTTTTCTCCCCATGCTCAGCCTTGTTCCTTTGGGATCGCTTTGGTTGTGGCAACACGGGTACGTGCTGCAATGGGTTGGCGGGGCGTTGTTGTTCACCAGCTTGATTTATGCGCTTGAAGCATGGGCCTTGCCCGCGCGGATGTTTAAAAAAGACGAGCCCCCCGCCAAATTCGCACCGTCGCCGGAGCTTTCTGCACGGGAAGCGGCGGCGCGGGCGGCCATCGAAGACCTCGCTGAAAACGTCGATCCGGCACTTGTTCAGTCGCGCAACGAACTTGCACAGCTCGCGGTGACAACTATCGAGGCGGTTGCCCGGCAGATGCACCCCGACGACAAAACCCCGGTCTGGAATTTCACGATTCCTGAGGTGCTGTTGCTGACGGAGCGGGTCAGTGCGCGACTGCGGCCAATCTTTGTCGATGTGGTTCCACTTGGAGACACGTTGACAGTTGGACAGGTCATCCGGCTGTACGAGTGGCGGTCGGCGGTTGGCGTGGCGGAGAAGGCCTATGACATCTGGCGGTTGTTGCGGATCTTGAATCCGGTTGCGGCGGTCACTCAAGAGGCGCGCGAACGGGTGACCAAACAGATCGTCGCCAGTGTGCGCGACGACTTCACGAAGCGGATCGTGCGGATTTACGTGATGGAAGTCGGGCTCGGCGCGATTGACTTATATAGTGGGCGGTTGCGGGACCTGGGACCGTCGCGAATGGCTGAACCGCACTTGGACGCCGCAACCACTGAGGCCAACGGCGTTGCGGCTGAGGCTGGGCAGCGTTCGCGGCTCGCAGCGGGCTGGTGGGAAGCCAAGAAGTTCGCGCGCGCCGCTGCGCACTTATATGGCCGCAAGCCGAAGAAGGACTGAAGCCGCCCATTCAGGCTGCGGCGGGCGTTGATTGGTGTCCTGTGGGCTTGGATCGCTGAACATCGGTATCGACCGACCTCAGCGAAGAGCCGTGATCCTTGAGGATACAGCGATCCACGGCTGCGCTGAAGGTTGCAACGCTATCGTCGACGCCAAGGTTACTATCGACGAGGCCTGCGGCTGCGGTTTCGCTGGGAACTGCCTGCCAGAACCCGCCAAGAATTTCGGCGGCCGGGATGCGGCGGCGGACTTTTCGCAACATGAATTTCAATTGGGCGCTGCGGTCGCGAACGAGGAACGACGACACGCAGATCAGCCCGGATTGAGTGAGATCTATCCCATCAATCTCGCCACGCATGATGTCTGCCGGGGTGGCGACGATGGCCCGGATTTTCCGGAGTTCGAGCAACTGGGCCAAAATAGATGCCGCAGCGTGATCAATTGTCGTACGCGCGGACAAGCAAATAACAGGAGCCTTTCGCTTGGCGGCGACGGTTGGGGCGGCAAGGACAGTATCGTCACCGGCTGACTTGCTATCGTCGAGAACGAGTTCGCCGATGTCTGCAATGAACTCATCGAGCGACTCGCCGATTTCGGCCAACCGTGGCGCATCGAGATTGCCCGCCTTGAGGTCTGCGGCGGCACGGCCAAGCGCTTCCATGACGACGCCATCGTAGAAGGCGTCAGGGGTCATATCTTTGAGTTTGGTCTGGGCAAGATCGGCTGCTTCCTCGGGATCGCCGGCGAGGATGCGCTGGTAGAAGCTGTCTGCCGGTGACAGGGCTGGCTGGGAGCCAAACAGAATATCGAGGAAGCTAAAGCGTTCGACATGCCGGCCGAGTACGACGAGCATGACCGTCATCGGCACAGCAAGAAGCAAGCCGATGGGGCCCCACAGCAGGGTCCAGAAGGCGGTGGCGATAATAATGGCGAGCGGAGACAAGCCGGTGGACTGGCCATGTACGATGGTTTCAACCACCTGGCTAACGAGGATTTCGCTGATGACGAACAGGGCGAGGGTCCACATAAGCATCGACCAGCCGGGATCGACCGTCACCGCCAACAGGATGGGCAATCCAGCGGACAGAAAAACGCCGACAAAAGGAATGAAGCGCATCAGCATCGCGATCACACCCCACAGGAGGGGGTTTGGAATGCCGATCCACCACAGCCCCAGCCCGACCACGATGCCGAACACCGTATTGATTGCCGTTGCCGCGAGGAAATAGCGTTTCAGGCGATTGCCTGCGTCGTCCATTGCGCGGGTCGTGCGTTCAAGATCGTTCACGCCCATCAGGCGGATCGCCCGGTCGCGAACGTCTTGGCGTTCGAGCAAAAGGATAATCACGAAGATGATGGCAATCCCTGCGGTGGTCGCAGGTTCCAGAATGGCTTCCAAGGTGTGGGCGAGCTGGCTGAGGGCCGACTTTTGTTCCTCAATGACGACGCGAGCAGGCGGCGGCGGTTCCGGCGTCACGGGTGTCGCTTTCGATGTGCCGGACTGAGGCTGGTTCGCGGTCGGCGGCGTTTTCTTGCCAGCGATTTCGTCACGTAATGCCTGCACAGTTTCGCTTGCGCGGCCCAGCTGCCAACTTGGAGCTACGGCCTGCTTCAACACGGTAATCTTTTCCAACAGAATGTACTGATAGCGCGGCAAGTCTTCGGCGAAAGTCCGCGCCTGCTGGCCGAGCATCAGTCCAACCGCCGCCAAAATCGCGAACGCGCTCAGGGCTGCTATGGTAACGGCGATCATTTTAGGGATGTGCCAGCGCACGAGCTTGGCGACAAACGGCGATAACAGAAATGTCAAAAAGATCGCCAGGGCCAACGGCACCAGCAACGCTTTGCCGAAATAGAGTGCAGAAATAAAGATCGTGCTGATGACGATGGTTTCAAAGCCAGATGACGCGCGCGGGAACGAACGATCCCGCCGGGGCAAGTGGTTGAAGGACGTATGGTTCGTCATTTCGATTGATGCCCTTAGCCGCTTGCGTTCGCTGCTATTTCGTCCGGGCGGGACGGAGTTGACGCCCGGTCCGCATGCCGACCAGGAAAGCAGATGCAACAACCTGAAGTGGACCGAAGTAGTCGACTGCGGCCTCGGTCTCTTTGTTGACGGCCGTCACCGTTGTTGCCAGGGCACCGGCCTTTTCACGTTCTGCGCGTTCCGCCTCCCGCTCCATCGCGTCTTGGATTGCGGGGATGGCGATCAGCACAAGGGCCAAAACCAAGCATCCAACAGCTACGAGGCTAGCGGCTTGCACGGCGCTGAAGCGCGGCTGCAATCCCCAGAAAATTGCGCAAACGGCGAACACCAGGGCGAGTGCTGCAAAGATCGCTGCACCTGCTCCCCAGCTTGCCCACCGCGTGACGGTGCCAACCGCGCCCGAGGCGGCACGGTTGGCGAAATAGAGAGCAATGTTGCCCAGCATGTTACTCTCCGTCTTCTGCGTCAGCGGTTACCGGCGGGCGATGAGTGCGAAGACGAATCCGATGCCTGCGGCAATCGCGGTGGCCTGCAACGGGTTTTTCCGCACATAGGTCGTCATACCGTCGAGCTGTTCCTGGGCCATTTCGGCTGCTTGGCCGACGGCAGAGGATACGTCGCGGCCAACGGTCTTTGCTGTGCTTGCGGCGGCATCGCCTGCGCGTTCGATGGTGTCGCGGGTCTGTGAGGTCGCCGATTGACCTGGGTAGCCTTGAGCCATTGGTATTCTCCTAGTTGTTGCGGATTATATCGACTGTAAATTCGGGTGAACTTATTTTTTGGCTGTCAGACGACGGGCTAGTGTTCCGGTTCTGACATTTGCTTCCCGGTGCGGCTTGGTTCTGAGCAAATGTCAGAACCATAAGGAACACTAGCAAGCCAATGTTTCTAGTGTAGCTTTAGCACCTGACGTTTGGTTTTGAGATTAGCTGCACGCGGGGACCAAACGTCAGGTGCGCTACACTAGCGCGTCAATAGAAGCCCAAATACAAACCCGATGCCGGCGGCAATAATCGTGGCTTGCATTGGCTGATGACGAATGGCGTTCGTTATGTCGTCTACTTTGCCAGCTGCAGCGTCTTGAACTTCACCGACGGTTTCGTCGATTTTTTCCTTTGCCAGGCTGGTGACTTCCTTCGCGAGACCCGACAAATCATTCTTCAGTAGCGTGATCTGTTCGGCCACCCCCTTGGTTCCATTGGTAGATTTTGCACCTTTGTCTTCGGTGACATCGCTAGACATCATCAGTGGTCTCCTGCATCAATTCTTGATCAATTCGTTGCGGCATGACCCTCAAACTCATTTTTCCATTGTTGGTTCCATGAGCACTCTTCATGTTTTGTGTACGCCGAGCCTATTCGCCGTGACCGTCATGGAACAATCCCAGGATTGATTGCGTTCTGGGCTTGAACGAGATCGCCGCGCTTTTTGGCGGGTTGGATTTGCGTATGGGAGACAATCAGATGAGTGCTCAAGTCAAAATGTTCACGAACGGGACCCAGGACGAGCCGCGTGATGCCTCTGCAATGGCCGCTGGAACAGGCGTGGGCGGGCATGACGATCAAGCTGCGCTCGATGAACTCAGGGCTCAGTATGAGCAGTTGCGCGGCGAGGTTGCCGCCGTTGTTGCCAAGCGCACACATCAAGCCGCGCAACTCGCTCAGGCTGGTACTGACGGGCTGCGGTCGCAGATCCGGAGTGCCCCTGGAACGTCGCTTGCGCTTGCAGTGATTGCGGGCGGGTTGATCGCTGTACTCGTGACGAACCGCCGGGCCGAGCGGACATGGAGCGAAAGAGTTCAGGATACCGCGCGCGACGCAGCAAACCGCACGCAATCGGCATTTCACAATGCCGACATCAACGATTTGGCAAGCCGGTTGCGCCGCTCCGCCGAAAGTTCGTTTGCACAAACGCGCGAACAGGCCGCCGGGGTGATCCCCGGACTGGAGCGGCTTGCGCAGTCCCTGTCGACGATGGATTCAAGCACGTTCACGCCTGCGATCGAAAAGGGCACGTCGTGGCTCAAGGCGTTGTGGGACAAGCTACCGTCCGCTCCGGCACTGACTAAGTAGTCTGGCCGCGGAACTTCAGCGCGGTTTGCGCGTTAAGCAAACGGACCGCACGTTGGCTGGTTGTTTAACAGCGCGGCCAATCTGACGGTTTGAGGGGCTTTGCGATGTCGTTAGCTGAGTTGATTGCACCGGAACTGCCGTATCTGCGGCGGTTTGCGCGGGCGATTTCAGGCAGTCAGGACTCGGGCGACGCCCGCGTGGTCGCGATGCTCGAAGCGCTGGTTTCCGACCACTCGTTGTTTCCGGTCGGGTTGACGACCAAAACCGCTGTGTTCTGGACGTTCTTAAAGGTTTCGGGCGCGGCGGCAGCCAATCCCGGGACGGCCAGCGTGAAGAGGAAAGTGAGCCCGGCTCATGAGGCGGCGGAGCGTCATCTGAGTTTGATTTCGCTCGAACCGCGTCAAGCATTCTTGCTGGTAACGGTGGAAGGATTTTCGATTGAAGAGGCAGCGCTGGTGATGGATACGGGCATCGAACACGTGCGTGACTTGATTGATCAAGCGGGCAAGGAAATAGCGGATCAGGTGGCGACCAGCGTGCTTATAATCGAGGACGAGCCGCTTATTGCGTTGGATCTGGCTGATGTCGTGACGTCGATCGGTCATACGGTATGCGCGACGGCGACGACCCATAAGGAAGCGGTTGCGGCGTTCAAGGAGCACAAGCCCGGGCTCGTGCTTGCCGACGTACAACTGGCCGATGGCAGCTCGGGACTGGACGCCGTTCGCGAGATTTTGTCGTCGTTCGAAGTGCCGGTCATCTTCGTCACTGCATTTCCGGAGCGGCTGCTCACGGGGCGTCCGCCGGAGCCGGCGTTTCTCATCAACAAGCCGTTTCAACCCGACACGGTCAAGGCTGTCATCAGTCAGGCGCTGTTCTTTGAATACAAGGCACGCAAAAGCGCGGCCTGATGCGCTGGATGGATGACCGCTATCGTCAGTCACGAGGAGTGGGTCATGGACGTAGTTCACAGCGATGTTTCCGGGCAGATCCGGGAGCTGCATCAGATGCTGATTGATAGCCGCAATGGCTATGAGGAGGCTGTTAAGGTTTCGCAGGAGGGGGATTTGAGCGGATTGTTCCGGCAATTGGTTATCATCCGAACCAGTGCGATTGCTGAAATCGAACAGCTGCTGGCGGTCGATGGCGCATCGGTCGATCAAACACAGTCGATCATGTCGACGATCAACCGTGCCGTCGTCGATATCCGCTCCATGTTGACGGGACTGACGGCCACAACGATCCCTGCGTTCGTCGCGGACGAGGAACAGATCTTGCTGAAATATGATGAAACCATCGGAGCGTTGCGTGAACCAGCGCTTGAACTGGCGCCGCTGCTGCGCCAACGGGATGTGTTGCGCGACAAAGTTGAAAGCATGCGCAGCATGGCTGCTGCAAGCTAGAATAATGGACCCGCAATGGTGTGATTTGCGGACGGTTTTTGAAGAACAATTCAAAGCGGGCTCAAAGGATTTCGTCTTCGTCCATGACGGGTTCGGCGACGACTTGATCGGATGATGCTTTCGAGCTTCTGAAGGGCTTGGTGGCAAAGTCGCTCGACCAGGCGATGTGGAACAAGGCATCGCCGAGGTTCACAATCGGCAAGGTCGTGCGACCGATAATGATGCCGCGGCGCGTTGAGATGACCGGGACGTCGGCATCTTCATAGGGGTTGGCAATATATCCGATCAGTTCGTTTTCATTGACCGCGCCGCCAATGCGTTTGCTGGTGCGGAAAATGCCGCCTTCGGGCGAGCGGACCCAGGCGGAGGCGTTGGCGAAAATCGGTTGTGCGGGTTGGGGTTTTTCTACGCCGTCGGGCAGTTCGAGCATGCCCATGTTCAGCATAACACCGGCAATTCCATCAACTCCGGCCTGGATTGCGAACTCGTCAAAGCGAAGGCCTTCGCCGCCTTCATACACGAGCACATCGACGCCCATTTCGCGGGCAGCCTTTCGCAATGACCCGGCACGCTCGTGACTTTCCAGGATCACGGGTGCGCCGAAGGCAACGCCAAGCTCACGGCAACGCGAGCGCTTTTGGAATTCGCACCTGATCTGAGGGAGATTGACGCGGTGGACGGCGGCGGTGTGAAGGTCGATGCCAATTTGGCAGCGGGCGACGACTTCGGTCAGCAAAAGGTTAGCGATGCGGCCAGCGAGCGAGCCATCGCGTGAGCCTGGAAACGAGCGATTGAGGTCGCGGCGGTCGGGCAGATATCGGGAGCGGCCGATGAAGCCATATGCGTTGACGATGGGCACGGCCAAAAGGGTGCCTGCGAGGCTTGCGGGGGCAATGGTGCGCAAGACCCGCCGAATGATTTCGACGCCATTCAACTCGTCGCCATGAATTGCTGCGGAAACAAACATCGTCGGGCCGGGCTGTGCGCCATGGACGACATGGACGGGAAGTGTCACCGGCGTGTGGTTTGAGAGCTTCGATACCGGCAAATCGACCAGCTGCCGCTTTCCAGCTGCGATCGAAGTCCCTCCGATGACGAACGCCTGCCTCATTCCATCCCGCAGAAGTTTTGACTCTTCGTTTTACAGTCTGCGGGGCTGGAATTCTCGATATTTTGCGCGTGGCCGCCCCACCAACCCCACGCGCGGATGCCATCCCGCTGCTAGACTTCGCTCGATCCTAGAGCTCGTTCGCGCGTGTTGGAATTAAATCCACGGCGCAGACGAGCACAAGGCTTTTGCCGTTAGAGCCTGATACACTGTTTCGTTGTCTGCAAGTGCTTCCATCGCAAACGATCGGGCCCTAATATCGTCGCGCAAAAGTTTTGACCCGATAGTTCGCCGACTGCGCGACGGTGTTCTCTTCTGTTGGCGCGCGGCCGCCCCACTAATCCCGCGCGCGGATACCAACGGGCATAAGTCAGAATTTAGGGCCGTTGGTGTAAGACGCCAGTCAAGGCTGACCGCATATTGCCCCCATCTACATGGGATTGGTCAAATAGATCAACGAAAACAGCAGAGCACGATCAGCTCTGCCACTTCAAGCACTTGTGTTGTACAGGCTTAATCCGCTTGGGTCTTCCATGGGGCGTGCCAAGGCTTTACGATCAGACTCGGCTGCGGCCCGTCACTTTAAGGAACAGCGTGCAGCGGATTGATCCATCACAACTCGACGACGGCTTGTTGCGAAAGCCATCATTCGCCGCGCGCAGCTTGAGACGGGTGCGTGCCGTCGTGCGTTATGCACTGCGACGCCTGCATCAGTTCCGGGCGGCGCTGACGTTTGCCGTTCTGTTAGCTGCCGTCGGGCTCGCATTGTTTTCGCCGCTGCTGCTCGACGACCTCGCGTTCAGGGCAGCTTATCTGTTGCGGCCGTCGCAGGATGCGATCATCATTTCAGAGCCCATCGTGGTCAGCGAACAGCCGCGCTTGACGGTTGTCTCGGGTACACTTTCGGTACCGCCCGCACTGTCGGGGCAGGCGCGGACTGCGGATGCGCTCGCGGCCCTGTTGAAGGGCGGCAGTGCGCGATTGGCGCTGAAGAATCCCACCATTCACCTTGAGCTTTCACCGCAAAACGCCGATGAGTCTGATCGCTATTCTGATTGGACTTTTCCGGACCCGTTGGCGGCAAACTCGCCGCTGATGAACGCGCTTGAGGACGCATCGTTTGAGACCTTGACCGTGCGCGACGGCACCATTGTGCTCAAGTCAGACGGGGGCCGGATTGATACGCTCGAAAATGTCAGCGCCGACATTTCGGTCAAGCGCAAGACGGCGGTACGAATCAAGGGCTCATTCAAACTCGCCGGCGAAAAACTGATCATTGATGCGACGCTTGGGGCACGGATCGGGCGCGGTAGCAGTGCGCGGATGCCGCTGAAAGCACAGGTTCAGAGTGGGCTCGTCAACGTGACCGTCGACGGGCGGATCGAACTGGGGCAGGGGCTGGCGCTCATTGCGCCGTCGGCGGACATCACGATACCCAATATGCGTTCGGTGGCACGATGGCTCGGGCATGCCTGGCCAAGCGGGCCGGGTCTTAAGAACTTTGCTGCCCGCGGCAATGCGGAGTGGTCGGGGCAGATGATCGCCTTTCAGAAAGGGACGTTTGAAATCGACGGTAACGAAGGCAACGGCGCGCTGACCTTTAGTTTTGGCGGGACGCGGCCGGCGATTGCAGGAACTCTTGCATTCCAGCATGCTGATCTCGCGGCTTACATTCGAATGGAAAGCGCGACCGCGGTCGCACCCGTGCCCGCAAGCCCCAAGTCGCTGATCGGGGTATTGAAGTCCACGCGAGACCTCACACTGCCGTTGCTCGGGGTCATTGATGCCGATCTGCGCGCATCGGCTGAAACCGTCACGATTGCGAACTTCAAAGCGGGGCGGAGTGCGGCGAGCCTTGCATTACGCAATGGGCAGATGCTGTTCAATCTGGCGGACATGGTGCTGCCTGGAGGCGGGTCGGCCGACGGCGAACTCACCATCCAGGGCGTGGCGACAACGCCGAATTATACCGCACATGGGCGAATTTACGGTGTCGAGCTGAGTGAACTGACGTCGGTCGTCGGCAGCACACCGATGTTGCACGGGAAGGGGGATGTCCAGTTTGATTTCAAAGGCGGCGGACAGGCCGGAATGGACTTGTTGAGCCGGCTGAACGGCGAAATCTTCGTTGAAATGGAACGCGGCGGAGCGGCGTCATGTTCGACAACGGAATTAATTGCGATGGCGACCGCAGAAGGGGGCGATCGCTGCAAAACGACGACAATTCTAGCGCCGTTCAAGGCAAAGGCGTCGTCTACCAACGGGGTGCTGGCTTTCGATCAGATCGTCGCGATGTCGGGAAGCAACCGGATGCGGTTCGATGGCAACGTCGATCTCGTGACGAGTGTCATGCATTTCAACGTGACGACCATTTCGCCCCCAAACAGCGTCTCAGTGCTGGGCGAGCCGCCGCCCGACGTCGAGGCGGCGCGCGAGGTCATCGCGATCAGAGGACGGCCGGATGAAGTCAAGATTTCAGTCAGGCCAAAATAGGGTTAGGGTCATCACGCCATGCGAATCTTAGGGCTGGTTACCTGGACCCATGATACGGGCGCTGCGCTCGTCGAAGACGGCTGGATCGACTCGGTGCTTGAGGAGGAGCGCCATGACCGCCAAAAGCATACGCTGATGTTTCCGCGCCATTCGCTGCAGGCGATGTTGGGCGCCGATGGAGCAGGGCTTGCAAATATCGACGTCATCACGACACCGTGGGATCAGCGGCGGCTACGGCGCACCTTTGCGTGGGCGGTTTTCCGGCGGTTTCCGGCGAGCCTCAACCTTATCCGCACGAGCGCCAACCCGGCGCAGGATGGCGCGGTCGTCATCATGAACACGCTGCTGTGGCTGGGATTGAAGCGTCATTTTCCGTGGCAGCGGCTGCCCCGAATCGTCAGCGTTGGCCATCATGAATCGCATGCGGCGATGTTTTTCGTTTCGCCGTTTGAGGATGCGACAGTCATCGTCATGGACGGGTTTGGCGACGACAGCTCGACAAGCGTTTTCACCGGGTCTGGCAACCAGCTTGAACGGCAGTGGCATGGTGGGTTCTTCGACAGCCTCGGGATGGTCTACACGCTCGTTACGCGCCATCTGGGATTTGAAGTGTTTGAAGAAGGTACGGTGATGGCGCTGGCAGCGCTTGGGACCGACCGGCAGACGGCCAAGATGCGCGAGCTCATCACGCTGACCGGCGATGGCCAATTCAGAGTCGACATGAGCTATTTCGACTTCGACCGGTATGGATTGATCCAGCCGTTCAAGCAGAAGTTCGTCGATACCTTCGGGCCGCCACGCAAACGCGGCGAACCACTCAGCGATCATCACAAAGACCTGGCGTTCGCTTTGCAGGCACTGGCCGAAGACGTGATCCTTCATGTGGTGAAGGCAGCGCGGCAGCGGTTCCCGTCGCGCAACCTCGTATTTGTGGGTGGGGTGGCGCTCAATTGTGTCGCCAATGCGCGCCTTGTCGCGGAATCCGGCTTCGACCGGGTCTGGGTGCCGCCGTGTGCGTCGGATACCGGCGTGCCGCTTGGCAGTGCGCTGTATCACACCCACCAGACGCTGGGTCAGCCGCGCCGGATGGCGATGACGCACGCCTATTATGGACTGGCCTACAGCGACGCGGAGATCGAAGCCGCACTGACTTTAGCGGGCATGCGCTATCAACGGTGCGACGATGAGGAATTGACGCTGCGGGTGGCCCAGGATTTGGCCGATGGAAAAATTGTTGGCTGGTATCAGGGGCGCTACGAGATCGGGCCGCGCGCGCTCGGCAACCGGTCCATACTTGCCTCGCCGATAACGCCTGGCGTCCGCGACAGGATCAACCAGCGGGTCAAATTCCGTGAGGCGTTCCGGCCGTTCGCGCCGTCGGTGCTGGCTGAGCATGCAACGGACTATTTCGAGATCGACCAGCCCGACCCGTTCATGACGCTTGCACCGCGCGTGAGGCCAGGTATGGCGGCGCGCATTCCGGCGGCGGTGCATGTTGACGGCACGGCTCGGATCCAAACCGTCGAACGGGCCGCCAATCCGCGCTATCATGCGCTCATCGAAGCGTTCGGGAGGCTGACCGGTGTGCCGATCCTTCTCAATACGAGCTTTAACAAGCAGGAGCCGGTCGTCGCCCATCCGCGCGAGGCAATCTCATGTTTTCTACGCACACAGATGGACGTTCTGGTACTTGGGAATTTCTACACGACCGATCGCCCTCAGGCGGCGGTCGACCGGGCGCTGGCGGCGTTCGAAGTGGTTGAAATCAACACGCGCAGCGGTGAATGACCGGAGCCCATCCTCCCTCAGTAGCCGGGAGAGGATGGGGGCTGTTACCACCTGCGTTTCGGGCCGGTGTCGATGTGGAAGAGGCCGCCGCCGTAGTGATGGAATCCGCCGACCGAACCGTGGTTGCGCAAGAACGCCATGGCACCCGAGACGTTGCCATGAACGCGGAAGTCGGCAGCGTCGCCGGTCAGATGCTGGGATTTCTTGGCTCCGCCCACGGATGCGTTGTGGCCACGATCACGGCAGGTCGAGGAGACGGTGAGCGAGCCGTACTGCGAGGCAACGTCCTGGACAATGCTGCGCAAGGTGCCATTGAGGCAACCGCTGGACGCGGCCCACGTGATGCCGCCACCGCCGCCGCCCGATACGCTCTTGCGTGATGGCCGGGGATCATAGCCGGCATCGTTGCCGCCAAGGCTTGCAACACGAACCTTGCGCGTCTTGGCGCGGGCGGCAGGGGCCTCATCATCGGCATCATATGATTTTGCAAGGCGCTTTTTGGACTTGCGGGCAACCGGGGCGTCGTCGTCGCTACCGGCGAATTGCGCAGGCAAGCGGCGCTTACCTGTGGCACGCCGGGAGTTCCCGGTTACGCTCGGCTTGCCGTTGTCGTTTTCCCAGAAGGCGAGCAGTTCGGCCTGGGCTGGGGCTGTGGACAACAGCAGCGCAGTTGCCGACTGCAGGATGAGTGCAGCAAGGGCTGCTGCACCCGCCCGCAAGCTCGCCACCATTTTTGATGTCATGAAATTTTCTCCCTCTCAAGCACATCCGTTGCACCAGCAATCACGCTGGCCGTAGGGGCAAACTGCACACGGAGGAGAAATGGAAAAGAGGTAATTAACCAAGTTGGTTAATCACGTAGTGTTCATACGCTACATGAAGCGCGATTGACGCCGATCAACTTTGCATGTGCTTGCTGGGAAAGATTAACCTTGATGCGCAGCCTCGAAGTTTCAAGCAGAGCTCAAGCATGCGCAAACACCCGACGTACAATGTGCGACATTTTGCATTGCAAAATCGCAGATCGCCACAGTTGACCAAAGTATTCGATAAAACCATCAAACACCGTTCAGCTCGCAAGCATTATCGGCAGTACTGGGGCGTGGCTCAAACTGTGGCGGATATGGGCTTGAATTCACTCAATCGCTTTGCGCCTTGTCAGAGACGCGACGAAACTGCCGATCAGGACGATTATTCCGCCAAGCGCTAAGCCGAAAACTCCAGCCGACACTGGCTTCACGCCGAACCAATTCAGATTGTCGCGCGCGAGCGTTTCGGCTTGGAGGCGGAGGGCGGCGCGACCTGGTCCGTCGGCAGCTGCCGCCCAGGCGTCCTGGAGAGTTGCAAGCCTCCTTGTGACAGCAGGCGGGGCAGAGGAGGCTGCGCCGGTCCAAGCAAACAGATCGACCGGAGCAAACCGGGCGGCAAGCGTCAGGAGCGCTGCCGTCAGCGCTCCAACGACGATGGCGGTCATCGCCGAATTGGCATTGGGACTGCGGACCAAAATTGCGGTCAACACGACAGGCGCAAGACCCGCTGCGGCGAGGGATGCGGACCACGTCATCAGCGTCACCGAGTCGGCTGGCTTGGCGTAGGCTATGAGGGCTGCGGCAACCAAGACCAGTGTGGCGACAAATCTAGCAAGCCCAGGCACCGCGAGGGGCATGGCAGCGACATCAACGACGAGGCTTAAAATGCGGCGGGAGGTCCAGACGGTCGCAACGACGGCGAGGGCGATGAGGGCGGCTGCCAGAACGGCGGCGGCTGGCGAACCTGCTTGCAGACCAGCAAACAGGAGTGCCTCGGGAGCAAAGATGGCGTCATGCCAGCGCATCAGACCTTGGGGACCGACACCCTTGCCACAGGCCTTTGCGAGAACTGCGGGGCTGGCACTTTGAGCGCCACAGATCTGCAGCATGCCGGCCTGCATTGCAGCCGTCATCCAATCGGGAAGCGCGGCTGGCCGTACGCCTGACGCAAACAGGGCCAGCAAGGCACGCTTTGCTGCAGCGGCCAGCGGCGGGAGCAGCACGATAATGGCTGCGACGAGCAGGAAGGCACGACTGGCACACCTTGCTGAATAGGATTGGCTGGCAGGGTTGCTGGAGGGGGCGCCAATGCGCGGGGTTGCCAGCAAAGCGAGACCGAGACTGAGGCAGACGATGAGCATCGCAAAATTGAGCACGCCTGTGCGCAGGAACGGAACGCCGTGGGGCTTAAAAGTGGCTGGGTCGGCAAGGCGCTTTTCGAGCAGCGTCTGCTCGAGGCTTGCGATGTCAGCCATTGCCGGGATCGACACAAGCGCGCCAGGACCTGTGTGATAGGATCCCGCCAACAGAACGGTAAGCAAGGTGCAGGCCACACCCGCCATGAAAATAGCGGAAGCCAGCGCGCCATCCCGGCCACTGACAGTCAGCCCAAATCCACCAATCGCGCCTGCGAGGGTTGCGGCCAACGCCAAATGCGATGCGAGCCCAGCGAGGGCGAGGACGCTGGAAAGGGCCGTGACTTCGGCGGCCAACAGACCGGCAAGTGCTACCAGCAAAACCAAACGCGACAGTTGACCGACAGCTGGGCTTGCGTAGCGGCCAGAGAGATAGCTGGGAAGGCTTTGGGGGGCTGGCGTGCCAGACATTGCAGGCACGATAACGGCGGCCCAGAGGAAGGCTGCGCCCGCGATGCCGAGGGTATAGGCCAAGCCATCATGACCTTGGGCGATCAGAACTCCCGTGACGCTGATCAGCAGAACTGCTGTACACCAGCCTGCGGCGGCGGCGGCGGCCTGCGGCCAATTGATTAGAGGGCGCGCTGACGCCACGGTCGCGCTGTTCACTGGACCACCTTACGGGCTGAAAACCAAACGAACGCCACGGCCAGCAGCAAAGGACCAAGCTGTGCGGCGATCCAGTAGCCCAGCGGCAAACCGGACAGTTTGAGGCCGTTGAAAGTGGGGGCCAACAGGTGCAAGCCGATGCCAAAAATAGCAAACAAAACAAGGAATAAGATCGCGCGCCGCCGGCCAATGGCCGCATGCACTCCGGGACTGTTGGGCTTCATTGCAGTCCTCACCAATTCGACTCTGTTTGCATGATTTATCGTGCCCGGCGTGTGGCAGCATTCACCATCCTGCACGCTGCTTTCTTACGGGGTGGCAGACGGGGCGCAACACTTTCTTTGTAGACGAAAGTCATCCAACGCAAATATCGACGTCTGCGACATCACACACTAGGATGCCACTTCGTGTCGTCACGGCACGACCATAAAAAGAACACATTGAAAGATGGCGGAAACGCCATTCTATCAGGGGTCCAAGGAAGTGTGCTCAGGGGTTTCAGCAATTGCGGAAACGTCTGTTGGAAAATCGCAGCGAGGGAATTCTACTTCGTAGTGCGTCCGTCCCGCCACAGCCTTGACCCAAAATAAAGAACTTCGTCACGGCTCAAGGAGGAGCTCCAAGAATGTCAAGCACGACAACACTTCCCGAATATGATGCCCGAAAGCGTCCTATGACGGCAGAAGAGCGGAAGGTTATTATCGCCTCGTCCGCCGGTACTATTTTCGAATGGTACGATTTCTACCTTTATGGCTCGCTTGCAGCTATCATCGGTGCACAGTTCTTCTCGGCATACCCCGAAGCAACGCGTAACGTGTTCGCACTGCTCGCCTTCGCAGCAGGCTTCCTCGTTCGCCCCTTTGGCGCGCTGTTCTTTGGCCGTCTCGGCGACTTGATCGGCCGCAAATATACGTTCCTCATCACCATCTTGCTGATGGGTCTTTCGACCTTCCTCGTCGGCTGCTTGCCCAGCTACGAAACGATCGGCACGATTGCTCCAATCTCGCTCATCGCTTTGCGCATGATCCAGGGTCTTGCACTGGGCGGCGAATACGGCGGTGCGGCAATTTACGTCGCTGAACACGCTCCGCAGAACCAGCGCGGATACTTCACGTCCTTCATTCAGACGACGGCAACCCTCGGGCTGCTGCTGTCGCTGGTCGTGATCATGTTCACGCAGATCTACGTCAACGCCAACTATCCGGCGACTGAACTGATCCGCGAAGGCAAAGTCGTGCTGCAGACGGTTGGCGCCGATGCCGGCAAGCCTGAAATGGTCGATGCCTTCAAGGCGTGGGGCTGGCGCGTTCCGTTCCTTGCCTCGATCTGCTTGCTCGCAATTTCGCTCTACATCCGCTTGCAGATGAACGAAAGCCCGGCCTTCAAGAAGATGAAGGAAGAGGGTGCGACGTCCAAGGCTCCGCTCAGCGAAGCTTTCGGTGCGCCGCGCAACGCTCTTGTGCTGCTGATCGCTCCGCTGCTGTTTGCAGCTGCTTTCTTCGGTGGGTTCTTGAACGGCAGCGTCGCCGCAGGAATCGGCATCTTGTTCATCGCTATCTCGGTGATCTGGGGCATCTTCAACGCCAAGATCGCATTGCTTGCCCTGTTCGGCCTCGTCGCCGGTCAGGCCGTGATCTGGTACACCGGTCAGTTCTACGCATTGTTCTTCCTTCAGAACATTCTGAAAGTCGACAACTTCACGGCGAACGTGCTCATCGCATGGTCGCTGACGCTCGGCACCGGCTTCTTCCTGGTGTTTGGTTCGCTGTCCGACAAAATCGGCCGCAAGCCCGTCATCCTCGCAGGCTGCTTGATCGGCGCACTCACGCTGTTCCCGCTGTTCACCTTGATGACGCAGGTTGCCAGCCCCGGCACCTACAAGGCTCAGCAGACCACGAAGGTGACTGTTCTGACCGACCTCAACGACTGCTCGTTCCAGTTCAACCCGACGGGCACCGCGAAGTTCACCAAGCCTTGCGATATCGCAAAAGGTGCACTTGCTAAGGCCGGCGTGAACTACACGACCCAGGGCGCTCCTGCCGGTACGGTTGCCACGGTGACCATCGGCGATACGCCTGCCATCTCGGCTGGCGACAAAGACTTTGCAAAGCAGCTCAATGCTGCGCTTGAAAAGTCGGACTACGCTGCGGCCAAGCTGAAAGAAGGCAAGGTTCAGATCAAGATCGACCCGAAGGACGGCTTGGCTAACTTCGCCAAGATGTTCGACATCTGGGATTCGCAGAAGCTGACCATCATCGGCATCCTGACCATCCTCGTCATCTACGTGACGATGGTGTACGGCCCGATGGCTGCGGCTCTCGTCGAGCTGTTCCCGACGCGCATCCGTTACTCTGGCCTTTCGCTGCCCTACCACATCGGTAACGGCTGGTTCGGCGGTCTGTTGCCTGCTACGTCGTTCGCGATGGTCGCTCAGTCGGGCGACATCTACTACGGCCTCTGGTACCCGGTTGTTGTGGCTCTGATGACTGTCGTCATCGGTATCTTCTTCATCCCGGAAACCCACAAGCGCGACATCTTCAAATACTAATCGCTACTTGAAGTTTGCAAATGGAAAGCCCCGCAGCGATGCGGGGCTTTTTTTGTAGGCGCAAGCAGCAGCCCGTGGATGGCTGGTAGATGGCTGGTGGCGGTATCTGGCGGGGTCTGGCCGACGCAGGTCAAGACGCCCAGCGCGCGCCAATGGGCAATGAAAGTGGCGTACAAACGTGAAAGCCGGAGCGTGCTTTTGCACGTCTCCGGCTCACGTAACTCCCCAGACTTGGACCTTGTTTTTTGTTGCGCTGGTCCGCGGCGCATTCGCGCAGGCACCATCCTAAACAGCAGGTGAAATGTCAAGGAAGCGTGTGCGCTACGCAGCAAAAAAAATTCGAACAATCCGCGACAATTGGCATTCTGGGCTGCACTGCGATGATTTGACATGCCAACTGAATAACTTTTGAGCACTGAGGGTCTCACAGCGTGCGACGACAGACCGATGGTGTTATAAATTTGTGCGAATGAGCCGTTCCAGCCTCGGGCGAAGGCGATAATTCATCGGGCTGTTTGCGCCCAATTCTGGCGCAGGTCGGGATTTCGGATACCGAAAAATTCTACCTACCCTATTGGGTATTTGCGCAGTGCAGCATTTACCTGTATTGCTAGTGCTAACATGCCAAATTCAACAGTACCATTTTCTGATATGCGCCGGGGCGATGCTCCCGCAGCTGAAGCTTATCTCCGGGCCGTCGGCTCGCGGGTGCGGCAAGAGCGGCAGCGTCTTGGGATGTCACGTAGAGCGCTCGCCGAATCGTCGGGCGTTTCCGAACGATACTTGGCGGAACTCGAGCGCGGGGCGGGCAATGCGTCCTTGCTCGTGTTGCGAAAAGTCGCGCAGGCGCTGAGCCTGCGGGTCGAAGACCTGGCCAGCGAGCCACATTACGACGAGCGCAGCGTCGCTGCCGAATAGTCGCTGCGCGCCGTCACTCTGTCCCTAACTCGGTAGCGCTAAGGCGTGCTGGGCGCTGCCGTGTTTGGCATTTGCTCTGCGCGTTGTGTCGCCAGGGTCCGTCCGGCTTTGATGGAATCAAAGACAGACTCTAAGTCTTTGCTTGGTCGTGCTTCTTATCGGAAAACCGGTTCCCACCCCCGCCTCCGCGCATAGGCGCTAAAATAAGCCCTTACTTTCTTCTCCCTCTGGGGAGAAGATGCCCGAAGGGCAGATGAGGGGTGCCTTCACTCGGCTGGCTTTGCAGAAGAGCCCCCTCACCCCAACCCTCTCCCCAGGGGAGAGGGGGCCACCGTTTCGCTATGTTAGCGCCTATGCGCCTCCGCGGGGGCATGCTTTTCTGGAAGTACTCTAGACCCAGGCCCGGCGACACAACCTGCGGCCATCAATGCTTGTGCGCACCGTGGTCCATGGCCGGTGCATGGCCAGGCTGGTGGTCCATACCGTGGGGGCCTTTAGCACCGATGGGTTCAACGGTCGCTTCGACCTCAATGGGGCCGGCCTTTTCGAACGTCAGGGTCATTTTGACCAGATCGCCTTCCTTCAAGGGGGCCTTTAGATCCATCAGCATCACGTGGTCGCCGGACGGCTGGAGCACAATGGACGTGCCGGGCTTAAGGGCGATGTTTTCAACGCGACGCATGCGCATTACCTCGCCATCCTTGATATGGGTGTGAAGTTCGACGCGGCCGGCCACTGGCGATGATGCGGAGACGAGACGGTCGGTGACGCCAGCCGCGGTCTTGATTTCGAGGAATGCCGCGCCGTTGGTGACGCCACCGGGGGTTGCGCGGGCCCACGGGTGAGCGACGGTAACGCCGGCCCTGGTGGCTTCGTGGGCGTTTGCCCCGACGGTGGCAGCGGTCAGGCAGGCGAGGGTGGCGAACATCGCCGAAATCACGCGCATTGTCAGGCCTTTCGGTACGGCATTAAGGGATGAGATCAGGAGGTTATTTTGCGGCATTCTTCATCGGCGGGGAGTGGATCGCAACCGGTCGTCGCGACACAGGCTTCAAGCGCTTTTCGCATGTCGCTCGTGTAAAGGCCGTCGATTTCGCCGTCGTACAGCGCATTGGCCTGCAGGCCGCACTGATAGAGCTTGACGATGTGGCTGCCGCCGAAACGCATCGCGGTTTCGTAATCACGCAGAGCTTTGTGATGGTCGCCGCGCGATTGGAAAATGTGAGCCCGGGTGTCGAGCGTGTGGGGGCTGTCGGGCAGGAGCGCGAGCGCCTTTTCGACGTCGGCAGCGCCGCGTTCGGGCTGGCCGGACTTGAAATATGCCCAGGCGCGATTGTTGAGGGCGATGGCTGAATTGGGGTCAAGCGCCAGAGATTGGTCGTAGTCGGGGATGGCCTGCTCATAGCGGCCCTGAACGGAATATGCGAGCGCGCGGGCGGAGTATGCCAGCGCCAAATCCGCATCACTCACGCCGGATGAACCGATGACCGCCGAGCAGGCGGGGATGCGGCGGGTCAGGTCTTCACTGAAGCAGTCGTTAATGGGGTCGAGCGAGGGTGGTGCAGCGTGGGCGGGAGCAAGCGCCGAAGATGCGCATGCTGCCAACAGCAGGGCCAGCGTTGCTGCCCGGCGGGTTTGGCTGGCAATGAGGTACTTCGAACGCACGAAACCGCTCCAAATCAACGCGATTTTCACCAACAATCACAGCCCAGCGCCACAATTGAGGCAAGCCGGGCTCTCTACTTGCGCGCGGTCGCGTCGATCTGAAAGATCGCCTACGGCTTGGCAACCCCGCGCGCGGATACCAAACATCACGGGGAAGCACCCGTGATGTCTGGTATTCGTTTATGCTAGCATTTCGTGCCGGGCATGTGAGCGAGAAAAGGTTCGTCGTGAAACGCATTGTGTTGATTATCGGCGGCGGGATCGCTGCTTACAAATGCCTCGACCTGATCCGCCGCTTGCGGGAGCGCGGCTATGGCGTGCGGGCGGTGATGACCAAGGCTGCTTGCGAGTTCGTGACGCCGCTGTCGGTCGGTGCGCTGACCAATGAGCGGGTCTTTACCAATCTGTTCGATTTGGACGACGAGCGCGAAATCGGCCACATCCGGCTCTCGCGCGAGGCCGATCTCATTGTGGTTGTACCCGCGACGGCGGATTTGCTCGCTAAGATGGCAGGCGGACATGCGGACGATCTCGCGACCTGCGTGCTGATGGCGACGGATAAGCCGGTGATCGTTGCGCCTGCGATGAACCCGCGCATGTGGCTGCATGCGGCGACGCAGCGCAACGTAGCGCTTCTGAAGGCGGACGGAATTACCGTCGTGGACCCGGAAGTGGGGGAGATGGCCGAGCGCGGCGAGGCTGGGCCGGGGCGTTTGGCCGAGGTTCCCCTGCTGATTGCTGCGATTGAAGGCGTTTTGGGCGGAACACGCAGTGGTGCGCTCGCGGGTAAGCACGTGCTGGTGACATCGGGGCCGACGCACGAGCCGATTGATCCGGTGCGCTATATCGCCAACCGCTCGTCGGGCAAGCAGGGGCACGCGATTGCGGCGGCGGCGGCCAAGCTTGGCGCGCGTGTGACGCTGGTGTCGGGCCCGGTCGGGCTGGCTGATCCAGCAAGGTGCGATGTGATTCACGTGGAAACGGCCGCGCAGATGCTCGCGGCGGTGCGGAAGGCGTTGCCGGTAGACATTGCGTTTTTTGCCGCAGCCGTAGCCGACTGGCGGGTCGATGGGGCTGCGGATCAGAAGATCAAGAAGGGCAAGAGCGGGGGCGCGACATCGCTCTCGCTGGTTGAGAACCCGGATATCTTGAAGACGATTGCGGCGGGCGGGAAGGCGCGGCCTCGGCTCGTCGTCGGGTTTGCGGCGGAGACGACCAGGGTGATCGAGCACGCGCAGGCGAAATTGGCGAGCAAGGGGGCTGACTGGATCGTTGCCAACGACGTGTCGCATGGCAGCGGGATCGGCGGCGCGGGCGGCGTTATGGGCGGAGACCGCAACGTCGTTCACATCGTGCGGGCGGACGGCGTCGAGAGCTGGCCGGAGATGGACAAGGGCGCGGTTGCGGAACGGCTGGTTGCGGCGGCTGCGGCGGCGTTCGACGGCAAGGCGAAGTCATGACGGGGCAGGG
>JBEBJA010000118.1:0-2844 GCA_040080145.1 Hyphomicrobiaceae bacterium
GTCAAAACCTCTGCGGGCTGGTATCCGCGCGTGGGGTTGGTGGGGCGGCCACGCGCAAAGCAAAGAGAATACCAGCCCGCAGGCTGTGAAACGAAGCGTCAAAACTTCTGCGGGCTGGTATCCGCGCGTGGGGTTGGTGGGGCGGCCACGCGCAAAGCAAAGAGAATACCAGCCCGCAGACTACCAAACGACGAGTCAAAAATTCTGCGGGCTGGTATTAGGGTCCATCTTTGATATCAACGCAGTCTGACTGACCCATAACAACCCCCTACCAGGAGTTGGCCTGGGTGCAGTTCGCTTTGATGAACTCCGGCGTTCCCGGATCCGATTTAAGGTCCACCGGCGCGGTCGGGTCGCCGCCGTCCAGTGCCCGGGTCGGAAACCCGCCAATGACCTTTAGCCGTGACAGCTCGGCCTTCGCCGCGTCGATCGACTCTTTCGAAACAAGATACTCAAGCGTGAACACGGGCTTGTAGTCCCACTGCAGCTTGCGCAGATACCCCAGCGTTTCCTTGATGTGTGCCTGATCGTTCCGTACGCCCGTGCCAGCGTGGCTATACAGCAGTTCTTCCATGCCAAGCCCGTCGATCGCCCGCCGGAATTGCCGACTCTCAAGCAGCTCCATGCCGTTGTTGGGCAATACAAGGAACCCAGGCTTGACCGAACGCGCTGTCTGTCCAAGCTCGTCGACAAGGGTAATCATATCCTGCGCGCCGCGCCGCTCGGTAGCAATCAGCGGATAATCGTTAAACATGTCGACGCGATCAAGATAAACGCCGTCGAACCCCGCCGCGATGATCTTGCGCAGGTAAGAGTCAGCCCCCCGATAGAGGATCTGTTTCCAGCCGTCCTCCCAGAACTTGATCGCCCAGGCACCCGGCCATGCGCAATTGCCGACATGCAACCAGGACGGCTTCTTCGCCGGATCGGTCTTCCAATCCGCGTTCCAATAAAACCGCTTTTCCTCGGCCTCCCCGACTGAGAGGTAAGACAGCACGATCCGCCGCTTGCCATTGGGCTTCACCTTGAGCTTGGCCACCTGCTCCGCGGTGAGCTGCACCCGGCCGCCGCCTTCGATTGCGCGCTCATAGTCGACGACCACCACATCGGCATCGACGGCCGCCACTTTTTCGATATCGACCTTTTGCAGTTGGTAGTGCCAGCTGGTGACTTTCGCGAGTGGCCGCTTATCGGTTTGTGTCGCCTCATACCAGTTACCGGGCAGGTCGCGCCAACTGATCGCGAGCGCGATAATGATCGCGGCCAAGCCATACCACACCCAGGTTTTCAGCTTCTCGACATCGCGCACGCCCAGCACATTGAAAAATCTAATGATCCGCTGCGCCATCGCCGCTGTTCCCCATTGCGTTGAAATCCAGATCGCATATTCAATTGGCCGCTGCAACGGCAAGCCTTCCTGCAACGGCAAGCCTTCCTGCAACAAGCCTTCCTGCAATCTGTTGACTATGCCGTGTGCGCCGCGTCCCCCTAGGCGAAGCTGTTTCATAATCTGCGCGAGACTTTAATGAGCGATCAATCCCCAGCCCTTGTTCAAGAGCTGATCACCGTAAGAGATTGGCTGCGCTATGGCGTCACCCGCTTTTCGCAAGCCGGTTTGGTGTTTGGTCACGGCACCCAGTCAGCCATAGATGAAGCTGCATTCCTGATCCTGATGGCGCTGCATCTGCCGGTCGATCAACTCGAACCCTGGCTCGATGCCCGCCTAACGACCACGGAACGCACAGCAATTGCCGCCTTGTTCGATAAGCGCATCGAGACACGCAAACCTGCGTCTTACCTCGTCAATGCCGCTTTCATTCGCGGCCACCGGTTTTACGTCGATGATCGCGTAATCGTGCCCCGCTCCTATATCGGCGAATTGCTGGAAGACGGCCTCGCCGCCGTCATTGACGATCCCGCAGCAATCACGAGCGTGTTGGATGTGTGCACCGGCTCCGGCTGCCTTGCGATCCTTGCCGCACTGACTTTTGAAAACGCCCGCGTCGACGCCGTGGAACTGTCCCCGCTTGCCTTGCAAGTCGCCCTCCGCAACGTCACCGATTACCGCCTTCATGATCGCGTCAGGCTTGTCGAATCCGACCTGTTCAGCGCCCTCCCCAAGGACGCGCGCTATGACCTCATCATCGCCAACCCGCCATACGTCGCCGCAGCCGAAGTCGCGAGCTTTGACCCCGAATACCGCGCCGAGCCAGTAATGGCGCACATCGGCGGCACAGACGGCCTCGACCTTGTCCGCACCATCCTGGCCGAGGCGTCAGCTCATTTGACCCCGCACGGCGTGCTCATCGTCGAAATCGGCACCGGCCGTGAGGCCCTGGAGGCCGCCTACCCCGGACTCGACTTCTTTTGGCTCGACACCGCCAACAGTGAGGGCGAAGTCTTCGCGCTGACCGCAGACGCATTGAACACGCAGCTTGCGCCAGCGAAATCCAGGCGCCGCCGATGAACCTCAAGCGCATCCTGTGGTTTGCCCCGCTACTCCTGCTCACGCTGGCCGGCGTCCTCGTGCTCGCATGGCCCGGGTCCAGCCTCACCCCCCAGCCCGGTCACACCTTGATGCACTTGAATTGCCCACCCGGCAGCCACGGCAAACCACGCTTCACCGGCGTCGGCCAAAGCCTCGAACGCGCCCGCAACGACGCCCGCGCCGCCCGTTCCCTCGAACAGCGCGCGATCACTGCGCAATAACTTCCTATTCTCCTCCCCGTCATCGCACGGCGATGCATTGCATCGACGCGGGGAGGGGTGAGGCTGTGAATGTCGCCACACGCTCGAAATAATACTGGCCAGATTCCCCTCCCCCTTGCGGGGAGGGGTTAGGGG
>JBEBJA010000158.1:0-12852 GCA_040080145.1 Hyphomicrobiaceae bacterium
CTGGGCGGCGACGCTGAAACGCCGTTCTCGATCCAGTCGATCTCGAAGGTGTTCACCCTCACACTGGCTTTGGGCAAAGCCGGTGACCGGCTGTGGCGGCGCGTTGGTCGCGAACCGTCTGGCAGCCCGTTCAACTCCATCGTTCAGTTGGAAAACGAACGCGGAATCCCACGCAACCCATTCATTAACGCAGGCGCAATCGCCGTCACGGACTCAATCCTGTCCGGCCACAAACCCAAGGAAGCGCTGGGCGAAATCCTCCGCTTTATGCAGTTTCTAGCCGACGATCCGGCAATTACGATCGACGAGGCCGTTGCAGCCTCCGAACAGCGCACGGGGTTCCGCAATGTCGCGCTCGCGAATTACATGAAATCATTCGGGGTCATAGAGTGCCCGCCCGAGCATACACTGGGCGTTTACTTCCATCATTGCGCAATCGCCATGTCCTGCCGCCAGTTAGCCATGGCTGGCCGCTTTCTCGCCCAGAACGGGCGCCATCCGGTCACCGGCATGCAGGTCGTTCAACCCGAGCGCGCGCGCCGCATCAATGCCATAATGTTGACGTGCGGCCACTATGACGGTTCGGGCGAATTTGCGTACCGCGTCGGCCTTCCGGGCAAAAGCGGCGTCGGCGGGGGTATCTTCGCCGTTGCGCCGGGCCGAGCGTCAATCGCTGTTTGGTCCCCAGGTCTCGATGACGCAGGTAATTCCCACCTCGGTCGCATCGCCCTCGAAGCCCTCAGCAAGCGCCTGGGATGGTCAATTTTTGGTGCATAAAGAGCACCCGCGAGCGCGCCCTTCACCTCTATGCCGTCCGCGCGACGAGCGGCGAGACTCCGCCGTTCGAGCATCCGTCTTGTAAAAGAATTTTAACGAAGCGTTAGAGATCAGCGCCTGGGCGGTACGACATCCACATCGTGCAGCGCGGCTTCGTGATACCAGTTGCCGCCGAAAGCGCAGTCGGCGTAGGTAGCCTTCGCGCGTTCAGCTAATCGCTTGCTTTCCGCAGCTTGCCTGTCGGCCCCGGCGCGTCCTTTCAGCGGGAATTGGTAAATTTTTGCAGTTTCGATGTGAGTGCTTGTGGCCATGGCCGTCTCCTAGTGCTTCGCGCCCCGACGCAAACCAAAACATAGCAAAAAATCCAGAATCTGCACAGCAATTATGCTGTTTGCCTAAAAATAATCAGATTTTGCCTGGATTTTAATCAGATTTGAGGTTTGCCCGCTCGGGTGCAGTCGTACAAAACGCTCTGAACGCCACTGCGTTCCGTAGCTTCCGCGACATTTGCGCAAAGCCCCGTCGGCTGTGGCGTACATAAGCAATGCAGATGACTAACATTGTGATCGTGCAGGTACATTTCCAGCCTGCCTCTGGTGGTTTCCACGGCGGCGCGAGGGCCTGCATTGGCTGCCAATTTCAAAAGTAGCGGTCGCACAGTGCCTTATCGTAAGGCAGCGCGCCGAATTGGCACATAAGTTGCCAATAAACGGATTAGCTTGTCTGCAGCCACGGTAACCGGCTGCCGGCTCATGCGCGTTTTTCCTGACTGCATCGTCAACTAATGAGAGCTTCGCAATGACAAAGTACAAGCTTGAATATATCTGGCTCGATGGCTACACGCCGGTGCCGAATATTCGAGGCAAGACGCAAATCAAAGAGTATTCGTCGTTCCCGGCGCTGGAGCAGCTCCCACTCTGGGGCTTCGATGGCAGCTCGACGATGCAGGCCGAGGGCCGTAGCTCCGACTGCGTTCTCAAGCCCGTCCGCATCGTTGAAGACGCCGCTCGTCTGAACGGTGCGATCGTTATGTGCGAAGTCATGATGCCGGATGGCGTTACCCCGCATGCCTCAAACAAGCGTGCGACCATTCTGGACGACGAAGGCGCTTGGTTCGGCTTCGAGCAGGAGTACTTCTTCTATAAAGATGGCCGTCCGCTCGGCTTCCCGGCTGCCGGTTATCCTGCACCCCAAGGCCCTTACTACACCGGCGTCGGCTATTCGAATGTCGGTAGCGTTGCGCGCCAAATCGTCGAAGAGCACTTAGACCTCTGCCTGGCAGCCGGTATCAACCACGAAGGCATCAATGCCGAGGTGGCAAAAGGCCAGTGGGAATTCCAGATCTTTGGTAAGGGCTCCAAGCGCGCCGCCGACGAAATGTGGATCGCCCGCTACCTGCTGCAGCGCCTCACGGAAAAGTACGAAATCGACGTCGAGTATCACTGCAAGCCGCTCGGCGACACCGACTGGAACGGCTCGGGGATGCACGCCAACTTCTCGACCACCTTCCTGCGCGAAACGGGCGGCAAGGACTACTTCGAGCGCCTGATGGCCGAGTTCGACAAGAACTTGATGGACCACATAAACGTCTACGGTCCCGACAACGACAAGCGCCTGACCGGAAAGCATGAAACCGCACCGTGGAACAAGTTCAGCTTCGGCGTTGCCGACCGTGGCGCGTCGATCCGCGTGCCCCACTCGTTCATCAAGAACGACTATAAGGGCTACCTGGAAGACCGCCGTCCGAACTCGCAAGGCGACCCATACCAGATCGCTTCGCAGATCCTGAAGACGATCGCCGCAGTGCCCTTCGCCGCACGGGCTGCAGCCTGATTGGGCTGTTGGCGCAGATGTCCCCGTCTGCGCCGCTCAACTCTGAACGAATACGGGCGTGCCTTCTGCTTCCCCAAGCGAAGTCACGCCCTTTTTGTGGGTCTGCTTAGCCGAGGCGTCGCATAAAAATAAACGGGTCTGCCCGCCGTAAGCTCGAAGGCAAGATGATGGTGCCACCCGGCTGCGCGCAACTCCAGGCCGTCCAATTCCAGTTGAGTCCATCGGCCGTGCAGCGTTCGGCCGCCAGCCTTTCGGCAACCGATAGTCCAAACCACACGGCAAGCGCGCTGAAGACCGTCCAAGCTACAAACAACTTCGTCCGCCGGCTCATTCCAGTGTTCTCGGGTCCGCTCGTCGTTTGGGTCATTCCGTACTTTCATGTTTTATCCCAACCCGCATAGGTACTGACTTATGCGGGTTGGGATCCGCGCGTGAGGTGGTCACGCGCAAAGCAGAGAGAATACCAGTCCGCAGACTATGAAATGAAGAGTCAAAACTTCTGCAGGCTGGTCCTACCCAGGAAATACCGTGCGATATGCCGGTGGCCCAGTCCAGTGCGGTGGCGTTGCTTCAGCCGCATAGACGCCCCGCGCAACTGCTCGTGCCAAGGTGTTGGCAGCATGAGCGCCCAGCATCGCCAGCGCCGCAGGCCCAGCCTCTAACGCCACGTCGCCCGTCGCTGCCGCAAACACAACATCGCCGTCCAGTGGCGTATGCACTGGATAGATTGCCCGCGCCAGCCCTGTCTGCGCCATAACCGCCAGCCGGTGCGCCCCTCGTTTGCTAAGTCGCGCATTGGTCGCCACAATCGCAATCGTCGTATTCTGAGCCATAAAGCCCCCGGTGATCGTGCCCTTCAGCCGCACCTCAAGCCCGTCGGCTGGCCATGCCCCCGGCAAACCTCGCCCGCCGAATTCGAGTCCCTGTTCGAAGGCCCCCGCCCAGAAGTGCGCCGATGAACCAACCGTCACCGAACCGAGCGGATTTACCGCGACGAGCGCCCCCACGATCAACCCGTTGGCGAGCCTGCATGAGGCCGTGCCTAGTCCTCCCCGAAGTGTTGCCGTTGTCGCGCCAAACCCTGCTCCATGACTGCCGGGGGCAAGCGTGGCGCTGGCTGCCTCGCACGCCGCGCGTCCCATGGCTTCGTATGGTGGCTTGTTGTCCCAAGCCTTATTGCCGCCGTTCAGCAGATCAAACAGAATGGCCGCTGGCACGATGGGCACACGGGCACTTCCAACGGCAAAGCCGATCCCCTGCTCGGCAAGCCAAGCCTGCACCCCGCTCGCAGCTGCGAGACCAAATGCCGACCCGCCTGACAATACAATCGCATGTGCCTCGTCCACCGTGCCAGCCAGACCGATCGCATCCGTCTCGCGCGTGCCGGTCGCGCCGCCGCGCACGTCGACCGCCGCAACAAAGGGACGATCCGCCAAAAGAACGCTTACCCCCGTGCACAACGTCGCACTTTGCGCATTGCCAACTTTAAGCCCAGGTATGTCGGTAATCGAGTTGTGCAATGCGGCAATCATCGAATTTCTGTTCCATTTATGCTGCAATGCAATTGGTGCGTTGCGAGTATTGCAAAGCACCATTCGAGGCGCATTTCGCGGTTGTTAGGCTTCGTGTGTGGATAATGAGTGACAGCTTAAAGATCTTAGGCGGAATGAGTTGCAAATTGAATATCTGGTAGGAATTATAGTCCATAGTCATCAATCCGTCATGTTTGCCCACGAGTTCATGAACCATTCATGTCGTGTGCGGCACGAGTGGAGCCAACGTAGCATCACCTGAATGATGATTGCTGGTGACGAAAGACAGTTGCGAACGGTGCCTGACAACCCGTCAGGCCGAACGCCTGACGGGTTGTCAGGCTCTAGCGGGAGATTAAAGACGTGTCCGAACAAATGCAGGGCGAAATCGCCAACCTCAATGCGCAGATCGACGAGATCGACGATCCCCGCGAAGGTTTCGCCATGGTCAAGGCCCGTATCAACGAACTTCGGAGCGCTGGCCGCGATGTTCCCGCCGAATTGGTTCGCCTCGAAAAGAACCTTCAAACCGAGTGCATTAGCCAAAGCCGCGGCGGCTAGTCGGTAGCAATTACCGGCATTCATTTGCGATGCACGCTGGGACGAATGTTGCGGCCTTATGGTCGCCATTCGTATCAAATCCGAGTATCGAATTAAAGGTGGTTAGATTTAGGGCAGAACTTTTAAATGCCTCAAAACTAATCGAAACTAATTGACCGGGAGTAGCCTCGAACGACAAATGGCGAGCCATAATTAAATGGCTACCCTCCGCCAGTGGAAGTTGTTTCGACGGAAGGAGTGCACTGCCGTTGGCCGCTGCGTCACTTGCAATAATCGGAATGCCAAACCCCGAACTGGCAAGTCCCGAACTGGCAAGTCCCGAACTGGCAAGTCCTGGCGTGCTGTGACCCGGTGAACCAAGTTCTATCGCTTTTAAATCGGACTTCAAGATCTCAAGTTCGGCGGGAAAGCCGGCGAAATAGACTGCGCCAGCGTGCAAAGACTTTAGACGCCCGGCCAGTTCGCTGTAGCCCATCTTGCCGGCAACGATGCCCTCCATGGCTACGGCAGGTTTTCCTGCCGCCTTCAACCCGCGCGCAACCCCCTCTGCCAACGTGCGCGCGTACTCCGTCCGGTCATGTACGATGGCAATGCGCTTGCCGTCGAGGTTGGCTGCAATCGCCTTAGCTGTGTCCGCTGCTTGCTGGTCGTCTCGCCCGCCAAGCCGGAAAATCGTCGGTCCGGCACGCTTCTCTGTCAGGTCCGGATGCCCCGCGCCGATCGCTACGAACCAGATCCCGGCTGCTGCATAGGTCTTTGCCGCTGCGATCGCCGCGTTCGAGCATGGATGCCCCAGCACGATCACCGCACGTTGTCGAACCAGCGACGCCGCAGCACGCCCGCCGCCCTCGGTCGTGCAGTCATCGTCTTCGACAGCAAGCCGAAGCACTTCCCCGTCAATCCCGCCCGCAGCATTGATCCGGCTGACCTCCCGTTCCGCAGCCGGCTGGATCGCCCGCCCCATGGACGCCCTCGGCCCTGATGACGGTACAACGACGCCAACGACGATCTCGGCTCGCGCAGTTGCGGCCCCAGCCCATTCAAAGGCTGCGGTACAACAAAAAGCCACGGCAGCAATCGCCACCGTGGCCTCAATATTCTTGATGCGATTCAAGCCAAATCTCACTGCTCGACGTAGGTGATCTTGCCGTCTTTGCCCTTGACCCAGGTGTACATGACGTAATCTGGACGGGTGATGTCGCCCTTGGCGTCGTAGCCGATGTCGCCGATCACGGTCTTGTATGGCACGCCCTTCTTCATCTCAGCCGAGACAGCCTTTGGTTCAAGCGACTTGGCAGCTGCCGCCGCCTGCGCCACGATCTCAAGTGCGGCGTAGCTGTAGAGCGTATAGCTTTCCGGCTTGAACTTGCGTGCTTCAAACTTGCCGAGCACAGCCTTGGCTTCCGGACGCTTCTGCGGATCGGGCGCAAACGTCATCAGCGTGCCTTCGGCACCTGGACCCGCAACCTGTCCAAACTCGTCTGCAGCGATTCCATCGCCGCCCATCAGAACTGTCGCCAGTCCCTGGTCGCGCATCTGCCGTACAATCAGACCGCCTTCGGTAAACAGCCCGCCCCAGTACAAAATGTCGGCGCCTGAAGCCTTAATCTTGGAGACGAGTGCCGAAAAATCCTTCTCTCCCGTGTTGACGCCATCATAAATGACCTCGGTGACGCCAGCTGCGTTCATCGCCTTCTTGGTTTCGTCCGCCAGGCCTTTGCCATAGGTGGTCTTGTCGTGAACGATGGCGACCTTCTTGCCCTTCAACTTCTCAACAATGTACTTGGCGGCAACGCCGCCCTGCTGATCATCGCGTCCGCACGTCCTGAAGATGTTCCAAAGCTTGCGTTCTGTAATGGTCGGGTTGGTCGAGCCAGGGGTAATCTGGAGAATGCCGTTTTCGGCAAACACTTCCGACGACGGCATGGTCACGGCGGAGTTGAACGCACCCACGACGAATTTCACGCCCTCGCCCACGAACTGGTTGGCAACCGAAACGCCTTGCTGGGGCTGAGAGGCATCGTCACCAAACACCAGCACGATCTTCTGCCCGTTCAGACCACCCTTGGCATTGAGGTCTTCGGCAGCCTGTTCCGCACCGTTCTTCAACTGCGCCCCGAAGGCAGCGTTGGGGCCGGTCAGCGGCGCGAGCACCCCCACCTTGACGTCAGCCTGAGCAGCCGTCGCAGCGCTCAGTGCAACGGTGAGAAGGAGGCCCGAAAGCCAGCGTTTTGTCATCGCAAAAACCCCACGATATTAATCCTGAGCTAGACCGCGCATCGGCGCCTAGCGGCGGCAGTCTCAACCAAAACCACCCCAAAGTCATCCCAAGAAAATCGCTCCCGCTCGAACTCTAAGCGCGGGGATTTGCAGGTTCCCCACATACCTCACACCTGGCAATGCTTGTTAATTCGACGAATGTGCATTAAATGTTCTTCTCTGTCGAGTGCTATTTCACTTGGGCCGCAGAAATCTTGAGGTCTGGAGCCACCGCCACCAGGCGAGAGTGCGAGGCTGCGCTCGCCGCCCTGCAGCAGTCAACGGCAACCCTTACCGTCCCCCCTCCAGATACGCCGACCGTACCTGCGGGTTCGCAAGCAACTCGCGGCCCGGTCCGCTGAGCGTGATCTGGCCATTGACCATCACATACCCGCGATGCGCGAGCGACAGCGCATGAAACGCATTCTGTTCGACCAGAAACACGGTCAACTTATCGCGCGCGTTGATCTCGCGGATCACTTCGAAGATCTGCTTCACGATCAATGGCGCAAGTCCCAGCGACGGCTCGTCAAGCAGCAACAACTTTGGCCGGCTCATGAGCGCCCGTGCAATGGCAAGCATCTGCTGCTCGCCGCCCGACAGCGTCCCGGCGCGCTGCAACAGCCGTTCCTTTAGCCGCGGAAACAGCGCCGTCATGGTGGTCAAGTCTTCGTCGAAATGGGCGTTGTCGTCGATCGCCGCGCCCATCTGCAAATTTTCAAACACCGTCATGCGCGGAAAAATCCGCCGCCCTTCTGGTGATTGCGCAATCCGCATCCGGGCGATGTCGTGCGTAGCGGTCTGAGTAATGTCGCGCCCGCCAAACAGGATTTGCCCCTTGCGGGCGCGCGGACTGCCAAAGATCGTCATCATGAGCGTGGACTTGCCGGCACCGTTCGCCCCGATCAGCGTCACGATCTCGCCCGCATGCACATCGAGGTCGACGCCCTTCAGCGCGATGATATTGCCATACCAAGTCTCAACCCCACGGATCGACAGCAGTGGCGGCACGGCACTCACGGGTGGTACGCTCACGCCGGGCCTCCGTCGGTAACCGATGCGTCGTGCTCGACACCCAAATAAGCCTTGATGACATTGGGGTCATTGCGCACTTCGAGCGGCGTCCCGTCGGCAATCCGCCGGCCGTATTCAAGCACAACAACGTGGTCTGAAATCTCCATCACGACCGACATGTCGTGCTCAATCAGCAAGATAGCCGTGTCATGCCGGTCGCGGATTTCGCGCAACAGCGCATTCAGTGCCGCGCTTTCCTTGGGGTTCAGCCCAGCCGCAGGCTCATCGAGGCACAACAGCACCGGGCCGGTACACATCGCCCGCACGATCTCAAGCCGCCGCTGATCGCCGTAGGGCAGGTCGCCCGCCGGATCATCGGCCCGCCCGGTCAACCCGATCCGGTCAAGCCACGTCACAGCGGTCTCAACAGCTGCCCGCTCCGCGGCCTTGAAACGCGCCGCGCCGACCAGCCCGAGCAAGCTGTAACCAGAGGCCGCCATCAAAGTCTTGTGCTGTGCGACCATTAGATTTTCAAGCACCGTCATGCCCGAGAACAGCCGGATATTCTGAAACGTCCGCGCAACTCGGGCCTTGGCGGTGATTTCGTGGTCCGGCATCCGTTCCAGGTTGATGGCTTTCGATCCACCTGCCGCATTGAGCCGGATTTGCCCTGCACTTGGCCGGTAAAACCCTGTGATGCAGTTGAATACGGTCGTCTTGCCGGCCCCATTGGGTCCGATCAATGCCGTGATGTCTCCGCGTCCGGCTGTAAACGACAAATCGTCAACCGCCGTCAGTCCGCCAAATCGCATGGCGAGATTGGAAACTTCCAGTAACGGGTCCGATCTCCACCGCCCCATCAGCCATGCCCCTCTTTGACGAGGTCGCTGGATACAGCCTTGCGCACCTTGAGGAAAATCGACGGATCGCGCGTGGAAACCAGCCCGCGCGGACGCCAGATCATCATCGCCACCATGGCCAGCCCAAACAGCAGCATACGATACTGTGTCGGGTCAAACTGCGGACCAAAAATCGACTTGAGCCATGTAATCTCGCGCAGCAATTCCGTCCCGCCGATCATTACCACGGCAGCAACCGCAACCCCGGTCAGCGAGCCCATGCCGCCGAGCACGACAATGGCGAGCACGGTCGCGCTCTGCATGAATTCGAACGACGACGGATTGAGGAACCCCTGACGGGCGGCTAAGAATGCCCCCGCCATACCGCCGAACGCCGCCCCGATGGCAAACGCCGACAGCTTGGTCGTCACCGTGTTGAGCCCAAGCGCGCGGCACGCGATCTCATCCTCCCGCAGGGCTTCCCACGCGCGCCCGATCGGCAGCTGCCGCAAGCGGTTGGAAACCCAGGCCGTCAACAACGCCAATCCCAAGATCACGTAATAGAGGAAAATGGCCCGGTAGATCGTGGGGCTCTGAGATAGTCCGAACGTCTCGGCAAACGTCGGCTCGCTCCCCGGCGTTGTAAACGGAATACCAAAGAACGTGATGCGCGGTGCTTTGATGCCGGCATAGCCGTTCGTCAGTTCGGTCCAGTTCACCAGCACAAGGCGGATCATTTCTCCAAACGCCAGGGTGACAATCGCGAGATAATCGCCTCGCAACCGGAGGACGGGAAACCCGAGTAAGATCCCCCATAGCGCCGCCAGCAGCGCGGAAATCGGCAGGCACACCCAGAACGCATACGGCACCAAACCGGGTGCAAGTGCGGGCAGCACATGCAGGGCGATCAGCGTGTAGGCATATGCACCGACCGCCGCAAAGGCGATGAACCCGAGATCGAGAAGCCCTGCCAGACCGACCACGATGCTCAAGCCCCAGCCGAGCATCACGTAAATCAGGATTTGAACGCCGAAGTTATCGACCCATTTGATCGCACCCGACCATCCAACCAGCGCAACGATGATGACGGGATAGAGCAGCAACGCTGCGAGTCCGCCTTTGGGAACGTACTTCGCCAGTGAGGCAAGCGCGCCATCGCGGCTAGCCCGCGCATCTGTCGCGGCTTGGGTCCGGTTCAGCCATCCAGCACCTGCAACCAAAAGCGTTAGAGCAAAAACCGCGAAAGCCAGTTTCGCGACCAGCATCCACCGGGACTCCAGCGCGAGGTTGCCGCCTGTCCCTGGCAACGCGAGATATGCAACCACCGGAAAACACAATGCCGCAGCGACAGCCGCTGCAACCAGTGCTGGACGCAGCGCTGAGGAAATGCGCAGTCCTGTACGCGCTCGCCCCCCGTCCATGCGTCAGACCTTCTCGACGTCGGGACGGCCCAGCAGCCCGGATGGCATGACGACGAGAGTGAGGGCCAGCACGGCGAACGCCACCACGTCCTTATAGTCCGACGACACATACGCCGCCCACAGCGTCTCGACCAAGCCGATGATCAACCCGCCCAGCACAGCACCCGGCAGCGACCCGATTCCCCCGAGCACGGCCGCCGCGAATGCCTTGATACCCGGCACGAAGCCGTCATTGTAATTCACGACCCCGTAGAGGATCATGTAAAGGCAACCCGCAACCGCCGCGAGTGCCGCCCCTATCGCAAATGTCGCCGAAATCGTCTTGTCCACGTCGACGCCCAGCAACGCCGCCATCCGGCGATCCTGTTCGCACGCCCGCTGCGCCCGCCCCAGCGGCGTCTTGGCCACCAGATACCAGAACGCTGCGAGCAATGCCGCAGTCGTCACCATGACCAGGATCTGCTTGTTAGAGATCGCGACCGAATTCTGCCCGTCGCCCGCCAGCACAATGACGCTATTCAGCATCGGCGGCAGCGCCTTGTTGTTCGGCCCTTGAACGACCTGCACAAAGTTCGACAAAAAAATCGACATGCCGATGGCCGAGATCAGCGGAGCCAGCCGGAACGACCCGCGCAACGGCCGGTAGGCGATCCGCTCGATCACGACGTTCCAAAACGCAGTCAGCGCCATCGCGCCAAACAACACAACGAGCAGCGTGAGTGCAATCGACGTGACGCCCAGGATCTGCGTCATGATCAGGTAGAGGATCAAAGCAATGAACGTCGACAGCATGAACACGTCGCCATGGGCGAAGTTGACCATCCCGATAATGCCGAACACCATCGTGTAGCCGATGGCGATCAAGCCATAGATGGAGCCGAGCGTGACGCCGTTGATGAGCTGCTGAGCGAGATAACTGGACGACATACTCGCCTCACGCCTTTTTCGGTTGACGAAAAAACTGACTTCTACCAAGGCGTGTCGCCAGCCAGACGTCAAAGGACGTTGTGCGATCCATCGCAAAACGGCGCATCGTCGGTCGTCTTGCAGCCGCACAAGTTGAACGTACCCGAACGCTCGGCGACAAAACGCACAGGTTCCAGCCCCGTGCCCTTGTGCGTTCCATCGCAGAACGGTTGCTTTTGCGAGCGCCCGCACGTGCAATAAAAATACGCTTTACCTTCGACGAGTTCGACCTGATATGGACCCTTTTGGGCAACGATCGGTTCTTCAGCCATGTCGGTTTCCCGTCTCCCGCAGCGTGTGACATCACTCCACCACCGGTAACGGTTTCGTGACGCCGAAACAAGCCCCTCACATCAGCGCCCCATGCAGGCCCCGTGGCATTCGCTTCTCTGCTGAGAAAGTGCACAACCAAGAACTTACCGTACAAGCGTATAGCGTTGAGCGCCGCTGCGCGGTATCAGCTTTTCGCTACCGGCGTACCCAAGCAACGAGTCGTCCAGCGGGCTAGCGCAACGAGTCGTTACACAAGCATATGAAGGCGGTTGATTGATGCCAAGTGCGAACAGCTTTTCGCGAGTACGTCTCGCGCGCCGCACGTTCCTGACCGGATTGGCAGCCGTTACCGCCGTTCCGAGCCTGCTTCTTCCCAACACCAGTGCTGCAGGCAATGCAGGCCTGAGCCTCATCATGGTCGACGAACCCGGCTGCGTTTATTGCCGCAAATGGGAGGCCGAAATCGGCGGCGGCTATGCGCGCTCGGCACAAGGCCGGTTTGCCCCGCTTGTCAAAGTGCGCCGCAAAAGCCGCGAGCTGTCGGCCTTCAACCCCGTGATCTACACCCCGACCTTCATCTTGGTGCGCCGTGGCGAGGAATTGGGCCGGATAACCGGTTACCCTGGCCGCGCGTACTTTTATTCCGAGCTCGATACGCTGTTGGCATCTGCCGGGTTCATCCCGGGAGTATCGCCGCCCGCTGCATCTGGAGCGCGCACCTAAATCACGCGGCATTTCCCCCACCTTTTAGCCCCATCTCCATTGGGACAATCATCCATGACAGAAATCACGCGCCGTACCTTTGGCAAGATGACAGCCGCCGTCGGCATCACCAGCACGGGCGCCCTGTCGATGCCCTCTATCGCGTCCGCAGAACCCGGCGCTCGCATTGTCATCATCGGTGGTGGTCCAGGCGGCGCAACCGTGGCCGTCCAATTGAAGCAAGCAGCTATCGACCTGCAGATCGTCCTGATCGATAGCCGTCCGGTTCACCCCACCTGTTTTTACTCAAATCTTTATCTCGGTGGCTTCCGCAGTTTTCCCTCGCTGGTTCAGGGCTTTGACGGCTTGAAGGCACTGGGCATCCGCGTTTTGACCGAAACCGCCACCGGGGTCGACACCGTCAAAAAGCAGGTCAAATTCGCCCGTGGCCGCCCCCAGCCCTATGACCGCCTCGTGCTTTCGCCGGGCATCTCCTTGAATTTCGACGCCATCGAGGGTTACTCGAAAGACGCCGCCGAGATCATGCCTCATGCGTGGCTTGCAGGCCCCCAAACACAGCTTCTCAAGCGCCAGCTCGCCGCGATGAACAATGGCGGCACCGTCGTGATTGCCGCTCCCGCCTTGCCCTACCGTTGCCCGCCCGCCCCCTACGAA
>JBEBJA010000186.1:0-54217 GCA_040080145.1 Hyphomicrobiaceae bacterium
CCCCTCATCTGCCCTTCGGGCATCTTCTCCCCAGGGGGAGAAGAAAGTAAGGGCTTATTTTGGCGCGTATGCGCGAAGGCGGGGGTGGGAACCGGTTTCCATATCGACAGTTCAGCCCTTCGACACGGCTGCCGCCGGGAATTGCCCTGGCATCACGCGCCGTGCGATGTCGGCGGTCGCACCGACTGCTGCAAGATAACCCAAGCCGACAACCAAAAGTGCCAACGAAAACATGAGGATCGCGCGCGGCTGTTTGCGCAGCAAGACGACCTCAAGCAGGAGCAGGGGCACTCCGAGAATAAATGCACCGGCAATCGCAGCTGACGACATGACGTAGTCTCCATTTCTGATCGGCTTCTCGTTAGACGATTTCACGAAGGTATGCATCTGATACCAGCGCGCAGAAGTACGCTATGACGCTCAAGCGCCGTGTGTTGGCCATGTGTGTGGTGTTTGCTACGCATGTAAGCGGATGATTGCAGGGGGCGTTGACATCGCAGCCAAGCACCCACACTTCACCCGGCGTGCCCGTGACGCAGAAAGTGTCTCCGGGAGAAAACGAACCTTGATATGGGTGTGTAATGAGTATGGTTCGGCTGTCGCTTCTGGCAAAGATTCTGGCGTCGTTGCTGTTGCTGTGTTCGACCACGGCCAGTGGCCGATCCGAGCCGCTCAAGCCCGACCCTGCGGCTGGACACCTCCTCAAACGCGATGTGCTGGCGCTGTACGATAGCGCCGACGAGCCCACGCCCGATAAGACCCGGATTCACAAATTCTTGGAGATGCCGCTCAATCACCTGGGATACCGGTTGACTTATTGGGATCTGAAACGGGGCACGCCCTCACCGGAAATCACGTTGAAACACGCCGCCGCCGTCAGCTGGTTTGGTGACGCCAAGCTGGCCAACGCCGCAGGTTATTTTAAGTGGGCGGCCTGGGCCAGCCGGATGAAAGTAAAATTTGTCCTGTTTGGCCTGCTTGGCGCCCCCGGAACGCAAGACGATGCCCCCCAGATTAACGAACTGTTCGCCGGTCTCGGTCTTAAATACACGCCGCACTATGTGTCCGACACGGCGGCGTCGCGGCTCCGTGCCAAGGACGCATTCGTTGAATTCGAGCGCAAACTTCCATCGCCCCTGCCAGGCTATCTGGTGATGCAGGCGCAGGGCAGCGAGACGCGCGCCCACCTGTCGGTCGCCAGCCCCGCCCTTTCCTCCATCGGCGCCCAGGACACGGTCATCGTCGCGACGTCCCCCGGCGGCGGTTACGTCGCCGCGAATTATGCAAACCACTACGACCCAAAGTCCAACCGCCTGTCCTGGCAAATCGACCCGATCGCATTTCTGAGCGCCGCGCTCACCGGTGAACCCGCCCCGGTTCCCGATACAACGACCCGCGCAGGACGCCGCATCTACTTCAGCCATATTGACGGAGACGGCTGGAACAACTTCGTCAAATCGCCCCCCGGCGGTGGAGAACCAAGCACCGCCGCCGAAGTCGCGATGAACCACTTGATCGTGCCGTATCCAGATCTTCCCGTTTCGATTGGCTTGATCTCGTGCGACATTGACCCGGCGCTGGGCGGAACAACCGGTGCCCAAGACATCGCCCGCAAGCTTTATGCTCTGCCCCAGGTCGAGGTCGCCAGCCACACCCATACCCATCCTTTCGAGTGGTCGTTCTTTGAAAACTACTCGCGCACCCGCGAACTCAACCGCATCAATCCGCCTGCACCCCGGGTGGCCGCAGGACAGCCGGCCCCAGATCAGGGCGGGCTCTTCGACCTATTTGGCAGCACAGCTGCCGCAAAAACCGCGCGCGCGCAGGTGCCTGTTCACGCTCCACCGCCCGGCCCATTGCCGCGCTATCGCACGGCCAAGCCGTTCGATCTTGGCTCCGAGGTCGCCGGTTCGCTACAGGCGGCCCAGGATCTGGCCCCCAAGAGCAAACGCGCCCAACTCTATCTGTGGAGCGGCGACACGCGCCCCTTCGAGGCAGCCGTTCGCGCGACCCGTAAAGCAAACGTCCGCAACATGAACGGCGGTGATACCCGTTACGATTCCGATTATGCGTCGCTGGCCTACGTCAGACCGCTGTCGCGTCTTATCGGCCGCGAGCGCCAGATCTACTCGGTCAATGCCAACGAAATGCTCTACACCAACGACTGGAAAGGCCCCTACGGCGGCTTTGCGAAATTGACCGAAACCTTCGAGCGAACCGAAAACCCGCGCCGCCTCAAAGCCATGAATCTCTACTATCACATGTACTCTGCCGAAAAGCCCGACGGCCTCGAAGCCGTGCGCGGTCTCGTCGAGTATGCCCGCGCCGCCAACGTCATTCCCGTCGAAGCCTCACGTTACGCAGCCATAGCCGACGACTTCTTCCAGGCCGAAATCCGCATCCTTGGTCCCATGAAGTGGCGCATCGAAAAGCGCGGCGAAATGCAGACCATGCGCTTCGACGCCGCCGCATCCCTGACCATCGATTACGCCGCAAGTGCTGGC
The DNA here is from genome assembly GCA_040080145.1 of Hyphomicrobiaceae bacterium. Taxonomy (GTDB): domain Bacteria; phylum Pseudomonadota; class Alphaproteobacteria; order Rhizobiales; family Hyphomicrobiaceae; genus JANXVY01. The sequence goes on from JBEBJA010000186.1 coordinate 2,505, forward strand.
ATCCTTGGCCACAACCGCCATGCCGACGCACTTTACGTGTCGCTCGATCCTGCCGCCGCCGATCCCGTAGTTGCCCTGAAAGCGTCATCGGGCGAAAGCACCCTGTCTGGCCGTGCGCACCTGATCGAAAGCCGCTGGGACGTGCACGATCTGAAAGCAGACGCATGCGCCCTCAGCGCCAAGGCCAAAGGCTACGGTCCAGGCCAGATGCGCTGGGCGGGCCTCAAGCCCGGCCCCTGGCGCATCAACCTCCAGCAGGACGGCCAACCCGAAACAACCCGCCACGCAACGGCGGATGCGTCCGGCAACCTCACCGTGTCGCTCGACGCCGACGCCCGCCCCGGGCTCAACCTTGAAATGCGCTGCGAAGGCTGAGTAACTCAGCAAAAGAAGGGAGGCCCGGGTGAACAACTACGATTGGGTCTGCTTTTCATGCCGGATGGCGGTGCGCCGCCCGAGCGATGCCACCGATGTCAAGTGCCCGTCGTGCGGGGAATCTTGCGATTGCATCGGCTACAAACTCCGCATCCCGCCCAAGACGCGGGAGAAGGATTGGGAAGTCCTGCGCCAGTCCTACCAACGCTTCGAACAGGAACGCCGCACCCTTCAGAAGCGCACGCGCCGGTTCCACGTCCATTACCTTGAAACCGAAATCGCAAGGCTCGAAGCCCTGCCCCCCAACGATGGCCGCAAGGCAGCCGTCAAACAACTCAAAAAGCGCCTGGAGAAGTGCAAATTGTAGGGGCAGTCGTAGGTTGGGTTAGGCGCACGTCCGCGCCGTAACCCAACGCATTATACCAAAACTCATAACTACGGACTTATGCGGTTTGGTATCCGCGCCTCGCCGCACGGTGATCTTTCAGATCGACTCGGTCACGAGCAAACTTCTGCGGGCTGGCATTACCTAGAGTGCATCCGGAAAAGCATGCCCCCGCGGAGGCGGGGGTGGGAACCGGTTTTCCGAAAAGAAGCACGACCAAACAGAGGCTTAGAGTGCTTCCGGAAAAGTGGGAACCGGTTTTCCGAAAAGAAGCACGACCAAACAGAGGCTTAGGGTCCGACTTTGATTCCATTAAAGTCAGACGGACCCTAGCGCCACACGTTGTTGGGTTACGGATGCATCCTGACACAACCTACCCCGTCCCCTCAGCCAAACAGCGCCGTCAGCTTCGGAAACGCCGCCGCCACCTTGTCCTCGTCAAACGCCGTGCCGGACGGATCTCCGTCGGCAGAGCGGCTTGCATTGTCCCGAGGATCGTCCGTCACACCCCGCTCTTCGAGAAGGTCCAGGCAGGCATATTCGAGTGCTTCATTGTCGACATCCCGGTCGTCGATATCCGGACCCAACGAGTCCGGATCAGTCAGGGCAAGGTCGAAGACGCGCTTGCCTTTTCCAATGATCCACGAGCGGAAGTAATGAAAGCTGTCGTCGCTCATGCCGCCGGCAATGACATAGCCAGCCCCCCACAGACGCCAATCGTTCAAGTCGCAGATCTTTTCATAAAACAGGAGGCCGAAGCCGGCGATCTCACCGTTGCTGAGGGGGCGCAAAACCGCGGTCAACCGGTGTGAATCGGCAGACTCAGGCAGACCGCCGCGCGCTTGCTCGATCAAGCTCCAGAACTGTTCGTTGGTCATGCAGCAACGGCCCCGCCGCCCGCAGTCTTGATCCACGCCCCGCAGCACGCCTTCGCGAGGTCGCGCACCCGCAGGATGTAGCTCTGCCGCTCGGTTACCGAAATCACCCCCCGCGCGTCGAGCAGGTTAAACACGTGGCTCGCCTTGATGCACTGGTCGTAAGCCGGAAGCGCCATCAAGTGGCGGTCGCCATCCTCCCCCTTGGCCAGCAACGACTGGCATTCCGCTTCCGCAGCCTTGAACGCCGCCAGCAGCATATCGGTGTTGGCGTGCTCGAAGTTGTGGCGCGAATACTCCTGCTCGGCCTGGAGGAACACGTCACCGTAAGTCAGCTTGCGGTCATCGGTACGTCCGTTGAAATTGAGGTCATAGACCCGGTCGACGCCCTGCACGTACATGGCAAGCCGTTCAAGCCCGTAGGTGATTTCGCCCGCAACCGGGTTGCAGTCATAGCCGCCGACCTGCTGGAAGTACGTGAATTGCGTGACTTCCATGCCGTTGCACCAGACTTCCCAACCCAAGCCCCACGCGCCAAGCGTCGGACTTTCCCAGTCGTCCTCGACGAACCGGATGTCGTTCAAGCTGGTGTCGATGCCGATGGCGTCGAGCGAACCAAGGTACAGGTCCAAAATGTCCGCCGGCGACGGCTTCATGATGACCTGAAACTGGTAATAATGCTGCAACCGGTTGGGGTTTTCGCCGTACCGTCCATCCTTCGGCCGCCGCGACGGTTGCACGTAGGCCGCATTCCACGACCGTGAGCCAAGCGCGCGCAGCGTCGTCGCCGGATGGAACGTCCCCGCGCCGACCTCCATGTCGTAGGGCTGTAAAATCGCGCAGCCGTGCGCGGCCCAATACTGCTGCAGAACCAGGATCATGTCCTGGAACGACTGCTTCGGGTTAAGCCCGGCGGGCACCTGAGCCGCAGCGCGCGATTTGGGGCCCACAGGCTTGGTACCCACAGGCTTGGTGGCGGTCTTGATGGCCATGACTTGTCCGTCTTGAGTGAGCGCGATTTGCCCGGACTATAAATGGGTTCGCGGCAAAGTGGGTAGCTGTTTTGATCGCCGGAGCATAACGGTGATGAGACGGTTTGACAGCGTTAGGCAAAGCAGCCATCCCGTGCAGGATGAGGGCTGCATCTGGTCGTCAGAAGCGATATTTCGCTGAAAGTGATATGACCGGATAAACGGGCAAGTTGTCGAGCTTGGTTTTCAGTGCTGACTGCTCTTTGGTGCGATCCGCACCGGTTATCGTGCCGCCCGACAGCGTCACGTCACTCGTATAGCCCCAAAATACGCCGAAATCGCTGCTGATCGACAGACCGTAATCTTTAAAGAAAGCATTGTCGTAACCCAGGCCCGTATAACCCATGATGTTGTCGGTATTGGCGAATTTGAAGATCATTCCTTTGGCTTGGGCAGGGGTATAAACGCCATCGCCCACCTTAACATTTCCCGTGCGCGTCGCCAACATTGCACTGCCTGAAACGTCAAGGTACCCCGCGCCGATAGAAACGCGACCACCGTCCCGGAATGGGTGCCAATCGAGGAGCGCGCGCGCACCCATCACGTTGAGTTCCGTGCCGGTATACTTGGTATCTTGAGAGGTGAAATTACCCCCTCCACCATCGGTAATGGCGGAACCCGTAGAAAAGGTGAAATGGCTGGCCAAGGAACTGCCGTCGCCGTACCCGGTGCTGATACGAAAGATAGCATTCGGATGCAGCCTGACGGCAGCCTCAGGACCTATGCCCATCGTAGAAATAGCAACCCCGACAGCCCAGTTGCCTTGTTCGTAACGATCCACTTGTGTATCGCCCGAGGTGCGGTCTTGCGCCTGAGCAGTCGCGCAGTGCGCCATGGCAATAAGACTAATCAACCCCATTATCGACTTTGACATACGCCCACCCCTCAAATCGTCGCTTCACAGCACACAACATCACATCGGGTAAATCGCTTTTCTTACGAAGGTCGCGCAAGATACTTTGGCAATCGTTCAGCCGCAAACGCTGCAGACTTATCCGCAGCTGTTCCCCACTTACCATCACGGGCACCGCTGAAAATCTCGAGTCGTTCCTCAACGAGTCCCAGCGGTTCGCGATTCACTCCAAAAACCAGCCACTTGATCGTCAACTCATCGACCAGGGCACCTGCCGTACGCTTTTGAACGGTGCCGTGAATTTTGAATGCAAATTCGGTGTCATAATCAACGACTTGAAATCCTTTGTGGAGGAGCTGGTCGTTGAGAGCCTGCCGCAACTCCGCATTGCCACTGCCCGGAGCACCGTAAATTGCAGCCAGATAGACCTTTGTTGAGGTCATATGCGCAAGCGGATCGCGGGACCCGGCTATCTGCACCCTGGGCGGTTGATTTGGAAGTGCAGGGGCCACCGCTGTCGCGCTGCCCGTCCCCACGCGGAAAATGAAGTCCCCTCGTTCAAAATCGTTTTCGGCAAGTTTGCCAAATTGCGGTGTCTGCGTGCCATTCGACGCCGCAAGGATACGGTTCTTAATGAAGATGCCCAATTCTTCGCCCGTGACATAGCCGTTCCGGTCGCTGTCGGCAGTGGCGTCCTCTCCCGTGATCGCCGCCAGAAACGCGCGCTGGAATGCGCCGTCGTCGTTGACTTCCTGGGTGTGATCGCCAGCCGAAATGAACTGGCGGACCGGAAATTTGTTTGCCTGATCGATTGCCGGGGGTAATGCTGCCCGCGTGTTCTTGAAAATGGTGCCAGCAAAGCAGGAATCAAACACAGCCAGGATATGTCGCGCGCGAGCCTCGCGCATCAAGGTGCCGAAATTGCGCATTGGGTAAGCCTTGCGCCTGAATTCGACGTCGCTGCCGTTGAATTTCGGGGTGTCAATCGGAAGCAGATAGCCTTCACTGCCGATGTTGTGACCATGGCCCGCAAACCAAAGAAGCAATCCAGCCTCTTTGTCAGCGCCGGTTTGATAGAAAAACTCTTCTAGAGTATCGCGCAATTCTGCCGAATTCAGATTTTTTTTATGTGTAACCGAAAAGCCATGAGCCCGCAGTGCCGCGCTGACAAGCGAGGAATCTGCGACCGCCGTTCGCAATTTCGGTAACTGAGCATAATCGTCCATCCCAATTACGAGCGCATAGGAGCGCTGATAAAATGGACCCACCCCCGGTGCCGGTAGAATACCTGGCTGAGGATTGGGGCGTTCCGACGTCGGCGATGGAGACGTGATGGATTGCGAAGCGCTCTGCACCGGCGACGCATAGTCAGCCACGGCGCGGGGCTGCGCGGAGCGGGCACCAGTTGATTGACCCGACGGCGTCGCGCCCATCAAGCTTCCAATGCCCGGTAGGGTGGGCAGGCTTGGTAGCGAACAACCAGAAATCAGAACAAGCAGCAAAGCAAAGGACGAGAAAAATAAATAACGCATGACACCTGCCGAGTCATAGTCCCATCGACGAGGAGAGTATCTGCTGTGCACTGACGTGACGCAAGCAAATTGATTGGTGTTTCGATAGCCTATGCGGGCAGCACTGCTTCGGGGTCGGCTCCCTGATTGCCAGAGCAACCTTCCCTTTCATGTGGGTTTGAGTTATACATTTCGTACAACACAAAGGTCCTCGTCATGAACCTCGAAATCAAGAAGATCGGCAACTCGACCGGATTGATCCTCCCCAAGGAACTCCTCGCCCGCCTGCGCCTGCAGCAAGGCGACAAGGTTACGGTGACGGAAACCCAGGAAGGTTTCGTCGTGTCGCGCAGCGATCCCGTTTTTGATCGCGGCCTTGAACTCGCGCGTGCAGCCATGAAAAAGTATCACAACACCCTGACGGCGCTTGCTAAATGACGGCGCCCATTTGGGTTGATCTCGCACTCGTCACCGCCATCCAATCCGAGCAGCTCGCCGTGTTCGGTGGAGCGTCGGGTATTCGAGATGCGACCCTGCTTCAGTCGGCTTTGGATCGTCCGCGCAATAAATGGGCCTACGGCGAACAAGACTTGATCGTGCTCGCCGCCGCCCTTTGCTTTGGGCTGGCAAAAAATCATGGGTATGTGGACGGCAACAAGCGCACTGCTTTCCTGTCAAGCATCGTGTTCTTGGGGCTGAGCGGCATTAACTTCAGTGCTGCCGAACCCGATGCTGTTGTCATGATGGAAGCGTTGGCCGCAGGCGCGCTGACCGAAGACGAACTCACGGCCTGGATCAGGACGAGCATCGCGCCCTGACCGCCTTACGCCCCGCTCTTCGGCCGGTAGGCCCCGGCCTTCTCGTCCCACACCAGCGCACCCAGATCCTTGGGCGAATTGCCGACACCTCCGCCTTCCGCATGACGGCGCAAATCCTCCTGCGCGCGACGTGCGGCGTCAGCGGCCTTCTCGGCTTCGCCAGCGATCCACCTATAGGCGCTGTAAACACCGGCACCCACGGCCATCATAAACAACAGCTGGGGCATCGACCCCTCCTGAATTAGATCAAACCTTCACAGGCCATACCGCGACCATAGCAGACGCGCCTCGATTGCGGAAATCGCCTGTTCGGGGTCGATCAACCCCATCCCATGACCTGTTGTGTCGAACGCAGGCAGCTTGCGCAACCGAGCCAACAAGCCGGTTGCTCCAAGCGGAATGACGCGCAGCGTGACCTTGTTGCCATGCAGTTCGCGCATCTTGGAACGCACATCCGAAATTCCGTCGATCAATCCATGATCGAGCGCACGCGGACCCGACCAGAACGCACCCGAGAACAGTTCGCTATCCGCCCCTTTCAGCAGTGAACCGCGCCGTTCCTTGACGACTCCGATAAACACGTCATGAACGTCGCGCTGCAGAGCCTTGATCCGCTCCACATCTTCGGCCTTTTCCGGCAGGAACGGATCGAGCGTGCTCTTTGACAGGCCAGCAGTATAGACGCGCCGGTCGACGCCCAGCTTTTCGAGTGCCTTGTCGAAGCCAAAACCGGATGAAATCACACCGATGGAACCAACGATCGACGACGGGTCCGCGTAAATCTCATCTCCCGCCATCGCGATGAAATAGCCCCCCGATGCGGCCAAGTCTTCGCAGAATACGTAAACCCGCTTCTTCTTTTCAGCAGCCAACGCCCGGATCCGCCTGAAGATCAAATGCGATTGCACCGGCGATCCGCCGGGCGAATTGACGATGACGGCGACGGACGGCAGCTTCGACGCGGAAAACGCCCGTTCAAGCGGCCCCGCGAGCCCCGCCATCGACAACGTATTGCCCGACAGCGGCGAACCAGACGCAGCGATCACACCCGAAAGCCGCAGCACGGGTACAAATGGAGTTCGGCTGAACGGCCACATAATCAGGCTCCTGGCGTTAACAACAGTCCCGCCCGATATAGGGTGTGGATCGCAAATTCAATGCGGCTCCGTCACGCGCGAAGCGGCATTCCGGCCCCTTCGCGCAAAATCATCTGCGCGCCCGCTGTAAAACCGTTCCCCTCCCCGTGCAGAACGCGGCCCTGCAACAGCGCCATCGGCGCGCGGCTGCCTTTGATGCCCTGCACGATCACCCGGCTCGCAGGCTCCCCCGCGCGCGGATGTAACGGTAGAACGCGCACATCGCCGAAACGCTTGCCGAAGGCCGCCAGCACCAAAGCCAGCGCATCCGCCTTGTGAACCATCGTCGCCGTCCCGCCGGATTTCACCATCCGCGCCATGAACCGAACCCAGTCGTCGAGGTTGGCGTCCGGCATGGCATGGCTCATCGCCTTCAGCGGGTCGGGTGCTGCCGTGCCGCGCCCCTCTGCGTGATAGGGCGGATTGGCCAGTACGGCGTCAAAGCCATCGGCATGCACGTCAAGCAAAGCAAGCACGCCAGCCGCAGATCCAACGCCCGCGTTGACCACCCGGACACGCCCTTCGCAGTTGTTGAGTGCCACGTTGACCGCTGCCAGCGCGGCCAACTGCGGATCGCGCTCAAGCAGCGTGACGTCAGCATGTCGGCAACGGGCCGCCACACACAGCCCCACCGTGCCCACACCCGCCCCGACATCGAGTATCCGGCATTCAGGTGTGCTTTCGCACTGAACGCTGGCCGCCAGAAACACTGCGTCGAGCCCGGCCCGATAGCCAGATTTTGGCTGCCGCACCATGACCCGCCCGCCCAGAAACGCATCCTCCGTCACATCTGGCTTGCTCATCACGCAGACCCTGACGCCAGTTCGTCGCCAAGCCCGGCCTCCCAGAGCGCATGCCGCGCACGCCCCAAGTCCTCGTCATGCACCATCACCCGGCGGGGAAAAACACCGATCGAGCCTTCGACCATCGAGATGTTTGCATCAAACACCACCGCCGCGATGCCTGCATCCGCCAGTAAACTCTGGACGTAACTCAGCAGAACAGGATTGTTGGTTTGCAGGAGCAGATACATTGGCCCGTCAGGTTTTAAGCGATTGGCGTTATTACTAAAGATGATGCGGCAAAGTGCCTGCACAGGCTCTCGATGCGCCACGTATAACCCAACAATTCAAACCGCCAAGCAAGGGGACAGCCTTGGGCCTTGTCATTCCACTCGACGAAGCGCGCGATCCTAACGAGAACCTCAAGCCGTTGCTGGCTTTGGTTGCCGAGGACATGGACGCAATCAACCGCATCATACTCGACAAGGCGGTGTCGGATGTCGAGATGATTCCCGAGCTTGCTCATCATCTGATCGATTCAGGCGGAAAGCGCCTGCGCCCCATGCTGACGCTGGCGGCTGCCAAGCTGTGCAAGTACAATGGCACCAAGCACATCCGCACCGCGTCCGCCGTTGAGTTCATGCACACGGCCACCCTGCTGCATGACGACGTGGTCGATGAAAGCAGCCAGCGCCGCGGCAAGAAGACCGCTCGCATGATCTGGGGCAACCAGGCGAGTGTGCTCGTCGGCGACTTCCTGCTGGGCCAGGCCTTCCGCATGCTGGTCGACGTCGGCAATATGCAGGTGCTGAAAATCCTGTCAAACGCTGCCGCCGTCATCGCCGAAGGTGAGGTGATGCAACTCGCCGCCGCCAAAAATACCGCGACGACCGAAGACGAATATCTGGCCATCATCAACGCCAAGACCGCAGCGCTGTTTGCAGGAGCCGCCGAATCGGGCGGCGCCATCGCCGAACGCCCCGCCGCCGAAGTCAGCGCGCTCAAGAGCTACGGCAAGAACCTCGGCATTGCCTTCCAACTCGTCGATGATGCCCTTGACTATGCTGGCGACAGCTCGCGCTTGGGCAAATCCACCGGCGACGATTTCCGCGAAGGCAAGATTACGCTGCCGGTCATTCTCTCGTTCCGCCGCGGCACCCAGGAAGAACGCGACTTCTGGAAACGCACCATCGTCGATGGCGACATCACCGACGCCGATTTCGATCACGCAGTCGCGCTCATGCGCCGCCACAAAGCGATCGAAGCAACGCTGGAACGCGCCCGCAGTTACGGCGGCATTGCCCACGACGCAATGGCGATCTTCCCCGACAGCCCGCCCAAGTCGGCCCTCCAGGACGTCATCAAGTTCTGCGTCGAACGCGCCCACTAGAGTGCTTCCGGAAAAGCATGCCCCCGCGGAGGCGGGGGTGGGAACCGGTTTTCCGATAAGAAGCGCGACCAAGAAAAGAGTTAGGGTCCGTCATTGATTCCATCAAAGTCGGATGGACCCTAGGGCACAAAAACTGAGGGGTCTGGGGAGCTGCGCTCTCCAGCGGAGTGCGAGGCTGGCCTCGCTTCGAGCGTTGCTCGAATTTATCTCACGACCGTTGCGAGTTTGCGCTTGGCAGGTGGCGCAACCCGATCCGCCAATCGCGCAAACCAAGCCCGCGCGGGTGCCTCGATCCAGTCAAAGCTGTGCTTGGCAAGCACGAGCACAAGCCCGAGATACACCGCAACCAGCGCCGCATCGCTAACCGGCCCGCCAAGCGTCCATAGCTTTACCGGCTCGCTGACGGGTGCTGAAATTCCCAGGAACGAGATCTTTGCCAGCGCGGTCATCACGATTTTAAGCACGGCAAACAGCAGCATGTGGATCATGTAGATCGAGTAAGACCACAACCCAAGCGTCTGGGCAGGTGCCGCGAGCAGCATCCGCGAAATCGCCCCGCCCTCGCCCGCAAAAACTAAGACAATTCCTGCAAACACCAGCGGTGCCGCCAAACTGGAGGCGTTGATCCCAGTCAGCGCAAGATACACGGCAAGGACGGCAACCGACGCGATCTCGATCACGGTCGCTAAGGACATCCCCGCAAAGCGACCGCGCCCGGCCAGACGTGCCATCGTTGCAGACGGTGCGGCGCTTAGGAAATTGCACACGAGGCACCCAAGGAAAAAGCCGTAAAGACACCGCCAGAACCCGTAATCATGGGTAGCGAAAAGCCACAGCGGACTGACGCCTGCCATCACAGCCAAGCCGAGCACGGCAAGCCCCAGGAACACCCACGACCGCGCCCCCGTGATCAGCACAGCGCCAGCAAACACGGCGTAGGTGTAAAACTCGACGCCGATACTCCACGCCGGCCCGTTCCAGCTGGTCATGCCATGAAGACCAAACGATTGGGTCATCACCAGATTGGACAGCAGCGTCGCAAGCGAGCGCGGTCCCGTGAATGGTGCCCCATCAATGGGCAGGCTGGCAAACAGCCCGGCAACCACCTTGAAGAGTTCCAGCGTCACAAACCCAGCCAGTGCCGCAATGTGCAGCGGATAGACACGCCCGAACCGGCGGATCATGAAGCCGGTCCAATTGCCGTCCCGTTCCAGGCGCTCGCCATACGCATGGCAGATGACGAATCCGCTGAGCAGGAAAAAGAAGTCGACAAACAGCTGCAGGCTGTGAAACGCGCCGGCGTCTTGCCAGCCGTGGGCGACCGGCACATGTATGAACGCGACGAGGCACGCACAAATCCCGCGCCACGCATCAAGCACGCGATAGCGGGCTGCAGCGTTTGCGGATGCGATCATGGGGCCGCCGTCGAACCGGTCTGCATGCGTTTGAGCGCACGCGCGCGCTGCACGAGCGCTTTGAGGCGCGGATTTGACCCCACCAGTCGGCGAAGACGCTCACGATAGACGGCTGGACGGCCGCGCGCCGTCAACGCTTCGAGGTGTTCAAACAATGGATACTCTTCCGCACCCAAGCTCGCCTTGAACCTTTCGCCGCCGATTGTGAAGTCGTAAAAAGCAATTCCGTTGGCCGCCGCCCACGCCATGCTTTCGATGAACAATTGCATTCCGGGCGAATAGTTGCGCCACCCCTCCGCCTTGAAGGTCGGAAAGATCATGTGAAATCCTTCGCGCGAGAGGAGACCATACCCCGTGGCGATCACCTGATCGTCGAGCAGCAGCGCCTGAATGCGACCCACACCGCCCGGATCAAGTAGCGCCCGGTAAAACGCGCGATGACTTAGGCAGTCTAAGATATTGTCGCGCCCCATGGCGGCGCAACGATCCCGGCGCTGCGCGATCATCGCGTCATAAAAGCGATTGATCTCCTCGGGCGTCTGCGCCGTCACGAACGTGACCTTGCCCCGCTTGTCGAGCTTGCGCCGCCGGGCGGCTAGATCGCACCGCAGCTTATCGTTAAGCCGTTCCACGGACCAGGGCTGTCCCGCTAAAACCAGCGGCGTCTTGAAATTCGCCAGCTTGATCTTGTGGACTGCCGGGAGCAGCAGGAGCGGGTTGGGTTGTGTGCCGATGGTGCCGGGCAGCTTGGTCAGCCGCAAAATATCGGCCGGCGGCAGCAGCGCGCGCATGTCCTCCCAGATCGCCGCCATCTCCTCGGCAGTCGGCGTGAACCGGCGTTCGAGTACGGGCCCATTGAAATCCGACACATTGAGGTCTGCCGCCTCAATCACACTCAGCAACCCCTGGCGGCAGGCGACAAACGGCAGCAGCATCAACGGCTGCCCGCCGGTCCGGTCGCAGACCACAATTACGAACCAGTCGCCGCCGCGTGGGGGTGCAATATGTTGGGCCCACGCCGCAAATGTATCGAAAGCTTGAAAGATGGTTGCGCAACCGTTGCGTTCCAAATTGCGCCAGACGGGTTCCAGCTCAACGAGCGAGCGCATCATGACAACACGAAGTCCAAATCGCGCCGCAGCACGCGCCGGGGCAGCAGCCGCAGCCGTCCGCTTGGTAAACGTACTCATAATAAAGCCGGTACCGCCCTTCATGACGCCCTCAAAACCCGGAAAGCACGCCCCATTTTGAAGCGCTGTGTTGTGCCCTGTGCACCCCACGTGCCGCGCGTCCTGCCGGGCCGTATTATACCAAGAGCACGAAGGTGTCATGATGATACAACTTATGCTTGCCGCATCTCACAATCCGCCAACTGCACGTCGCGTCATGTCCATTGGGTGCCTTGCCTCAGCACCGCTAACACCGCCGAGCGAAAAAATGGACCTTTTTGCCTGACCCCCTTTAGGTCATTCATTTTGCAAAAGGGAATAAGGTGCACCCGCCCTCTGACGCGGGGACGAGCGTCCCCCTTGCCGCCCTGCCCGTATCGGCGCTAGGACACGGCACGCCACCTTGCGTGCCGCCAACCGTTCCGTCCAGAGGCCCCATGCCGTCAAACGCCAACACGCCGCCCCGCATCTCCTACCAGGGCGAACCCGGTGCCAATTCGCACCTTGCTTGTAACGAGGCGTTCCCGGGCCTGGAGCCCGTGCCATGTCCGACGTTCGAGGACGCGCTTTCCGCCGTGAAGCAAGGCGATTGCCGTTATGCCATGATCCCGATTGAGAACTCCGTCGCCGGCCGCGTCGCCGACATCCACCACCTGTTGCCCAAGGCGGACCTCTACGTCACCGGCGAACACTTTCTGCGCGTGCGCCATCAGTTGATGGCGCTGCCCACCGCGACCCTCGCCACCGTCAAACAGGTCTACAGCCACACCCAGGCGCTGGGCCAATGCCGCCAGACCTTGCGCAAACTTGGTATCAAACCCGTCCCGGAAGCCGATACTGCAGGCTCGGCCCGTCTCGTCGCGCAAAGCGGCGACACGTCGATTGCCGCCATCGCGTCGAGCCTTGCCGCCGAAATTTACGGCCTCAAGATCCTAAAAACCGACGTCGAAGATGAGGCCCACAACACGACCCGCTTTGTGGTTCTTGCCAACGAGCCCGACGACGCCGAGCCGGGCAACGGCGCAGTCGTGACCACTTTCCTGTTCCGCGTCCGCAACGTACCTGCCGCGCTCTACAAGGCGCTGGGCGGTTTTGCGACCAACGGCGTCAACATCACCAAGCTCGAAAGCTATCAGCTCGAAGGCACGTTCAACGCCTCAATGTTCTTCGCCGACATCGAAGGCCACCCCAACGACCGGCCAGTCCGCCTCTCGCTGGAGGAGCTGTCGTTTTTCTCCTCCGAAGTCAAAATCCTCGGCACCTACCCCGCCAGTGGTTACCGCACCGAAGCCGCCAACCTTGCTGGCAGCTCAGGCATGCGGATTGGCTGATTTCTCCCTTAAGTCCCAAAAAGAGGGGAGTTCGAGGGGTCACCCCTCGAGCGGGTTAAGGGCGGCAGCCCTTATCGCGAAGCGAACTGGAGCACGCACCATGCGTTTGAAAGACAAGGTCGCCATCGTCACGGGTGCCGCTTCCGGCTTCGGCAAGGGCATCGCTGAAGCCTTCGCCCGTGAAGGCGCAAAAGTCGTGGTCGCGGACCTCAACGCCAATGGCGCGCTCGAAGTTGCCCGCAGCCTCGGCAATGGCGCGATTGCGGTAACTTGCAACGTCGCGTGCCGCGAAGACGTGGATGCGATGATCGGTACTGCGGTCGCGACGTTCGGCGGCGTCGATATTCTGGTCAACAACGCAGGCTACACCCACAAGAACCAGTCGCTGCTGACCGTCACCGAAGACGAATTCGACCGCATTTACGCGGTCAATGTGAAAGCAATCTACCTCTCGACGCTGGCCATCGTGCCGGTGTTTGAACAGCGTGGCGGCGGCGTCATTATCAACACGGCGTCCACAGCAGGCGTCCGTCCCCGCCCCGGCCTGACCTGGTACAACGGCTCCAAGGGAGCGGCGATCATCCTCACCAAGTCGATGGCCGCCGAATTGGCACCCAAAAACATCCGGGTAAACGCCATCAATCCGGTGATCGGCGAGACCGGCATGCTGGAGCAGTTCATGGGTGTGCCCGACACGCCTGAAAACCGCGCCAAGTTCATGGCTACCATCCCGCTGGGACGCATGTCGACGCCATCCGACATCGCCAATGCCGCCCTCTTCTTTGCCGACCCCGCCAGCGCCTTCATCACCGGCGTCTGCATCGAAGTCGACGGCGGACGGTGCGTATAAGGCCGCTGTTTTGATCCAAGTCACAGACCGTCACGTCGTTGTCAGCTTCGGCATTGTAGCGAGTGTGCTAGACTTCGAGGCGATGGTGGGCGCGTAGGCTGCGCGGTTAGGCGCAGCAAGGAGTAGGCATGAGCGAAGAAGCGAATATGATCATCGCCCGGATGCGGATCGAGGAAATTAAGGCCTTCTACGTCCACGCCGGGATTTATGTCGCAGTCAATCTGGTGTTGATCGGAATCAATATCTACAACCAGGACGATGTCTGGTGGTCGCTGTGGGCCTTGCTGGGCTGGGGTATCGGCCTGCTCATTCATGGGCTCAGCGTCTACGGACCCGTCTCCAACCTGATGATGAAGTGGGAACAACGCAAAATCGCGCAGTTGCTGCACAAAGAATAAGCCGGGTGTCAACTTGTCGGTTGGGTCAAGGGGCCCTTGCCGCGCGACCCAACAACGTCCTCAAAGTATTGGGTCGCACAAATGATTGACCCAGTCTACGAAAGCAAGACTTTGCAGTATTAGGTCCCTTTATAGATCTGTTTCGTCATCGGCAACCGCAGCGTGCGTTGGCCGGTGGCGGAAAACAGCGCGTTTGCGACGGCGGGCAGGACCACCGGCGTACCGGGCTCACCGACCCCGGTTGGAGCTTCCGCCGACGGTACGATATAGCTCTCGACCTTGGGCATGTCCGACATCCGCAGCGGCGCATACGTGTCAAAATTTGCCTGCTCGACGTTTCCGCCTTTCAGCGTGATCTCACCGCGCAGCGCGGCACCCAGGCCAAAGCCGATCCCGCCCTCCATCTGCGCGTGAACGACGTCCGGGTTGACCGCAATTCCGCAATCAATGGCCGAAACCACCCGCACAACTTTGAAAGACCCGTCGGGCTTTAGCGCCACGTCAGCAATCTGCGCGACATACGACTGGAAGCTTTCATGCAAGGCGACGCCTCGCGTGGTGCCGGGGGGAACGGGCGAACCCCACCCAGCCTTTTCAGCAGCCAGCTTCAGCGCGCCCGCGTGACGCGGCTTGTCCTTCAGCAGCGCAAGCCGGAACGCGACGGGGTCTTTGCCGGCTTCCTTCGCCAGCAGGTCCATCATGTGCTCGGTCGCATGCGCCGTGTGGGTCGCCCCGACCGACCGCCACCACAGCACCGGTACGCCGATCGTGACGCTGTGCAACTCGACCGACAAATTGGGAATGGCGTACGGCAGCGTACTCGCGCCTTCAACGGAAGTGGCGTCGATGCCGCCTTTGACCATCTGTCCCTCGAACGGCGTGCCAGCGAGGATTGATTGCCCAACGATGCGGTGGTGCCAGGCGACGACATTGCCCGCCGTGTCGAGCCCCGCACGGACCCGATGCAGATATATCGGCCGGTAGTAGCCGCCTTTGATATCGTCCTCGCGGGTCCAGATGACCTTGATCGGCACCGGCTTGCCATACGCCTTGGCGATCTCGCAAGCCTCGGCAACGAAATGCGAATTGGTGATCGCCCGGCGGCCAAACGATCCACCGGCCCACACGGTATGAAGTTGAACTGCTTCCGGCTTCAACCCGAGCACGGAACAGGCAGCGCCATGATCGAGCGTCTGCATCTGCGATCCAGTCCACACCTCGGCGGACGACCCGGTACTGCGCACGACGCAGTCGAGCGTCTCCATCGGCGCATGGGCGAGGTAGGGAAACTCGAAATCCGCAGATACGACTTTCGCGGCCTTGGCAAGCGCCGCTTCGGCATCTCCGTCCTTGCGGGCGGAGGTTCCGGGCTTGTCGAGCAGCGCCTTGTAGGCGCCGATGATATCCGCCGTACTGCGCGTTTCCGCCTTGCTTTCGTCCCAGCTGACCTTGAGGGCGTCGCGCCCCTTGATGGCAGCCCAGGTCGATTTCGCCAGCACCGCAACACCTTGTGGAACCTTCACGACAGCAACGACACCCGGCGTCTTTTCGGCAGCGGTCGCATAATACGACGCAACCGTTGCCCCAAACTTCGGCGGGCGGGCCATGACCGCAACCAGCATGTCCGGCATCTGCAGGTCGAACGTGAACTTGGCTGTGCCGTTCGTCTTTGCTCGTGAATCGACGCGGGGAAACGCCTTCCCGATGAAAACGAATTTGTCGGGCGTCTTGAGCGTCACTTTGGATGGAACGGCCTGCTTGGCCGCCGCATCCGCCATCGCCCCGAGCGTCGCGGTCTTACCGGATTTAATAGAGACGACACCGTTCGAAACCACGACCTCACGGACCGCAACCCCCCACTCCTTGGCCGCCGCCGCAACGATCATAGCGCGCGCAGTCGCACCGGCGCGGCGGTATTGCTCGTAGGAATTCGACAGCCCGGACGAGCCGCCGACGCCTTGAATGCCAAAGGCGAGGTTCTTGTATCTGACCGGATCGGAGGGTGCGAATTCGGTTTTGATCTGCGCCCAGCCTGCGTCCAGTTCCTCTGCAACGAGCGTCGCAAGGCCGGTGGCCGCGCCCTGTCCCTTGTCGAGATGCTTGATGATGACGGTGACGGTGTTGTCCGGCGCAATCCGCACGAAGGCATCCGCCGCCAACCCGTTCGCAGCCGGGGCCGCCAACGCCGGGCCATCAAGCTGAGGCGCGGCGAGACCGAGCACCAGCCCGGCCCCAGATAGTTTGAGGAACGACCGCCGGCTTGATTGAGCGCTGGCGAGCGGCTGTCCCAACGCGGCCTCAACGGAAAGTTTGAAGATATCTGTCAAAGACGAGTGGGTCATAGCGACCTCCGTTGAGCCGGTTGAGCGCGTGTGTCTGCTTATTTGGAAGCCGCGGGACAGGGCGCTCCAGCCGCTTCCCAGGCTTTGAGCTGCGTGACGAACACATCGTGCGGCGTTGAAACTGGATCGCGTGTGCCGCCGGGCGACCAGCCCCAGAGTACCAGCTTGTCTACCGTCATGTGTTCGACGAGCGCCGCGACGGTTTTGCCGCCATTGCGCTTTTCATCCTTGAGTGTTGTGCAAAGCTCAGCGTCCCCCAAACCCTGCCAGCCCATAGAGATCGGTGCCAGATGCCACGTCGGTGCGCCGGGAACGCCGCTGTTGGCGTTGTTCTCGTCGCGATGGCAACTGGTGCAGCGCATGTTGACGAAGCCGAGGTCATCTACGCCGCGCACGACGTTTTGCAAGTGCTCATGCCGGTCGTTGCCCTGGCGCGGGCGGTCGTCGCGGGGATGACAATTCATGCAGCGGGGATGGTTCAGCACGACAGAAATTGGTTGGAATAAGTCGCCCTGAGCTGCTTGCGCGTATGCGGAGGTGGCTAAAGAAAGCCGCTGACCGGTCTGCTGCCCGTGAGCCCAGAACGCTAATCCCGCACCGGTTGCAACCGCGAATACTGCCAACGCCGCTCGCCGCTTCAACGCCATCCGCTTCAACGCCATGTCGGACCTCCTCAAACGAAAAGCAAATGAACCAAGCGCTGCAAATGTTCGCGCCAAGGCAAGATCAGATGGCGTGCGCGGCCTCGTGAATGGCGGCGCGAATGCGGTGATAGGTGCAGCAGCGGCAGACGTTACCGTCCATGGCCTTGTCGATGTCATCGTCGGTAGGTTTGGCAATCTGCGATAGCAGGCCAATGGCGGACATGATCTGTCCCGACTGGCAATAGCCGCACTGTGCAACATCCAGCTTGTTCCAAGCGGCCTTGACCGCCAGAGCGATTTTGTCACGCGCGCCTTCGATCGTGGTCACGCTGCGCCCGTCCACGTCCTGGGCGAGGATCTGGCACGAGCGGACAACTTCTCCATCGAGATGGACACTGCAAGCCCCGCATAACGCCGCCCCGCAGCCGAACTTGGTGCCGGTCAGCCCCAATTCGTCACGGATGACCCATAGCAATGGCGTATCCGGCGCGGCCTCAATTTTGCGGGCCTCGCCGTTGATGGTGACAGTAATGGCCATGGAGAAGCACTCCGCTGAGATGCAGGTACGTGGGATCGTTAACGGTTGCACACCAACATAGTTCCAATATGTCGAACTAAAAGGGTTGAACGCACGATTCGGGGCAAAAATCCGCAACAAGAGTGCCGCCATCGGTATTGTGTGAGCAACACTGTTGCAAAGGTGAACCCCCGCAGTATAGTCCGGCCCGAAACAGATGAAGCGGCAGCGTTGCACGAATTTTGTGTAGCGCTTGTGCCGCTTTTTACGCATACGTCGGCGCTGCAATTGATTTGGCCGCGCCCGGTATCAGCCTCAAAGGAACCTTCGACATGTTCACGACGCCTGCATTCGCCCAAGCAGCTGGTTCCAGCAGCAGCCCGATGGATACGTTCCCGCTGGTCATGCTCATGGTGCTTGGCATCGTCTTCTTTCTGGTCATCCGCCCTCAGCAGCAAAAGGCCAAGGAATATGCCGCGATGGTCGAAAAGATCCGCCGCGGCGACACGGTCGTGACGGCCGGCGGCTTTGTCGCCCGCGTCAGCAAGGTGACGGAAGGGTCCGACGAGATTGAAGTCGAACTTTCCGACACGATGAAAGTGCGTGTCCTGAAATCCACGCTGCTGAGCGTGCGTGCCAAAAACGAACCCGTGAAGGAAGCAACGTGATTGCGGATCTCGCAAGGGCTCCCCATTTCGGCTTCGACCTGAACCACCTCTAACGATGATAAGAGCGGCCGCCGTCCAATGATGTATTTTACACGCGCCAAGACGCTGTTTATCTTAGGGATTTGCCTCGTCGGCATTCTCGCCTGCGTTCCGAATTTTCTGTCGGACGCAACGTACAAGGCGCTGCCGGGCTGGGCCCAGCACAGGATCGGCCTCGGCCTCGACTTGCGCGGCGGTGCCCACTTGCTCATGTCCATGGATTCAGACCAGCTCAAGAAAGACTGGCTTGGAACCTTGCGCGACGACGCCCGCAAGAACCTGCGCGAAGCCAAGATCGGCTTTAACGGCATCGCGGCCACCGCGAACAGCGTGCAGATCCGCCTGACCAAGCCAGAGGAGGCCGATGCTGCCATCCTCGCCCTCAAGAAGCTGACCAACGTGATCGCTGCGGCGCGCTTTGCCGGGGCATCCGACATTTCCATCGCCAAAGGTGCGGAGCCTGGCCTGATTGTCGTCGAGCCGACCGAAGCCGGAATTCGCGACCGCATCTCCAATGCTGCCGCCGCCTCTATCGAAACCGTCCGCCGCCGTATCGACGCTTACGGCACAACCGAACCCAACATCGTCCGCCAGGGCGACGCGCGCATCCTGATCCAGGTCCCCGGCGTCGAAGACACCAAGGCCTTAAAAGATCTGATCGGTTCGACCGCCAAGCTCGCCTTCCATGAAGTCCACCCGCAGGTGACCGCCGACGAGGCCAAGTCGGGTCGCGTTCCGTCCGGCTACAAGATCTACAAGGCCGACCCCAAGGATGCAGAAGCGGCTGGCCGCGAATATGTCCTGCGCGAAACGCCTGTCGTGGACGGTGGCGACCTGTCCGACGCCCACCCCGGTTTCGAGCAGCGCACCAACGAGGCGATCATCTCGTTCCGTTTCAATCAATCCGGTGCCCGCAAATTCGGCAATTTCACCAAGGATAACGTCGGCCGTCCGTTCGCCATTGTGCTTGACGACAAGGTGCTGTCAGCGCCGGTCATCCGCGAAGCAATTCTGGGCGGCTCGGGGCAGATTTCGGGCTCCTACACACCAGAATCTGCCAACGCATTGGCCATTCAGCTCCGCTCCGGTGCGCTACCGGCGAAGCTGACCGTCGTCGAAGAACGCACCGTCGGTGCAAACCTCGGCCAGGACTCGATCGACGCTGGTAAACGCGCTGCCATCGTCGGCATGGTCGCCGTCGTCGCCTTCATGGTCTACGCCTATGGCCTGCTCGGCATCTTCGCCTCCTTGGGTGCCGCCCTCCACGTCGTTTTGGTGTTTGCGATTATGTCGATCCTTGGCTCGACGATGACCCTGCCGGGCATTGCCGGCATCGTGCTGACGATCGGCATGTCCGTCGACGCCAACGTGCTGATCTACGAACGGATCCGAGAAGAACTGCGCGCCGGGAAGGCGCCTATTGCCGCCATTGAACAAGGATTCGAACGCGCCTATGGCACGATCATCGACAGTCAGTTGACGACCTTCATCGCCGGCCTTGTCATGTTCCTGCTGGGCTCTGGCCCCATTCGTGGCTTCGCCGTCACCCTGACGCTTGGCATCATTACCACCGTGTTCACTGCGTTCACCGTCACGCGCTTGCTCGTCTTCTGGTGGCTGAAAGCCCAGAAAACCCGCAAGATCGACGCGCCGCTATCCTACAAGATGGCCCGCAGGTAAACCGCGCTTACCCCTTTTCAGCCGGTGCGTCACAGCCGACCGGCACAACGATAGAGATCTCAGCCATGTTCAAAGGCGTCGACTTTTTCCCCCACGGGACCAAGTGGAAAATCATCGAAAGGCGCGTGCTCTTTGTCGGGCTCTCCTGGGTTCTAGCGGCTCTTTCCTGCGTCCTGCTCATGACACGCGGATTGAACTACGGCGTGGATTTCAAGGGCGGCTCGCTGATTGAAGTCCAGGCCAAAGGGCCAACCATCGACGTCGCCGGTCTGCGCGAGCAGCTCCACAAACTCGGCTTTGGCGAACTCCAGGTCCAAGGCGCCGGCACGAACGGAGCTCTGGTTCGCGTCGGCCAGCAGCCCGCCGCCGATGAGGCCGCGGAGGCCAAAGCCCAGGAAGCCGCGAACGCCAAGATCAAGGACGCCCTCAAGGACACGTACGAAATTCGCCGCACCGAGGTCGTTGGCCCAGCCGTGTCCTCGGAACTGAAATTGACCGGTGTCTACGCCGTCATCGCCGCCATCTGCGGTATTCTGCTTTACGTTTGGTTCCGTTTCGAATGGCAATTCGCCGTGGCCGCCGTGGTCGCTCTTGTCCACGACGTGTTCATAACCGTCGGAATGTTCTCGGTTCTTTGGTACGAGTTCGACCTGTCGGTTGTCGCGGCCCTGCTGACGCTCGCCGGTTACTCGATCAACGATACCGTCGTTGTGTTCGACCGGATCCGTGAAAATTTACGTAAATACAAGAAGATGCCATTGATTGAGCTGCTCAATATGTCGATCAACGATACCTTGTCGCGCACGGTGCTGACCTCGGTCGTGACCGGGCTTGCCGTGCTCGCGCTCTACATCTTCGGCACCAGCGTCATCCACGGCTTTGCCTTCGCCATGCTGTTTGGCATTGCCATCGGAACGTACTCGTCGATCTTCGTCGCCTCCCCGCTCCTGCTCTGGTTCGGCGTGAAGCGCGACTGGTCCGACAACGCCACCAAACCCACGCCCGGCGACCTCAAGGCACGGGCCTAATGCTCCCTCTCATGGCCTTCGATGGGGAGCGCTTGTCGGTTGGGTTAGACGGCCCACTTGCCGCCGTAACCCAACAAAGGGGATCCAGATGAACCGAAGCTGTTGGGTTACGCGCAAGGAGCGCTAACCCAACCTACAGGTTGCACCAATGACGACATCATCCCCCCCCGGCCACTACCCAGGACGCGCGCCCGTCGATGCCTATGGCAACGGTGGTTTCCGGTTTGCAAGCATGAGCCATAAGGGCTCAATCATCGCCCTGCCCAGCGGCATCTGGGCCTGGGATGTCTCTGATCCGGTTAACCTGACGATGGCCTCGCTGTCGCGCGTCTTCGCCGAACCGCGCGGTGGCGCGTTCCAGTTCCTGCTGTTGGGAACGGGCCGCACCCAGGTCTTCCCGTCCCCCGAAATCCGCCGCGCCTTTCAAGATTGCGGGATCGGCCTTGACGTCATGACAACAGGTGCCGCCGCCCGGACCTATAACGTGCTATTGGCGGAAGGCCGTCCCCTCGGGGCTGCCATGATCGCCGTCTCCTGAAACAAGGTTCTGATGATGCTTGATACCCCAGTGCGCGCCCTGATGGCCGGATTCGCAGTGCTTGCCGCGCTGGTTGTGCTTGCGGTCCTGAGCGGGCACATGATGCCGCCAGATCTTCTGCGGATTGCGTCACGCGCGTTCCACGTGTTTTCAGCGATCGTCTGGGTTGGGCTCATCTGGTTCGTCAACATGATCCAGTTGGTCGTGCTCTATGAGGCAGACGATGCAGCCAAGGGTGCCTTTCGGACTTGGATTATTCCGCGCGTTGCCAAGCATTTCAAAATGGCCGGCAATCTGACGGTTTTGACGGGACTGGTGCTCCTCTATCAGTTTGGCTATCTCACATCCCGCCCGTTCGGCTCGTCGGCTTGGCTGTGGCTTGGCGTGTTGGGCGGCACCATTATGCTCGGGCTGGTGCATGCCAGGATTTCGCCCGCGATCCGCGTGATGCTCGATGCAGCGATCACGGACCCAGACCTCAAAAAGGCCGCGCGCCTGACCGTCAGACGATACGCCCGCATCAATCTGCTGCTCTCGGTCCCAGTGACGTTCGCAATGGTGGCTGGCGCCCATGGCTGACGACGCCTTGGAGGATTTGCGTCATACCGCGAAGTCCTACGCACCCGATGCCTACGTTACCGCTCTGCTCGCCCCCAGCCATCGCCAGCGCCCCATGATCGCCCTGGCGGCCTTCCTCGGCGACGTCGAACGGATCGTGACCACATTGAGCGATCCCGCTATCGCCGAAATTCGCCTGCAGTGGTGGCGCGACGCAATCAGGGCCGCGCCGTCCGGTTTCAAGACCGGCCATCCAGGCGCCGATGCCCTCGCCGATGCCGTCTCGGTCTATGAACTCCCCTTCGAGACCTTCGACGCCCTGCTCGATGCGCGCGCGCTCGACCTCTACGCCGATCCGCTCCCAAGCGAGGCCGCGTTTGATGCATACCTGATCCGGACAGATGGCGCAGCGTTCAACCTCTTCGCAAAGTGCCTCGGCAGTGCCGATGCCGCCCAATCACCGCTGATCGCCCATGCGGCCCGCGCGTGCGCAACTGCCCGTCTCATCGCCCAGTTGCCGGTGTTTCTGGCCCGTGGGCGTACCCCATTTCCAGGCGTTGACGCGGCAGATCCAGTCCAGCTTCACGCCGCGCTGGACCATCGCCGCAGTCAGGCCCGTGACGCGCTAAACTCAGCACGCGGCGTATGGCGTACTTGCCCACAACCCGACCGGGCTGCTTGCCTTTCCTTGGCCCTTGTTGAGCCGTATTTGAAGGGCTCGAATCGAGCCGGTCACGACCCGGCTAAGGCGTTGACGCAAGTCGAGCCGCTGACCCGCATGTGGCGGATGTGGCAAGCTCATGCGTTGGGTAGGTTCTGACGAGGGCGGCACTCACACGCCGGCCAAGGACGAAGCAAGGCACGAGGCAAGACACGAGGATTGGAAGAATGATGCGTTCACTCAAAGCCGCGCTTAGCGCGATTGCGGTCCTTTTCGCCATCGCATTGCCAGCCCGAGCAGCACCTGGCGACGCCATCGACGGTTACGTCGCAGCGGCGCCGCTTCATGCCGTCCCGGCGGCACCGCTGGTTTCGCCAGCCATCAGCTGGCGCGTCGAAAACCCATTCCGCTTCTTCACCGACCCCGCTGATACCGAAGTCCATCGCGCGACCTATAACGCCCTGTCGCCCGAGGAACGCGCTAAACCGGTTCTGGCCGCCGAACGCGCACTTGGTGCGCGGCAGGAGGAGGGCTGGGCCGCCAGCATGTACCGCAAAACCTGCTGGAACTGGGCCGCGAGCCTCTTTGAATGCCCCCCTGGCCACGAGCAGTACATTAATCCCAAGTCTCACACGGTGGTGGTCGAACTCAAGGGCATGCCCGAAGCGCAGGCCGCATCGACCGTCGAATGTGCCTGGACTATTTCGCCCAAAGGGGCAAAGCAGAATCGGGGCGAGCCGGTCACTCAGTCGTGCGCCGAGCCTATCAAATTCGACATCCCCTACCCTGACGGTGCCGACATCGCCGTCGAGATCGGCGGCGTCGAAGTTGCCAAAGCCGGTATCCGCGTTCGCGACCTGCTCATCGCCGCCATGGGCGATAGCTTCGGTTCGGGTGAAGGCAACCCCGACATCCCAGTCCGCTTCTCGCGCGAACGCTACGCTGACTACGGCAAGGCGACCGATGAAGACATGACCGGCTTCCCCGTCCGCGTGGGACCATGGAAGCAGATCGGCGACAAGGACTTCATCGACGAAAACGCCCGCTGGCTCGATCAGGCCTGTCATCGTTCGCTATACTCCCACCAGCTCCGCGCAGCTCTCCAGCTGGCGGTCGAAGAGCCCCACCGCGCCGTGACGTTCGTGGGCGTTGCGTGTTCAGGTTCCGAAGTCGTGCCGGGGCTGTTCTTGCGCTACAAGGGCAACGAATGGGTGCCGCGTCCGCCCGAACTGTCGCAAATTTCAGCGCTCGCCCAGGCCCAGTGCGGCACCGAAGATGCCCCCATGCAGGATCTTCCGGAAGCCTACCATATGAGCGGCAAAATCCCTGATCTCCAGGGTGGCCTCGTGTTGCGCAAATGCGAACCACAGAATTCGCGCAAGATCGACCTGCTGTTCGTTTCCATCGGTGGTAACGACATCGGCTTTGCCCGTCTCGTCGCCAATGCCGTGCTCGCCGACGAGTCGAAGTTGAAGCAACTCGGCGGCTGGTTTGGCCAGGTGTTTGGACCCTCCGAGGCAACGACCAAAATCGCAGGCCTCGATGCCCGCTATAAATCTCTGAACCGTGCCGTTCACAACATCCTGCACATCCCCTGGGAGCAGTCGGACCGCGTGATCCTGACCGCCTATCCTGGCATGGCGATGCTCGACGACGGCAAGCGCGTTTGCCCCGACGGTCAGGCCGGCATGGAAGTGCTACCCGAGTTCAAGTTGTCGGCCAAAAAAACCCTCGAAGCGGAAAAGGTCGCTGACAAGCTGAACGGGGTGATGAAGAAGGCAGCGAACACCTACGGCTGGTCATTCGTCGATAGCCACCGCCCCGATTTCGTCGGCCGCGGGCTGTGCGCGGGCTTCACCGACAACGCCATGTCGGTTGCCGACGATTTGCGCTTGCCGCGCAGGGTCGCCAGCGAATGGGTTCCATACAACCCGGCTGACTTTCAAGCCTATGCCCCGCGCCAGCGTTGGTTTCGCACCCCCAACGATGCCTTCATGACCGGCAATTTCCACGTGTCCGCAGGCCTCATGCAAAAGGTGCTCAAGCTGGAAAGCGTTTCCTTCGTCCAGGTGCTTTTGGCAGCCACCTACTCCGGCGCGTTCCACCCGACTGCCGAAGGTCACGCAGCTATCGCCGACGCCGCCGCCGCCCGCGCCCGCCAGGTGCTGGCCAAATACGGACGGGGAAGCTGAGCCCGGCTGGAGTAGCTGAACGGTCAGAGCGGCCCGCGACGCGCTAATTTTTGGTGGCGTTGTCGTCGGTCGGCTTCCCCGCTGCGTCGGCAGCGCGCGGCTCGTAAAACAGCCGCGTGATTGCTTCCTTGAACCGCTTGCCACCGATAAGAACGATCCCCGTCAGCAGCGCCGAAACCAGGACCAGCCGCCACGCGCCCAACCCGCAGGCAGCCCCGATGCACGTCGTCAGCCAGATCGAGGCGGCAGTGGTCATGCCCTCGACCTCGCCCTCCGCCCTGTTATGAATGATAACCCCGGCACCCAAAAACCCGATGCCCGTGACCAGCCCTTGAATGACGCGGCTCGCCGCATCCATGTCATCGGCCACCAGCGTCGTGGCGGATGCCGCCGCAAGCCCCACGATGCTGAGTGTGCGCATGCCTGAAGGCTTGTCGTGTAGATCGCGATTGAGCCCGATCAGTCCGCCAATGACAGTGGCGCTGGTGAGCTTTGCAGAAACTTCGAGCAGCTCTAACACAGTGGTCCTCACACCCAGCGACCGGCCGGAACTGACCGCGCCCAGACTAAAAGCCGTAAACCGCCGGGAGGTTCCACCGCAAGCGCGCGGACAGCGATGTCTGTAGACCCGGCGGAAAGATTGCGGCGTCAAACCGGCCTCGCAGTATAGGGCAGAACATGCGTTCGTCCCACCGCACGCTGGTCTTCACTTGCCACGCGCGTCGAGCCACGCCTTGGTATCGGCAATGGCCTTGTGGGCTGTCGCCCGCTTCTTTGCAAAGCCGCGGTCCTTGCCCTTGATCTTGCGGCCCTCGGCGTCATGCGATGGCGCTTCGGTCACCGGGATGAGCCCGAAGTTGATGTTCATCGGCTGAAACGAACGCGGCGAACGCCCGGCTTCGCCCTCGACACCGATGTGACCCCCAGTGATGTGGGCGAGCAGTGCACCAAGCGCCGTCGTCGCCGGTGGCGGCGAGATCGCCTGTCCCAATCGCTCTGCCGCAGCAAACCGCCCGGCAAGCAATCCGATGGCTGCGCTTTCGACATACCCCTCGACGCCGGTGATCTGACCGGCAAAACGCAACCGCGGCTCAGCTTTAAGCCGCAGCCCACTATCGAGCAGCTTGGGCGAGTTCAGATACGTATTGCGATGCAGGCCACCCAGCCGCGCAAACTCCGCGTTGGCAAGGCCGGGGATCATGCGGAATACCCGCGTCTGCTCGCCGTGCTTCAGCTTGGTTTGGAATCCGACCATGTTCCACAGCGAGCCCAACGCATTGTCCTGGCGCAACTGTACGACCGCATGCGGCCGGTGACCCGGCTTGCGCGGATCGGACAACCCGACCGGCTTCATCGGCCCAAACCGCAGCGTCTCGCGGCCACGCTCGGCCATCACTTCGATGGGCAGGCAGCCGTCGAAATACGGCGTCGTCGCTTCCCATTCCTTGAAGCTCGTCTTATCGCCGGCAATCAGCGCGTCGATGAAGGCCTCGTATTCATCCTTCGTCATCGGACAGTTGATGTAGTCCGCACCCGTCCCTGCCGGACCAACCTTATCGTAGCGCGATTGCCGCCAGGCGAAGCTCTCATCTATGCTGTCGAGATGAATGACCGGTGCGATGGCGTCAAAGAACGCCAGCTCGTTTTCCCCGGTCAGGGCACCGATGGCCGATGACAGCGCGGGCGAGGTCAACGGCCCCGTTGCGATGATGACGCTGTCCCATTCCGCCGGAGGCACACCACCAATCTCCTCGCGCGAAACCGAAATCAGCGGATGGGATGCAATCTGGCGCGTCACCTCGGCGCTGAACCGGTCGCGGTCGACCGCCAGCGCGCCGCCGGCCGGCAGCTTCTCCTGATCGGCAGCAGCCATAATGAGCGATCCCGCGAGCCGCATCTCCTGATGCAGCAGGCCGACGGCGTTATTCTCCCAGTCATCCGACCGGAACGAATTCGAGCACACGAGTTCGGCAAGGCCGTCTGTGTTGTGCGCCTCGGTCCGCCGAACGGGGCGCATTTCGTGCAACACGACGGGCACGCCAGTGCGGGCGATCTGAAAGGCTGCTTCGCTGCCGGCAAGTCCGCCGCCAACCACATGAATAGGTGCGATGTTTGTCATCGGCGAACCGTAACGGAAAGCGGTCTCAACCTCAACGGTTGAGCGCAGCACGTGCTGGCCACTCAACCAGACTGCGAATGGAGTTCGTCGTCGATTGCCAGCCGCCTCCCGACTTCTGCGTCGATAACGGTCTCGCCTGACAGAATACGATGTGTGATAGCAACGAACTCCGATCCCGAAACACCTTTGACAATATAGCCCCGCGCCCCCGCCGACAGCGACGCCCGAACAATCGCCAGATCCTGCCGGAACGAGAACATCGCCGTTATAACCTGCGGTGCGTGCAATTGGATCTGGGTCGCGGCCAAAATTCCCCCGCCGCCTGGCATGTTGACGTCGAGGTAGATCAGGTGAGGGCTGAGGACCCGCGCGATTTCCAGCGCTTGGCCAGCGTCCGTTCCCTCCCCCACGACATCGAACGCCGGCTCATCGCTGAGGCTTTCCATAATTCCGCGCCGGACCAGGGGATGGTCATCGACGACTGCAAGTCTGAACCGAACGGTCATGCATGCACCCCATGTTGCTGAGGCCGTGCGCTCATTGCGTGTTTGAGGTTAAATGAAGCGGTAATGGCCGTCCCGCTTCCCTGGTTGCTGACAATGTCGAAGCGTCCACCGATGGCGTGCACCCGCGCCCGCATTCCCGGCAGTCCAAGCCCGGAACGGCGCGCGTTCTGCGGATCAAAGCCACGTCCATTGTCGGTAACGCTTATAGACATCTGATCGCGTCCTCCCGTGGCGGTGACTTTGACGTGCGATCCCTGAGCGTGCTTGAAGGCGTTCGATAATGCTTCTTGAATGAGGCGATAAACGCAGATCTTCTGTGCAAGCGACGCCGACCCAGGCATATCCGTCATGTGAACTGAGACGAGCGTGCTGGTGGCTTCCTGGTGGCGTTGTACGGCGAGTTCAATCGCCTCTGCAATCGACGTTGACGCCAACTCAGGCAGCGAAAGTCCTGTCGAAAGCTCGCGAACTTCACGCAGAGCCTGCGCCATCACCTCGCGCAGGTTCTGCAGATCGGCCAAGTTGGCCTGATCGCCCGACCGTTGGAAACTCTTGCCAAGCCGGTCCAGCTTCAAAAGCGTGAACGCCAGCAATTGTGCGGGACCATCGTGAAGCTCGGCACCGATCTTCTGTAATAGACTTTCATTCGTTTCCGCTGTCGTTTCGCTGGAGGCCTGAAGCGCTGCCCGCAATGTCTCGTTCAGCGCAAGCAGTTGCTTGGTCTGGTCCAATTGACCAGAAAGCTCGGCACGCGCCTTCCGGGCGGCTTGGTCGAACGGACGGGCAACCCACAAGTAGATCAGCGGACTGGATATGATCGTCAATGCCGTGGCGTCGATCACGCCCAGCGATATGTCGTTCGGGTTCACGTCCCAGCGAAACATCACCATCATAATCAAGGCTTCGACCAAGAAAATAATGAATGCGACTTTCCCCACCATCACCAGCAAGTGGCGGGTTTCTCGTCCGATCTGATGTGACGGCACCGATGCCATAGTGTGCCTTATTCGTTCGAGGCTATATAATTCACCAGTGAATCCGTATGGGCCGAATTTGTCCAGCGCGAAACCACAACTCGGTTTCCAGCTCACGCTTCAGGCCTGAACAGCAGACAGGCATCGCCATAGGAATAAAACCGGTACCCGGTAGCGATTGCCTGGTCATAGGCAGCTTTCATGGTGTCGAGGCCACTGAACGCACACACCAGCATGAACAGCGTCGATTTTGGCAGATGAAAGTTGCTGAGTAATGCGTCCACGGCCTTGAAACGGTAGCCCGGCGTAATAAAAATCGCAGTGTCGCCGCTGAAGGGTTTGATCATACCATCGTCTTGCGCGGCAGACTCCAGCAGCCGCAACGACGTCGTGCCAACAGCCACGATCCGCCCGCCGCGCGCCTTGACCGCATTCAGCGCCGCAGCCGTCGCCGCGTCGATCTCACCCCACTCCGAGTGCATCTTGTGCAGGCTGGTATCTTCGACCTTCATCGGCAAGAATGTGCCAGCCCCCACATGCAGCGTCAGGGTCTGATGGGTCACACCGCGTGCAGTCAGCGCGGCCAGCAATTCAGGCGTGAAATGCAACGCAGCCGTTGGTGCTGCAACCGCCCCGTCGCGCGCTGCAAACATGGTCTGATAGTCGGATTTGTCGGACGCTTCCGGCGGGCGCTTCAACGCGATGTATGGCGGCAGCGGCATCGCGCCGATAGCGGCAATGGCCGCGTCAAGGTCGGGCCCGGATTTGTCGAACGCGAGTTCCACCTCGCCCGCCTCGCCCTTGGCCGAGACGTGCGCCGTAACATAGGCCGTGTGCTGCGGCCCGAGCCCGAAGAGAACGCGATCGTCAACAAGCAACCGTTTGGCTGGCCGCGCAAACGCCCGCCACGTGCGCGCATCGACCCGCTTGATGAGGTTGAACGCGACCTTCGCCGTGGTCTCGTCGCGCACCCGCACCCCATCGAGCGCCGCCGGAATAACCCGCGTATCGTTGAACACGAGGCAATCGCCAGCCCGCAGCAGGCCGGGCAGATCGCGCACACCCCTATCGCTAAGTGCTGGTGGCGATACAACCAGCAGTCGCGCTGAATCGCGCGGAACCGCAGGGCGCAGGGCGATGGACGTCTCGGGCAGTTCAAAGTCGAACACGTCGACGCGCATGGCAAACCTCGTATGTGATAGACCGGCTATGGCCCACGAACTGGCGGCGTGCAAGCAATGCAAGTGCATCCATCCCACAACAAACTTATCCCCGCCCGTCGAACGTCAACCTATTCTGGCGGTGTCTCGTTGCAACGAGGGGCGCTGATCGCGAGGCGTTTAGAGCAGCAGCAACGGGATGCAAGTCGGGTGTGCCATACGCGATGGCCGATCCGTCGTGCATTGCACGCATTCGCGTGACGGCTCGCCGCACCCGCCTGGGTGAAACTCCCAGGTCAACGAGTGTTAAACGCTGCGTGTACGCCGAAAATCTTAGCAAGGAGCAGTGCCGCCGGTGCTCTCTACCCCCCACGGAATAGCCCGTGCGCTCGCCGCACTGCTCCTCCCCTCGCTTTTCACAAACCGGCGCTCAAGAGCGGCCGGTCGGCCTTCCTTTGTCATAAAAAGGGAGGGGGTTTGGGGGAACACGTTCCCCCAAATGGGCCGAAGGCGAAGCCGTCTTCTTCAGCAAGCGCGATAGCCCAAGCGCGCAGCGCTCCACCGTCCGCCGTGCTGGACCGTTGAACCCGGTCGGCTTATAGCGTCGGGACAGACAATTTTTACCGATTCCGAGGCTCCCGTGCACGACATCAAAGCCATCCGCGACAATCCAAAAGCCTTCGACGCAGGCCTTGCCAAGCGCAACTTGCCTCCGTTGGCTGAAAAGGCACTGGAACTGGATGAAGCGCGCCGCGCCAACCTTACCGCGTTGCAGGACGCCCAGTCGCGCCGCAACGCCGCGTCAAAGGAAGTCGGCAAGGCGAAGGGGGCCAAGGACGAAGCGCTCGCAGCCTCGCTGATGGCCGAAGTCGCAAGCCTCAAGGACATCCTGACGGCTGGCGAAGAGGCCGAAGCCAAGATCGCCGCCGACCTCCAGGCGCTGCTCGAAGTCGTGCCCAACCTGCCGCGCGATGACGTACCGGAAGGCAAGGACGAGCACGACAACAAGGAGGTCCGCAAAGTCGGCACGCCGGGCAAGTTCGACTTCAAACCCAAGCAGCATTTCGAATTGGGCGAAGCGCTGGGCCTGATGGATTTCGAAAGCGCCACCAAGGTCTCCGGCGCGCGCTTCGTGTTCCTGAAAGGCGCGCTCGCCCGCATGGAACGCGCCATCGGCGCCTTCATGCTCGATACGCACACGGCAGCCCTCAACGGCCCCATGGGCGGCTACACCGAAGTCAACCCGCCGCTGCTGGTCAAGGATCAGGCGGCGTACGGCACGGGTAATCTGCCGAAGTTCGCGGAGGATTTGTTCGAGATATCAGGACCTTTTAAAGATTTGATGGTGAAAACGGAAGCCGTTGAAGATCTTGCGCAGATGTATTTGCCGCTTAGGAAGTCATCCACCCAGCTTACCATTGAAGTGGGTGAAGTCATGCGAAGGTCCATTGACTCTAGCAGCAGCGGAAAAGAGGCAGCTAAGGCATGGGATGCGATGCAGCCTTTGCTTGATCAAATGAACTTAGCGTCAGATCAGCTCGAGACGAAGATTGAAAGAGTTCGAGCCAAGATCCGTGAAGTTGCAATAAGGAATGCATCGCGGCAGTTCCTCATCCCCACCGCCGAAGTCTCGCTGACCAACCTCGTCCGCGACCAGATCCTCGACGAGGACAAGCTGCCGATCCGCATGACCGCCTGCACGCCGTGCTTCCGCTCGGAAGCCGGATCCGCCGGGCGCGATACGCGCGGCATGATCCGCCAGCACCAGTTCACCAAGGTCGAACTCGTCTCCGTCACGACGCCGGAAGACAGCCTCGCCGAACACGAGCGCATGACCGGTTGCGCCGAGGAAATCCTCAAGCGGTTAGGGCTCCCGTTCCGCACCATGCTGCTGTGCACCGGCGACATGGGCTTTGCCTCGCAGAAAACCTATGACATCGAAGTCTGGCTCCCGGGCCAGGATACCTATCGCGAGATTTCGTCGTGCTCGGTGTGCGGCGATTTCCAGGCCCGCCGCATGAATTCGCGCTACAAGCCCAAGGGCGCAAAGGACACCCGCTTCGTCCACACGCTCAACGGCTCCGGCCTCGCGGTCGGCCGCACGCTCGTCGCCATCATGGAAAACTACCAACAAGCCGACGGCTCGATTGTGATCCCCGAAGTGCTCCGCCCGTACATGGGAGGCCTGACCAAGATCGGGTGACGGCTTCCCTAAGGAGAAGCGCCAACAAGAGGGCCGCTAACCCAACATGCGGACGGCGCCCTTCACTTTCTTCTCCCCCTGGGGAGAAGATGCCCGATAGGGCAGATGAGGGGTGCCTCCACTTGACGCTTGGCACCTCCCAAGGCCCCCTCACCCCAGGGGGAGAGGGGGAAGTGGCGACGATCCCGTAGGCCAGCGAGCCGATTCAGAACAGGAACTCACGTCATGCGCATTCTGGTCACGAACGACGATGGCATAGCAGCGCCCGGCCTCGCCGTTCTGGTGGAGATCGCGAAGGTTCTTTCGCCGGACGTGTGGGTCGTGGCACCCGAACTGAACCAGTCCGGCACCTCGCACAGCCTGACGCTCCATACGCCCTTACGCATGCGCAAACTCGACGAGCGCACCTATGCGGTGGCGGGCACGCCAACCGATTGCGTGATCATGGCCGTGCGCCACCTGTTGGCCGACGAGCGCCCCGCACTGGTCCTGTCCGGTGTCAACGATACCGCCAACGTCGCCGAGGACGTGACCTATTCGGGCACGGTCGCGGGGGCGATGGAAGGCACGCTGTTGGGCATCCCCTCGATTGCGCTGTCGCTGATGACGGTCGGCATGCGTACGGGCGCCAAGGTCCATTGGGAGACGCCACGCGAACACGGGCCGAAGGTCATTAAAGCGCTGCTCGACAAGGGTTGGCCTGCGGGCACCCTGCTCAACATCAACTTCCCAGCCGTTGCCCCCGAAGCGGTCGCGGGCGTGGCCATCACCCGCCAAGGCATCCGCGACCAGGAAAACCTTGTGATCGACGAGCGCGCCGACCCGTGGGGCAAGTCGTATTACTGGTTCGGCTTCCTGTTCCGCCCCTCGACGCTGGTCGACGGCACCGACATCGCAGCACTCGCCGCCAACAAGATCTCCGTCACCCCCCTGTCGCTCGACCTCACAAACGACCGCGTCGCCGCACAGTTGGCAGGCGTGTTCGAGGACGCGCCAAGCCCGAAACCAAAACGGGCAGGAAGCGCTTCCTAAGTCCCAAAAACGGGTGGGTCTGGGAGGCTGCGCCTCCCAGTGGGGTGCGGGGCAAGCCCCGCTCGCGGCGCAAGCCGCGACCGATCTATCCACAGCGGCACATCAACATGAGGCGTATCGGTCCGAATCAGTACAGACTCTGTTCGAACATGAACGGAAGTAAGAGCGCACGGCAGACCGGTGCGTGGAGATCGACCTATGCCGCTTGATAGCAATCCCGTCCCGCCCGAAGCCTATATGCTGGCCGACCACTTAGACGCCGCATTGGCCGCTGGCGAAGACATCTTGATCGCAGGCCGCAAACTCGGCGATGACACCGACCGCGGGTCACGCGAACCAGCCGCCCTGCGCTCGTCCATCGAACTGATCCGTGCTCTCGAACTGGCAATGATTACGCGCATCCTGAAAGCGCGGGAATGGTCGCAGCGCATGAGCAAAGCGGACGCGCGCTTCAAGATGCAGGCCTCCAGCTTCATGTCGGGCAGCGTCACGCTGGTTGACGCCATCGCCGAATTCGCCGACGCCACCAATGTCGACTTCGATACGGCGGACGGCATCACGGCCTACTTCCGCAGCCGTGGCGTCATCGACGACGAAGCAGCCGGTCTGACGGACGCAACGCCGGGCCTCGTGACGGAAACCTTCCGTATCGCGGGTCGCAACGAACTTGGCGCACTCATGGACATGATCGCATCCTACCTCGATGCCCTCGAACTTCATTTCCTGCTGTTTGGCAAATCAACGCCGCAAGTCGCGGCACACTCGACCGGGATGGATGCAAATTCGGGACCGTGATGCACTCCCGAATTTGCAGTCCAAAGAAGCGGTTATCGCTGGCGGCGAAGGCGCCGCTCTAGCTTCGCCTGTTTGACGGCCTTGGCCGCCCGGGCTTCGCGCTTGGTAATGCCGAACGTGACAGCCTTAGCAAGCCACGTCCGTTCGATACCGTTGTCAATGATGCCCCCCACCGGACGCACCGATTGAGGTTCGTTGCCGGTCTGCGGGTAGAGTGCTGCAACAGCCGTCCCAGTCCCGCTCCGTGCGGCATAGGCCGTTCCCGCTTGATCGAGGGAAGCGTAGACCCCCAGGTACCCCGGTACGGCTGGGTACACCCGCTTCTTCCGGTAAGTCGCTTCCAACTTGGTGGGCGCCTGCAAAATGCGCACTTCGAGCGTTGCAACGCCCTGGCGCTGGAACCCGAGCGCACCGGCCGCCGCGTGCGACACGTCGAGCGTCCGCTTATGATGATAGGGGCCCGCACTGTTGATCCGCAAAACAGCGGTTTTCTGCGTCTTGGGGTGACGCACCATGATGATGGTGCCGTCCGGATAGATCGGGCTCGCTGCGTTATCGGCGAGATCGGCGCGGAACACGGCGCCCGAGGACGTTAGGCCGCAGGGGTTAAACCGGTCGCGTTTGCAGTCGTCATAGTTCGACGTGATGAGATTGGCCTGCCGGCCAACGAGCTTTTCGGTCTCGGCGAGCGTCAAAACGCGGTGGCAGAAGCCGCGAAAGCAGTAGGTCTTGCCGGGGGTCTTGGCCTCGGCGGGTACTGGAACGATAAAAATCAAAAGCAGGAAAACTATTGAAAGTAATGGTAAATTTCTACAGTAAGCCAAGTTGTCACGCGCACGCATAATCCACTCCTGATGTTGAGGAAAATTGATCGCCGACAGAAATGAATGCGGGGTCAGCGCAAGCGGAAACGCCCGAAAATCCTCGGCGTTCCCAACAAGCAAGATCAGATTGCGATGCGAACCCCAAAAATGGTCACATGGTTAATGCAGCTGCAACCATCAGTTCGCGGTGAGATGACGTTCCGCAAGCGTCGCTTTGAGCGTTGCCGCCGCCACGTCCAGACGCTCCGCATCGGTCGACCGCAACACAAGCTGCGTCCAATACCGGCCATCGGTGTTTTGCGGATAACTGCCCATCACGACGTCAGGATAATCGGCAGCGTGCCGGCGAAACAGGTCCGCAATCGCGCCTTCTGGATGCAGGACCTCGATGGTGCGGCTCAGCATCGGCGTGCCGCGTTCGAGATGCTGGGTAACGTCGTCGAGCATCACCCTCATGATCGACGGCACGCCGGCCATGACGATGACGTTGCCAATCCAAAAGCCCGGTGCAACCGACACGGTGTTCCGGACGAGCTTTCCGCCTTCGGGGATGCGCGCCATCCGCAGCCGCGATGCGGTCAGTTCGATCCCGCGGCGATCGCAGTTTTCCTGCATCAGCGCGCGCGCCTCGGGATGAATTGCGATAGAAACCCCGAACGCCTTGGCCACGGCATCGGCCGTAATGTCGTCGTGCGTTGGCCCGATCCCGCCGGTCGTAAAGACATAAGTATAGCGGGCACGCAGCGCATTGAGCGCGTTGACAATATCGGCTTCGTCGTCGGCAACCACCCGCACTTCCTTGAGGTCGATCCCCAGGGCCGTCAAATGGCTGGCAATGGTCCCTATGTTCTGGTCCTTGGTGCGGCCCGATAAGATCTCGTCGCCGATCACAAGTACGGCGGCAGTGATACGCTCTTGCCGGGCAGGGCTCGCAGTCATACGTTCAGCCTCTTTGTCGCAATGGATCCGTCCGGACATGTGTACGCGCTACGCGTTGACCTCGCCAGTGGAAGCGGTCCGCTCTTATTTCCGGGCAGATGGCGTCGAGTCCTATCCAGCGCGCTACAACATCGCTCCGACCCAGCCGGTGTTGATCGTGCGTCAAGCGCAGACGGGCGGTCGCGAACTGGCTCTGGTGCGCTGGGGACTTATCCCGTCTTGGGTCAAAGATCCACGCGCATGCAGCACGCTTGTGAACGCCCGCTCCGAAACTGCAGCGGATAAGCCGTCGTTTCGAGGTCCGTTGCGTCACCGCCGGTGTCTTGTTCCCACCAATGGCTATTATGAATGGACCGGCCGCCCCGGATCAAAGCAGCCCCACTTGATCCGTCCCCGCTCGGACGAAGGCGGCCACCTGATGGCCATGGCCGGCATTTGGGAACACTGGCTCGGTGCCGACGGCAGCGAGATGCAAACGATGGCCCTCCTGACCACGGCGGCCAACACAGCCACCGCCTCCATTCATGACCGGATGCCCGTGATTGTGAATCCTGTCGATTTCGCGCTCTGGTTGGATTGCGCTCCCGGTAGTGCCGTACCCATACAACACATGCTGCATCCTGCATCGGATGACGTGCTCGAAATCCTTTCCGTCAGCCCACGCCTGAATAATTATCGTAACGAGGGCCCTGATTTATGGCGTGTTCGCGATGACGTGACTGGAGCAAAGCTTATTTAACCCTATAAATATACAAAGGAAAAGGCTGCCCGAGATGCGGCTTGGTTTTGGCACGGCGGTTGCTGTGGGCAAGCAGAACGTATGCGGCCGTGCCCCACGTTGGGGCAGAGTCCGTGTGCATTGACCAAAATCGCCGATCTGCCGCGACACCCACTCGCCTAGTCTCCAAAAAAGCGATAACCTCGTCAATGGGTTGTTGCAGATCTGGGGCCACCGGCTTTGCGGGACATTGATTTGCAAGTTTGTTCCGGGCCGCAGCTGAGCGGACCCGTGAGTGTGGAGATAAAGATGGCGTACCGCGGCGAGGATTTGGATCTGCGAACCCCGCAAACCTGGAGCGGTGCAGCATCCGATATGACCGGTGGGCCAGAACCCTATTCGAATGGCAGTCGCGGCCGGTCAGGCGGCTTCAGCCGCAGCGCGCCCATCCTCGTTGATGAAATCGTTCTGTCATGCTCCAATCACGCTTTCGATGTCGCCGTGGCGCACCGCGCGGGCGAAGTCAGGCTTGAACACCTGCTCCATGCAATGACGCGCGTCGACGGCGCGAGCAACGCACTCGAGGCTCGCGGCATCCGCGTTGCCGGTCTGCGCCGCGAAAGTGCGACAATCATCGCCGGCGAGATCCCGCTCGGCCTGAGCCCCGGCCAGGGCCATCCCCGGCGGTCCGACGACTTCGAGCAGGCGCTGCGCACCGCCTCCGCCATTGCGTATCGCCGCAACGCGCCAGCCAACGTCGATGACCTGATGGACGCCCTCCTCGACATGCCCTCAGACATCCCCGGCATTGCCCTGTTAGCGCGCCATGGTGGCCGGGTCGCCCGCGACCGTCCTCAATTGCGAGAGCCACTGCTGAGAGAGCCTCTGCGCGATCCCAACCGTGACCGCGAAATCTACCGCGAACCTCAGCGCGAGTGGGATCAGCCTGCTTTCCAGCCGCTGCCTCCGCTGACCCGCGCGTCATCAAACTATGCGCCCGATGCCCGCAGCAAGGCACCAATCCCGTACTACGCCGACGACCGCCACCTTGACCGGCAACCCGAACGCCAGCTTCGTTCAGGCGTTGGTTCTGCCGTTGACGGCATCCAGAACGCTCGCATCGAGCAGCTTGAAACCGCCGTCCGCACCCTTGCGTCCGAACTCTCCACGGATCGCAAGACCGACCGCGATGATGCCATCCGGTTCCGTGGCGGTCTCCATGATCGCCTCCAGTCGCTGGAGCAATCCGTCGTTCAGGCGGCCAATGGCGACGGTGGCGCAGGCCTGTTGCTCGACCGCCTCACAGCCGTTGAACGCGGTCTCGATCAGCGGTTGAATGAACTCTCAAGGCCATGGAGCCTTCTCGCTGATCGCCTGCAAGCTCTTGAGCAGACGATGATCGAAAATCGAGGAACGAAGTCCGCTGAAGTAACGGTCCTGCAAGATCGCTTGATCGGCCTTGAGCGCGGAATGTTCGACCAGATCAAAGGCCTTGAGCGCACGCTGGAAGCCGCGCCCGCCGTCGATATGAACCCGATCACCAGCCGCCTCGACATCATTGAGGAAGCGGTCCTCAATCCAGCAACCAACCAAGCCGAAAACGACAAGCTCGCAGAGCGCATGCGGGCGCTGGAAGAGTCGATCAACGCCCAGCGGGCTCAGGTCAACCAGACCAACGCCGCGCTGAACCATGACATCAAAAGCCTTGGCGCAGCCTTGTCCAATCAGGCAGCCAACAACGAGCGCGTGCATTCCTTCGTCTCGGACCGCATCCAGACATTGACGTCCGGATTCGAGCGCCAGCGCATGGAATTGGCCGGCCCACTGACGGAGCGCATCGGCAGCCTGGCCACTATTTTCGACGGCCGGATGCAAACCTTTGCAGGCCTTGCGGAGCGGAACAAAGTCGATGTGACTGCCGCGATTGAAACCCGTCACGCTCAACTGGCCTCGATCCTGGACACGCGCAATAGCGAGTTGCTTCAGGCCATCGCCGCCCGCAATGCGCACACGCAGGATACGCTCGCGGCCTTGACCGAGCGCATGGCAGCATTTGAGGCCAACCTGACCCTCAGCTTTGAGAAGGCTGCCGAGGCCCAGGCGATCCATACGGCTGAGTTGAAGGAAGTCCACGAAGCGCTCATCAAGCTGAACACCAACCAGCACACGCTCGCAGGCTCGATTGATCAGTGGCGTCTCGACGGCGTGGGCGACATTTCCGTCATCGCCAACCGCCTCGATGGCATCGAAAAATCGGCAGCAAAGCCGGTTCAGATGATCGAAACCCTGACCGCCAGTGTCGACAACATCAACCGCGCGACCGTCGAACGGTATCACCGCCGCAACCGCTTCATGTATTGGCTGTTTGGCACCGACGATTGGCTGACGGCAAGCTGGCCCTCCCAGACGGCCAGCGTTGAGGCGGAACGTGCGATGCTGCGCGGCGCGGCGTCGAATACGGCAGTGCCTAAAGTTCCACAACAGCCAGCTTCAACGCGGCCAGCGCAGCGCTGACGACGCGCTTCTTTTGTCGAGTGGGTGCGTTAGAACAGCGATTGAATGAGAGGGATACCCTGCAGCCGGGCGATGCGTTCTACCGCACGCTGGGTGGCATGACGGTTTGCAAAAGATGAACCGTCAAGCGTCTTGAAATCCGAATCTGTCGCGTGGAACACCAGCGCTCGCCCGTCTTCTCTGGGCCGCACAACGCCAGCTGTCCGCGTGCCGACTTGAATGATTGATGCGGTCATTTTCTGTGTCTCCCTATCGGACGTCCCTGCCGAAAGTTCCAAGTGTTTGTCCAAAAAAGTGCTTCGCGATTTCCATGAGGTAATTCTTCGTCAGACCGCCAGGAGATGCCCGAAGGCCTTAGCCTGCGCTACGGACGAGGGGTTCGACGCCGCGGATGGCAAAAAGGAACCATTGAAATCATGGAGTATCTTTCCGGACATACTCTAAGGCTATAACGCCTGTTGCAAATGCCTGTTCCGGCGTTGATCGCACACGATGTCAAAAAATATGCGTTACAAATGAAAGCTGCATAATGTTGGCTGACTCGAATTCTAATCAATATTTGGTGAGATATACGTTTGTTCGATATCAAAAGTATGACGGCGCTTGAAAAGAAATTGGTGCAGAATTTTAGGAAGACGAGGCTGCTCAAATTGATCCGCTCTGCGACTGCTTCTTGATGGCGTGCTAAAACATTGTATGATAACAGTATGTTGTGCAAAAATGATCCGGCCGCTGGGAAGCCTACGAACAAATGCCGGCACAAGTGCGTCGCTGGACAGCAACGCCAAAACGCGCACCGGAAACGTCGTGAGCGCAAATAACCCATATATCAGCGTCCGCAAGTGCATGATAGAGAGGCGTATGCGGAAATTGCAAAGCGCGCACGCAGATGTTGCGTACTGAACAGACTATTACGAATTAAACCAAGCCGCATAAGTACTGATTTATGAGGTTTAGTATCCGCGCCTGGGGTCGGTGGGGCGCCACGCGCAAAGAATCGAGAATACCAGTCCGCAGCCTGTGAAACGAAGAGTTAAAACTTCTGCGGACTGGTAATCTATGGTGTCAAATACAATAAACCCCGGCAATGGAATTGCCAGAGCTTATCTGTTCGGACTGTAAAGACCAATTATGGCTTTTTCGGTTGCGGCGCTGCTGTCATAGCGGCCTTTGCCTTCTCGTAGGCAGCCTTGGCAGCCTCAGCCGCAGCCTTGGCCTTTTCTGCGATCATGACCTTGGTCTTGGCAAACTTCTCCATCGCCGCCAGCTTGGCTACCTCAAGGCGCTTGCGCCGCTCTTCGCGTGCCTTAAGCCGCGCTTCGTCACGAGCCGCAGCCGCAGAGATAGCTTTGCTAGCATCCGCAGCAACGACGGTGCCGGCAGTGGCCGCTGCAGGCGAAGGCGAAGCAGGCGCATCAAACTTCACATTGGACTTGATGTTGGTGAGGCCGGCTTGGAAAATCCCGTTGATGACGGCGGCGGCGTCGGCATCCGACTTGCCTTTCGCGGCGTCGAACTTTGCCGTCCAGACGAGGTCGGTCGTACCAAGGCTGTCGGCCTTGGCCGTCAGGGTTGCCTTGTAGTTCTTGACCGGAAGCGGGCTTTCGATGATGTCATATGAATAGGTATTCTTGCCGGTCTTCGTGACCTTTTCTAGGATTTTGCCGCCATCCTTCAAGGTCAGCGTCCGGAACCCGCGCTTGCCAGGCTGGCAGGACGCGACCGCCGGATGCCAGTCCTTGATTGCGCACCATTCACCCACTTTTGCCCAGACCGCAGCTGGAGCCGCCTTGATTTCCGCAGCCTGACGAACCTCTACAGCCCCAGCGGTCTGTATGCCGCATGCTGCAATGCTCGCAAGAGCCGCCAATAGTTTGAGGACCTTCATGTCGTGTCTCCGCAGAACTGTTCGGGTTTGGTGCAAAGTACCGCCTGCCCGACTACGAGCGCTATCAATACGTTAGCGCCATTGCTTGTGTGAACAATTAAATCGAGGGTCTGTCAATACCGTTAGGGTAAAAGCCTGACAATCCTTTCGCGATGCTGGTTGCGTTCCGCATTGCCTCTTTTTCAACGAGGTGCCTTGTCCTAAATCGTCCTGCGAAAAGTTTGCGCGCAGGAGACGTACGACGATGATCCGATTTGCTGGTTCCGCCCGTTATGTTGCAGTGTGGGGGCTGGTTGGTGTCCTGCTGACCGGATTTGCTGCCTCCGGCTTCGCGCAACGCGCCGCGCCGCGCCAGGTTCCGCCCACCCGTGAGGTGGCCCAGTATTCGTTTGCTCCAATCGTCCGTACTGCGGCCCCTGCCGTCGTCAACGTGTACGTCCGCTCCCGGGTCAAGACGTTTGCATCCCCCTTCGCCAACGATCCCTTCTTTGAACGCTTCTTCGGTGGCCGCTTTGGAGGCCAACCCTCCGAGCGTGTTCAATCATCCCTTGGCTCCGGTGTGATCGTCAATTCCAGCGGCATCGTCGTGACCAATTCCCATGTCGTCAGAGCCTCTGGCGAGACCGAAATCCGCGTCGCGCTGACCGACAAGCGCGAGTTCGACGCCAAAGTCATTGCACAAGACGAAAAGAACGACATTGCAATCCTCAAGATCGAAGGCGGCGATGCCCAGTTTCCGTTCCTGGCCTTTGAAGACAGTGATACTCTGGAAGTCGGCGATCTTGTCCTCGCCATCGGCAATCCGTTCGGGGTCGGCCAGACGGTGACGAGTGGCATCGTATCTGCCCTTGCCCGCTCCGAAATCGGCGCGTCCGATAGTCAGGTCTTTATCCAGACCGACGCTGCCATCAATCCCGGCAACTCCGGCGGCGCACTTGTCGATATGTCGGGCAAGCTCGTTGCCATCAACACGGCGATCTTCTCCCGCTCCGGAGGATCGCACGGCATCGGGTTTGCCATTCCCTCAAACCTCGTGCGAGTCTATCTCGAAAGCGCGCTGTCGGGCAAAAAGCTAGAGCGGCCCTGGCTTGGTGCCAAGCTCGAAGGAGTTACCCGTGAGATCGCCGAAGGGCTCAGTCTTGATCGGATCACCGGCGCCATCGTTACGCGCGTCAACAATGTTGGACCCGCCGCTGACGCCGGTCTGAAGCCTGGCGACGTGATTCTGCGTGTCGACGGCTTTGAAGCAACCGATGGCCGCGGTGTGCTCTACCGGCTCCAAACCAAAGGCGTCGGCAACACCGTGCAGCTTGATGTCATGCGAAACCGTAAGCCTGTCACTCTGACGCTTGTGTTGAAGCCCGCACCTCTGCCAACGAAAGACGACTTGCGCAACCTGTCGGGTAAGCACCCGCTCGACGGCGCGCGCGTAGCAAACGTGCTCCCAAGCGTTGCCGATGAATTCGCCATCGACGAAACATCCGGCGCTGTCATCGTCTCCGTCCGGCAAGGTTCAGTTGCCGCCCGGCTGGGGTTTCAGCCCGGCGACGTCGTCATAAGTGTCGGACAGCAAGTAATCTCAGGCGTCGCCGACCTGGAAGCAGCCATCCGCGAGCGCCAGCGCATTTGGGAACTCGGCGTCAAGCGGGGAGGCCAGTTGCGCCAGCTTCAAGTTCCAGGCTAGCAAGTACCAGGCTAGCAAGTACCAGGCTAGCAAGCTCCAGGCTAGCAAGCTCCAGGCTAGTGTTCCGACTCTAACGCTTGGTTCCCACTCCAACACACAACAAACGTCATGGCCGCGAAGGCGGCCACCCACGACAAGTTTCAGCAAGACTGGAGCAAAAACTGCCAACGCCCTTAGATGTAACGAATTTCTTGCTCTTGCCGGCGTCGATAGATGTCGTGGGTGGCCGCCTTCGCGGCCATGACGAAAATGGATAGACTGGGAACCATCTGTTTGACCCGGAACACTAGCAAGCTCCAGACGATGGCCCTTCAATGCGGGGTCTGCGCGCTATTTCTCTGCAAGCCCCAAAATAATGGCGCGCAGCTCAGGTTCTGCAATTGCTTCGGCAGCATCTGTTATGCTGAACCAAGCCCGTTCGCGCTCACGCGCCTCCGGCCAAGTGTCGAAGACTTCGGCAACTTTCATAAGGTATACGGTTACATCGAGCGCAATCACGTCTGAACGGCGTCGCTTGTCGTACGTGAACGATCCAAGCGCCTTTTCATCAAGCAAGCCTTTGACGCCGGCCTCTTCCCAAGCCTCTTCAGCCGCAGCCAGATGGTCAGCCAGGTTGCGCATCGGCCAACCCTTGGGAATGACCCAACGGTGCGTCTCGCGCGACGTAACAAGCAAGATCTCAAGTTGCCCGTCCAAACCGCGCCGTGTGGGAAGTGCAGCGATCTGATTTGTTGGCTTCATGCGGCGCTTGGGAATAACGAGTGTCTCCTTTCCTACGATGGCTTGCTGCCGCCTGGGACACCGCCTCTCATCAAAATGAGCATAAGACCGCGTTCCGAACTGCCGCATACATGCCCGTGTGTAGGCTCCTTCCTGCCCCTTTGTGAACGATTATTTACACGTTAACGCCTCCGTTGCCGGGACGCCACGCGACATTAAAATGGGTTCCAGGTTTGCGTCGGCGTGAACCGGAGATAGCCGATATTTGCGCCCACGCGCATGCCGATGCCGGACCGAATCGGCGCAAGGACCATCCCGCCGCCGCCCAGCAGCGTCAGCCCCACCCCGCCAACCACAAAAGCAGACCCATCCAAGCCGGTGAACACCCGAAACAAGTCGCTAGGCTGCCTCATCTTGTAGACCAGGAACATGGTCCGGGCACCAGCCGCACCGACGTCGAAGCCAACCGAGGGGCCATGCCAGTAGATCTTCTGTGTGCCACCCGTACGCACATAGAGCGTGCCGTCCCCGTAGCGCAATCCGCCCAGAAACGCGCCGCCGCCTTCCTGCCCTAGGATATAGCCCGTCGGCCGCCCCGTGTTCTTGAAAGCATGCTCGATCACCGACGCAAGGCTGGTTGATACGGTGCCGAAAAACCCGCGCGTCGCATCGCGGATCTCGTCGATCGTATAACCGTCGTCAGGTTCCAATGGCACAGTCGGCACCATAGGTGCGCTGGGCCGCAGCACATTGGGGTTTGGCTGCGGCGAAACCGGCAACATCGCCACGTCCGCCGGAATGGGAGCTGGCGGCCCCGGCTTGGGTGCGGCCTGATCGGTCGACGTGTCCCAGGACGGCGTTGCCATGGGCCTTTTGGAAGGCGGAGCAATTGGCGGTGCTTTGGCAACTGTCGCTGCCGCACGCTCGTCAGGTCGAGCAGGTGAAGCCGGCTTCCCTGCGTCGTTGGCAGGTTGCGCATCCTTCGGCGGAGCAGCCGAAAGC
Organism: Hyphomicrobiaceae bacterium; assembly: GCA_040080145.1. Lineage (GTDB taxonomy): Bacteria > Pseudomonadota > Alphaproteobacteria > Rhizobiales > Hyphomicrobiaceae > JANXVY01. The sequence continues at coordinate 46,769 of JBEBJA010000186.1, forward strand.
GCTACCGCCGGCGCAAACGGCTTGGTCGCAACGTCCGCGTCGATCTTCGAAACGAGGTACGTGCTCTTCGCCTTCATGACGGCCAGCAGTTCAATGCCGGCTGTCTTGAGTTCCTCAAGTTTGGCACAATCAACGGGCTGTCCAGGTTCGAGGCGGCCAAGTGTGTCGATCCTGGCCAGTAAGGAGTTTGCGGTCTCATCGAGCTTGGAAATACGATCATCCTGCAGGTACATAATGGCGCTGTCTTCTGCGTCCTGCTCACTCCAACCCTTCTTTGCGGCCAGCACCTTCATCCTGGCTTGTAATCTTGGTGCAGCCTCGAGGTTATACGTTCGCAACGATGCCCCCGCGCTATCAACCGCAGCGCCGAAGTCTTCCGGCTTACAGGCCTGAGCAGATGCGACCGCGCCATTGAGCGTCAGACCCGCCAGCACACCGACGGCAAATTTCACGAAAAGCGCCGTGCGAAAACATCGACCATTTCGCCCTGCACGCGCCAAGCGCGGAAGAGCAACAGGGGATAAGGACTTCAATTTCATGGCCTGCTGCCTCAACGCCTGAATGATGCTCAACCTAATCCTGTATTTGGCACAGGGAATAAGCCAAAAAAACTGCCGCCAAATCTGATTGGCGGCAGTCTGTAGTATCTAGACGGTGAGTGTGTGGCGCAAACTACTCGCCCGCAATTGTCTTGATGACGCTGCTGGGAGCTTGGCCCGCTGCAGCACCGGCTACAAATCCGCGTGAACCCTTTTCCATGTCGGCATCGAACGATGCCAGCGTCGCGGCGGGAGCCTTGGATTTAAGGTGCACGACCTTGTAGCCCTTCGCCTTCAGTTCAGCCAGCAAGGCGGGAATTGCTGCGGCAGTCACCTTCTGGAAGTCGTGCATGAGCACGATGCCCTTGCCCTTCTTCTCCAACTTTTCCATCACGGTCTTCACGACCGCCTCGGGCTTTTTGCCGTGTTTAAAGTCAAAGCTGTCGATATCGGTCGAAAAAATGCCCACGTTCCGGCTGCCCAGATACGCTTCCATATCCGGCGGCCCCTTGAGCTGCGGGAACCGGAAGAACGACGCCGGTGCGCCAGCTAGCGCCAGCTTGACTGCGCTGAAACCCTTTTCGATTTCTTCCTTGGCCTGATCAGGCTGTAATTTGGAAAGATCCACGTGAGACCACGTGTGCGTGCCAACGGTATGGCCAGCCGCCGCGACCGACCGCAGAATCTCCGGGTGATACAGAGCATGCTTGCCGATCGTGAAGAACGTCGCCTTCGTGCAATGGTTCGCCAGTGCCTCAAGAACCGCCTTCGTCGTTCCCGGCCACGGACCGTCATCAAACGTCAGCACCACTTCCTTGTTCTGCAGAAAGTCGTAGGCCTTGTAATGTTCAAAGCCGAAGCCCGGTCCGCCGGTCGTGTCGATTTCGACGACGCGGGAAACCCCCAATCCATCCGGATTTGCAGCGCACGGCGGAATTTTGGCAACCGGAGCAGCAGCAGCGGCAGCAGCCGGCGGAGTTCCAGCCTTCGCGGCCGTTGCCGCCGCAGGCTTGGCAGGCTCAGCGGCCTGCGCGGCGAGCAATCCACCGGCGAGCGTGAGCCCTGTCGTCATAACTAGTAGCCACGAGCGCATAGATAGGCCTTTCTCAAATGAATCACACAATTATGTCTGATTCGGACGCCGTGCGAGTGTCGATACACTTCAACGAGCAACTTAACGGCAAAACCATGTCGCCGGTGAAGCACCGTGTCACAATTTTGTGCCTCAGAGCCGCGCTATGTCAGTCGGGCTGATGATTGTCGGCCATCCGCGGCGTGCTGGCATCGCCACGATCGTCGACCTTGGGCGCATCCGGCTGCAGAACGTCGGCAATTTTCATCATCGCATTGCGCACGGCGTCGGCTTCCTGCGCAGTCACCACTCCCATAATCGTCGAGACGATACGGGCATGCTCTTTGATGGCCCGTTCCGTGACGGTACGCCCTTCCAGCGTCAGCGATACGAGCCGCACGCGCGCATCGGTCGCATGCTTCACGCGCTCGATTAGCCCCTTGCGCTCCAGCACGGCAAGCAGCGCCGACACGTTGCTCTTTGCCACCAGCAACCGTCGCGCAAGGACCTGTTGCGAAAGCCCTTCGTCGCGTGCCACGTTCGCCAGCACATCGTAATGCGCCACTTCAAGGCCGAGAGGCACCAAGGCCTGAGCCATGACTCGCTGGAACAGCTGCGTTGTGCGCGCCACCGCAAGCCAAGCCTCATAACCAGGAATTGTGTCCAATATCGTCGGCTTCTTGTTCATTTGAGATAAGCAATCGGTCTTAAGGAGGTTGAGAACGCCGGATAAGGGTCGGACGGCGCGTTCAAGGAAGCAATGTTTCCCTCAGAATATGCCGAATCGCGCTGATGGTCCTCATTCGCCTAGAGCAGTTTCCAAACGGCGTGAAGCATATTTCCCCCAGCATCCAACAATTTCGATTCCGGCCGCAGGAACCGTGGACTCGTCCTTCGCGATGGCCTGCCGATGAAATCACGCCTGCGAAGTCTCAGTCCAGCCGCTTGCGTGTCGCCGCCAGCGCATCGGCCATGAGAGTTGGCATATCGTCTCGCAAGCTCCAAACTTGTGTGTTCATGAAATCCAGGCGGTTCACGAGCCGGTCCATAGTCGCCATGTTCAAATCGAATCGCTTCAGCATCGCATCTCGCAGCGCAACGAGCTCAGGACCAACGCATGCCAAATCCTTCGTCATCCCGTTGACCGTCTCTTCAAGATCGCAAATCCTCCGCTTCAAATCGCCAATTTCAGCTTCAACATCCATGCCCATCCAAGCGCCTCCTGCTTCAATGCGAACATTAGCAGAACAAAACAGATGACGCAATGCTCCGCATTGAGAATATAACGCGCCGTTGATTGTGGGGTGAGGCCGAACGCGGCACGAAGGGGCGAGCGACCTCGCCCCTCGCCCCAGGATGCTCACACTGGCAGGGTTACTGGACCTTTGCCTTAGCCGGTGCGGATGTCGTGGCCGCCGCCGCCGGAGCAGCGGCCTTCTTGGGACCAAGCGAAGCAGCCTTCTTGGGATCAAGCGAAGCACCCTTCTTGGGATCAAGCGAAGCAGCCTTCTTGGGATCAAGCGCAGCAGCCTTGCGGGCAGCAGCGTCCGCTTCTTTAGCCTTGGCAGCAGCGTCGCGCTTGGCGGCGTTCGCGGCGGCCTGCTTCTCGGCGGCATCTGCCTTGGCCTTTGCGATGGCTTCGGCACGCGCCGCCTTAGCCTTGGCAGCAGCGTCTGCCTTGGCCTTCGCGGCCTCAGCCTTCTTGAGCACGGCGGCGGCCTTGGCCTGCGCGGCAGCGTCCGCCTTTGCCTTCACAGCGGCAGCCTTCGCAGCAGCCTGATCGGCGCGCGCCTGTGCGGCAACGGCAGCAGACTTCGCCTTGTTGGCCTCCGCCTGGGCAGCCGACACAGACTGCGCGGCAGCCGGCGTTGCAAACGCGAGCAGGCAAGCGGCGGCGGCAACAAGGAAACGGTTCGTGCTCATGTGATGAATTCTCCCACGCGATACTGAACTGGCAATCCAGCGCTCACACCGGACCCAATGACCCCTGTACCCTTATGGTTCACAGGAGACTAACCCTAGCATTGCACTCATCTGTAGACAAAGTATTTCTGACGCCTGGTCTGCGAAAGTTGCACAGTGCACCGCTGGGCTTACGCGCCCTTCTTCACCTCCGCCGCCCGCCATCGCCGCACGTTCCCCTGCACCGAAAGCGTCCCCACCTCCGCCAGCGCATAGATCCGTGGCGCGATCTCAGCCGACGTCAACGCCAGCCCTTGCGCCTTGCCCGCATCCACCACCCGCGCGATCAAAATCGCGACCTTGCACGCGTCCGTCGTCGCGCATGACAAGATCAGCGCATCCACCGCCGCATCCTGTTCCGGCGTCGTCGCAGGTACAGCACTCTCAGTCCCATCAAGCTCGGTCATCGTCCCATTTCATTCAGTTGTTTTCACCACCCCTACCACGAATTCCGCCACGGCCCCAGCCGCGCACGCTATGGCTCTACAACTTGCGCAATCCTCTAAAACCAGCATCGGAAAATGAGGGGAGGAGCAGCGCGTCAAGCGCGCGGGTCGTCCGAGTGGGGTAGAGAGCACTTGCGGCGCTGCTCCAGCAAGATTTATGGCCTACCCGCAGCGTTAAACAGTCGCTGACCTGGGAGTTTCACCCAGGCGGGTGCGGCGAGCCTCGGGAACGGCCATTGCGTATGGCACCCCCGACTTGCATCCCGCTGCCACCAAATGGACCGCCTCCGGATTGGCACCCCTCGCTGCAACAAGACCCGCCCAGAATAGATTGACGCTAAGCGCGCGGGGATAAGTATCTGGGAATTCGCTGCCGCGTAGGGTGCAATACGGCTGCGCCTATTGCACCGTCTGTCCCCGCCGCGAGACGGCGCAATACGCCAAGAGGCTATTGCACCCTGCAATCCACATCTCATCGCGAGTCTCGCCACTCCTCCACATGCTGTCATCCCGGCCGCAGCGCAGCATTTTTCACGGCGCAGTGCAGACACGGGACCCAGGAGCCGCAAACGCTCACCCCACGATCACCATCGCCCTCATTGTCATCGCCCCATCAATCGTCACCGCCCTCCCCACTTGTCATCCTCGGTCCAAGTCCACGGCTGTCCGGTTCCCGATTTTGCTCGTCGCCGGACAATGTTTGTAGCTTCGGGAACTTCCGGTTTGAATGGCTGGCCTGGATACGGATTCCCCTCCCACTGTTTTCCCGGACAAGTGCGCCCTTAAGCGCACGCAGATCCGGGATCTTTACCACTCCCATGCTGGTAAAGACCACGGATCAGCCAAGTGCAGGGGCCGTCCGGGGAAACAGTGAAGGTGGCAACAAGTTAAACCGGACAGCCGTGGGACAAGTCCGAGGATGACAAACGGAGAGGCCGAACTTTGTCGCAAAAAAGAGGGGGATCGGGGTCTCCCCGAGCGGGTTAAGGGCGGCAGCCCTTATCCGCGCAGCGGCTCACTCCGCCGCAACTGGCTTAAGCTCATAAACCTGCCCTTCCTTGCTCGCCGCTTGAAGATCGCCACTCTTCAGCGCCGCCTCCACCCGCTGCAATTTCATGGCGTCATCGAGCGAAACATGCGGCCCCCAGGCTCCGTCATCGGGAATGCCGATTTCGAATAGCCTCCAACGTCCCGCTCATTCCCCCTACCCCTCCGCCCGCTCCGCCTTCAACCTCTTCCCCACCGGCCGCCGCACCAGCAGATCCCGCAGATACCGCCCCGTATAGCTCTCCGCCACCCCGGCCACATCCTCTGGCGTCCCCTCGGCCACGATCCGGCCGCCGCCGTCGCCGCCTTCGGGTCCGAGGTCAATCACCCAGTCCGCCGTCTTGATGACCTCCAGATTGTGCTCGATGACAATCAGCGTATTCCCCGCATCCGCCAGTTGGTGCAGCACGTCAAGCAGCTTGGCGACGTCGTGGAAATGCAGCCCGGTCGTGGGCTCATCCAGGATGTACAGCGTCCGCCCGGTCGCCCGCCGCGATAGCTCCTTCGCCAGCTTGATGCGCTGAGCTTCCCCGCCTGAAAGCGTGGTCGCCTGCTGGCCGACTTTGATGTAGGCAAGCCCCACATGGACCAGCGTCTCCATCTTGTCCCGGATCGCCGGCACCGCCTTGAAGAACTCCGCCGCCTCCTCGATGGTCATGTCCAAAACGTCGGCAATCGACTTGTCGCGGAACCGCACTTCGAGCGTCTCGCGATTGTAGCGATGCCCCTTGCACTGATCGCAGGTCACGTACACATCCGGCAGGAAGTGCATCTCGATCTTGAGCACGCCGTCGCCCTGGCAGGCCTCACAGCGACCGCCCTTGACGTTGAAGGAAAACCGCCCCGGCCCATAGCCGCGCAACTTCGCTTCCGGCAGCCCAGAGAACCATTCGCGGATCGGCGTGAAGGCACCCGTATACGTCGCCGGATTGGACCGCGGCGTCCGCCCGATCGGGCTCTGGTCGATGTCGATCACCTTGTCGAGGTGCTCCATCCCCTCGATGCGATCATGCTCGCCGGGATGCTCGCGCGCGTTGTTCAGCCGCCGCGCGACGGCCTTATACAGCGTGTCGATCAGCAGCGAGGATTTGCCACCGCCCGAAACACCCGTGATGCAGGTGAACAGCCCGAGCGGAATTTCCGCCGTCACGTTCTTGAGGTTATGCGACCGCGCGCCGATCACCTTGACGGTCTTCTTGGGGTTGCGCTTGCGGCGCTCCTTCGGCTCCCGGATCGTGTATTCGCCCGTCAGATACTTCGCCGTCAGGCTCGCCGGATTGGCCATCACCTCGGCAGGCGTCCCCTGCGCGATGATCTGTCCGCCATGCACGCCTGCGCCCGGCCCGATGTCGACCACATAGTCGGCAGCCAAAATCGCGTCCTCGTCGTGCTCGACCACGATGACCGTATTGCCCAGGTCCCGCAGATGCTTGAGCGTCTCGATCAGCCGCGCGTTATCGCGCTGATGCAACCCGATAGACGGCTCGTCCAGCACGTACAGCACGCCCGTCAAACCCGACCCGATCTGCGACGCGAGCCGGATGCGCTGGCTTTCCCCGCCCGACAGCGTCCCTGCCGCCCGCGACAGCGTGAGATACTCCAAGCCGACGTCGTTCAAGAATTGCAAACGCTCGCGGATCTCCTTCAGGATGCGGACCGCGATCTCGCCCTGCTGCTGGGTGAACGTCGCCGGAACCTCCTCGAACCAAGCGTTGGCGCGCTTGATCGACATGCCTGTAACTTCGCCGATGTGCTTCTCGCCGATCTTCACGGCGAGCGCCTGCGGCTTCAGGCGATACCCGCCGCAAGAGTCGCATGGATGAGCGTTCTGATATCGCGATAGTTCCTCGCGCACCCAATCGCTATCGGTCTCCTTGAAGCGCCGCGCGATGTTGTTGATGACGCCTTCGAACGTCTTCTCGCTCGTGAACGACCGCAGTCCGTCCTGATAGGTAAAACTGATTTCGTCCTCGGTGCCATACAGCACCGCCTCACGCACCTTTATCGGCAGCTTGACCCACGGCGTATCCATCGACACCTTGAAGTGCCGCGCAATCGCCTGGAGAGTCTGCAGATAATACGGCGACGATGCCCCGGTCCGCGACCACGGATAGACCGCCCCGCCGTTCAGCGACAGATCGCCATCCGGCACCACAAGGTTCGCCTCGAACTGCAACTCGGTCCCCAGCCCGTCGCACTTGGGGCAAGCACCCGCTGGCGCATTGAATGAAAACAGCCGCGGCTCGATCTCGTCGATCTGAAACCCCGACACCGGACACGCAAACCGCGCCGAAAACGTGATCCGCTCGTGGGTCTCGTTCTTGTTCTTGAGAATGCCGCTGTCTTCCCCTCCCCCTTGCGGGGAGGGGTTAGGGGTGGGGGT
>JBEBJA010000101.1:0-12838 GCA_040080145.1 Hyphomicrobiaceae bacterium
ACGTACGGTCCTTCGATGGGGCGGGGGCTGTAGCTCCAGGGGCTGGCAATGGGCGGGTTAAGGTCGAGGCGGTGACGCTGACCGAACTTGCGGCAGCACTTGAGGCCTTCGAGGGGTGCGCGCTGAAGGCGACGGCTAAAAACCTTTGCCTGTTCCGCGGCGCTGAGAAGGCGCGCGTGATGGTGATTGGGGAGGCGCCAGGGCGGGATGAAGACCTCGAAGGACGACCGTTTGCAGGGCCGCCGGGCGCATTACTCGATCGGATGCTGTCGGCGATCGCTCTGAGCGAAGCCGATGTGCATTTGACCAATCTGGTGTACTGGCGTCCGCCGGGCAATCGCAAGCCGACGGCGCAGGAGGTGGCTGCGTGTGCGCCTTTTCTTGCCCGGCAGATTGAGCTTGTTGCGCCCCAGATCGTGGTGGCGGCCGGGGACGCAGCCGCCCGGCAAATCCTGGCGACGGGCGATGGCATTATGAAAGCACGCGGGAAGTGGCGCGAGATCGAAATTGCGGGGCGGAAGATTAAGGCAATCGCCATTCTAGATCCAGCTTATGTCTTGAAGGCGCCAGCCTCCAAGCGTCAGGTCTGGAAAGATTTGCTTATGATTTCCAGAGGTTTGAGTTGAGGCGGCGCGTTCCATTCTGGGCTGGATCGAAAGACGCTTTTCAGCATTATTGCCAACAATTGTTCCAGATTAACTCCTGAACAACAGACGCGAGCGTAGGTTGTAGCCGGTCGTCATCTTTAGCGAAAGTAATCTCCGTGACCGTGCGTGCAGGCGTTGTGTACATGAGACCCAAACAGGTCGTTTTCGTGCGCTCATTGGGGGCTTACGGAGCGTCGTCTCAGGTTGCCTGGAAGGAAATGCTGGCGTGGATCGCGCGGCAGAAGATCCGGCCGCAGATTGATTGCGGCTATGGCGTGGCGCACGATTATCCTGGGTCCACGGCGGCTGGCGATTGCCGCTATGACGCTTGCATCGTTTTGCCTGAAGGGTTTGTGTCACCGCGCGACGATACATTGCCGTTTCAGACGCTGCCGGGCGGCGCTTTCGCCCGCATGCGTCATGTCGGATCGTATCAGACGGTCAGATCGTCGATTGCGCTCGTTCGCGACCGGTGGCTCGCCAAGCAGCCGAATTTGCTTGCCGACAGAAGGCGGCCGTTGATGACGGTGTATTTCGACAACCCGGGCGAACGGCCCAACGACGGGTTGCGCTGCGATGTATGCATTCCGGTGCGAACCGACCATGAGGATGCCTTCAAGCGGACGAAGTTCACCGAGGTAAGAGCGACCTGATCAATCCGGGGCTGGTGCCAGGCCATGACGCGGGTTAGATGATCGTGAGCTTTTGCAAGTTCGCCGAGGATCATTAGATGCCGAAAATCGATGAATCGCGCCCCTTCTTACCGGTCAGAATTGCCATATTGACGGTGTCGGATACCCGCACGCCTGCCGACGACAAGTCGGGAGATACGCTTGCGGCGATGATCGGAGAGGCAGGGCACGAGGTGGCTGGCCGAGCCATCGTTCGCGACGATGTTGTGGCGATCCGGGCTTGCGTGACGGCCTGGATTGACGCTACGTCGATTGATGTTGTGATAACGACAGGCGGGACCGGATTTACCGGGCGCGATGTGACGCCCGAAGCGATCATGCCGCTATTTGAAAAAACGATCGACGGGTTCTCGATCATCTTTCACATGCTGTCGTACCAAAAGATTGAGACATCGACGATACAGTCACGGGCGTGTGCCGGGCTGGCACGTGCGACTTATATCTTCTGCCTTCCGGGCTCGCCGGGGGCTTGCCGCGATGCTTGGAACGGCATTCTTAAATGGCAATTCGACAATCGTCACCGGCCCTGCAACTTCGTTGAGATCATGCCCCGATTGGAAGAGCATCGCAAATCGTCCTGAGCGCCATTCAGGGCTTCCAGAAGTTCCCGTTCGACACGTTCGGTGAGCGAGGGTGTGCGCTTGGGGGCCGTAGCCTTTTTGGGCTTGGGCTTGTGGGGTAATCGTGGAAGGTGGCCCAGTCTGCGCTTAATCACTCGTTACCTCGGCGGTCAGGCTGATACGCACTCTCGTTAGGCGATGACAACGCCACAAGCTGCCAATTATTCCATCTTGGTTGTGGAAGCGTTAACTATTCTGGATAAGATCATCCGAATGCATCATGGTTCGGCGCTCAGGACTAGTTTTGCTTGGTAATACCGGCCCGCAGACTGAGAAACGACGAGTCAAAACTTCTGCGGGCTGGTATTCTCTTTGCTTTGCGCGTCATCGCCCCGCGATGCCTCGCATGGACGCCGCATCGATCTGAATGATCGCCATGCGGCGAGGCAACCCCACGCGCGGATACCAAACCGCACAAGTCCGTACGTATGCGGCTTGGTATCAGGTCACCGGAACAAATGTATAGCCTGCCCCATCTTTGACCATCCGACCGGCACCTGGCATGCCGAAATGATAACCGGTGATGAGGGCGTTTTCGGCGACGGCCCTGTCGAACAGGCGCCGACGGCTTGCTTCGGCCATAATGGGATCCCTGTCGAACTGGACATGCCAGCCGGGGTTTTTGACGAATAGAGCCGGGATGTTTGCGGTATCGGCAAGGATCATTAGCTGGTCTTTGCCTGAGCCCATCACGTAGGCGGTGTGGCCAGGGGTATGACCGAATGCGGTGACGGCAGTTATGCCGGGGGCGACTTCGCGGTCAGCCTCGGCAATGGTGACGTTTTTCCAGACGCTGAGCGTCGCTTGGATGCGCTTGGCGAGCCCGTGGGCGCCTTCGGGAAGTTTGGCGAAGACGCCAGCATCGCCCCAGAACGCCAATTCGGCAGCGGGAACTATGATCTGGGCGTTGGGGTAGGTTTGGGCGTTGGTTTCTTTCGCCATCAGACCGAAGATATGGTCTGGATGGAAGTGAGTGAGGACGATGGTGTCGATCTTTGTCGGGTCGATTCCGGCGGCTGCCATGTTGGCGGCCAATAGACCGGCAGTCGGGGCGAGTTGCGCACCAGTGCCGCTGTCGAACATGATGGTCTTGCCGCCAGTTTTTACGACCGTCACGGTAAAGGGAATGCGGACGGCGTCGTCGGATTGCCCGCTGGCGCGCAGGGCTTGTTTGGTGTCGTCCACCGAAGCGTTCTTGATGAAGCCGGCGTCGTGGGGCTTTACGTTCACACCGTCATAAATCGTGGTTACTTCGATCTCGCCGGCTTTGAAGTTGTGAAAGCCCTTAGGGGCGGCGGCATCTTGGGCAAAGGCACTTGGCAGGAATGAAACTGGCTTGTTCAGGCCGAAAACTGCGGCGGCGGTGGCGGCAGAGATGACGAGTGAACGGCGGCTGATGTCGGACATGTGGAATTTCCCGAGTAAGAGGCTCAGTTTGAAACCCTCAAGATCGTTTGGCCTCAGACGCCGGGGGCCTGTTTGGGCGGCAGTCCGAGCAGGGACATTATGCGTTCCATGGGGACATGTAGTGCATAAAGTCCAAGACAGCCGTAATAGCGCAGGGCGAGGCTCATGTAACCCTGCTGCCGATAGCGATTTGCGCTGCTGACGGCAGTGCTTCTGAAGGTCGTCAGGCGGTGGCGGCCAACGCGGCGCGACAGGTCTATATTTTCAAGCATCGGATACGGCTTGAATCCTCCGACTTCGGTGTAGAGAGAGCGGGGAATAAGAAGGCCCTGTTCTGCATGAGACAGACCTAGGAGCAAGGCACTCCAACGGGACAGCCGTTCGGCCGATCTTGGCTCCAGGCCGGTATCGTCAAGTGCGAACCGGAACACGGCTGCAGTGGGCGACCGGCTTCCGTCTTCGATCCTGCCGATCAGGTGGTCGGCTTCGCGCTCCCAACCAGGGTCAAGTGCGCAGTCGGGGTCGATGAACAATAGCCAGGGAAACCGGGCCAACTGCGCACCGACCGTCAGACGATTGGCGCGGAGCGGGCCACCCGTGATGGTCACCGCGCCGTAGCCGTCTGCAATTTTCAAGGTAGCGTCGGTCGAGCCGCCATCCACGACCAAAACTTCGCGTACGAGCCCTTGCACGGCAGCCGGTATCAGGCTTTCGAGCGTTGCCGGCAGGGTCGTTGCTGCGTTCAAGGTGGGGACAATGACTGAGATCATGAATTGTGTGTGGCACGGGGGGGCATCGAGCGGCAAGCGCAAGGGGGTGCGATATGATTGCGCTTCCGCCCGGCGGCGGCTTGTTTCAAGCGGCATTCGAGTAGGAAAGGCCATTTTCGAGACCCCTGAGAAGGCAGATCGTTGCAAGGGGTGTGATATGATCTTTTTATGTTCTTGTATGGTTCTTTTTTTGGGTGCTATTGTTGTGAACAGATGGGCCTGGAGAACGTCATGGCAGTGGTGATGATTGACAGCGAGCGCCGCCGGGGGCGAGGGGCTTTGACGAATGCATCGGCACGGTTTGACCGTGAGGTGCGGGAGGATGTTGATGATGGGTGGGACAGTCTGGCGACGCTGGATGCGTTCAAGACACAGGTGCATGACGAGACGGCGCGGACGATCATCAGCACAAACGACAGCCCGGATATTTCTTTCGATCGGTCGATCAATCCGTACCGGGGCTGCGAACACGGGTGCTCTTATTGTTATGCACGGCCTACGCATGCTTATCTGGGACATTCGCCGGGGTTGGATTTTGAAACGAAGCTCTACGCCAAGGTGAATGCGGCTGAGGTGCTGGAGCGAACGCTGGCGCGCCCGCGCTACGTCGTGAAGACAATTGCGCTGGGGGCCAACACCGACCCCTATCAGCCGATAGAGCGCGACAGGATGATCACGCGGTCGATCCTTGAGGTCTTGTCGCGGGCCAATCATCCGGTTGGGATTGTGACGAAGTCGGCGCTTGTGTTGCGTGATCTTGATATTTTGGGGCCGATGGCAGAGCGCGGATTGGTCAGAGTCGCAATTTCGGTGACGACGCTCGACCGGAAAATTGCACGTTCAATGGAACCGCGGGCTGTAACGCCGATGCGGCGTCTCGAGGCTGTGAGGCAGTTGAGCAAGGCAGGCGTGCCGGCAGCGGTGATGGTCGCGCCGATTGTGCCGGGACTGACGGACACGGAGATCGAGCGGATTTTGACGGCTGCGAAGGATGCGGGTGCGTCGCAGGCGGGGTATGTGATGCTGCGTCTGCCGCTGGAGTTAAAGGCGTTGTTCCGGGAGTGGCTGGCATCGGCGTTTCCCGACCGGGCGGACAGGGTGATCGGCCTGCTGCAGTCGATGCATGGAGGGCAGGATTACGTTGCGGAATTCGGTCACCGGCAAAAGGGGAGCGGGCCGTATGCCGAGCAGATCGGCATGAGGTTCAGACTCGCACTGCGGAGGCTGGGACTCGATCAGCGGCGGGACGCATTGCGAACGGATCTGTTTAAGCGGCCAGTGCTGCCGGGAATGCAGTATTCGATGCTGTGACGGGCAAGCCGGTAGCAGGCAGATAAGGAGGCGGTTGAGGCGATAAATCCTGTGACGTGTGGCTGGTCGGCGACAGAGCGGTATCCATGCTTTGACGAATAGCAGTGGCTTAGCGATGTTGCGCTATGGCTGGCAGCGATTCGCAAAAATGTGACCTTGGCGAAGGGCCCTCTGAAGAGGGGCCGTCGTATGAACTCGAAGTAGCGGAAATGCTGCTTGGGCGTGGACCGGTTGCCGGGGTCGACGAGGCCGGACGCGGGCCGTGGGCTGGGCCTGTCGTAGCGGCAGCGGTCATTCTTGATCCTCGTGCGATTCCACCGGGGCTCGACGACAGCAAGGCCATGGATGCAGCGTCGCGGGAGCGTGCGTTTGCTGCGATCATGACGACGGCCCGGGTGGGCGTTGGGTTTGGCTGTGTGGCGCGGATAGACCGGGACAACATTTTGCAGGCGACGTTGTTTGCGATGACGGAAGCTGTCGCCGGTTTGGGGGGAGTGCCGGGCCTCGTGCTCATTGACGGGAACCGGGTGCCGAAGAAGTTGCCATGCGCGGGCCGTGCGATTGTTCGTGGCGATGCGCTGTGTCTGTCGATTGCGGCGGCGTCGATCATTGCGAAGGTGACGCGCGACCGGATGATGGTGGCGATGGCGGAGGAATATCCTGGGTACGGGTTTGAACGGCACAAGGGGTACGGCGTGCCGGAACACAGGATTGCGTTGGCGAAACTTGGAGTGACGCCACATCACCGGCGGTCGTTCAAGCCGGTCCAGCTTGCGTTGAATTTGGTCGCAGCGGAACAGGCGGGGGAACGGCCGCGCGTCGATGACGGTCTGTTCTAGGACGCGGTATAAGGCCTGCGGTCGAATGGGCGTGCCGTGCATATTTTTGGAAGGCCGCTTACACCGCCGCCTTTGCGCATAAGCGCATATATATAAGTATAAAGCATCTACGCATAGATACTCTCCTGTCCCGGGAGACGGGGGTGAAGCCCAAATTTGTTAGCGAGGGCATGCTTTTCCCAGAAACACTCTGGCGAAATGCAATTGTTCTGCAAGTCGATTACAGGCGGTTGCGGGTCGTACTGGGGTGGACCTGTCGGGATGCCGCTTCTGTTAACCATTATGATCTTATTTTGTTCGTCTTTTGTGTGACTCAATGCTGGGGTTTATCGCGTCTCATGAGGCGGCGTTAATGACACCTTAACCTTGGTGGCTGACGGTACTTCGCAATGGGGCGAACGTGCGTTGCACGTGCGCGGCTAATTGCGGATGCTGGAACGTATCCGTGTTGTAGGTTGCTTGAGAGAGTTTGTGCCCATGGCTTCCCGGGTTGCGCCTGTTCGTGCGGTGTCTCGTCGGTCTACTGGAGGACGGGTAGGCTCTGAAGGCGCCAAGGGCGTAACGCTGCTGACGAACCGGGTCATTCTGGGCGAGTGCGTTGCTGAGTTGAAGCGGTTGCCGGACGCAAGCGTCGATCTCGTGTTTGCCGATCCGCCTTATAATCTGCAGCTTGATGGTGCTTTGCTGCGGCCGAACAATACGACGGTGGCCGGTGTCGACGACGCCTGGGACAAGTTTGCGAGCTTTGCTGACTATGACGCTTTTTCCCGGGCCTGGCTGGCGCAATGCCGCCGGATCTTGAAGCCGGATGGCGCGATCTGGGTGATCGGTAGCTATCACAATATTTTCAGGCTTGGCGTTGCGCTGCAGGATCTCGGGTTCTGGGTGCAGAACGACGTCATCTGGCGCAAGGTCAATCCGATGCCGAACTTCCGTGGCAAGCGGTTTACGAATGCTCATGAGACGCTGATTTGGGCGACACGGGATGCGAAGTCGCGCAACACATTCAATTACGATTGTCTCAAGGTTGGAAATGACGATCTGCAGATGCGGTCAGACTGGCTGTTTCCGATCTGCTCGGGTCCTGAGCGGTTGAAGGACGACGGCGGGCGTAAGGCGCACCCGACGCAGAAGCCGGAAGCGTTGCTGCACCGGGTGCTGCTTGCGACGACGAACGCGGGAGACGTTGTACTTGACCCATTCTTTGGAACGGGAACAACGGGCGCAGTGGCCAAGCGTCTCGGGCGGCAGTACATCGGAATTGAGCGCGATCCCGATTACGCGAAGGCTGCGGCGGAGCGGATCGAGAAGGTGGCTGCGATGGGTGCCGATGCGATGGACACCGTGCGTTCCAAGCGGGCCGAGCCACGGGTTCCGTTCGGTGCGATCATCGAGCTTGGGATTTTGGCGGCCGGCAGCGCGCTGTATGATCCGCGCCGGGAAATCCGCGCGGTGGTGCGGGCAGACGGTTCGCTGGCCCACAAGGGAAACCAAGCCTCCATTCACCGGTTGGGTGCGCTGGTGCAGGGGAAGGCGGCCTGTAACGGCTGGACGTTCTGGCATTTTGAGATCGGCGGAAAATTAAAGCCGATTGATGATTTGCGCGAGGAAGCCAAACGTCAGCTTGGGCTCTTGCCGATCGCGTTCACCGCAGCCATTTAGCTGTTTCAGTCTGCGCGGCGTATGTTTTAGCGGCACTGGGCTTGTTTGGAGCCGGTCTCGTCAGACTCCGTCCCTTTTTGGCCCGATTGCGCGACTAGCAATCGGTCCACCTTCACATCAGTCCAGCTTAGTTTGGAGAATTCTGCATGATCCGAAATCACACCGCATTCGCGATTGCGGCCATCGCCTTCGCCGCCGTTGCCGGGTCTGCTGTGGCGGCACCGGTGACGTTCCTTGAAAAACAGCAGGCGGGCGAATGGCTGGCTCACCGGCTCGTGGGCACCAAAGTGCTCAATTCGCAGGCAGAAGAAATCGGCTCCGTTAAGGACGTGGTCGTTGATAAGGCCGGGACGGTCACGGCTGTCGTGGTTGGCGTCGGCGGATTCCTTGGGATCCCCGAGAAGCTGGTCGCGGTGCCGGTCAATCAGATCCACATTGGCGACGTGGTGCAGTCGAGCCGCGTGGTGGTCCTTGATGCGACGAAGGAGGCTTTGAAGGCTGCTCCGACATATAGCGCGACCGATCCAGCGATGCCGGACCGCGTGAAGCAGAAAGCGTCCGATTGGATGGCGGCTGCCAAGGCCAAAGTTATGGATCTCAGCAAGGCCGCTAGCGAAAAGGCCAAAGAAATGACGGCGCCGAAGGATGGCGCTGCGCCCGCTCCGTCCAAGCCGTGATTGCGTGTGGCCGCGCCGATATGAAAGATCGCCTGGGGCGCGGCTATCTGGCTGATCGCAGAATTGGGTGCCAGAAAAAAGGCGCGAGGTGACTCGCGCCTTTCATAATTTCACGGCTACTTGGGTGCAGGTCAACTTGAGTACAGGTCAACTTGACTCCCGGTCAACTTGGGGTGGGTCTCATGACTTCAGCTCGGTGATGCGGTCTTTGAGTTTGAGCTTTTCTCGCTTCAACCGAAGTATCTCCAGATCATCGGTACTTGGCCGGGCCAAGGACTCTGCGATTTTGCGCTCAAGAAGCTTATGCTTCTCGGTAAGCTCTGAGAGATGAGTCGATAGTGACATCCAATCCTCCGCTAGCGATTTCACGACAGTGACATGGTGACATGATGATAATTCTCTGTCCATTGCGCAGTGCGTCAATTTTATCGGTCTCGAAAAAAATTTACTAACCACTTCGTTCAATTTTTCGCTACTGCAGCACGGTGGTATGGACATCCGGTGGCGCGTGCTGGTCCAACTTTGGCAAACGGCGTTGTGGTAAGCGTTTTACTTCATCCGGGCCGGTACCACTTGCTTGCGGCAGAAATCACGACGATAGTCCGCCCGCATGGGGACTGGTCGTTTAGTTTCACACCTTCGAACGCCAGGGGCGGCGGAAAACTATGGCACGGCAAGACGAACGTGATTTGCGAGACGAACTGATCCGGTTGCGCGGAGAACATCGCGATCTCGACGCCGAGATCGCGGCGCTTGAGGCTGCGGCGATCACCGATCAATTACATATCAAGCGGCTGAAGAAGCGAAAGCTGGCGATCAAAGATCAAATGACGAGCGTGGAAGACCAGCTGCGCCCGGATATTATTGCCTGACCGGCATTTCGGTCTGAAGGAATTGCACCCTATATACGTTTGATGGGGTCAAGCGATCTGATACATGCGCCTTCGCGGGTTGAGACGTGGCTGTTTCCCAGGCAGCAGGGGCTGTGGTGCGAACCGGGTCAATTTTATATTGACCCGCGCGCGGCGGTCGACCGGGCCGTGATTACACACGGGCACTCCGATCATGCGCGTTCGGGGCATGCCCATGTGCTGGCGACGGCCGAGACGGCTGCGATCATGCGCGTGCGCTACGGTGAACGGTGCGCAGGGGCTTTTCAGACGCCGGCCTTGGGTGACGCGGTGTGCGTCAACGGCGTGGGTGTGCGGCTGGTGCCGGCTGGGCATATTTTCGGGTCGGCGCAGGTGGTGCTGGAGTATGCCGGACAGCGCGCGGTGATTTCGGGCGATTACAAGCGAGCGAGGGATCCGACCTGCGCTGCGTTCGAGGTTGTGCCGTGCGATGTGTTCGTGACCGAGGCGACGTTCGCGTTACCCGTGTTCAAGCATGAGTTGGCCGAGCAAGAGATCTTGCGGTTGATGGCGTCGATTGCCGCGCAGCCTGAGCGGGCGCATCTCGTTGGGGTTTATGGGCTCGGGAAGTGCCAGCGGTTGCTCAAGGTGTTGCGGCTCGCGGGGTTCGATAAGCCGATTTATCTGCATACGTCGCTGGTCGGGTTGACTGCGATGTATGAGGCGTTCGGGCAGTCGTTTGGTGACGTGCGACCGGTGATGGAGGCGCCACCGGTCGAAGTTGCTACGGCGCTGGTGATGTGTCCGCCGTCGGCAATTGGGGATCGCTGGTCGCGGCGGTTTACTGATCCGGTGACGGTGTTTGCCAGCGGCTGGATGCGGACGCGCGGGCGGGTCCGGCAGTCGGGCGTGGAACTGCCGCTGGTGATCTCGGATCATGCGGATTGGCCGGAGCTGATAGATACGATTGTGGAGACCGGGGCGCAGGAAGTATGGGTCACGCATGGGCGGGAAGACGCACTGGTGCGGCAGCTGGCGTTGATGGGGATCAGGGGGCGCGCGCTCACGCTGGTCGGGCGCGAGGATGAGGGGGATTAGCGCTGCGCGGGCGGGCTTTCGCCCACACCCAATTGGGGGATGCTCCCCCAAACCCCTGCTCTTTTTGGGACGTTAGTAACACCATGCAGTTGTTTGCGGAGTTGCTCGACCGGTTGGTTTTAACGCCGTCGCGCAATCGCAAGATTGCGCTGCTGGTTGCGTATTTTGGGGTGGCACCCGATCCTGATCGCGGGTGGGCGCTGGCGGTGTTGACGGATCAGGTGCCGGTCAGGATCTCACTGCGGCGGGTTTTGCTGGAGATCGTTGGCGAGCGGGTTGATCCGGTGCTCTACAAACTGTCGCGAGACTACATCGGCGATACGGCGGAGACGGTCGCACTGTTGTGGCCTGAGGGAGGTGTGACTGAGTCTGCCCCGCGACTGGCGGAGGTCGTGGATGCTTTTCAGAGCGTGCCGCGTGGGGGCGTGAATGCGCTACTCGCCTCGGCGCTCGACAGGCTGGATGCGCGGGGGCGGTGGGCGCTGTTGAAGCTGCTGGGTGGCGCGCCACGGGCTGGCGTTTCGGCGCGGTTGGCCAAGGTTGCTTTGGCGGAATGGGGCAAGCGCGACGTGGGCGAGATCGAGGAGATCTGGCACGGTGTCGATGCGCCGTTCATTCCGCTGTTTGCGTGGCTGGAAGGGAGAGCGGAACGGCCCGATCCGGGTTCGAAGCCGATGTTCAGGCCGGTAATGCTGGCGCATCCGATTGAGGAGAGCGAGTGGAATGGCTTGAACCCGGAAGACTTGGTTGCCGAGTGGAAGTGGGACGGAATCCGGGTGCAGATTTCGGCCAAGGGTGACGACGTGCGGATGTTCTCGCGGGCGGGCGACGATATTTCGGCGGCGTTTCCCGAGGTGTGTTCGGCGTTTGCCGGGATGACGTGCGTGGTTGATGGGGAGATGCTGGTGGTGCGCGAGGGTGTCGTTGCGCCGTTCAACGACTTGCAGCAGCGGCTCAATCGTAAGAGCGTCACGGCGAAGATGCTGCGGGATTATCCAGCGTTCGTGCGTCTGTACGATATTCTATTCGAGGGCGAGGACGATCTGCGGGCGCTGCCGTTCGACGCGCGGCGGATGCTGCTTGAGGCATGGCATGGGCGGCGTGTGCCGCGCCAGAGCGATGTCAGCCCGCTGATTGAATTCGCGACGTTTGATGAGCTGAATGCGCTGTGGGGCGGCGCGCGGGCGGAGGCCATCGAGGGGCTGATGCTCAAGCGGAGGGATAGCGCGTATCTGGCGGGGCGCGTCAAGGGGCAATGGTACAAGTGGAAGCGGGCGGCGCTGACGCTCGATTGCGTGCTGATGTATGCGCAGCGCGGATCGGGAAAGCGGAGTTCGTTTTATTCCGATTATACGTTCGGGGTTTGGCGTGTCGGCGCGGATGGTGCGCGAGAACTGGTGCCGGTCGGGAAGGCGTATTCGGGGTTTACGGATGGGGAGTTAAAGGAACTCGATAAGTGGATCCGGGGGCATACGGTGGAGCGGTTCGGGCCGGTGTTGAGTGTTGCGCCGGGCATCGTTTTGGAGATCGCGTTTGATGCGGTGCACCGGTCGGCGCGGCATAAATCCGGGGTCGCGATGCGGTTCCCTCGTGTGCACCGGATCCGGTGGGACAAGCCGGCGGACGAGGCGGATACGCTGGTGACGGTGGAGAAGTTGGTGTGAGTGGGGAGTGGGGAGTGGGAGTGGGAGTAGGAGTAGGTCAGGAATTTTGCTGATCGGCGGTGGCGAAGGCGGATTTGGCGGCGGAGAGGGCTGACAGGGCGCGGGGAAAGCCGCCGTAGATGGCCATTTGCATAATGACTTCGACAATCTCGGTGCGGGTGAGGCCGATGCGGAGGGCGCTCTGAATATGGATTTCGAGTTCGTGGCGGCTGTCGCCTAGTATGGTGAGGGCGGAGATGGTGGCGATCTGGCGTGATTTCGGGTCTAGCCCATCGCGGGCGTAGATGTCGCCATAGGGGAAATCGACCAGCATATCGGCGAAGTCGGGGAAGGTTTCGCGCAACGCTGCGACGTAGCCCATGCCGCGTTCGCCGTGGATGCGGGTGAGGGCGGCGATGCCGCGTTCGCGGCGTGTGGGGGAGATGGGGTTGGAGTCGGTCATTGATGGCTCGGGTGCAGAGTGAAAGTGTTGGGTTACGGATGCAAGGGCATCCTAACCTAATACCAGCCCGCAGAAGTTTTGACTCTTGGTTGCGCAGCCTGCGGGCTGGTATTCTCTATACTTTGCGCGTGGCCGCCCCACCAACCCCACGCGCGGAT
>JBEBJA010000104.1:0-53908 GCA_040080145.1 Hyphomicrobiaceae bacterium
CATCGGGGTTGGGGGGCGTATTTCCGCGCGGGCTGGCGGTCGGCGTTGTGGTGTCCGACGGGGCCGGGTGGCGGGTGGCTTTGACGGCGGCTGACGATGCGCCGTTTGCCGTTGGCGTGCTGCAAGTCGAGGTGCCGGCATCTGACGCCGGCGACGCGCAGAATGGGAAAGGCGAGCGGGAGTCGGCCGGGTCCAGGCTAAAGGCGGTGGTCAAATGACGGCTTGGCTTGCCAGACCGGCACTGACGGGAGGCGCTGCTGTAACTTGGTACACGGTTTGGCGCGCGATTTTGCCGGGCGCGTCGCTGGTGCTGGCGGTGCTGATTGCGGCGGCTCCGGGGGGGCAAGGCGCGTTTCCGGCGGCGGCGCTGGTTCCGGTGATGGTGATCTTTTATTGGGTTGTGACGGGCGCGCGCGGACTGCCGGTTGCGTTGGTGTTTCTGGCGGGGCTGGTGCTCGATGCGGTGTCGTTTGGGCCGTTGGGAGCTTGGGCGCTGATTTATGTGGCGGTGGCGCTGCTGGCGGCGGCGGTCGCTGACTTTGCCAATGCGGGGCTGGCGCATCGGACGGCAATGCTGGCTGGGTGTCTTGGGCTGGCGAGTGGGTTGCAGCTGGTCTTGCTGGTTTTATTTGACGCAGCGTTACCATCGCCTGGTCAGGTAGGACAAGCGATCGCGTTGGCCGTCGCAGTTTATCCCGTGCTTGCGGCGGTGCTGCGGGTCGCGACGGTTCAAGCAAGCGGGCCACATGCGTTTGATCGCGAGGGGCGACCATGATCAAGCGCTTGCTGCCACGTCGCGCTGTAGGACTTGCGGCTAGAGGACTTGCGGCTAGAGGATTTGCGCGACCGTCTGGGGTGGCCATTCGAGGTGGCGGGCTGGTCATTCGCGACGGCGACCAGGAGGAGCGGGAGGCTGCGGTTTCGTTCCGCCGGCGCGGTCTGCTTATCGGCTTGGCGCATGCGGCGGCGTTCGGTGCGCTTGGGTCGAGGCTCTATCAGTTGCAGGTTCTTGAGGCGGTCGAGATCGCCGGGCAGGCGCTGGACAACCGGACGCGGATCATTCCGACTGCACCGATGAGAGGGCGGATTGTCGATGCGGCAGGAAATGTGCTGGCGGCGAACCGCGAGGTGTTCCGAATTCTGGTGATCCCTGAGCCTGGTGGAGATCTGCGTGATCTGCGGCCATTGCTTGGACGGCTGGCCCCGATGGTGGGCTTGTCGCATGAGGATCAGGAGCGGCTATTTGCCAAGGCGCGCGGGCAAGCGCGCCACATTCCGCTGCTCGTGAGCGAGGGGGTGACGTTCGAACAGGTCGCGGCGTTGCAGTTGCGGGCGTCTGACTTGCCTGGGGTGCGGGCGGAGACGATTTGGGTGCGGTCGTATCCCGCGCGCGAGCGGGAAGCGCACAGTATGGCTCACATCGTGGGGTATGTTGGCGCGGTCGATAGGAGGGCGCTGGACGACGATCCGATTTTGCGGCTGGCCGATGCACGGGTGGGTAAGGCCGGCGTCGAAGCCGGGATGGAGACGGAGTTGCGCGGGGTTGGCGGTCAGGTGCAGATCGAGGTCGATGCGCGTAGCCGGTTTGTGCGACGGGTGAGCGAGACGGCGCCGCTTGCCGGGCGGGATGTGCGGTTGACGGTCGATACCAAGCTGCAAATGCAGGTGATGGACAGGCTGGCGCGGGATGGCCGGCCGGGGGCGTGCGTGGTGCTTGATTGCGTGACGGGCGAGGTGCGCGTGATGGCCTCGACGCCGACGTTCGATGCAGGGCGGTTGAGCGGCGTGCAGTCGAAGGCGGCGTGGCAGGCGGTGGCGTCGAACCCGGACAAGCCGTTGCTCAATCGCGCCATTGCAGGGCAGTATCCGCCGGGTTCGACATTCAAGATGGTGACGGCACTGGCGGGGTTGGAGGCGGGGCTGTTGACGGTCAAGGAAAAGATCGAGTGCTGGGGCGATGTCACAATTGCTGGGCACGTGTTCCGGTGCTGGAACCGCAAGGGGCATATCACGAGCGACCTGCATAAGGCGCTGCGCGAAAGCTGCGACTGCTATTTCTATGAGGTGGCGCGGCGGGTTGGGATGGAGGCCATTGCGGTAAAGGCGCGCGAGCTTGGGCTTGGGCAGACTTATGATGCGGGGATCAGCCAGCAGAAGGCTGGGCTTATTCCGACACCGGGATGGAAGCGCAACCGGAGCAAGACCGGGTGGCTGCTTGGCGAGACGGTCATGGCGGGGATCGGTCAAGGGTATGTGCTGGCAACGCCGCTGCAGCTCGCGGTGATGACGGCGCGGATTGCGACCGGCAGGGCCGTGACGCCGACGCTGGTGGCCCGGCCCGAGGGCGATCCCGATCCGCAGTTTGCAACGATGGCGATTGCACCGGCGGCGCTGGAGGCTGTGCGAAAGGCGATGGTGGGGGTCGTCAACGAGCCGGGCGGGACAGGGCAGGCGGCGGATATCGACGATGGGGAGATGGTGATTGCGGGAAAGACCGGAACGTCTCAGGTGAGCCGGGCGTCAGCGGATCGCGACCGGAGTACCGCACTCGATCTCAAGCAGCGCGATCATGCGTTGTTCGTGGCGTTTCTGCCGGCCGGCAAGCCGCGCTATGCGGTGGCGGTGGTTCTCGAACATGCAGGTGGGGGCGGTACGATGGCCGGGCCGCTGGTGCGGGATGTGGTAGCTATGCTGGTCGAGGGCGACAAACACTTGGCGCGCACGGAAGTGCCTCTTGCTGGGGATGGGCCGGTTGTGGGTGAAGGTGCGGGCAAGCGGGCGGAAGTCAGGTGAGCGCCGATGTTTGAAACGCACCGCGCCTTATCGGTATTGCAGAAGCTGGCGCGGGTGAACTGGCTGGTTATCGTGCTTGTGCTGTTGCTGGCCGGGACCGGTGTTGCGACGTTGTATTCGGTGGCGGGCGGATCGTTCGAGCCATGGGCTCAGCGCCATGCGGTACGGTGCGCGGCGGGTGTTGCGGTACTGCTTGGGTGTGCGCTGGTGCCGGTGAAGGTCTGGATGCAAGCGGCGGTGCCGGTGTATCTCGCGGCGCTGGCATTGCTGGCGGCGGTCCCGCTGATTGGGTCAGAGGCGATGGGGGCCAAGCGGTGGCTGTCGTTGGGGGGCACGACGATCCAGCCGTCGGAGTTCATGAAGGTCGCGCTGGTGCTGGTGCTGGCGCGGTTTTATGCAGCACTGCCCGCGGCGTCCGTTTCGCGATTGCGCTGGGTGGGTGTGCCGCTCGCGTTGATGGCGGTGCCTATTGTGCTGACGTTGAAGCAGCCGGACCTGGGCACGGCGATGCTGTTTGCCGGGCTGGGGCTTGGGATGATGTTCCTGGCGGGGGTGTCAGTATGGTATTTCGCGGCGGGCTTGGTTGGGGTGCTGGCGGTGCTGCCGCAAGTGGGCGCGCATCTGCATGATTATCAGCGCAAGCGGATTGAGATTTTTCTCGATCCGGCCTCTGATCCGCTGGGGGCAGGCTATCACATCACGCAGGCGAAGATTGCGCTGGGGGCGGGCGGATTGAACGGACAGGGCTATCTCAAAGGAACGCAGAATCAGCTCGATTTCGTGCCGGAGAAGATGACGGATTTCATTTTTGCGATGATCGGCGAGGAGTGGGGGTTTACGGGCGCGTGCATGGTGCTTGGATTGTTTGCCCTGCTGATCGGCACGCTTTTCGTCATGGCGTTTGGCAGCCGGCAGGGGTTTTCCCGGCTGGTGATTGCGGGCGCGGCGCTGTCGGTGTCGATCTATGTGTTGATCAACGTGGGGATGGTGACGGGGCTGGTGCCGGTGGTCGGTGTGCCGCTGCCGCTGATCTCGTATGGCGGGACGGCGATGCTTGGGATGATGGTGGCGCTCGGGCTTGCGATGTCGGCTTATGTGCATGAAGGGCAAAGGTAGACAGGCGTCCGGGTTCAACGCGTGTTGGGTTACGATGCAAGGGGCATCTAACCCAACCTACAAGTTGGGCATTGTGCGGCGGTTGGAAGTGGGGTTCACTGACGAGATGGCAAGAGTAGGGGGATGGCGTGGGGTGGCGTGGGGTTTTAGTGCTGGCTGGACTGGCGCTGGCTGGGTGTGCGCAGACGTCGCGAGTCGATGAGAACGTGACGCCGGCGAAGCTTGCGAGTGCGCAGAAGGGCGTGGCGTTGATCCGGGTGGGGTCGGCGTCGCCGACGTGTCTGCATACGCGGGTGCTGCTTGGAACGCGGGCGGGCGAGGGCTATAAGCGCGGACAGGTCATCATGGTCGCGAATTTGCGGTCGATCACGGCCTCGCAGGTCGCCGAGGTCGCGCTTGAACCGGGCGAACATCACATCATCGGCTATTCGTGCGTGGCTCAAAACAGCCAGCAGACGTTCGTCTCCGATCCGGCGGGCGGGCAACTGATGGGCACGAGCTATGCGCGTTTTTCGGTTGCTGCGGGCGAGATCGTGAATGTGGGGTATTTTCACTTCGGCGCCTCCAAAGAGGGACGATCATTGTTTGGCCGGAATGTCAGAACGGATGTCGAGATTACCGACTGGCCACTCGCCGAGATTGAACGGTTCAAGCAACAGCGGCCCACGATGTATGCTCAAATGACGACGCGACTGATGACTGTGGGCGGTGTGCTGGCGGCTGGTGAACAGGCACGGATCTGCGAAAAATGGCAGGCGTTGAAGGCGGAAGGAAAGGCTGCGGACGTGCCGCCCGAGTGCGGCGGGGCGATGGCTGCGGTCAAGAAAACGAAGGGGCGGTTGTGAGGGGCGGGACACCCTTGCGCTTGTCATGGGAGTGGCCAGGGGGTAAGGCCAAACCTTGAGCAAGAAAATCGCGAATTGGACAGATCATGGATCCGAAAAAGCCTTGGGAATGCGCCGACATGGGGCAGGTGCGCGCGCAGATTGATCGCATTGATGCGCAGTTGGTGGATTTGATCGCGGACCGGTTCGGGTACGTTGACCGGGCGTGGCAGATCAAGCAGGCGGCTGGCACCGAAGGCGCGGTGGTGCCGTGGCGGATTCAACAGGTGATCGACAAGGTGCGGGCGCAGGCCCAGGCGCGCGGGATGCCGCCGGAAATGGTCGAAATGGTTGGCTCGCAATGGCGCAATATGATTGGCTGGTTCGTGCAATACGAAGAGGAAAAGCTGCGGGCCAAGACTGAGGATGAGGGCTTCAATGACGGCGAAGCCTCTGGTCTCGATGAACCGAAAGGCCGGGGTTGAGGTATGACACCCGAACTTCAGCCTAACGTCGATCTCGTCACCGTCGCCGCGATTGCAGCGCTCAATCCCGTCGTCATCGGACTTGGGTTGTGGCTTGGCAAACAGTGCGATCAGGCGGGCAAGATCATTATCGCAGGATTTGGTGCGGGCTTGGCTGGCATGGCGTTGATCTGGCTCGCCGCATGGCTGCGGATGCCATTCATCTACGAGCCTGGACGGGCAGCGGCGGGGATATTCGTAGCGCAAGGGCTGTTTGGGATGGTGTGGGCGGCGATTGGATACCGATTTTTGCGGCGGGGTTGATCGCGCCAGGGTCGTGGACCCTGGATCCGCGCCTATTAGAATAGCGGGACAATTGAGAGACCGCCGATGGCCAGGAAGATCGGCCAGGCTAGGTGACGGCCGCGGCTCGAGATCAGAGTTACGAGCCCTGAGATAATGAAGGTCGCCGCGATGGCGGCCAGGACGATGCGGTCGTGGCCGCCGAGCGGACCGGTCGCGAAGGCCGCCAGAATGGCTGCAAACCCCCACCATGCGATGGTCGTGATGTGCCACGCGAAACGCACGACTCCCCGCGCGAAGGCGCTTTTTTCCATGAGCGGTGCGCGGATTGGTCCAGCGATGAGCGGGGTCACAATTCTGACTTCGCCGAGCCAGGAATGGACGATGCCGATGAACACCGTCAGTGCGGCTGCGGCCGCGAGAGGGAGGCTGGTCATTCCATAGCTCCATACGGTTGCGTATGGTTAGTAATTAGACGGCCTGCTTGCAGGTGTCAATACGGTGGCGTATGGATGCTGGTGTGCGCGTGTGAAAGGGTGCAATGAGCAAGCGGCTCGGTAAGGATGCGTGGGTGGTGGCGGGGCTCAAGGCGCTGGCGGATCACGGCGTCGATGGCGTGCGGATCGAGCGGCTGGCGGAGGCGCTGGGCGTCACGAAGGGCAGCTTTTATTGGCATTTTGCCGACAGGCAGGCGTTGTTGACGGCTGTCTTGGTGGCATGGAAGGCGCGGGCGACGGCCGACATTATTGTTCAGGTCGAGGCCAAAGGCTGCGATCCACGCGAGCGGATGCATGAGCTGATGATGATCGTATTCACGGCCGATGGCCGGCTGGAACGCCAGGTGCGGGCATGGGCTGCAAACGACGAGGCGGCGCGCCTGGCGCAGGATGAGATTGACGGGGAGCGGACCCGGTATTTGGAGGGGTTGTTTACGGGGCTGGGCTTTAAGCGGGCGGAAGCACGGGCGCGGTCGCGGTTTGCTTATCATGCCCTGATTGGCCAGTTTGCGTTGTCAGATGGCGGCAAGGGAAAGCGGGCGGCGGCGGAACTGGAACTGGTGTTTGAGATGATGGTGACGCGAGGGATCGCATGATGAGGTTTGTCGCCGTGATGACCGCGGCGGTCGTGTGTGCTCCGGGTTCGGGCTGGGGCAAGCCTGCATTGCCGCAGCCGGTGGCCTGTCCTAACTGCTGGCACCCGGATTTGAAGACGAGCTGGGATTGGTATTTGGATAAGAACCTCGTGCCGCCGTATCGCGATGTGGATATGTATAATGTCGATTTCGAATATACATCCGCCGAGACGATTGCCGATTTGAAGCGGCGCCCGGGGCGCAAGGTCGTTTGTTATATTTCGGCTGGAACATGGGAGGCGAAGCGGCCGGATGCTGCAGCATATCCCGAACGGATTTTGGGGAAAACCAACGAAGACTGGCCGGATGAATTCGAGCGGTGGGTCAATGTGGCTGATGTTCAGGATTCCGATTCGGCCTTGGCAGTGATATTGCGGGCGCGGCTCGATATCTGCAAGAATAAGGGGTTCGATGGGGTCGAATTCGATAACGTCGATGTTTATCAGGAGAACGCAAAGGGCGAACCGAGGGCGGGCACATTCAAAGCGGTAGATGGCAAGGACCGCGCGATAACGTCGTGGGATCAGCTATATTTTAATATGTGGCTGGCAAACGAAGCACATAAGCGCGGGTTGTCGGCTGGATTGAAGAACGATGGGCACCAGATCCCGCAATTGGTCGCGTATTTTGATTGGGCTTTGAATGAGGGGTGCTTTGAGGAGCCAGACCGTAAAAGTCGGCGGCATCATTGCCTGACGAAGGATAATGTAAAACTGGAGGAGGGGCGATTTGGATATGACATGTTCACGAAGCGGGGAAAGGCGGTTTTTGGGGTGACGTATCCTGAGACGGGGACAGACAAGGCGATGGATGGGGCAGCATTTGCGCAATGGGCGGAACAGGAAAAGCTGCGGGTTTGTCCGATGGCGAATGCGGCGAATTTCAATTGGATTTTGAAGAAGACGGATTTGAGGGGCGAGTGGGCCAAGTGCAGGTAAGGGCGTGATGCCCGTGCCGTTCTGTTCTAGTTTTCGGACTTGCCGTGGGTTTTCCGAGTTAAGTGTTGCGACGAACAAACCATTCTGCAATTGCCCAGGTCACAAGGATAGCGGCGGTGACCGCACCCAAAGCTGGTGCACCGATGGGCACCAGACCAAGCAAGTTCCGCAACGGCGCGAACAGCATTGTCAACGCTTGCAGCATGAGGCTGACGGCAATCGCCCAATGGACCCAGTCGTTGCGCGCAGGTGGCGAGCCTACGCGCCTGACGGGATAGATGAAGACAAGCTGGAGAATAGCCTCGTAGAGAAACAATGCTGTGCGGGTTTCATCAGGCGAATAGCCAAACCGGGGCATGGCTATGAAAACCGCAATTCCCCCGATCACTTTGGCGGTCGCGCTGACGAGAATAAAGTGAATGGCTGCGGAATCGAGCAGCTTGGATCTGGGCGGACGGGGTGGGCGGCTCATAACGCCGGGGTTGACGTCAAATGCAAGAGCAAGGGCTGGCGGTCCATCGGCGACGACGTTAATCCAGAGCAGTTGAACGGCCGTAAGCGGCAGCAGGAATGTGGCACCTGATGGTTCTTTCAGACCGAGCAGGAATGCAATTGCAAGTCCCGCCATCATCAAGACGATGAGGGCAAGGTCGGTTGAAAAAAAGAAGCGGATAAATTTCTGGATGTTTTCGTAGATGTTGCGGCCTTCCTCGATGGCTGCAACTATGGTCGCGAAATTGTCGTCGAGCAGCACGACGTCGGCCACTTCGCGAGACACGTCACTGCCGCGCATTCCCATGGCAATGCCGACGTCGGAGCGCTTGAGGGCGGGGGCGTCGTTGACGCCGTCACCCGTGACGGCAACGATCTCGCCGTTGGCTTTGAGCGCCTCGACAAGCTGGAGCTTGTGTTGAGGCTCCACGCGGGCAAACACGTTGACATGGCGGACGAGTTCGCGGATCTGCCCGGACGTCAATTCTTCGAGTTCGCGTCCCGTCACGACGCGCTTTGACGGAATGCCGATTGCGTCTCCGACTGCTTTTGCGGTCGCCGGGTGGTCGCCGGTCAGCATCATGACGCGAATGCCGGCCGCTTTGGCTCGTGCCAGCGCTTCAGGAACTTCGGGGCGCGGCGGATCCCACAGCATGACCAAGCCGAGGAAGGTAATGTCGTGATCGGTTCCGGCAGCGGTATCGTCTTGACGCCAGCCCAGAGCAAGTACGCGATAGCCCGCTTTGGCGTGCTCCAGGGCCTTGCCCTCCCATTCGCGCTGTTCTGCAGGCGAAAGTGTGCTGCGCTCGATCAGCACTTCCGGTGCGCCTTTGAGATAGCTCACCTGCTTGCCGGATTGATCTACCGTGACCCGCATAAACTTGGTCACGCTGTCGAAGGGGCTGCTTGACAGCCTTGGGTTTGCTGTCAGCACGCCCGCTGGGTCGGTGCCTTGGGCTGCGGCGTAGTGAAGTAGTGCGACCTCAAGGGGATCGCCTGCCCCGGTCGCCAACTCGGCGTCGTTGGCCAAAATCATTGCTTGCAGCGCGCGTTTAGCATCGGGGGTATCCATGCCGCGAACGTGCATCTTGTTTTCGGTCAGTGTTCCAGTTTTGTCGGTGGCAATGACGGTAACGGAACCTAGCGCCTCGACTGCGCTGAGGCGGCGAACGATGGCCTTGCGTTTGGCGAGCCGCTCGACGCCCATTGCCAGCGTCAAGGTCAGAACAGCCGGCAGCCCTTCAGGGACCGCTGCCACCGCTAACGCGACTGCAAACAGGATGATCTGGCCCAGATGGGTGGTGCCTTCGATGATTACTCCGCCGATGATGAGAACGGCACCAACTGTCAGGATAGCAGCGGCAACCTGATTTCCGAATTCGCCCAGACGGCGTTCGAGCGGCGTCTGGCTGGCTTCGATGCCGCCCAGCATGGTCGCGAGGCGTCCCATCGAACTTTGGGGCCCGGTGCGCGTAACTTCGATATGGCCTTTGCTGCGCACGATGAGCGTGCCGCTGAACAATTCGGCCTGCAGGTCTTTGTCGACCGGCAGCGATTCACCCGACAGGATCGACTCGTCGGCCATGATGCCATTGCCGGCTACCAAACGGCCATCGGCGGGAACCCGGTCGCCGGCCTCGATGCGGACAATATCGCCGGGAACGATCTGGTGTGCCGGGATCTGTGTCAGCACGCTATCGCGAATGACCCACGCCGATGGCAGGGCAAGCGCTTTCAACCGCGCAAGCGCTTCTTCCGCCTTGCTTTCCTGATATGCGCCCAGACCTGCATTGAGGATCAAGATGAGCGCGATGGCGATGGCTTCATAGGGAACTGTCTTTGCCCCCTCGTGCAGCCACAACACGAGATCGAGCGCGAGTGCACAGAGCAGGATGTAAATCAGGGCGCTTTTGAACTGCATGGCAAGCCGTTGCCAAATGCTGACACCCTTGCCCTCGGGCAATGCGTTCGGCCCATGCCTTGCCAATTGGTGGATGGCCTCTTGCTGCGACAGGCCGGTCAAGCTGGGAGACTGGGGTGTGATTGTCATTGGCGCATCATGGCCGATAAGTCAGCGAGCACGTTGATGTTGCGCAATCCCTGATGACGCGCGGCCCCGGCGTGTGCGCGGGGCTAACGCCTTGTTGCGAGATGGTCCCGGGGAGAACCAATTCGTGCCTGGTTGCGTTTGGAGAAGGCAACAGGAGGGCGGTATGGTTTGGAAATTTATGGGTTGGGTGACCGGGGCGCTCGCGGTGTCGCTCGGGGTTTGGACGGTCGGGAGCTTGTTCATCGTGTCGGGGGTCGAGGAGGCCAGATATGTGGTAACCGGGTCGCCTGGGGGGTATGAGTTGCGGCGCTATGAGCCGTCGATTGCCGCCCAGACGGCTATGCCGACGATGGGTGATACGGGGACGGCGTTCCGGGCGATTGCTGGGTATATTTTCGGCGGCAACGAAAAGCAGGAGGCTATTGCGATGACCGCACCGGTGGTGATGAACGCGCCGCCGGTGTCTGAGAAAATTGCCATGACGGCCCCTGTGGTGATGGGCGCAGGGACGATGGCGTTTGTGATGCCCAGTAAGTACAAGTCGATTGCGGATTTGCCCAAGCCGAAGGATGGGCGGGTGTCATTGGTGCAACTGCCGGCTCGGACACTGGCGGCATTGCGTTTTGGCTGGTATGCGACCCCCGCGCGGTTTGCGGCGAAGGCTGGTGAGT
This sequence comes from Hyphomicrobiaceae bacterium, assembly GCA_040080145.1. Lineage (GTDB taxonomy): Bacteria > Pseudomonadota > Alphaproteobacteria > Rhizobiales > Hyphomicrobiaceae > JANXVY01. The sequence goes on from JBEBJA010000104.1 coordinate 10,784, forward strand.
TGGAGCGGCTGCTGGCGCGCGATGGCGTGAAAGCGATCTCCAAGCCCTATCTGGCCGGTTATAATCCGCCGTTCAGTGTGCCGTTTCTCATGCGCCATGATGTGCTGATCGAGGTCGAGCAGAAGTAAAGTGCTTGAAGTGGGCCGGTTTGGCGCACGGTACGGACACTTGTGCCACGGGAGTTGGGGATTCTTGAACTCTGATTGCCGTGTGGGCTTGACCTTGCGCGCGTCCCGGACTTGGTTGCGGGTATGATTGAGGGTGAAGCAGCGTACCGCAGGGTATTTGTCCGATTTGCCGGAGTTGTCGCGGTGTTGGCGGCGGCGGCCGGGTTGCCCGGTTGTGCCACGATCATGCCGCGGGTGGCGGTGCCGTTGATGGCGCATCAAGCTGTGATCGTTGAAGGATTCAACGACATCCGGTTTCGCGGCGATGTGGTGACGGCGGGTGCGACTGCCATGATCGGTCGGCAGTATCGCCAGATTGCGCAGGCCAGCGGAGGGGATAGTCGGCGAAGGACGACGGCGGACTTTCTGGCGATTTCGGGCGGTGGTTCGGACGGCGCGTTTTCGGCTGGCTTCCTTAACGGGTGGACGGCATCTGGGACACGGCCAAAGTTTGAGATTGTGACCGGGGTAAGTACGGGCGCGCTTGCAGCGCCGTTTGCATTCCTGGGCGCGGACTACGACGCCGCGTTGCGGCGGATCTATACCGGGATTTCGGATAAGGACGTTTACACGAGCAATGGGCCGTTGGGCGTGTTGGGCGAGAGCCTGCTGGATGCATCTCCTTTGCGTAAAATCGTCGAGGCCGAGTTGACGGAGGAGATGCTGGACCGACTCGCGGCGGAGTACGAGCATGGGCGGCGGCTGCTGATTCAGACGACGGACATCGAGCGGCAAATTCCCTACATCTGGAACGTAACGCGGATTGCATCGCAAAAGAGTTCCGACCGGCGCAAGCTGATCGCGGACGTTCTGATGGCGTCGGCGGCGGTGCCAGGGGCGTTTCCGCCGGTGAGGATCAATGTCACGGTCGACGGGCAGGCGATCGAGGAGTTGCACGTCGACGGCGGGCTGGCGGCTCAGGTGTTCTTTGCGCCGCCCGGGCTCGATATGGCGCGGTTTGAGACTAAGTATTTCGGTAAACCGCGCGATCAGCGGCTGGTGCTGATCCGTAATGGCAAGCTCAGCACCGAGACCAAGGCGACCGAGCCAACGACGCTGGCGCTGGCAGCGCGGGCGGTGTCGACACTGATCAAGTATCAGTCGTTGCAAGATATCAGCAAAATACAGGGTGCGTTTGCGCGGCCAGGGTCGCATTTCAAAGTTGTGTCCATTCCCGACACGTTCAGCCTTGTGGCAGGAAGCCTGTTCGATAAGGACTATATGAAAGCGCTGTATAAGGTCGGGTATGAAGCCGGGCTTCGCGCGGGGCGCGCGGGACGGTAGACGTGCGCGGCGGGCGAGTTGCGTGTGGCCTGCGCCGACTTGGGCGCGACTTGGGGCCTGGGCGACTTGGGGCCTGGGCCTACTTGCGGTCGCGGCGGCGGTTGGATTCGTGAGAGCGCTGGTGGGAGAGCCTTTTGCAGAAGGCGCTTTTGGTGCCACTCAAGCAGCCGTGCCGTTCCAGCAGTTCGGCGTCGCGTTCGCTTATGGGGCCACCGGCGCGGGCGTTTGCGCGGGCGTGTTCGAGTTCGGCCGCTTCACCCAAGCCACCGGCTGTGGCAGGGCTGGCCAAGGCGATAACAGCAAGAAGTCCGACTACGATTTGTTTCATGACTTTAGCTCAGGTGTTAGGACGATCATTTGAGAAGGACGGTTGCGCAGGTATGTTCGCAACCGTTGATTTTGTGGAGCGGGACCGATTAAAAGCCGATCCAGACGCCCTTGCGCCAATAGCCACGCCCTTCCTGGGATTCACGCCAACGATACTTGGTGCTTTCTTTTTCTTCCCATTTCCAATCGTCGCCATAAATTTTGACGCCGAATTCCGGCTTGTAGTCGTACTTTTCTTTCGTGCGCCAGCAATCGCCGTCGTCGTTGCAGACCACGGCAGCAGAGGCACTCGTTGCCGTCAAAGCGATTGCGCTCAGTCCTGCAATAACTGCTATCGAAAGGAACTTCATAGCTTTCTCCATTGAGGCGTCCAATTTGAACATTGGTACAACTCTGCGGAGGATGTTTGGTTTCATGATCGTCTGCTATCGTTGCATTCGGCCGAATGCGATTGACCTTGGATACTCGATTTCGCCTCGCACGAATTATTCGTTAGCCGCGGCCCGCATCGTATTTGTGGGATTGGCGCCATTCGGAGAAGAAGTAGGACAGGCTGTCGTCGATGGCTGGGGGCATGACGATGCGGATAGAGGCAAGGCCGTCGCCGGTGACGCCGCTGCCTGCATTGCGGACGCCTTTGCCTTTGAGGCGGAAGACCTGGCCGGAATTGGTGCCTTTGGGCAAGTTGAGCTGGACCCGGCCTTGGACGGTCGCGACTTCGATTTTGCCACCTAGAACGGCTTCGTCGATGGTGACGGGGACTTCGAAGGCAACATCGTCGCCGATGCGCTTGAAATTCGCGTGGGAGCGGACTTTGATTTCGACGAGCGCGTCGCCGCGCTCGACGCTACCCTGGCCGCCTTTGCCTTTCAGGCGGAGCACCTGACCATCCTGGACGCCTTCTGGTACGGTGAGGTCGAGGACGCCACCTTCTGGCAGCGTGACGCGCTTTTTGGCACCCGTGATGGCTTCAACGAAATCGACGTCGAGGCTATAGCGGACATCCTGGCCGCGGCCGTTATTGCGGCCACCGCCGAACATGTCGGTGAAGACATCGGCGAAGGCGAAGTCGTCCATGCCGCGTCCAGCCGTGCTGGTGCGGTTTGGGCGCGGCGACCGCATGCCGTAGGCGGGTTCGCCGTTGGCGTCGATTTCGCCGCGATCGTACTGACGGCGGCGGACCGGGTCTGACAGGATGTCGTTGGCTGACGCGATGCGCTTGAATTGTTCCTCAGCTTTTTTGCCGGGATTGAGGTCGGGATGGTGTTCTTTGGCGAGCTTGCGGTACGCCTTACGAATGTCATCGTCCGTCGCGGTGCGGCTGAGGCCCAAAGTGCTGTAGAGATCGTCAGCCATGGAACTCTTGGACCCTTTGCCGGTTAGGCGGAAATTGAGATTGTCGTAACAAATACGACGCCGAGATGAAACGCATGCCAAAGTTGCCGTTAGTGGGAGAGCCGGACTTCGCTGGTTCGATCCAACAACTGGGCCAGCGATTCCAGCCGACGCCGCAGCCTTTCGCCGTCAAGTCCGGCGTAGGATGGCGGCAGGGTCAGAACAAGGCGGCCCGGCTCGTAGCTCAACGGCGTTTCGTCGATTACACCCGCAACGCCGATTGATAGCATATGTGCAACGCGGATGGCAGCGCCAACAATGCGTGCGCGCTTTTGCAGGCGTTTGGAGATGACGGCCTTCAGCCGTTCGGATAGTTCATCGGTCGCATCGCCCGCGCCTGCGTGGCGGTAATATACGGCCAGCGCAAGGAAAATGCGGCCTGGGTGGTCGATGCCGCCGAGTGCTGCATGGGCCAAGACGTTGAGGCTTTGCTCGCCGCGATAGTCGGGGTGGGCGCGCCAGCCAATGTCGGACATCAGGCAGGCGGCATGGCGCAAGCGGCGCTCGTCGACGGTTTCGGGGAGGGTGGTGGCGGAGCAAAGGGCGTCGGTCCAGCTGCACAGTTCGCGGGCGTGTTCTAGCGAACGCGAGCGCAGGCGGGCGTAGTCCTCGGCAAAACAAATCAGCGGGTCTTTTTCGCGTTCGTGGGCGGCAAGCTGGGCGAACAAGAGGCCTTCGCGGATGCCGAAGACGGAGAAGACGACCTGGGATGATTCGAGTTTTCGCAGGGTCCGTTCCAGGACGAGGACGCCATAAGGCAGCACTTCGCGGCGGGCACGGGCGACGTCAGCAACTCCGGGGATTTGGGCAGGTTTCTTGGCGCGGCGGAACTGTTCGCAGAAGTCGAGCGCCGTACGGGCCGGGATGGTGTAGCCGTGCATCACACGGAGGGGATAATTGGATTGCTCCATATGGACTTTGGCGAGCGCGCGCCATGTGCCGCCGACGGCGTAAAAGGGACGGTCCTTACCTTGGCCTAGCCATGTGACGCGGGAGATGGCGTCGTCGATCAACGGTGTGGCCCGCTCCAGCTTGTCGCCGGTCAAGTCCATGAGCCGGAGACCGCCGACCGGCATGGTCGTTGCCGATTTGAGACGGGGGCCGTCAATGTCGATGAGTTCCAGGCTGCCGCCGCCGAGGTCGCCGGCAATGCCGTTGGCGTTGATGAAGCCCATGTTGATGCCCTGGGCGGCGTAATAGGCTTCCTGTTCGCCTGACAGGATCTCGATGCGGATGCCGCAGGCGTCCTGACCGCGGGCGATGAACTCCAAGCCGTCCTTGGCGTCGCGGACCGCGGCCGTTGCAATGGCGCGTAAGTTCTTGACACGCAGGACCCGTGCAATTGCCCGGAACCGTGTGAGCGCCGCCAGGGCGCGGGCGATGCTTTCGTCGCCAAGTTTGCCGGTCGAGGCGACTGAACGGCCTAATCCGCACAGGACTTTTTCGTTGAACAGAGGGGTCGGGGAGCGGATGGCGCCGTCGTAGACGACGAGGCGGACCGAGTTCGAGCCGATGTCGATGACGCCGATGGGCTCGAGCGACGGCTGATCGGCCACCGTGTCAGCCATAGCCTCCGTTTGCGAGCCGCGTTCGCCGAAGAGCTGCATCAAGCCCACTATGCGCCCCCGCTGAGTTCGTTGTCGCTTGCCGGTTCAGTGACGCCGTTAGATGCCAAAACCAGGGCCGTTGGCAAGCGCGATTTTGACGCGATGGGGGTTTTATAAGTTGCTGTTTTTGTTTTGGGAATGGATGGTGTGGTGCCGAAATACACGCTATGGGCCAAAAGGGGTATGGGTCGCAGGGTCAGGAGGGGAGTGGGGAATTGAGTCGCAGGATCAGAGTCCGGCGGGGATTGCTGGGGGACGCGGGTCAGGCGGTGAGCCGGTCGAGGGCGGCTGCGAGGTCGGCTTTGAGGTCGGTGACATCTTCGAGGCCGATGTGGAGGCGGAGTGCGGGGCCGTGGTTCGACCAGCGGGTTGCTGTGCGGTATGAGGTTGGGTCGAAAGGAACGATGAGGCTTTCAAAGCCGCCCCAGGAATAGCCCATGCCAAAGAGAGCCATGCCGTCGAGCATGGCGGCGAGCTGGGTGCGGCTGACGGGGTGCAAGATGATCGTGAACAGGCCGGAGCTGCCGAGGAAATCGCGTTTCCACAGGGCGTGACCGGGGTGGCTTGGTAAAGCTGGATGGAGGACTTTTGCGACGGCTGGGTGGGAGCCCAGCCATTGCGCGATGGCGACGCTGGATACGTGGTGGCGCGCGAGGCGAACGTCGAGGGTACGCAGGCCGCGCAGCGCCAACCAGGTTTCTTCGGAGCCGGGGCAGGTGCCCAAGGTTTCCTTCGCAGCGTTGACGTAGCTGGCGGCACGTGCGTTCGAGGTCACCGAGCCGAGCATGCAATCGGAATGGCCGACGACGTATTTGGTCAGAGCCTGAATTGAGACATCGACGCCGTGCTGGAACGGCTTGAAATAGAGCGGGCTGGCCCATGTGTTATCCATCAGATGCCAAAGATTGTGGGCTTTGGCGATCGTGGAAATTGCTGGGATGTCCTGCATTTCGAAGGTTTGGGAACCGGGGCTTTCGGTGAAGACGAGGCGGGTGTTGGGCTTGATGAGGCTGGCGAGGCCGATCCCAAGGGTGGGGTCGTAGTAGGTCGTGGTGACGCCGAGTTTGGCCAGCATCTTGTCACAGAAGGCGCGCGTGGGCTGGTAGACGCTATCGGTCATCAGGATATTATCGCCAGCTTCGACGAAGGCGAGGAGGGCGGTGGTTACGGCCTGATAGCCCGAGGACGTGAGGATGGTGCGGTGGCCGCCTTCCAGCGCTGCGATGGCGGATTCCAGCTCAAAGGACGTCGGGTTGCCACGGCGGCCATACGTAAATGGCTGGTCACGGGTGGTGATCTTGTCGAGGGTCGGGAACAGCACGGTCGAGCCGCGATAGACTGGCGCGTTGACGAAGCCTGCGGTCTTGGATGGGTCGCGGCTGCCGTGGACGACCTGGGTGGCTGGATGCCATGGCTCAGCGGGGGAACCGGTGTGGGCGGCGGTGCCTGAATTGTCCGGCTTGGTCATGGCGGTTCCGTTTCTCAAGGCTTGTTTTTGAAGGCTTGTGGGTTTCGCCTGTGTTCATGCGGCTGCTGCGGGGCGAAGGTCAAGGTTTGGAGCGACCAAAGTGCGACCTTGAGGAGGTGAGTAATTATTCCTGGATCCGAATGAGCGTGATAAATCAACGATGGGGTTGCCGCGCCGTGTGCGGATTTCGGGGAACATGAGCGGAATATGACTGAGGTGATGGGACGATTGTCGATGGGCGAGATGATTTTGCTCGCGGGCGGGTTTGTTGCGCTGTGTGTTGGGTTGTGGCTTTTGACGTGCTGGCTGGGACGGACGCGGTCGGTTGTGGTGGCCCGGGCCGAGCCGGTTGATGCGATTGCACCGGGGCCATCCGAAGCGGCGGGGGCGGTCGAGCCCGTGCCGTCAGGGCCGGTGGTGCTGTTCAAGGCGCATCCTCCAACCGAACCCGTGGTCGTTCCGGCGGCGAAAGATGTCGTGGCACCTGGTGTCGTGGGCGGGGTTGCAGACATCGCGCGTGCTGGTGAACGTGCACAAGAGCCTGTCGCGCGCACGATTGCCAGGCCCGAGCCAGACGCCGTTGTTGCGGAACCCGTCCGGTCTAGACCGCTGGTTGTCGCCATTCCGGAAGTGGCGGCGACCGAGGCCGTACCGGGTCCGCCCGTTCGACGGCGACCGCGTCCGGCATGGGAATTGGCGGTCGATGGGCAGACGCCAGCGAGTTTGCTGGCGCGGGCGCATGAGCATTTGGCGGCAGGGGCGCACGAGGAGGCTGCAACGCAGTTGCGTGCGTGCGCGCGGCTGGCGTCGAAGCTCAAGGACGTTGCTGTTGAAGCAGTGGCGCGGCTTGAGCTGGGTGATCTGGCGCAGTCGCATGGCGATATGACGACGGCATGCGAGCATTGGCAGCTTGCGAGGTCGCTTTATACCGAGTTGAAACGGGCAGATGAGGCGACGCGTGCTGCCAAGCGCATGGAAAAGGCCGGTTGCCCGACGGATTGGGTGCTGACGAAGTTTTGAATTTGATAGGGCAGAGCGGAGTTTGATGATCCCGGTGGGACTGTCAGGGCGCAGGCCCGCGCGTTCGGAGCCAACACCTAGGAAGCTGTTGGGTTTCGTTGCAAAAGGGCATCTGACCCACCGAACTACGAACAACTTACTGCGCGACGACTTCGACTTGGACGACGTCGCCGGGGCGTATCATGAAGTCGCGGCGATAGCTTTTACCGGCCTTTTTGGCGAAGGCGGCATAAGTGCCGGGTGCGAGGATGTGGGTTGGCAATGCGCCGACGCTCTCTTTAACGATTTCACCCGCTGGCGTTTGGATTGACCATTGGGTGTCGGGGACCGCATCGCCGCCGGGTTCGGTGACGAGCTTGAAGGCGACTTTGCCGGCGGCATGGGACAACGCGGCTTCGGTCAGCTTGCCGGCTTCAACGGTGATGTCGGCGCGCACGATGGCGTTCGCGTCGCCATAGATCGAGGTCAGCTGATAGATCCCGGCGTTCAGGCGAATGATGAGGCCTGGCCTGGCGCCGGTCATGATGGTTGGGCGGTTGCCGAACTGATCGCGTTCGTCGGACTGGATGGTGTAGGTGATCGCATTGGCAGGGGCTTGGGTGCCGCCAATGTCGGCTGTGACTCGCAGCCCACCGGCGTTGAGGACGAATTGTTCGACGTTGGACTCCGTAGTTTTGACCGTGATTTTGCGGGTGAGATTGGCGCGGCCGAAGGCAACATTGACCGTGTAGTCGCCGGGTGCAATCTTCAGGCTGGGGCTTGCTTCGCGGTGCGTAGCGACAAGCTTGGGCTTCCCGTCCTGACCGGGTTTGCCGCTGAACACGCGCCAGATGAGGCCCTGGTCAATGTGCTGGCCATCGGAGGTCAGGAGGGCTTCAAGGCGGACTTCTGCGATGCTGAGCGTCGCCGGTGCGACGGCTACCGCGTCGCCGCCGGAACGGTTCACCGTCGTCGAGCCGGATTGATTTGCCGGGGCTTGTGGAGTCTGTTGGGCATAGGCGAACGGCGCGGCGGCAAGCCACGCTGTGAAAAGAAAAGCCATACGTCCCGTGTGCGCCATGGATCCCAATGTTACCACCGTCATACTGAGTCACTTGTCTGCAATAGATATGGCCTGAAAAAGTCAACGATCGGCCAGGACGTGTTGGGACCTCTCAACGGTCATCTGAGAAGACGCGCGCAAGAGCTTGACCCGGTTTCCAGGATCGCGCTTTACGGCAAAGTGAAGTCAAGGGTTCGGGGCTGGTCACCGGCGGCAATTTCAAGGGGCTTTTCGAGGCGGCGGTCATTGATTTCAAGCCGGGCGGTGTAGCGGCCGGGTGCGACGAGGACGCTGGGCGTTGCGAGGTTTGAGCGCAGCAGGATGCCGCCCTGGGCGTCGCGGATTTCCCACGACGGGCTGGGCGATGCGGTGGCGGCCGTCAGCCTCAAGGTGACGGTGCTCGCGTCGAGTTTGGGTGCTGCTCTGCGGGTGCTGCCGGCGTCGAGGTCGATATCTTGGACCGCTTTGAGGTTGAGTGCGGTAACAGTTGATTCGATGCGGTAGCGTCCGGCGGCAAGTTTGAACTCAGGGCTTGCGGCTTCCGAGCGGGCGAGTTCGCGGGGGTCGCCTTCCAGGCTGAGAATGCGAGTTTGAATTGCGGGCTTGGACGTGGGGGCAGCGTTGCGGACGGCTGGAATGTCGGGCGTCACGATCAGTTTGGCGAGACCGAACGCGATAGCGCGCTTGACGTTATCGCCAGCACTCACGGCGATGCGCTGGCGGACTTCGGCGGTGCCGGTGCGGGCCGTGACGTAATAGGTGCCGGCTGGGAGCGCGAACGCCGGGCGCTGGGATGCCGAGCGGGCGATTTCGCGGCGGCCGTCGGGAGATTCGGGATCGTCCTTGGCAATCAGGAACGTGACGCCGTCGAGGGCCGGGCCATCCGGTTGGGCGCTGGCGGTCAGTTCGAGGTGGCCGGTACCCATGATGAGGTCTTTGTTGACGACGTTGCCGGGGGCGAGCGTTAGCGTTTCGTCGCGTTGGGCAAGGCTGTCGGTGGCGCGGACCGCGTAGGTTCCGGCCGGCAGGATGAAGTCGGCTTCCTGGGTGCGGCCGATCCAGAGCGGGCGGGACGAGGGCTGGCCACCAGGCGTTGCGGCTTTCAGTGCGATCAGGGCTGTCGTGGAGGCCGCGCCGCCGGCGAGATCCTTCGCGGTGACGCGCAGTGCTGCGGCTTCGAGCGATACGTCGAGGCGGGTGGGTCCTTTCTCAGCGACGTCGACGGATTTGCGGGCGGTGGCGAAGCCGACGTTGGCTTCGACGGTATAGTTGCCGGGGTCGAGGGGCGTGGACAAGGTGCTGGCGGTGGCTTCGACGACAGGTTGATCGCCACCGGATTTGAACACGCGCCAGCGGACCGGGACGGCGAGGTTTGGCGATGTTGCGACGAGTTTTGCCGCAAGGACGAGGCTTGGCGGGGCGGACGGTGCGGCTGTTGGCGTGGCGGCTTTTGGCACTGCGGCGTTTGTGGCGATCGGCGCGGTCGTCGTGCCTTGGGCGAGCAGGGCGACTTTGAAGGCGTCGGTTACGGCGGCCGACAGGTTTGCCGCTTCCCTCACGTCAAAGACCTGACCGCCTGTCGCTTTGGCGACGCAGGAGATGCGGGCCAGTTCATCGGGGTCGATGCCGAGCGAGACGAGGTTGATCTTGACGTTGGGGTTGGCCGCTGCAATTTGGCTTGCCGCCTCGCACGGGTCCTGGCGGCAGTTGTCAGCGTTGTCGTGGATCAAGATGATGCTGGCCGGGTTTGATTTGCCAAGCGCTGCAGCGGCTTGGCGGAGGGCTTCGGCGACCGGGCCTTTGCCGCGTGGATTGAGTTTGTCGAGCGGCGGGCTAAAGCGGGCGGGATCGCCTGCCGCGAGGGGCAAAATGGCCTCGATGTCGTTGCAATCGCCCGCGCGGCGGTGGCCATACGACATCAGGCCGAGGTTGGCGGTGGCGGGTGTTGTGGCCAGATTGGAGCGCAGCGCTTCGCGGGCGAGTTCGAGTTTGGACGCCTTCTTGTCACCGTCGAGGCGGCCCCACATCGAGCCCGAGCCGTCGAGGACGATCATGGCGGATGGCGGCTCCTGCGCCGCGGCAGCGAGCGTGAGCCACGAGAAGCTGGCGGCTGCGATGAGGCCGGCGAAAAATGCCGTGAGGCGTGGTGTGCGTGGCGTCGCCATGTGGTGTGCGTCTCATTCAGCCGTGTTGACTGCTGGCGTTGTACCAGAAGCGGAATTGGATTAGCGAGGGGGCTCGTAAATTTTGTAGGACCGATCATGACAAACGCCACACTCGACCTGTTGCGGACGCGCCGTTCGTTGAAACCCGACAAATTGATCGCGCCGGGGCCGTCGGCGGAACAGCTTGAGACGATCTTGACAGTCGCGGCGCGGGTTCCCGATCATAAGAAGCTCGCACCGTGGCGGTTTATCGTATTCGAGGGCGATGCGCGGGCGCAAATGGGCGAGGTGTTTGCGCAAGCGTGCGCCGCCGAGGACAAGGAGCCGCCGTCGCCGATCCGGTTGGATTTCGAGCGCCGCCGCTTGATGCGGTCGCCGCTCGTCGTTGCGGTGATTTCGCGCGTGGTGCCCAATCCGGCGGCGCCGGAATGGGAGCAGGTTTTGTCGGCGGGCGCCGCGTGTTTCAATCTGTGTTTGGCCGCGAATGCGCTGGGTTTTGGGACGTGCTGGGTGACGGAATGGGTCGCCTATAGCCCGCGCGTTAAGGCGGCGCTGGGATTGGGCGACGGCGAGCGCGTGGCCGGGTTCGTGTACGTCGGCACGGCAGCCGAGAAGCCTGAGGACCGGGACAGGCCAAAGCTGGCGGATGTGATGACGCGGTGGGGTGGGTGAAGTGAAGTCGCTTCGCTCTCAAAGTGAAGTCGCTTCGCTCTCAAAGTGAAGTCGCTTCGCTTGGACCAGGGGCTCGCCCCTGGACCCGGGACGAACCTAGAAGTTAAATGGTTGTAAGATAGACCTATTTAAGCCTAAGAAGCGTCTCGACACCGATCAGAAGTCGGCGCTTTGTGCTGAGCAATTGAGGTTGTTCGCTGAGCTGCGTCTTAAACCCCGAACTGCTCGGCGAGGATACGTTCGTCGAGGGAGTGGTCGGGGTCGCACATCATGTAGAGTTCGATGTGGCGGGCTTTTTCGATTTCGACGCGGACGATGGAGCGGGTTTCGAAATGGTCGGCGACCGCGCTGACCGGGCGCTTTTCGGCTTCCAGAATTTCGATGGTGATACGGGCCTTGTTGGGAAGCAGTGCGCCACGCCAGCGCCTTGGCCGGAACGGGCTGATGGGCGTCAGGGCAAGGAGCGGCGCATCGAGCGGGACGATGGGGCCATGGGCCGACAGGTTATAGGCGGTTGACCCTGCCGGTGTTGCGACGAGGACGCCGTCGCAGATCAGCTCAGGCATGCGGATCGTGCCGTCGATGGAAATGCGCAGTTTGGCGGCTTGCGCTGTTTCGCGAAACAGCGAGACTTCGTTGATGGCGAGTGCCTTGTAGGCTTTGCCGGCGCGGTCGTGGGCAAGCATCGCGAGGGGATGGATGCGGCTGACTTCGGCTTCGGCCAAGCGTTCGTGTAAGTCCTCCTCGCGGTATTCGTTCATGAGAAAGCCGACGGAGCCGCAGTTCATGCCGAAGATCGGGATGTGGTCGTTCATATGCCGGTGCAGGGTTTGCAGCATGAGGCCGTCGCCGCCGAGGGCGACGATGGCGTTGGCGTCCTTGGGCGCAATGTTGCCGTAGCGGGCGACAAGGGCGGCCAGCGCGTCTTGGGCCTCCTGGCTGTCGCTCGCAACGAAGGCGACGCGGTTGTAGGGTGGTTTGGGTTTGGACATCGGCGCAACCGTTCAAGAGGAGGTGGCAAGCAATGCCAGAAACCGGCGAGGTATCAAAGTACTATCAGGCCGGGGCCGGAGGACTTGGGCTTGTGCTGGTTTATGCAACTTTTCCCAGCGGCGAGGCGGCGACGGTGGTGGCACGCACTCTGGTGGCCGAGCGGTTGGCGGCGTGCGTGAACATTATTCCGGGGATGACGGCGATCTACGCGTGGGAGGGAGTGGTTCACGAGGACGCCGAGGTGGTGGCGATCATCAAGACGCAGCGGGCGCGGGTTGAGGCGGTGTTTGCTGCGGTAAAGGCTAAGCACACGTATGCCAATCCGGCGCTGCTGGCGGTCGAGGTGCAGGACGGGACCGAGGCGTATGTCGCGTGGGTCAGGGCGCAGACAGCCTAGGTGTTGGCGATGCGGGTCTCTGACAGGCGCTTGCTGCCGCCCCACCAATCCCACGCGCGGCGGAGCTGGGGAACTCGCCTTCAGTTGCGGTCGGGGCGCTGGAACATTTCATAGACCATGCGGCGAGATTTCGAGCCACTGGTGTTCGTCCCGTAGTTGTTACCCGCGTACTGCGGCTGGGCGTAGTAGCGCGGTACCGGGCGCGGACGGTGCACGGTGACTGGTTCAGAACGCTTCACAACGTGGGGAGCTGCTGGCGCGTGAGGCAGGGCCGGTTGAACGCGGGCGATAGGCTGGCTGCGAACAACTCTCCTTGCGCGTGGCGCGGGCGCGACTTCCGCGTTGGTTGCGGTCACGGGCTCTGACGTTGGCGGGGCAGCCGGTAAGGCGATGTCGGCTGCGGCTATGTGGGTGGCGGCTGGACGAACCGGACCGGCAGCCGGGGCAGGCGATGCTCCGGTGACGGCTGGCAATGGTGCGCCGATGGCCATGCGACCGGGAAGCACTGCTACCGGGCGTGTTGGGGTTTGAGCCTCGTCCGACATTGTGGTTTGGGGTTTCGCGGGTGTGAGGCCTGCAGCAACAGATGCTGTTTGCTGGGGTCGCGTGATCCGAACCGGTGCTGGGGCAGCGCTTGCCGCGAGCGACCCGGTCTCAAGCGGGGCTTCCAGCGTCGTCGTGGCCCAGGCCGAGGCGATGGAGGCTGGGTTTTGCTGGATGACGCGAGGTTTGGACTTGGGTTGATCGTTTGACTTTGCTGTGACAGCGGCGGCTGCGGCGACGGACGCGGCTGCGGCGACTGTATCGCGCTTGATGGACTCTCTGCCATCGCCCTGCTTTGAGCGTTCGGCCTGGTTTGAGCGTTCGGCCTGGGCCAGAATTGAATTGGGCATGCAGCGGCCGGTGTTGGCCATGCCTTGGCCTGCCGGGCATTCTTGACCGCAGGCGCGGCCCTTATGACCTTGAACCAGGGTGAGCAAGATGAAATCTGGTTGTTCGAAGGGGAGGCTTGCGTTCACGCGCTCGGTGAACGACGCCATGGCGCGCTTAGAGGCCGCGCCCCATTGGCCATTGGGTTCGCCGTCATAGCAGCCGACACGTTTGAGTTCGGCTTGCAGATCGCGGACGAGGCTTTGACGCTGCTCGTCCGAGGAGGGCTTCGAAGATGTGAGCTTTTTGGGTAGAGCGGATTCAGGGGCTACCGTGACTTGAGTAGCCCAAGGCGTTTGCACGATCCGGGCGTCGGCGACTTTGGCCGTGCCGGACGCGTGAGGTTGTGCGAGGTCGTCGATCGTCTTGGCATCCTGGCCTGGAGTGGTCGCTACTGTGGTTTGGGCGGATATCGCAGCGGGCCTTGTTGGTGCTGTCGTTGCGCTGGAATTTGCCGTCGAACCGGTGAGCGAACGAACCGCGCCGATGGCTTGCCGGCCCCACTGTGATGCCCATTGAACCGTTGAGGATGTTTCGCTCGCAGTGGCGTTACCGACGCTCCCGGACGTTGGGGTTCCCATGGTCAGCGGGGCAAGCACTGCCGCCGAACCAATTGCCAGGCCGACGCCGATGGCACCAAGCACACTCGCGAAACGCATAACCGTCTACTCCAAAGCGACCGTGTGATCCCGGGGCAACTCAGCGTCAACTTCCCCACGAAAGGCGAAAGCTCGATCTGTCTGCCCTGACAATTCGAGGAAAGTTTGACGGTGGCGGGTAAGGGTCTGGAAACAGCTATACTCCGTGGACGCGGTTAGAACAATCCAAGATTGCCGCAAACGGTAAAAAAGACCTTCGCTCCAGGACGGGTAAGTCGCCGCGCAAGCCGTGCGTCGTGGGCCGCCGCTAGACGGGGCGACGCTTGCCGTGAGCTGGCGCGGGTGTTGCGCGGGTGTGCGCGATCATCATTGAGCAGCGCATTCGGCTTTGGCTGTGGAGCTTGTGGGGAGAGCAAGAGGATAACTGCGGTAAAACATCCGTGGATGCGTTTCCTGCCGAGGGGCGTTGCTTGAATGCAACAAACTCAGGATGCTGCGACGAAATCGTAGGGGGCTGAATTTGCTTAACGAATCATGACGACTCAGTTAGGTGTCTCTTCAGGGAGTTTAATTGCGTCTGTATATTGTGCCCTTCTGACCTCAAGCGCGTTACGCACAGGCTAAAGATCGAGCGGCGATCTTGGAATGTGGATAAAGCGAAAGTCAGAGCGGTATGCGTCCTCAACACGAGGCGTTCGACGACTAACTTACCTGCTGGCGACTTGGGGAAGTAGCCAGATGCTCACAGGTTGGCGATGTTTCAGAACAAGCCGTGAGGCAAGGTATCTTGCCGGGACTTAAGCGTATTCCCTTCTACCAATCGATAAGAACAATAAAGGCCGATTTGGTTTTGCTTAACTTTCGGCCCATCTCAATGGAGAGGGCAATGAGACATGCCTTAGGCGTGTTAGGGGTATTAGCGGCAGGGGTTTTGCTTGCTGTATCCGCCGCTATGAACTGGCAGTTTGGTTATAGCCTCGGGCGAAATCCGTTCGATGGTCAACTCTTCGGCGCCGCAAGCGCCGCGGCAGACTGTATGAAAGCGCTTGTGCCGTTTTTCTTTTTCGCCGCATGGCGCAATAGAATGTGGTCGCAGGCAGCAGCATCGGCACTCGTCTGGAGTGTTGTGACTGGTTACTCGCTTACGTCGGCTCTTGGTTATGCGGCTCAAACCCGCGATGACACGGCTGGCTCGCGGTTGACGCAGTCTCAGCAGTATCAAGACGCTCGTGCAGATATGAAGCGTGCGCAGGACCAGCTCAGCTGGATCCCTCAGCATCGCCCAGCTGCTACGGTGCAGGCTGATATCGAAGGTCTCAAGGCCCAAAAGGCTTGGGGATGGTCGGAAGGCTGCAAGAAGATGGACGGCGCTGCTGAGCGCAAGATTTGCGACCGTTTCCACGCATTGGAAGCTGAATTGGGCTCTGCTCATCAGGCGACCGGACTGGAAAAGCGCATTGCTGAAGCTCAGGCTAAGGTGTCTGGTCATTCGACTGGTCTTGGAGCGGTGGAAGCCGATCCGCAAGCTGCAGTACTCGTGTCACTTCTGTCGGGCATCATTCCCGGTCTGAAGATCTCTCAAGTCCAGACTGCTATGTCTGTGGCTGTTGCCTTGTTGCTCGAAGTTGGTTCGGGTCTTGGTATGTACGTCGCCTTTAGCCAATGGCGTCTCTATGACGTGAAAGCTCCCGCTGCACCGCGCTTTGTTCCGGTGACTGCGGCTGCGACGACACTTAACACCGCTGCGGTAGCGGTGGCAGCGCAACCCGCTGTGCAACAAATTGCGAAACCGCGTTCTGGTGCGAACGACAATCGTTCTGCCCCAGCTGTTACGAGAATGATCGCACCTGAAAACGACGTGGAGCGGTTCTACAAGGAGAGCATTGAAGTCACTGATGGTTCCAGCCTTACTGCAACGGAGCTTTATGAAGACTATTGTGCCTGGTGTGAAACGAAAACAAAGGAGCCTCTAGCACTTCCTACGTTTGGTCGCGCATTTGGTGAATTAGGCGTCAAAAAAGAAAAGATTGCAGGAAGAATTCGGTATATTGGCATCGCGCTAAAGTCCGAAACGGATCGTCAGGAGGATAAGAAACCGCCTGTCTTTGCCTCGCAAGCTGCTTAACAGCAGCAAACCCAAGGGCCCCTCACGGGGCCTTTGTCGTATCTGGAGCTATGAAAAGGCACCTGGAGCAATCCCGGTGCCTTTTTTGTGTTTGGAGGGGTGTGAGCTTTGGCGTTGGATTCATGGCGAAGTTCTTCAATTCTCATTTCCCCTCACTGTTTCCCCGGGCGGCCCTGCACTTGCCGATCCGGGGCCTTTACCTGCACGAGAGTGGTAAAGGTCCCGGATCTGCGTGCGCAAGAGGGCGCACTTGTCCGGGAAATCAGTGGGGGAGAAGAACTTCACTTCAAACTGCGAAAACTCAAGGGCGTTTCGGCGGTGGTGTCGACTTCGCCTTGGGCTTTCGTTTGAGCCGCCGGTCTTTATCGGTCAACCGGCGCATGCGGTCGAGTTGGAGGAAAGCGAGCCTGCGCAGCCGGCTTGCGATGTCCCGGCGCATCTCAGGTATGCTCATACAACCTTTTGTCACGAGTCATCCTGTCAATGAGCGAGGGGGCGGAGCTGTGCGTCACCGCACGGGTGGGCCGAAGGGGGTCGAAGCGAGTGAGACACGCTCCGCTCAGGATTTTTCGCAGACCCGCAGCATTTAACGCAAGGACCTGAGTAAACTCAGGCGGGTGCTGGTCTAACGTCTGGATCGTGCGATGCGTTCGCTCGCCCCAAACCTGCATCCCGCAACCGCCAATCAGTGCGCCACCGGTTCGACGCCCCTCGTTGCTGCGAGACGGGATCAATGTAGCGGAGGGTCGACGGGGCGGGGATAAGTCTGCTGAATCGAAGGAATTTTTTCGCCGCCTCCCCTCACTCCAACCCTCTCCTCATTGAAGGCAATGGGGAGAGGGAGTTAATCCCCTCTCCCCATTTCTGCACTCAATGGGGAGGGTTAGGAGCCTGCCCCCGCGAAGGCGGGGGTGAGGGGCGGCGGCAGCAAGGATGCGAGACTGTGGGGACGCCGCCATCGGGACGACGTTTCTGCCCTCTCTCACCCCACCTTCAACTCCACCCAAACCGGCGTGTGATCCGATGGTTTTTCGGCGGAGCGGGGGGCTTTGTCGACGCCTGCCGAGGTGAGGCGGTCGGTGGCTTGGGGGGAGAGGAGGAGGTGGTCGATGCGAATGCCGTCATTTTTTTGGAAGGCGCCGGCTTGGTAGTCCCAGAAGGTGTAGACGCCGGGTTCGGGGTGGCAGGCGCGGATAGCGTCGGTGTAGCCAAGGTTTACGAGGCGGCGGTAGGCGGCGCGGCTCTCGGGTTGGAACAGGGCGTCGCCGGTCCAGGCTTCCGGGCGTTTGGCATCGGCAGGCATGGGGATGACGTTGTAGTCGCCTGCTAGGACGACTGGCATTTCCGTTGCGAGAAGGCGTTTGGCGTGCGCTTCCAGGCGGGCCATCCAGGCGAGTTTGTAAGGGAATTTCTCGGTGCCGAGCGGGTTGCCGTTGGGCAGGTAAAGGCAGCCGATGCGGACCGCGGTCTGGCCGCCCATGACGGTCGCTTCGATGTAGCGGGCCTGGACGTCGGTGTCGTCGCCCGAAAGGCCGCGCTGGATGTCTTCCAGCGGAGATTTGGAGAGGATCGCGACTCCGTTGAAGCCCTTCTGGCCATGCGTTGCGACGTTGTAGCCAAGCGCCTCGAACTCCGCGCCGGGGAAGCCTTCGTCGACGGATTTGATCTCCTGGAAGCAGACGACATCGGGGTTGTCGTGACGCAGCCAGTCGATGGCGGTGCCAAGGCGGGCTTTGACGCCGTTGATGTTCCAGGTGACGATTTTCATGGGGGCTGGCGGCTCCGTGGTCGCAGGTTCGGGTTCCATACACTATCTGGCGGGGCTCGCGCTTGCCAGCGAGCGGATAATCGCTTATCAACCGCGCTTCGTCCCGAGCGCTCGCGCCTGGATACCCAACTTCTTTTCCGACCGGAGCGCTCCGATGAGCAAACATGATGCACGTGCCGTTGAGACCCAGAAGAAGAAGGCGCGCCGCGTCATTCCTCGCGCGAAGCTGTCGCGTCCGCAGGGCAACACGCCAGCCGTTCGCCGCATGCTGAAGAAGGCCTCGGGCGTTGCACGCGCTGCTGCTGCCAAGGCTAAGGCTGCAGCCGTTTAAGGTTTAATGGGGCTGCATGGCACTTGTCCGCAGCCCCGATCCCGCTCTTTTTGCGCGTCAGGCGCAACGTGAGATCCTTTTGTGGACCACGAAGGACGGGCGCGAAATTCCTCTCGATGAGATGACCGATGAGCACATCGCCAACGCGGTGCGGGTGCTCACGCTTTGGCGTGCGCGGTTGCGTAAGCGCGGCGACGATAGCGGCGTGGTGCGCGATCTCGCCGATGCGATTGCGCGGTTCAAGGGTATTCAGCGGCGGCGGCGCAAGGTGGTTGGCAAGATTGGAGGCTTTGCCTCCAAACCTCCACCAAGGGCCTAAGGCCCTTGGATCCCTGTGTTTTTTAAGTGGGGTTGGTTGGCTTGGCGCGGCCATGGAAGCCGGTGGCTAAGACGTAGAGTTCGGCGCTGTCGGAGCGGCTGGCGGGCGGCTTGACGTGGCGGACCGTCGTGAAATTCTGTTTCAGCATGTCGAGCAGCGTGTTGCCGGTGCCGCCCTGGAACACCTTGGCCAGGAACCAGCCGCCCTCTTCAAGTACGTCGGCGGCGAACGCGGCGGCGCCTTCCGCAAGGCCCATTATGCGCAAATGGTCGGTGCGGGTGTGGCCGACGGTCGGGGCGGCCATGTCGGTCAAAACGCCGTCGGCGCGGCCGTCGCGGAGGAGCGATTTTAAGGTTTGTTCTGCGTCTGGGGCCGTAAAGTCTAGTACGAGCGCTTCGACGCCGTGCAGGTCGCCCATTTCGAGGTAGTCGATGGCGACGACCTGGCCGCGATGGGCCCCCTTGCCGTCGATGGATTTGACCTTTTCGGCAGCGATCTGGCTCCAGCCGCCGGGGGCTGCGCCAAGGTCGACGATGCGCATGCCGGGCCTCAGCAAGTGATATTTGTCGTCGATTTCTTTGAGTTTGTAGGCCGCGCGCGAGCGGTAGCCTTCCCTGACGGCGGCCGCAACGTAGGGGTCGTTCAACTGGCGTTCGAGCCAGCGGGCGGACGACACCGTGCGCTTCTTGGCGGTTTTTACCTTAATATGCAGCGCGTGCTGGCCGCTGCCCAGCGACTTGCTGCCGGGGGACTTGCTGCCGGGGGATTTCGCGGAACCTTTTTCACCCGTCTTGTAGCCGGGCGGCAGGCCGCCTGCCGTATTGACGCCGGGGTTGCGCGCGCTCGGGTTCTTCGTGCCGAATTTCTTCGGACCGAATTTCTTCGCGGTGGGCTTTCTGGCGATGGGTTTTCTGGGAGGAGGCACTGGTCACCTTTCTGGTGATAATTTTATGAGCCGGACCGGCGAAATCGTTCTTTGTGAGGAGTTCTATTTCGCGCCCCGACGGCGGTGTCATTTTGTGCCTCTACGGCGGCGTCATTTTGTGCCTCTACGGCGGCGTCATTTTGTGCCTCTACGGCGGCGGCCGGGACGATAGATGCCGTCTTCGCTCATGAGCGTGGTCAGGATGCCTTCGCGCAGGCCGCGGTCGGCGACGCGGAGGTTTTCGCAAGGCCATTGACGCAGCAGAGCTTCGAGAATGGCACAGCCGGCGAGGACGAGGTCGGCGCGGTCGCGGCCTATGCAGGGTTCGGCAATGCGCTGTTCGTACGTGCGGCCAAGCAAATCGTAGGTGACGGCCTGGGCGTCCTTGACCTTGAGCCAGCAGCCGTCGACTTGAGAGCGGTCGTAGCGGGAGAGGCCCAGAAGGATGCCCGCGACGGTGGTAACTGTGCCTGAGGTGCCAAGCAAATGGACGCGGCGGCCGAGGATGCGCGCCGTGACGTTGTGTTCGGCTTCGAACGGCGTGAGCATGGCGGTCACGTGATCGACCATGGCTTCGAAGACCTCGGGCGTCACTTCGCGGCCGCCGAAGGTTTCGGCAAGCGTCACGACGCCGACCGGCAGCGAGGTCCAGGCCATCATGGCCTCGTCTGCTTCGGTGCGGCTTGCAAAGGGCGCGCGCCAGGGCTGGCTGCGCTTGGTGAGATCGAGCCAGATCAGTTCGGACGAGCCGCCGCCAATGTCGAAGACGAGGGCGTATTCGGAATTGGGATCAATGAGGGAGGCACAGCCGGCGACGGCAAGCCGGGCCTCGTCGCGGCGGGACAGCATTTCGAGCTTGAGGCCGAGCTCTTGCTCGACGCGGTCGAGAAACTCAGCGCCGTTGGAGGCCACCCGGCATGCCTCGGTTGCGACAAGGCGTGCGCGGCCGACGCGGTGGCGCTGGATTTTGCCGGCGCAAACGCGCAGGGCCTCGATGGTGCGGCGCATCGCCGGTTCGCTGAGCTGGCCGGTCTGAGAGACGCCTTCACCCAGCCGGATGATGCGCGAAAAGGCGTCGACCACGCGAAAGCCGCGTCGCGAGGGGCGGGCGAGCAGTAGCCGGCAATTGTTGGTGCCGAGGTCGAGGGCGCCGTAAACGTCGGCTTGAGGGGCGGCGGGTAGTGCGTTTTGACCTGCATCCCAATGCGGGCGCGGTATGAGACCCGGCGCAATCGGGTCGTCGTGCGTGGACGGCGCTTCGATAGGGTGGTCGAGTGGGTCGTCCGAGCTGCCGGCGATAGGATCATGGCGGACAGTCTCTTGTCGGACCGGCTCCTGGCGGACCGGCTCTTGCCGGGCGGTACCGTGGCGGACAGTATCCTGCACGCTCGTCTTGTGAGCGCGCGCGTCCTCACGCTTGACCGCACCTAGATCAGCATCCGGCGCGGTGTCCGCGCCTGGCTCAGGTTTTCCCTCCACGTCTCATCCCCAGTGCCCGGCTTAAGGCAATGTTTCCGCTGGCATTCGTGATTTGCCGATGGAAAATTGCCACGACTTCGGGCTGCAATCTGGTTACAGTTGCCGCGAGTGTAACAGGTTGCGAGCATTGGTCAAACATTCGAACTTCGTTTGCGATCAATCCTTGGCCGTCCTGACCTTTGTGAGCCTGGAAATGCGGGGAATTTTAGCGCTCAGCGCGGCTTTGTTATGGGTAGGGCTTGCAGCCGCGCCGGTCCGGGCCGAGGCGGCTTTGGTGGCCGGGACTGGATCTTTAGGCGGATTTTCCCGGTTGGTGGCCGCCTACCCGCAAGCGCTCGACCGAATCGAGGGCAATGATCTCATCTGGCGCGATGGTACGCGGATGGCCGTGGACGATGGGTTGGGGCCCAAAAGCCATGCCGATTGGCTAGCGCTGCCCGACATCAAGGACATGCTGGCTTTCGCATATCCGGCGGGCAAGCCATTTCTTGCGCCGGCACCGGACTTCGATCCGGGCAGGGCGCGCAATGGGGCGTTTTTCGACAAGCTGTATGGGGCTTGCCGGAGCGGTGAGGTTGAGGGTTCTCTTGTCACCGTCGTCTGGTTGCCGAAGAAATATGGCAAGCGAATCGCATTCAGCAGCCGCCACGGAGCGGCTGAGCGGCTTGCGGCGGTATCAGCCCGATTGGACGAACTGCCGGCATCGTTTGATGTGTACCTGAAGCCGCCGGCCGGTACTTACAATTGCCGGGTTATTGCCGGAACGGACCGGGTGTCGGCGCATGGGCATGGGATTGCAATCGATATTGCAACCAAGCATGCGCATTATTGGCGCTGGCCGGGGGCTGGGGTGCCTGCGGCCTATCGCAATGAAATCCCGGTCGAAATAGTAGCGGCTTTTGAAGCCGAGGGCTTTATCTGGGGCGGGCGCTGGTCGCATTACGACACGATGCACTTTGAGTACCGGCCTGAGTTGCTTGGACGTTGAGCTGCCTTGAATTTGGCGGGTGTTCCCAGTGGAACTGCGGAGTGGGGCGCGGGCGGCTAAACCATCTGAACCCGCCGCACTTGCTCAACAGGATCATCGTCATGAAGCGCCACATCATCCTTTTCTGCCTGCCTTTGGTCCTGGCAACCGCGACGGGGTTTTCAGCGGCCTCGCAGGCGCAAAATGTCTGCCGCCAATTCCTGCCAGCAGCAGGCGTCGTCATTCAGGTGGCGTGCGCTCAGGGGGAAGCGATTGCGGCCGAGCCAGCCGTTGTTCATTCCAAGCCGAGCATCAAGCTTGTCCCAGCGGTACAGACCGTCAGTTCCAATGCACCTGTCGCGTCGCCAGTGGTGAAGCCGGTGGCCATCACCAAAGCGTCGTCCAGCATGAAAACCTGCGTGGAAATCCTTGAACGGGCCCAATCTGGTAAGCTGCTTGGGGGCGATGTCGAAATTCTTCGCGACACGTGTCAGGCGCATTGAGCGTTCGTGTGCCCGTTGCGGCGAAATAGGCAGTCACTCGATCAAATTTCCTTCACCATCCAGCCAGCTTGGGTTATCGTCGGCGTGAGACTTGGCTCGCACGTGATTGGCTCGGACGCGGTTGTCCAATGAAACGGAAAATTGCAGCGATTCTGGCCGCGGATGCTCCAGGGTACGCTGGACTTCTCGCAAGCGATAGAATTGCGACGTTGAGCGCGCTTCAAGCCGCCCGGCGCGTGTTCGATGAAGCTGTGCGCGCGCATGATGGGCGTATATTCAACACATCCGGGGCCAGCGTTCTGGCCGAATTCTCAAGCGCTGTGGAAGCTGTGCGGTGCGCGCTTGCCGTTCAAAGCAAGGTGCAGGCTGCGGCGCATGCTGGTTCTGTCCCTGCCGGCAGTGTCCCCCGTCGGCTCGGTTTCAGGATCGGGTTGACCATCGGCGACATCGTCGAGCACGAGGGTGATCTGCTGGGAGACGGGGTTAACGTCGCGGCGCGCCTTGCCACGCTTGTTGGCGAAGGGGGGGTGTGCGTCTCGCGGTCCGTCTACGATCAAGTGCGCAATAAAATCGAGGCCAGCGTTGTCGACCTGGGCCACCGGACTTTGAAAAATCTGCCCGAGCCGGTTCATGCATTGGAACTGCGCGCTGGGGCGACGGGAAAGATGCCGGCGCTGGCTGATGGTGGACGGTTGAAATTGCCAGCCGTTGCCATTGCAGGCATTGCCGCCGTCGCGATATTGGTTGCTGTGGCCGTCAATAAAAAGTTAGCTCCGGCTGCGATGCCAGGCCCGGAGAAGGAGTTGGCTCTGGTACCGGTGCCGGGTGGGCCACCAGCGGTAGTCCCGCCGCTGCAACAGTCCATTCGTCTGCCGAATGCGGCGAGTTCTGCGCTAGAGTTCGATAAGACTAAGAATTCGGCCCGGTGCAGCGAGATCCTGGAACGGGTTCAAACGGGACGGGCGACGGCGGTTGACCGGACGGAACTTGCGCAGGCTTGTCAGTAATATCGCGTTCAATAGTAACCGTTTCGTTCGAAAGGGTCCATTTGCCGGGCTGACTTATGGCAAAAATGGATCTGGCCGGATCAAGCCGTTCGTTTCAGTCCTGCCAGGGTTCCCCGGGGAACAGCGGGACCAGCTATTTTTTGGCTAACTCGTTTGGCACTCAAGTTGTCATCAACCGGAATAACTGGATGGTCACCATGTCTTATTACCACCGCTCTGCCGTTGCGCTTTCAGCGCTCGCCGCCCAGATATTGATTGTGGTTCCAGCGATGGCGCAATCGACGCCCGCCCCAACGCCTGCCCAATTGATCGAAGCGTTGAAGTCGAAGTCCGCGCGCAGTGTGAAGGCTCCGCAGTCGTCCGCAGAGGTTGCGGCGGACGCCCAGGCTGCAAAGCTCATTCAAGCCTTGAAGGACAAGGCCTCGCGCGGTCTGTCGGCGTCAACTCAGGAGCGCGTGCAATTGGCGTCGATTGTCGAGCCCAAGAGCCAGCTCGATCTCGACGTGCCGTTTGAGTTCAATTCAACGGAAATATCGGCGGCAGCGGTCGCGCCGCTGAATTCGCTCGGTAAGGCGCTCCAAGACGGTCAAATGTCGAAGGCGGACTTCCTGCTTGCGGGCCATACCGATGCGAAGGGGCGCGCACCCTACAACCAGCGGCTTTCGCAGCTTCGCGCAGAAGCCGTGCGTGCCTATCTGGTGAAGAATTTCAGCATTCCCAACGAAAAGCTCATTCCAGTTGGTTATGGACGGGAAAAACTGAAGAATCCGAAACTGCCGTTTGCCGATGAAAATCGCCGGGTTCAGGTGGTCAATCTCGGCAAATAGCAGAAGGCAGGTGGAGCGTTGGTCATGGCTTTGCCTCGAGCCGGGTAAGGCCGGACCGGCTTGCTTCTTGTTTGGGGTCAAGTGCAAGCGCGCGGCGGTAATTTTCGATGGCCGCTTGCTTCCGACCCATCGCCTCGTTGATGTGGCCGCTGGTGTCCCAGACATAGGCTGCTTCGCTCGCATGGGTGGTCGCCAGTTTGGCGTCTTGGGCGGCAAGGGTGAGCCGGCCCGCCTTGTATTGCGTCCATGCGCGGTTGTTCAGCGCGTCGCCGTTGTCCGGCTTCAATTTGATCGCGGCACTGAAGTCCTCAATCGCTGCGTCCAGGTTACCCTTTTCAAACTGTGCGAGGCCGCGATTGTTGTAGGCGGCACCCTCTGGAACAAGCTTGATGGCGGCCGATAATGCTTCAATGGCTTCGTCGGTCTTTCCGGTCTGGCGCAGCGCTGCTCCCAGATTAGCTTGGAGTTCGGCAGTCAGGCTGTCGGGCAGGGAGGCCGTCTGTAAGACGGCACGGCAAGACGTGATGGCGAGGTTCCAGTCCGACCCGGCACATTGACTGACCTGGCGTTTGCGAAGGGCGTCAATGGCGAGCCAGTCGTTGCCCAAGCCAGCCGGAGTTGGGACAGGCTGGCTGCTCTGGGGCTGTGCGTCGGGTGTGGTAGGCTTTGGAGCCGGTGCCTGCTCGGGTTTTGCGGCTGCGGCGGGCTTTGCGTCTGCGATGACCGTTGTTGGTGGCACGACCGCAGATCGGGATGCCGTGGTGGCGCTGGGGAGGGGTGTCTGCTGTTGGCTTTGAGCAAGGTAGGCAACGACCGATATGGCCACCATGCCTGCGGCAGCGGCGGCCCAGGGTACAATTCGCATCTTACGCGCTTGGGGCTGCTTTGATGATTTGGCCTCAGAAGGGGAGGCGGGGGCGCTGCCCGTTCGCCGATCCAAGATCAGGGTGAACGCATGCACGCCAAGGGGTGCGGCAGATGATTGGACGATGCCGAGGTCTGCAAAGCGTCCGGCGTGAGTTGGTGCAATGTCGTCATAGACTGCTTTGGAGATACATAGCCCTCCGGGCGCGGCTAGTCCTTCCAGGGCGGTTGCAAGCGTAACCGGCGTGCCGTGAACATCGCCGTCCTGATCGACGACTTCGCCCGCAGCGATTCCGATCCGGTACATCATCTGGCGGGCCAGGGGGGAACCCGCATTGCGGGCATGCAGGGTCTGCTGGAGTTCCAATGCTGCTTCCACCGCGCTGGCGGTACTGGTGAATTCCGCGCGGATGGCGTCGCCAGCGGTGTTGAATGCCCGGCCATTGAAGCGCGTTATGGTTTCCCAAAACAGCGTCTGCAGATCGGTCAACAGGTGGAGCGTCTGCTCTTCGGAATCGGCGATAAGCCGAGTGTAGCCAACGACGTCGGCTGCGAGAATGGCGGCATTTCGGAGCGTCATCGGTCTGATCTCATTGGGTATATTCGCCATCGTATCGGGGATTTATGGGGCAATCGGATCGCCAGTGCAAGGCGGCTGGGGGCGTTCGCCGGGACGTGCGGGAGGGCAACACACGTGATTTTTCGTCATTAGGTATGCTGGAATTAAGGTCGAATCAGATAGCCGGGAAGGACATGGCTATTTCTTTCGGGGGCGGATAATGGATGTATTGCTAAAGAAAACATTGAATACGACGTTGGCGGTTTCTGTCCTCGTTGCCTTTATGCCTCAGGAAGCCAAGGCCGCGTGCGGATCTGTTGCTTCGGCTGGTTCAGGGCCGCCGTCGATTTCTGCGACCGAGGTCTCGACCGCGCAGGCACTGCAACTCATTCGTAAGCGCCGCGATGAGGCTGTTGCCGGTGGTGGCGGTAACGTGCCGATTCAGGTTGCACAAAACCTTCCCCAACCGGCACCCGTTCAAGCCGCGCCGAAGCCAGCACCTGCGCCCGTCGTGCAGGCGCCTAAGCCTGCGCCCGTTGCTCAAGCGCCCAAGCCTGTCCAGGCGCCTGCTGCCACGCCGGTGACCCCACCGCCTGCTGTTGCGCAAGCTGCTAAGCCTGCACCGGCTCCGGCTCCTGCCGCCGTCGCCAAGGTGAAAAAGCCCGATACGATCGTTGCAATCAAAAAACCTGCGCAGAAGAAGGTTGTTTTGGCCGAAAAGCCTGCTGCTCCCCGGTCCTATCCGGTGCAGTCGTATCAGTCGTCGCTGAAGGACGATGTGATCGAACTCGCGCCCGAGCCGACCCGTGGCGCTTGGGCTCAGGTTTACGGTGATTATGAATACCATTCCGGTTGGACGCTTGACGGCGGCACGCGCGGCGCTCTGTCGAGCCAGCAATACACTGGCGGCGTGGTGACGGGTTTGGATTGGCTGGTTCGCGGTACGGCTGGCGGCACGTCGAAGTTGCTGGTGGGCGTTCTCGGCGGATTTAGCGCGACCAAAACGAATTTTGGCGACGTGCAATATACAGAAGACGACCAAAACAATAATCCTGCAACATTCAATCGCACCAATGCCACGGAGACGATTGAGGGTGGCGGCGGCGGTGTCTATGCCGTTCTGACGAGCAATCGTTTCTCTGCTGACGCGATGGTCAAGGTCGACGGTTACGATCTGCAGATGAAGGATACGGTTTCTCCGATTGAGTGCTTCCAGCCCGATAACCGCCAGGGCTCAACGGACTTTGCAACATTCACGCTGACCAGCAACGTCGCCTACCGGTATGACATGGGTTCGCAGACGTTCTTCGAACCAACCGCTGGCATTCGCTACACGCATGCGTCGTACGGCAACCAGTCGGGGGCGTTGCCACTTGGCTTGGTTGATGGCGATGCACTGCGGCTGCAAGCTGGCGGGCGCATCGGCCGGGTTCAAGAGTTGCCCAATGGTCATGTTGTGGTGTCGACGCTTGGCGCCATGCTCTATAGCGATGTCGTGGTCGAAGGGTTCAGCAGGGTCAATAGCCTCGGGTTCAACACGGCAGAAATCGACGAAGGCAAACTGCGCGTCATGGGGCAGTTCAGCACTCACCTGATCGCTGGCAATGGCTTTACCTATTCGCTGCAGGCCGATGTGCGCGGCGGCGAGGATGTGTTTGGCGTTGGCGGCAAACTCGGTGTTCGCTACGAGTGGTAAGCGATGGTCAAACATCACGAACGATTTGAAGACGGGGTGCTCAGGCACCCCGTTTTTTTTGTTAGAGACCGCCTTCACCGACGACGGCGAAGGGTGCCCAGAAGGTGGGGTAGGCGTTCCAGGGGTCGGATTTGTCGGCGAGGAACGATCGCATCGCCTGACGCAGCGCTTCGGCACGACCGACATTGGGCTGCCGCGCCATGATGTCGAAGACGTTGGTGGTCATGCGGGTGGTCGCCTGTGACCCGACCCGCCAATGGGAGACCAGCATGGCACGGGCTCCGGCGTGGAAGAATGACTTGGCGAGGCCTGAGAGCGCTTCCGCGCCGGCTGCCTTTGCGTCCGCCGTGTTGCATGCCGACAGGATGACCCAATCGGCGTTGAGCTTCAATTGACTGACTTCGGATGCGGTCAGGAGGCCGTCGTCCATATCGCTGGGGGAGGACGGAAGGCTCAAGGCCAGCGCTGGTTCGCCCAAGCCCTTCATTTCGCCGGCCACCAAGCCGTGCGTGGCAAAATAGACGACGCGATATTTTGTCAGGTCCAGTGATTTGACGGCTGCTTCCGTGGCGGCGGCACCGAGGCGGATGTCGTCGACAGAGGCATGGAGCTTGTCAGCGACGAAGCGCAATTCGGCCTCGGTTTCGGGGAGTGGTTGAAGGGCTGCGCGCAGGGCGTCCACATCGGCGGCAGGTCCGCGCCAGAACGATGCGTACGCAAGCGGGCGGTTTGGCGCTGCAGCGGCCGGGGGCAGGACCGTTGCGGCAACCGGGTGGGTTGCTGGTGGCGCAGGCCTTGGGGCTTCTGGCGGTTTGGTGTTTGCTTCGAAGATCGGATTGCCAAAGCCGATCATCGGCTTGGTGGATTCGGGGCGGCGCGCTGTGGCGCGTAGGGCTTGCAGGCTGGACATGGCCGGCATCACCGAAATGGCGGTATGGTTCATGAGCCAGTCGACGTCGCGGTAGACCGCGAGTTCGGCGAGCCCTGGTTGTTTGATGCCCGAGGTGGTTTTGACGAGGGTCTGGAAAGGCAGGCTCGTCATAGGACCGGAGGGTACGACTATCAGTTGGGTCTTGCCGTCGAGTAACCCTTCGACAGGGCCCAGTAGCCAGTCGTAAAGTTGATGAGACAGCGCGATATTGAACAGCTTCGGTTTGGTTCCTTGACTGGTGAGGGTGGAGAGGTCGAGGGTTTCGCGCAATTGCGAAACGGATGCGGAAATGGTCGCGATGTCGGGCGTCAGCCGCCGCCACTGCGATGCCTGCTGGGTCACGGCCCAAAGGTAAACACCGTCGGTCCCGCAGAAGTAGTAAACCAGCACCTCGCCGGGCGACAGAAGCGCGCGGACCTGTTCGAGGCTTAGCGGCTCGGGGGAAACCAGATTGGCATAGTCTGGGAATTTGATTCTCAATTCGGCGTCGATTTTGGTCCGGCGCTCGGACAATTCCGCCAAGCTCTGGCGCTCCGCCGCGACGGTCGTTGGCCGGTCCTCGACCGGCAGCGCGAGAATGGCGCTCAGTGCCAACTCGCGGCGGCTGGCTTCCGCGTCGATTTCTTCGCGCTCCCGCATGATTTCCCGCAATGCGGAGTCTTGCGACGAAAACCGCGCGGCCATGCGGGTCACGGTTGCTGCCGTTTCGCTCAGGCCCGAACGCTGCGCCATCTCCAGTGCCTGATTGACGAGAGGGGAGGGAGCGGCGTTGGGAGACTGGGACGGCGATTTGGCAACGACGTTGTAGGCTGCTCCGACGAAGGCTGCGAAGTGCTGGCGCGCGAGCGGGTCGGACCGGCCACGGGCTGCCTGCGATACGGCTGCGACCCGCAGCAACGCCAGGGCCTGGGCGTTATCGCCTTCGAGGCCTGCGACGCGACCTAAGCCCGCTTGCGAGCGTGCAATCGAAGGATGCAGTGGCGGCAGGCCCATCTGCTGGATGGCGAGCGCATTGCGCAACGCCATTTTCGCTTCTCCGAATTGCTTGAGTTCGATCAGGTTTTCAGCGCGCGCCGTGAGGCTGGTTGCGATGTCGATGTGGCCAGCGGCCTGGGTGCGGTAGCGCTGTTCGATGACGTCGCGGAAGACGGTTTCGGCTTCTTGATAGCGGCCGCGCTTGAACAGGATTTCCGCTAGCTTATTCAAGGCCCCGGCAATGTCGGGATGATCGCTCGCCTGCGATTTGCGGCGGATGGCCAGCGCCTCGCGGTAATAGGGTTCGGCATCGGCGAACCGCTCCTGCAATTCAAGGGTCGAACCAAGGTTTGTCAGACTTTGAGCGATCAGGGGATCGTCAGCCTTTAGAAGTTTGCGGCGAATGGCCAAGGCGCGCGCGTGCAGGGGATAGGCTTCGTCGATGCGCTCCTGGCGCTTGTAGCACTGCGCAAGGTTGTTCAGGCTTTCGGCGATGGCGAGTTCGGAGACAGGGACTGCCTTTTCGCGCATGTCGAGCGCATGCTTATACATTTTTTCCGCTTCGATGAGGCGGTCACTGTTTTGATAGCTGAAACCCAGATTGTTGATGCTGGTCGCGATGTCGGGATGTCCGGGCGGCAAGATGCGCTGATAGATGCCGAGGCTTTTTTCAAACAGAGGTTCGGCTTGATCGGGTTTGCCGCGCGCTTGCAGCAAATAGGCTTGCCAGGAGATCGCACGCGCATAGGCGGTGCTTTCTTCGCCGTGGATTTTGCGGGCCTTATCGGCCGCTGTTTGGGCGACGGCGGACGCTTCGGGATAACGCCCCTCGCGGGTCAGTTCGCTGACCTGAGCGTTGAGATCGTCGACTTCGCCGGCATGGCTTGACGATATAACCACCGTGATGAACAGCAAGGCTGCCCAGCAATATCCCGGCACACGATTCATTTGTCGGGGCTCCCATTTTGGCGGCAATTCACTTCGACGATGGTGCAAATAAGTGTCCGATTGGCTTAGGGATCATTCTAGCCGCCCGCTGTTCCCTAAGATACCGCTGTTGCCTAATTTGATGAACTACCATCTGTTTTTGGGTTTTTGGCCCGGCGGCCCGGCGTGTTGGACGGATTAGCGGCCGCATGAAAATATCGGATGGCCTGCGGATGCCAGCTGTTTCAATTCGGTGGTTGCGAACGCGAACGCTTCGCGGCGGAGTTGTGAATGGCGGTGCCAATCGAGGTGGTTCATGTCCGCTGGCATTGGCGGTTCGAGCAGGACGTCTTGGGGGCCGAGCGCTGAGCGGACTTTGGACCGGTTCAGCATGAGGCTGCGCAGGAGCACCGCGGCAGGGCTTGGAAAATTTGGCAGTTGCTGACGCCGGGGCTTTGTGAGCGACGCCCAAATGAGTTCGCGGCGCGACGGCAGACGGGTCCCGGGCTCGATGACAGAACCTGCTTCAGGCACGTTGAAATCGACCACAATGTTGGGGCCGGATTTTGCGGCATGCATGGCGGTGATGGGAACATTGTCGGTCAGGCAGCCGTCGACAAGCATGTCGCCATCGGCTGTGAAGACCGGCGGGAGGAGTGCTGGAATTGAGCATGACGCGCGAATTGCCTGCCAGAGTGGCCCATGGCGGTGGTGATGGATCGCGTTGCGCGAGAGGTTGGTTGAGACCGCAAAAAAGGGGATCCACAGGTCTTCGATGCCAGCGTCCGTGAAGTGGTCGTGGAGCGCGCGATCAAACTCGGTTGGGTCTAGGAGACTGTAGCGCGGCAGGGTCCACCGGCGCAGAGCTTTGCGGGTGACGAAGATGTCGTGGGTTCGCCGTTCGATTTCATCGGGGTCGGGGACGAGGGCAAAGGCGGCCGTCATTGCCGCGCCGCCGCTCGTGCCGCCCATGATGTCGAAGGTGAGGCCCGCTTGTTGGAACGCCTGGAACAGGCCGATGTGTGCGGCGGAGAAGGCGCCGCCGCCGCAGGCGACCAAACCCAATGCGTTGCCGCTCAGGAAGCGGTAAAGCCGCTCGTAGTCGGCTTTACAATTTCGTCCCACATGGTGGTGGAGGGCAATTGGGGGCCGGGTTTCAAGCCATGCGCGCGTTCCATGCGCCGCGCCCGATTGGTCATGCACCAAGACGAGGCGGATGTTTTCGGGCTTGTGGTATGCGGCCACGATTTGCTCAAGCGCGTTGGGGTGGCGATCTGGAACTGTCAGACCGGCTCGCTGGCACCCGACGCACAGGACCATGTCGGCCTGGCGAATAACTTTTTGCGACCACTCGGTCAGGCCGGCATCTGCGATGTAGACGACGAAGTCGTGATGGCGTTCGCGTTCGTTGAACCAGGCGGTTTCGACGGCGGCACTGCCGCTTGCGGGTTTGCGCTTGAGTGCGCTCTGCCATGTTGCGGCGTCGAGAAAGACGGTGTTGCTCCGGCGTTCGAAGATGGCTTGCAGGCTGGCGATGAACTGTGGATCCAAAGCGGCACTGCCGGCGGCACATAGGGCGATGGTCTTAGGCCGTGCCGGTTGCCGGGAGGGTCTGCGCGACGTGGTGGATGCGAGGCGCTGGGCGAGCGTGGCCGCGATGGCGCTCCACATCTGCGGAAACTCGCGGGCCAGTTCTTCAAAGGCTGTGCGTGACAGTTTCAGTACGAGGCTGTCGCGCAGGGCTTTGACGGTTGCCGTGCGCTGCCCGCCAGCAAAGAAGGCGATTTCCCCAATTGTCGATCCTGCGCAAATTTCGGCAACCGGATCGGGTTGCCCTTCGACGCAGACCTCAAAACGGCCTGTGACCACAAGATACAGCGCGTCGGCTTGTTCGCCCTGCTTGACGAGGCAGGTTCCGCCGGCAACCGGCTCGGGCGCCAGCTTCAGATCGAGTTCGCGATGCTGCTCCGGCGTCAACGTGCGAAAGACGTCGAGACAAGCCAATCGTGGGGCGTCGTGCGTGATGGCCTGCGCTCCAGTCCAGTAGGGTCATTCGCCGTGCAGAGAGGTTATTGGGCGCGGTCCGCAAAGTCCAGGCGGGAGAACATTGTTGGACAATACCTGGGTGTTCAAGCCGAGGGTCTATGGAAACTCAGACCATGGTCCATGCATGTTGCTCAGACCTAATGCAGTTGGTGGCGATGCCATCGTGTCGCATATTTGATCCAGATCACGTTTCTTTAACCATTGTTCAGCCCGACACAGAACCATTCGCCGCTACGTCCTTTGGGAATGGAATTCATCAGCTGTGGTCCTCAACTCACTACGGCGCGCACTAGCATTTGGAACCGCGCGCGATCGCTACAGACCCAGTTCTAGGCTCCGCGTGCGCGCTTCCTTGAGGCGAGCGTTTGCGGAGTGACGCCCCAGCTTTGTTTCCATTCGTTCACCCCCCCCTTTGGATCACGCGTTAGGAGTAATCCCATGTCGAGCAGCTTTACCGTCAACCTCGCCGACCTCACCAAAATTCTGGACCAGATCAAAGTTGCCGAGCGCCATGCCGCCGGTGAAAATCTGGTCGATATCATTGGGCCGGATGCGTCCTTGCTGCCGGTGGGGCTTCGCACTGTCAATGGCGAGTACAACCACCTTCTGCCGGGCGATGAAACCGCCGGGGCTGCCGATCAGCCGTTCCCCCGTTTGCTGACGCCGGAAGTACGCACCGGCAGTGGTGGCACGATTGATTTCGACGGTGCTGGCGGACCAGGACCGGCGCTCAACATTGACGGCATTTATAATGCAACGGGCAGCGTCATTGACACGCAGCCACGGACGATTTCAAATTTGATCGTCGATCAGACCATCAACAATCCGGCCGCCGTCGAGGCGTGGTTCAACAACCCGCTGTCGGCTGATTTGTTTGCGGAAGCTCATCCCGGCAAGAACCCGGTGCGTCCGGGCGAGGCTGTCGGTCCAAACGATCTTGAAGTTTCGAATGCCGACCTGTCACAAATTGGCAACCAGTCACCGGACATCGGTCTGTCGCCGCAGTTCAACGGCTTCATGACGTTCTTTGGCCAGTTCTTCGATCACGGTCTCGATCTCGTTCCCAAAGGCGGCAATGGCAGTGTGTACATTCCGTTGCAGCCGGACGATCCGCTCTACGTCGAGGGTTCGTTGACCAACTTTATGGTCATCTCGCGCATTCAGCCGAATGCAATCAACATCACGACTCCGTTCATCGACCAGAACCAGACCTACACCTCGCATGCATCGCATCAGGTGTTCCTGCGCGAATATATGATGGATGGGGGTGAGCCAATTGCGACCGGGCGTTTGCTCTCGGGCTCAAATCATGGCTTGCCGACGTGGGCCGATGTGAAGGCGCATGCGGCTGAAATGCTGGGTATTCAGCTGTTGGATAAGGACATCCATAGCGTGCCGTTGCTCGCGACGGACGAGTATGGCCGGTTTGAGCGCGGACCCAATGGCTTTGCTCAGTTCGTCACTGCGTCAGGGTTGGTGGAAGCCAACCCTGACGACAACGGTGGGCTTGGAACGCTGGTACCTGCTGACGCCGTTCCGGCTGGTACGGCCTTCCTCGACGACATCGCCCACAATGCGGCGCCCGGCACCTTCGATCCTGATGGGCCCTTCGGTCCAACTCCGGCGGTTGAGAAGGTCGCAGACGATGACGATACCATCAGCCAGTTCAGCCAAGACCCCTTGGCACCACAGCAACCCGCAGGCACCTACGACGACGAGTTGCTCGATCAGCATTTCATTACCGGTGATGGCCGCGGCAACGAGAACATCGGTCTGACGGCAGTGCATACGGTTTTCCACAACGAGCATGATCGTGTGGTCGAGGTCAATAAAATCACGATTTTGGCCTCGAATAATCTGGCGATCATCAACGAGTGGCTTGCTCCAAATCATCAAATCACGGAGTTGCCCGCTAACCAGGGCGAAATCGATGCGCTGATCTGGAATGGCGAACGCCTGTTCCAGGCCGGCCGGTTCACGACCGAAATGCAATATCAGCATCTGGTGTTTGAAGAGTTTGCCCGTAAGGTCCAGCCGCTCGTCGATCCATTCGTGTTCACGAACTCGGCCGATCTCGATCCGGCCATCATCGCGGAGTTCGCTCACACGGTCTACCGGTTCGGCCATTCCATGCTGAACGATACGGTGGATCGGCTCGACAACGACCTCACTGTTATCGACGGAACCACCGAACAGATCGGCCTGATCGAAGCGTTCCTTAACCCGGTCGCGTTCAGCAACAACTCCAACGGCAGCGTCAACGGCGAAATGACGGCTGCAGAGGTCTTTGACGCTGGGGTCGATGCCGCGACCGTCGGCGGGGCTATTTTCCGCGGTATCACGCGGCAAGCGGGCAATGAAATCGACGAGTTTGTCGTCGAAGCCTTGCGCAACAACCTCGTGGGGCTGCCGCTCGACCTTGCTGCCATCAACATTGCCCGTGGCCGTGACGCTGCGATCCCGTCGCTCAATCATGCGCGTGAAGAACTCTACAGCATGACGGGTGACGCCCAGCTCAAGCCGTATACGAGCTGGCTTGATTTTGCGCAGAACATCAAGAACCCCGAATCGATCATCAACTTCATTGCCGCGTATGGCGACCATCCCTTGATCGCGGGTGAGGCGACACTTGCTGGTAAGCGAGCCGCTGCCATGGCGATCGTATTTGGCGAGGATCAGATCGTTCCGGAAAATCTCGACTTCGATCCGGCCGTGAATCAACACACGATTTTCGCTCCGACCGACCAGGAAGCTATGGACTTCCTGATGGCGACGGGGGCCTACGACCCGGTAACGGGAAGCCACGGCGATGGCTTGGGCGGTCTGAACAATGTCGATCTGTGGATCGGCGGCCTTGCCGAAGAGAAGATGGAATTCGGCGGAATGCTCGGTTCCACGTTCAGCGCCGTGTTCGAATATCAGATGGAGCACCTGCAGAACGGCGACCGGTTCTACTACCTCAGCCGGACCCAGGGCATGAATCTGCTCAACCAGCTTGAGCCGACGACGTTCGCCGATCTGTTGATGCGCAATACCGATCTTGGCGACGTCAACTCGACTCACATTGCGGCCCTTGCTTTCGATACGCCTGATCTCATCCTCGAACTCGATCCGAATGTGGCGCAGACGGATTACAATTCGTCGAGCTCGTCGGAAGATCCGGTGTGGGACAGTTCGTTCCAGCAGCGGATCGACCCCAAGGTCGTGAAGATCGTTGCGGGTGACAACGTCGCCACGGCTGCGATTGAGTTGGTCGACGTCAATAAGGACGGCGTCATCAACAGCAATGACAACATGCTCAAGTTCTCGGGCGGCGAGCACGTTGTGCTCGGCGGCACTGAGTTCAACGACCGGCTTCTTGGCGACAAGGGCATCGACACCCTGTGGGGTGATGGCGGCAACGATTACATCAATGCCGGGACGGAATCCGACCAGGTGTTCGGCGGTGAAGGCGACGACATCATCGAAGATCCATTCGGTGACAACTTCCTGCGCGGCAACCAAGGCAACGACGTCATCAGCACCGGACACGGGCTCAGCATTGTGTTCGGCGACACCGGCAAAGACTTCCTGATGGCCTCGACCGACACGACCGAATTCTTCGCCGGTGAAGGCAACGACTTTGTTCTGGGCGGAACCAGCAACGACGTCCTACTCGGCAACGAGGGTGACGACTGGCTGGAAGGCGGCGAAGGGTTCGACGGCCTCTCGGGTGAAAACTCCGAGCTGTTCTTCAACTCCACGATTATTGGCCATGACGTGATGAATGGCCAGGGCAACGACACCGACTATGATGCCGAAAATGGCGACGACATCATGTTCCAAAGTGCTGGTATCCAGCGCAGCAACGGGATGGATGGCTTCGACTGGGCAATCCACAAGGGCGACAAAATTGCGGCCGACTCGGACCTTGGCATTCGTATCTTCGACAACCGGCAGGAGCTTATTCTACGAGACCGCTTTGACTCGGTTGAAGGGGCCTCGGGCTGGAAATTCGACGACACGCTGACGGGTGCTGCTCGCCTGCTGGCCGGTGAAGGTTTTGATAAGACTCTAAACCAGGCAGGCGTTGACCGCATCGCAGGATTGGATGACGTCATCGGCGCTGTCGGGACGTTCACGCCCGGCAATCCCGACGGGATTGTCCTTGACCAGGCGCGGGGCGATGCAGGCGGCGAAATTCTGCTTGGCGGCGATGGCAGCGACACGATCCGGGGCAACCTGGGCGACGACATCATCGACGGCGATGCGTGGCTAAATGTGCGCATTGCCGTGTACTCAAACCGGGATCGCGACACGATTGGCGATCATGTCGTAACGTCGGTCGATACGCTGACGAGCAAGATTGCTGCGGGTGCCGGTGTGCCCGCCGCATGGGTTGGTAAGAGCCTCTCGGAACTCATGCTATCGGGCAAAATCAATCCAGGGCAACTCGAGATCGTCCGCGAAATTCTCTATGACAACGCGACCGATGGTTCGAACCCGAATTTCGATACCAACATTGACGTCGCCGTGTTTGCCGACGACCGGGCGAACTATCAAATTACCCGCAATGACGATGGCACTGTCACCGTCGAACACACCGGCTTCGTCCAGGGTAATCCGCTGGTGCTGGACTCCGATGGCATTGATACATTGCGCAATATCGAAGTCGCCCGGTTTGCCGATGAAGATGTGTTTGTCGGCAACGTCCATGCAACGGGTGTTCCCACGATCACCGGGACCGAGAACGTGCTGACCGCTGATGTCTCGGGTATCGTTGACGTCAATGGGGTGCCAAGCGAGTCGAACTTTAGCTACCAGTGGCAGAGTTCTGCCAATGGACTTGGCCCTTGGAGCGACGTGGCAACGGCGACCTCGCAGAGCTTCACGGTGCCTACCGGCAGCACGGCGTTTTATCGCGTCGCGGTCAGCTTCTTTGATGACGGCGGCTACAGCGAAGGTCCGATTACGTCGATCATGACGGCGAAAGTCGGCAGCAATACGAATGGCGCTAGCATCGAAACCGTCAATGGCACGAACGATCCAAACCTGCTCAACGGCCGGGCCGGTTCCGACGTGCTCCACGGCTTCCTCGGTGCCGATGTGCTGAATGGTGGGGCGGGCAGCGACACACTTCTGGGCGAGGACGGCAGCGACATCCTGAACGGCGGCGATGGAGCCGACACGCTGGATGGAGGTCTGGGTGCCGACACGATGACCGGCGGCGATGGCAATGACATCTTCAAGGTCGACAACGTGAATGACGTCGTCATCGAAGCCGGCGGGGGCGGGTCGGACACCGTTCGGAGCACGCTAAGCTATACGCTGTCTGCCAACGTCGAGAGCTTGGTCCTGCTGGGTGCTGCGACGGTAGGCACGGGCAATGCTGGCAACAATACGCTGAACGGCGCGTCGTCAAATCAGGTGCTGACCCTCAACGGCGGCGATGGCAGCGACACGCTGATGGGGTCCACTGCAAACGGCAACATTCTGAACGGCGGTGATGGTGCGGATACGTTGATCACAATTGGCGGCGGTAACACGCTGACCGGTGGCGATGGCAACGACCAATACACCAGCGTCAGCGCCAGCGACACGATCATCGAAACAAACGCCAACCAGGGGACCGGTGGATTCGATACCCTGCGTGCGAACTATAACGTGACCGCGTTGGCCGCAAACGTCGAGAGCTTGGTCCTGCTGGGTGCTGCGACGACGGGTACGGGTAATGCCGGAAACAATACGATGAACGGCACGCAGTCCAATCAGGTGCTGACCCTTAACGGGGGCGATGGCAGCGACGTGATGATGGGGTCCAATGCAAATGGCAACGCGCTGAATGGCGGTGACGGTGCGGATACCTTCATCACGAGGAGCGGCGGAAACATTCTGACCGGTGGCAATGGCAACGACAGCTATCGTACGATCAGTGCGACCGACATCATCGTTGAAGAAGGCACAGCAGGGTCTGGATTTGATACCCAGTATGCAAGCTATGACAATGCTATCATGGCCGCCAACGTCGAGAATATGGTCCTCGAATTGAACGCCTTGACCGCGACAGGCAACAACCTCGGCAACACGATTAGCGCCAATCCGCTCCTGCACAGTGCCATCATCGACGGCGCTGGCGGTAACGACAACCTGACCGGCTCGGCCTTCGACGACATCCTGACCGGCGGGGATGGCAACGACACCATCGCTGGCGGTGGCGGCGACGACACGATCAACTTCTTTGCGTCAACGACGGGCCGCGACTTTATCAATGGCGGCGTGAACGGTCCCAACGGCGACACTTTCATCCTCAATGGCACAGGCGATGCAGAGACGTTCCGGATCTACACCCGGGCGGCATACCTTGCACTTGGGGGCGGGAACGGGGGGCTCAACGGCAACACCGAAATCGTCATCACGAAAAACGGTACGAACAATGCTTCAATCGTTGCCGAGCTGGACAACATCGAGGAGATCAAAATCAACACCCTCGATGTCACATCTAACGACCCCGTACCCAACGGTGTGCTCGAACAAGGCCCGAACAGCGGAGACGATATCTTCGTCATCGGCAACTTCAACGCACCGTTCACCAGCTTGAACTTCAACACCATCACCGTGAATGGCGGTGGCAGTGCGGATACGGTGGACATCACCGGGTTGACGTCCGATCATCGCATCGTGCTCAACTCCAACGGCGGCGGCGATACGATCATCGGCGAACATCGCGCCCAGGATCTCATCGACTCCGTATCAAATGTGGCCAGGGCTTCGGTGGTCTCGGCGGTTGCCTCCGCGACTGCGGCTGACCCGGAAGCTGGAACCGTGGGGGCCGTATCGCAGGTCGGGCTGCCTGTGAGCGATAGTGATGACACGTTTGTCTTCAGGGCTTCCTTCGGGCCTACTGCTGGCAACTTTGAAGCTGGCGATGTGATCGACTTGAGGCCGCTGTTTGCAGCGCTTCAATTGGGAGATCAAGGCGGAGTCTTCCAAGCTGCACAAGCCGTGTTCAATGCGGCCGGTCATTCGAGGGCAGAGTCTGCAGGCCAGGACGCAGACAGCGTTGCGACCATTTCCCGGGAGCACGCAAACGACGACGACCATCATCCGGCACTGATTGTGCATATAAAGGCCCACTTGGGCGGCGATTGGTGCTGACAGCAGCCAGCTGATCCAACGGTGAGGGGCTGAGCGGCCCCTCACTATCACTTTAATCATTTAGCGGACGACGTTTGGGAGACTGGGGATATGAGCGACCGGACAAAACCTAGGAAGCTTTTTGCAAAAAAGCGGACACCTCTCTCTGAGTTGGGCGGGATGCGTGGTGTGTTTTGGTTTTTGTTTGGCATTTCCGGCTTGGTTAATGTGCTGGCGCTGACCGGTTCGTTCTACATGCTGCAGATCTACGACCGTGCGCTCACCAGTCAGTCAATACCCACGCTGCTGGCGATCTCGGCCTTGGCGATTGGCCTGTACCTCATTCAGGGTGTGCTCGATGTGAGCCGCTCGCAAATCCTGGTCCGGGTCGGCGCGCGGCTGGATCACAAACTGGCACCGCTGGCTCATCGGGTTGCGATTGACATGCCGCGGTTTGGCTTTTCGACTGCGGAAGCGAACGAGCGGTCGCGCGACGTCGATACGTTGCGGGGGTTTCTCGCTGGCCAAGGGCCGATGGCGTTATTCGATCTGCCCTGGATGCCGCTCTATCTCATCTTCGTTTATTGTCTGCATCCTTGGCTGGGGCTTTTGACGTGCGGCGGTGCACTGATTTTGACGGGCCTGACCGTCCTCACTGAGATTTTGACACAGAAGCATGCAGGTTCCACGCAGCAGGCGGGCGTTGTCCGCGCTGCCATGGCCGACTCTCATGCCCGCAACGGGGACGTCATCCGGGCGATGGGATTTCAATCGCGTGCCGTGGACCGGTTCGACAACATCAATCGTGAGCACCTGCTGCTGCAAACGAAGATGAGCGGCATTACGGGGACCTTTGGCGGATTGTCCAAAGTGCTCCGCATGATTTTGCAATCGGCCGTGCTCGGTTTGGGCGCGTATCTGACCATCATGGGCGAGTTTACGGCTGGTTCAATCATCGCCGCATCGGTTGCGGCTGCGCGCGCGCTGGCTCCGGTCGATCTGGCGATCAGTCAATGGAAGGGCGTTGTTGCTGCCCGCCGCAGTTACGCGCGGTTGGGCGAAACATTGACGGCACTTGATCAGCTTCCCCCGCAAGTTGCGTTGCCAGCCCCAAAGCGGGACTTGAAGATCGAGAAGATCACGGTCGCTGCGCCCAGCAATGGCACAGTTGTGCTCAGCGATGTCAGCATGGAGCTGAAGGCTGGCCAGGCCGTCGGCATCATCGGGCCGAGTGGTGGCGGCAAGTCGTCGTTCGTGCGCGGCATAACCGGGGTTTGGCCACTGCTGCGCGGCAGTGTGCGGTTGGATGAAGCCGATTTCGGTCAATGGGCGGCGGATTCGCTGGGTCAGCATATCGGCTATCTTCCGCAGGAAGTGTCGTTGCTCGACGCGACGATCGGGCAGAATATCTGCCGGCTTGATCCAGCGCCTGACAGTGCAAAAATCCTGGCTGCTGCGAAAGCCGCCGGTGTCCACGACTTGATCGTGCGGATGCCCAAGGGCTATGAGACCGAGCTTGGCCCGAATGGCTCTGCGATCTCGGCTGGGCAACGCCAGCGGATTGCGCTTGCTCGTGCACTCTACAACGATCCGTTCCTGGTTATTCTGGATGAGCCGAATTCCAACCTCGATGCCGAGGGTGAGGCCGCTCTGACGCAGGCTATTCAGTCCATTCGCGCCCGCGGGGGCGTTGCGATCGTCGTCGCCCATCGCCCGAGCGCCCTCGTTGCCGTCGATTTGATTGGGATCATTCAGCAGGGCCGATTGGCTGCGTTTGGCCCAAAGGATGAAATTTTTGCCCAACAATTGAAGCCTGCGCCGATTTCAGAACCAAAGACAAAACGCACCGCTGCGTAAGTAGGTTGTGCGTGTAGGAGCGACTGATGAGCCAATTGAACAGTCAGCTACGTTTCAATGACGACGGCACCCTGCGCCGCCGGTATCAACTTGAGCAGGCGTCCGAGGGTAAAGCGGCGCTGGCCACCACGATTGGACTTGTGCTGGCCAGCGCGGTGGCTCTGGTGAAGAATGTTTTGTTTCCGGCGCGACCACCTGAGCCGTTTTCGCTGCCCGGGCAGGGCAGTGCCGAGCTTCAGGCAGCACCCGTCGACTCCGGTGTTGCCCTGTTTGATAGCGAGCATGATCCGCTGCACCTGCCATTGCATGACGACGGCGAGATTGACGTCGCAGCGCCGGCGATGCGATCGAGCTTGGCAGCTGTTCGGTCCGGTCCGCTTTCCACGGACAATCAAACGGCTTTGAATATCCATGCCCCAGCGGGCAGCCAGATCGCCAGCAACGATAACAAGGCCCTCTATGGCTCAGTGCCCGGACGGGGTGTGCAACTGGCCGCGAGCGATACGGTGCAGACGCCTCCCAGTCGTGGCGGAAGCGGTGGGTCCGCCGGAGGTGGCGTCAGAAGCGCTGATGACGACGACACGCTGCAG
This sequence comes from Hyphomicrobiaceae bacterium, assembly GCA_040080145.1. Lineage (GTDB taxonomy): Bacteria > Pseudomonadota > Alphaproteobacteria > Rhizobiales > Hyphomicrobiaceae > JANXVY01. The sequence continues at coordinate 52,659 of JBEBJA010000104.1, forward strand.
CCGGGCCAGCTCCTTCCGGCGGATGACGGCGATGATGAGCCGGGAGATGACGCCGAGTCCGTCAGGCTGACAAACAGAGCGCCGGTCGTGACGGGACCGGCGACGCTGGGAAACGGGTTTACCCACCAGGTCATCGTTATCGGTCTTGCCGACTTGCTGCTGAATGCAACCGATGCGGATGCCGATCAGCTGCAAGTTGCCGATCTCACGCCGTCGTCTGGAACAGTTGTTGCGAATGCGGACGGGGGGTGGAGTTTTTTGCCCGATCCCGAGAGCCAGGGTGAAGTTACGTTCAGTTATACGGTCAGCGATGGTCATGAGACGACGCGGGCGACGGCGACGCTTGCGTTGACGGTCACGAATGAAGTGTCTGACACGCCGGTGCTGCTTTCAACGGCGCGGGCCGGGTCGAGTAGCTGCGTCACTGAGTTGAGGGACGATTTTGCTTCGCCGCCGGCTCAACTGATGATGTTGAGCGCCGCGTCCGTTTCCGGCACACAGGGTGATGATGTGATCACCGGTACGCAGGGCAACGACGTGATCTGGGCTGGCGGCGGCGATGATGTCATCGACGGTGGTGATGGCGATGACATCATTCACGGCGAGGCCGGTAATGACGCAATGACTGGCGGCAAAGGCCGCGACGTCGTGTCGGGCGATGACGGCGATGACACGATTTTCGCGACCATTGATGATGGCGACGACACGTATGATGGCGGGGACGGCGAGGATACGTTGGACTTCAGCGCGCTCGGGCAGGGTGGTGCTACAGCCGTATCGCCTGTAGCCGTGCCGCCGTCTCCGAGCATCCCTGCCGCGGTCCCTGTCGCGGTCGCGGCCCCTGTCGAAGCGGTCCCTGCCGCTGTCGCAGCGGTCCCTGCCGCTGTCGAAGCGGTCCCCGCCGCTGTCGAAGCGGTCCCTGCCGCTGTCGAAGCGGTCCCTGCCGCTGTCGAAGCGGTCCCTGCCGCTGTCGAAGCGGTCCCTGCCGCTGTCGCAGCAGTCCCTGCCGCTGTCGCAGCGGTCCCTGCCGCTGTCGAAGCGGTCCCTGCCGCTGTCGCAGCAGCCCCTGCCGCTGTCGAAGCGGTCCCTGCCGCTGTCGAAGCGGTCCCTGCCGCTGTCGAAGCGGTTCCTGCCGCTGTCGAAGCGGTCCCTGCCGCTGTCGAAGCGGTCCCTGCCGCTGTCGCAGCAGTCCCTGCCGCTGTCGCAGCAGCCCCTGCCGCTGTCGAAGCGGTCCCTGCCGCTGTCGCAGC
>JBEBJA010000100.1:0-12657 GCA_040080145.1 Hyphomicrobiaceae bacterium
GGGAGAGGGAGTTAGGGGCGGGCGCGGACGATTTCGACGCCGCGGCGGGGGCCGTTTTCGAGTTTGATGACGCGGACCATGACGGAGACGAGGCGGGATTCTTCGAGGATCTTTTCGGCGATGCGTTCGGCCATGGTCTCGACGAGGTTGATGTGGCCGGAGCCGATGACCGTCTTCACGGCGTCCATGACGACGCTGTCGTACGAGGGGACTTCGGACAGTTCGTCGTGGCGGGCGCGGACAGTTGGGGCGACATAGGCCTCGATGGTGAAGGCGACCTGCTGGGTGACGCCTTTTTCCTCGGGGTACACACCAATGGCGCAGTCCATGACCATCTCATCAATGAAGATGCGGTCGAACTTGGAGATGTCTATGCGCGGCTGCTGAAGCAACCGGCCTGCGAGGATCTCCATGTTCGCCATCAGTCGTTTTCCTATTTCGTTGCCCCGGCGGTTTCCGGAGTTGTGGTTTCATGCCCGCGGTGCCGCGCCATCTCGGCCGCGACGGCGCGGATTGCTTCGGGCGATAAAGACCCCGTCCTGATTTTCCCGGCGCAGAGTGCACCGCGAAATCCTAAGACATTCGGCTTTAGTCGCATAAGCGGCGCGATGTCAGATAGCGCCAGCGAACCCGCAAAGCCAGCGAAAAGACCGCGATTGCGGGCCAATGCGATGAATTGTGACAACGCCGGTTCGGTTAAGTGGTTGCGCAGGCCGCCGCTCGCTTTGCCTTCAGTGTCCAGCATAACGCCGGCAAAACCAGCGTCCGCCATGTCGTGGATCAAGGTGAAGTCGGGGTCACGGTCGGCCAGCAGCAGGCCGACAAGGCTGATGTGTTTAAGGTCGTCCCGGGCCAGGCTTGCGATGGTGGCGCGCGCATCGCCGCCGGGGAAAAAGCCGATTTTGACGATGTCCGTGCCGGATTGGCCCATCGCAAGGGTTGCTTGGGTCACGGGGCCGGGCTCGGCAGCAAGGTCGCCGATCGTGGCACTGAGGATGACGCTTGATGGCAGCGCATCGCGGATGGCGGCGACGGTTTTGAGCGAGAGAGCGCCAAGTGCGCCGCGCGAGGGGTCTTTGCAATCAACGATGTCCGCGCCGCACGAGGCTGCGAGCTGGGCTTCTTCGACGGTCGTAACGCTGGCGAGGAATTGGGTCATGGTTCGGCGAAGAACCGGGCTTGTTCGGCACGCACGGCGGAGGGATCGCGGCGTTCGGCTTCGGTTAAAGCTATGGGGCCGTCAGCCAGGACGCTGGTTGGCATTCTGTTGGTGGAATTGGCATCCGTCAGCTGGCCGAGGCGGACGATGCGGGTCGCGAGGCGGATGGCTTCAGGCCGGTCATGGGTGACGAACAAGACGGTGGTCGGACGGGATTGCCAAAGCTCCACGACCAGGGTGCGCAGCGATTGGGCCGTGGGATCATCAAGCGAGACGAAGGGTTCGTCCATCAGCAGGATATCTGGCTCCAGGGCAAAGCCACGGGCGATGGCGACGCGGCGCTGCATGCCAAGCGACAGGCGTTCGGGGTAGGCCGTTTCAGCGCCCGACAGGCCGACGCGCGCCAGCAGTTCGGGGATGGCGGCGCGGCGCGGGTCGGCTTCGGGCAGCGGCAGGGCGATGTTTTGCTCGACCGTGCGCCAGGGCAACAAGCGCGGGGTTTGGAAGATGAAGGCGATGCCGGGGTCGCTGGCTGCGAACCGGACGTGGCCGGTGTAATCGGTGTCGAGACCGGCGACGATGTTGAGAAGGGTGGATTTTCCGCAACCGGATGGGCCGGTGATGACGAGGAACGAGCGCGAGGCAACAGAAAGGGCGACGTTGCGGAGGACGGCTTGCGCGGGGCGGCCTGCGACAGGCGCAAAGGTTTTGGCCTCGACGGCGATGTCGACACTGGCGGATTCGCGGGCCGGGATGGTCTGATATGCGTTCATCGTTTCCACCGGCTCAGGCGGGCCTGCATCGGTTGCAGGAGGCCGATTTCAACGATCTGGATGACGACGATGAAGGCCAGGGCATAAGCCAGGATCATGGGCACATCGAAGGACTGGAAGGCAGTGAAGATCTGGTGGCCGACACCCTTCGCGTGACCGCCGAGTGCCTCAACGACGAGGACGATTTTCCAGACGAGGGCGAGGCCTGAGCGTGCGGCGGCTGCGAAGAACGGGGCAAGTTGAGGGATGGTGACGTGCTGGAATGTCTTCCACCTGCCCAAGCGATAGACGGTGGCCATCTCGTCTAAATCGCGGGACAGGCTGCGGGCGCCTTCGCGCATCTGCACAGCGACGTTGGGTATTTTGTTGATCGCGGTGGCAAGGATTGCAGTGCCCTCATAGGGGCCGATCCAGACATAGCTCAGGGCGATGATGACGAGGGCGGGCAGGTTCAGAATCAGGATCAACCAGCTGTCGAAGAACTTGTCTGCGGTTTGGTTGCGGCCCAGAGCCAGACCGATGGCGGAACCGATCAGCATGGCGACGATGAAGGCGACTGTGACGCGGGCGAGCGTCGCGCCGAGGTTCACCCACAGCGCCCCGGTTGAGGCTTCATGGGCAACGACTGAGAGGACGGCGAGCGGACCTGGACCGTGGCGATTCTGGGCGATGGCGGCAGCGAGCGCCCAGAGTGCGACGAGCACAGAGAGTGACAGAACGGACCACACGAGCCGCTCTTGCCACCCGCCGACTTGACCTGGAGCGGACTGCCACAAACGGATGGGGCTCGCTGGCTTACGCGCTTGCGACATGGAACAACTTCGGATCGAATTTGGTGGCGGCGCCGACGAATTCAGTATCGCCAGCCTCGATGAGCAGCTTCATGATTTTATCAGCGGAGGTCATGTCGGCGCTGGTCCAGGCTCGCGAAATACCCGAGGTGTAGGCAGCGCGCAAGGCCGTCGCTTCGGCGTCGCTGGCGGCTTTCATCAACGGTTTGATGCGCGCCCAGGCGACATCGGCCTTGGCATCGGATCCGGCGAGGATGGCGTTGGCCTGATCGACGGCCTTCAGGAAGGCGAACAGCTGGGGTTGCTTGGCGGTTTGGGTCTGCTCCTTCCAGACGAAGCCGACGAAAGCTGGAACCGGGTTGATCGCGAGTTGGGTCATGACATCGGTCATGCCGATAATCTGACGGAAGCCAAGTGCCGAGAGGCGGACGTTCTGGGTCCAGAAGTTCAAGCAAGCGTCGAGGCTGCCGTCGCGGACCTGTTCGCTGAGGAGTGGGGCTGCGCCGAATTGGACGGTTGCTTTGGAGGCGATGTCGAAGCTCAGCTTTTTGCGGCTGTAGGCCTGAAGCAGGAGCCAGCTTTTGTCGATACCGGAGCCGGCGACGCCGATGCGCTTTCCTGCGAGGTCCGTCAACGACTTGATGGGCGAGGCCGCTGGCACAACAACGCCGCCCAGCGTGGACGAGTAGGGGGCGAACTTGAGCGCTTCGCCAAGACCGCGCTGGCGCAAGGCCCAGGTCCAGTCGCTGACGATGAGGTCGGAGCCGCCACTCAAAAGCGAAATCGGGCCAGCTTGATTGTTGGAGAGTTCAACGGAGGTGACGTCGAGGCCGAGCGCTGTGGCGATGCCTTCGGCTTTGATGGTTTCCATCAGCCAGTTGAGCGAGCCAAATTTGACGGACCCGACTTTGAAAGGGGTCGATGTCTGGGCCAAGAGCGGCGTGCTCGCTGCGGAGACGAGGGCCACTGAGCCTAAAAGGAGGGTCCGGCGATCCATCATTGCGAGGCTCCTTCGATCATCATTTTATTGCGGACGATGTAGCTCACGCCGCGTAGCCATGCCTCGTCAGTATTGCCTTGAACGCCTACAGTGTAGCTATTTTTCACGGTACCCGATTTTGCGTCGATCGTTTGAATACTGACGCTTAGCAGCGTATCCGAGAACTTCTGGACCAGCCCCAGCATAGCGATGTCAGCACCCGACTTGGCCGCGAGTTCGGCAAGGCAGCTATCGCACTTGTGGAGCGGGCTGGCAGTTTTGATCTCAGCGGCAAGGTTTGAGAGGCTGGCGATTTGATAGGCCTTGGACGCGGTCAGACGGGATTGCAGATCTTGGGTCAGGGCGGCGAGGCGTTGGGTTTCTTCAGGGCGGACTTTCAGGATCAGTTCGCCATCCTGGCTCTGGTCGAGGAGTTCGAAGGGAAACACGGCGACAGTTTGGGCGGCAAGGGCAGACGGCGCACCCAATTGTGCCGCGCACGCAAAGAGCAACGCGGGAAGCCACCCGGCCATGATGAATTTTTCAAGCACTATTGTTGCCCCGGTTGTTTATCAGCGAGCAGTTGGTTTTTGACGACATAGCGGACGCCATGCATCCAGCTATCGTCGGAATTTGAACGAATGTCGGACGACATGCCTTGAATGATCTTTTCTGTCTTCACATCGCGAACGAAGAGATTGAGATTTAGGATCAGGTTTGAGACCTTTTGCACCGTACCGATCATCACGTAATCTGCGCCGACCTTGCGGGCCAGTTCGTCTTCACAATGATTGCATTTATACATCGGCTTTAGGCGTTCGATATCGGCAGAGATCGCGGACAGGTCAACGGCTTCGTAGCGGCCATCGGCCTTGAGAAGGCGGCGGAGTTCTACGGATATCAGTACAAGGCGTTGGGTTTCGTCGGCGCGGACGCCGTTCATTTCGCCTTCCTGGCTGTCGTCGATCAGGTCGAAGTTGAAGACCGCGATCTTCTTGGGTGCGCCGGCGCTGGCTGTGCCTGCCTGTGTAAGTGTTGCGCTGAAGACTAGAGCCATTGTGAGGGTTAAGGCAGTGAGACGTCGCAACATCATGGTCTCCAGGTGATTGACGGCATCATTCGCCTATTTCAGCTTCGCATTACAAGTGTCGCGGTCAATTTTGCTAATGACGTATCCTCACGTTCCCGCGAGGTCTAAACCCTCACCTTGACATCGCCGACCCTCTCGCCTTGGTAATAAGTATACGTGGCCACGAACCGCCTGAATGAGAAGAGCGCGATCAGTTGTGTTAACAGGGCTTGGAGGAAATGTTGCTCGCTAAAGTCAGTTCGACTGCGACCCTTGCTGCCGTGGCGGCTGCGTCTTTGGCCATAGCATACGTGTCGAGCCTTGGTGCTCCCTCGCTCAGCCATGCGGGCGGCACCGAGGCCGCGCCGACTGCAAAGCCTGCCGAAGCCAAGCTGCAGGTGCCTATTGTATATGCGCGCGAAATCCGCGACGTGCCGCTGCCGCTGTCGCTGCTCGATCTACCGCCACCGGACGACGGGATTGCCGGCGGCAAGCTGGCCATTTCCGATAACAACACCACGGGAAAGTTTCTCAATCAGGAGTTCACACTCGACACTGTCGAGAGCGGCACGGTGGACGGGTTGATTGCCGATGTTTCAGCAAAGGTTGGGGCGGGGGCTAAGTTCGTCGTGGTCGATGCGTCGCCCGATACACTGCTCAAGCTGGCGGACGCATTGAAGGACAAGGACGCGATGCTGTTTAACGCAGCTGCGCCCGACGACAGGCTGCGCGAAGATCAGTGCCGGGCAAATGTGATGCACACCGCGCCAACGCGGTCGATGCTCACAGATGCGCTCGGACAATATCTCGTGTGGAAGAAGTGGACCAAGTGGTTCCTGGTCAGCGGCACGCGGCCCGAGGACAAGGCTTATGCCGACGAGTTGCGGCGGACGGCTAAGCGGTTTGGAGCAACGATCGTGGAGGAGCGGGTGTTCCAGTACGATCCGGGCAGCCGGAGAACCGATGGCGGGTTTGAGCAGAGTCAGCAGCAGATTCCCACGTTTACCCAGGGCGCCAAGCCGCATGACGTGGTGATGGTGGCGGACGAGGGCGAGCTGTTTGGCGAGTATCTACCGTTCCGCACCTGGGATCCGCGACCGGTCGCGGGCACGGCTGGGCTGGTTGCGCTGCCTTGGCACGCGGCGCTTGAACTTTGGGGCGGGACGCAATTCCAGAACCGGTTCAAACGGATGAACAACCGGCTCATGCGGCCGCTCGACTACAATGTCTGGCTGGCTGTGCGTGCGGTGGGGGAAGCGGCGTCACGCAAACGAACCGGTGACCACAAGGAGCTGGTCACATTCATGCGTTCAAAGGAATTCGAACTGGCCGCCTTCAAGGGCATAAAGACTACGTTTCGCGAATGGAATGGACAGTTGCGCCAGCCCTTGCTGGTCACGACAGCCAAGCTATTGGTTTCGGTTTCGCCGCAGCCGCAATTCCTGCATCAGTTCAGCGAGCTCGATACTCTGGGATATGATAGACCCGAAACGAAATGCAAAGCGTATCTCGCCAAGTAGGCTCTGCGACTTACGTCAAGACGCGCCGTTATTCAGACCGCTTCATCCGACTGCTTCATCCGACTGCCGCCAGGAGATCTATTTTGCAACGTGTATCGACTCTGCTGATGTCATTGCTGACCACGTCGTTCATGGTTGGTGCCGCCACTCAAGCGCAGGCCTACCGGGTGTTCGTCAGTAACGAGAAGGAAAACACCATCACGGTGATCGACAGCGAAAAGCTCGAGGTCATCAAGACGATCAAGGTTGGCCAGCGTCCGCGCGGCATCATGCTGACCCGCGACGGCAAGAGGCTGCTCGTGTGCGCCAGCGACGACCACACCATCCAGGTTTTCAATGCCGAGACGTACGAATACATCCGCAACCTGCCGTCGGGCAGCGACCCGGAACTGCTAGCGTTGCACCCTTCGGGGAATCCGGTTTACGTCGCCAACGAAGACGACAATCTGGTGACGGTTGTCGACATGGAGAAGGGCGTCGTCATTACAGAAATTCCGGTTGGCGTCGAGCCAGAAGGAATGGGTATTTCGCCAGATGGGAAAGTGCTGGTCAATACCTCTGAGACGACGAACATGGCGCATTTCATTGATACGGCAACGATGAAGACGTTCGACAACGTGCTGGTCGATAACCGACCGCGCGTTGCTGAATTCTCAGCGGACGGCAAGCAGCTTTGGGTGAGTGCGGAAATCGGCGGGACCGTCACGGTCATTGATCCCGCGACGCGCAAGATCGTGTCTAAGATCACATTTGAAATTCAGGGCGTCACTAAGGATGCGATCCAGCCGGTGGGCGTGCGGATGACCAAGGACGGCAAGACGGCGTTCGTCGCGCTCGGCCCGGCCAATCGCGTCGCGGTTATCGACATGGCAACCTTCAAGGTCGAAAAGTACCTGCTGGTCGGGCAGCGGGTGTGGCAGCTCGCATTGACGCCAGACGACAAAATGCTGTTCACAACCAACGGGACATCGAACGATGTGTCGGCGATCGACGTTCCTAGTCTGAAGGTCGTCAAATCGATCAAGACGGGGCGCTATCCATGGGGCGTGGTGGTGTCACCGAATTGAAAGTCGCGGAAGCCATGAACGTACACACGAACGCGATGCCGGACATCACGGCTGCGGGCACGGGCGTGCCAGCGCTTGAGATTTCCCATGTCAATCACAGCTTTGGCGCGCATGAAGTTTTAAAGGACGTTTCGCTCAACGTGCCGCGCGGGGCGATGGTCGTGCTGCTGGGCCTCAACGGGGCCGGTAAATCAACGCTGTTTGCGCTGATCACGCGGCTTTACGACAATGTCACGGGCTCGATCAAGATCCTGGGCGAGGACGTGCGGCGGCGGCCAACGGTTGCACTGCAGCGGCTAGGCGTCGTGTTCCAGAGCCGGACGCTGGACCCTGATTTGAGTGTGACCCAGAACCTCACCTATCATGCGGCGCTGCACGGGCTTTCGGGGCGCGAAGCGCGGGCAAGGGCTGCGCGATCGCTGGAAATCGTCGGATTGACCGACAAAGCCGACACGCGGGTTCGCACGCTGTCGGGCGGTCAGGCGCGGCGGGTTGAGATTGCGCGCTCGCTATTGCACCGGCCGAACGTCTTGCTGCTCGATGAGGCGACGGTCGGTCTCGATATTGGCTCGCGCGAGACCGTTCTTGGAATTGTACGCAAGCTCGCCGCCGAAGAAGGCATGGGCGTGTTGTGGGCGACGCATCTGATTGACGAAGTAGCGGCGGGCGATCTGGTTGTCGTGCTGCACAAAGGACACGTGATGTTTACCGGAACGGTGCCGGAATTTTTGGCAAAGACCGGAGGCTCCACACTGTCAATTGCCTTCCGCATCATCACGGGGACCGAAGCCAAAGCTGAATCCGCTGGTTAAATACGCGATTAGGGTTTGCAAATTTCAGAGGAGACCAACGTGCTCAAGACTGTAGCTACTGGACTGATGATACTCACACTTGCACTTCCAGCTCATGCGCAGGAAAAGGGCAAGACCGTGCGTCTTGCCGACCTTGAGATCGGGCTTGGGGAAGCTGGGTATGGTGTCAAGCAGGACACCGCCGAACTCAAAGCCGGCACGAGCTACCGGATGTGGCTGAAGGCGACCGGGAAGATGCCATGTGCGTTCCAGGCCGGGGAGTTCTTCAAGACGGTCACGTGGCGCAAGATTGAAGTCAATAAGGTCGAGATCAAAGCTCCAGTCGTGACCGAGATCGAGTTCGAGGACGAAGGATCTGCGGAGCTGTTCTTCACGCCGACGAAGGCTGGTGAGTATACGTGGGTGTGCGAGGGGTTGGCCGACAAGGGGATGACGGGAAAGTTCGTGGTGAAATGAAATTGGGGTTTTTGACGAGCAGACTGATCGCGGGGACGCCATGAGCCAGGCCGCCGCCGTGCCACAGCCAGGAACCGGGTGGACCCATCGTCCGCTTGGCCCTGCGGCTTATCTTGCCTGTTTCAACGGCATCGTTTGGCGCGAGGTACTGCGCTACTTGCATCAGCGTGAACGGTTTTTGTCGGCGCTGGTGCGGCCGCTGGTGTGGCTGTTCATTTTCGCTGCCGGGTTTCGTCAGACACTGGGTGTTTCGATCATTCCGCCGTACGAGACATATGTGTTGTACGAGCAGTTCGTGACGCCTGGTTTGATCGGGATGATCCTGCTGTTCAACGCGATGCAGTCGTCCCTGTCGATGGTTTACGACCGCGAGACGGGGGCAATGCGGACGCTGCTGGTCAGTCCGTTTCCGCGATCGTTCCTGCTCACGTCGAAATTGCTCGGCGGGGTTTCGGTCGGACTCCTGCAAGTCTACGTGTTCATGATCATTGCGCACTTCTGGGAGATAGATCCCGGCGGACCACCGATCCGGCTGGGATTCGGGCTGTCGATTCCTGAGCCCTTTAACGGGTACATTACCATCCTGCCCGCGCTGATCTTGGTTGGGTTGATGCTAGGGGCGCTGGCATTGTTCATGTCGTCGGTGATCAAGCAGCTCGAAAATTTCGCCGGTGTGATGAACTTCGTGATTTTCCCGATGTTTTTTGCGTCGTCGGCACTTTACCCGCTATGGCGCGTGAAGGAATCGAGCCCACTGTTGCACGAGATTTGCCGACTTAACCCCTTTACATACGCGGTTGAGCTGATCCGGTTTGCGATGTATGGGCAGATTGGACCCCGAATTGAGGGCGCGGGGATCGATTTCACCAACCTGCTGGTTGTTATCGGGTTCACGGTGTTCTTCCTGCTGGCGGCGATTTACGCTTATAATCCATCCAAAGGTCTGATCGGACGCCGCGGCGGTCCCGGTGGCGGAGGAGGTTGAATTCTATGGTTGTTTCACGCTCGCGTTCGTTGGTACGCACGCTATGGGTGCCGTTTGTCATTGTGGTTGGCCTTGTCCCGTGTTGTGCCGGCGCGCAGGCGATTGGGGGGAAGCAGGAAAGTCCAGATTGGCCGTGCCCGCAGCGCAAGGTTATGAAGCTCGGGGCGTCGGATTTGCAGTGGCAGGGCGCACCGGTCGAGACCGCGAAAGGCTGGCGCGACGACCGGGCGGTTGCCGTTTTGGTTTCAACGCTCGCCAGCCGCCGCACCCCGGTCGACGATGCCGTGAAAGACCTTAAGGCCTATTCCGGGACGGTTCCGGCGGCGGAACGTAATGCGAAGCTGACTTTGGTGTTTGCGGGATTGCTTGAGACCGTGAACGACTACCGGTCCACGATCATTTCTGGCATCGAACGCTTCAACAGGCGGCAGAAAATCCGGGCGAGCGAGATCGAGCAGGAGGGGCAAAAGCTATCCGACCTGCAGAAGGCAGCCCAAAAAGACGAGAAGGCGAAGGCCGACTACGACAAGGCGGTCGAGCTATACGACTGGAACACGCGGGTGTTTGAGGAGCGGCGGCAGAATTTGCCGTTGGCCTGCGAAATTCCGCCCGCAATTGACGGCCGCATCTTCGATTTGGCGCGCGAAATCCAAGGATTGATGGGGCAGCCGGGTTGACGGGCGGAGTTGGCCCGGATCAAGAATGGCAGGCTTCCAGTTCCATTACGGCGTGGGTGTGAGGACTGTTGTGGGGTAGCCGCCTTCTTCCCAGGCGTCGGTCCCGTCTGGGAACCAGTAGACAGAGCTGTAGCCGAGCGCGATCGCGCGTTTGGCTGCGTTCCAGGACATCCAGCAATCGCGCAGGCAGAAAAAGACGAGCGGTTTTGCTTTGTCGTTTAAAGTGAACTGCGTGAGATGGGTTTCAAAATAGGAACGCGCCTGCTCCGACAGAACTCCATACCCGACGTTTGGCAGCCAAATCGCACCGGCGATGCTGGGGTGTTTGGGTTGGCGCCAGACTGTGGATGAGGGAAGGTTTGGCGGCTTGGGTGCTTGCGGGTAGACGTCGAGGAAAATCGCACCGGCGTCGTGCAGCTTTTTGGCGTCGCCGACGCTAAGAACGCCGCGAGCGCCTTTCAGGGTCGCAGGTACTGGCTTGCGATAATCTTCAAGACGGTAGGCTTCGGGCTCGGGAACGGCTTCTGCGGAATGGGCCACAAGTGACCCGAGCGCGATTTGCACAAAGAGGTAGGTCGCCGACGCCACGTAGGTGGCTCTGCGTCCAGGGCTGCGATCCATTCTTTGGGCGCTCCAGTTTTTTGCCAGTTTTCTAATCACCGGCTGGAGTTTATTGGCGCGGGGCTGTGATTGGGACGTTCTGCTCGTCGACGAGGGGCACCCCGAAATTGAGAAGCACTTTGTCGATGTCTGCCCGGCGTTTGGTCAGGATGGTGTTCAGCTGCTTTTTCCAATCGGTGTCGGAAAGGCGGACGCCGAGGGTGATGCCGTAGCTCATTTTCGTCGACACGGCGGCATCGAGCGCTAAAGGCTTCACGGCCAGAGTGGACCCGCCGACCTTCTTTCCGTAATAGCCCGCCATCGGACCCCAAAGTACGCCGGCGTCGATTTCGCCTGCTTGAATATCTTTGGCCATGGCTTCGCCGGATGAATCAAAGCGCGTGTCAACGACGAGCGGATACGCTTTCGCTTTCGGCATCAGACCGTGTTTGACCATGGAGAAGCCAGGCGGCGTATTGGCGACAACGCCGATCCGCTTTTCCTTAAGCTTGGGATCGGCCAAGCTTTCGACGCCATCAAGGCCAGTGCCTTGTTTGTAAATCAAGGCATATGTCGAACGGTAATAGGCGTTCGAATTGAGGACGAGTTCGTCGCCTTGGGCGTAACCGATAATGACGTCGCAGCGTTTCGAGAACAAGGTCATGCGCACGAAACCGGTCGACATCGGGTACCACGTGTATTCAACGGGCACCTTCAATTCATCGGCAATGACGTTCGCGATCTTGTTTTCGAAACCTTCGCCGGCCTCGTTGGAGAATGGCATATTGTGCGGGTCAGAGCAGACCCGGAGAACCTTCCGGTTCACCAGATCTACGACGCCTGAGTCAGCTGCTTGTGCCTGCGCGGAATACAATCCGCAAAATCCAAGCAGGCAGAACAACGCAATTTGCTTATTAGCCACCCGTGCAAGCCTTTTCGTTTTCACCCTGAACAGGGGTCTTGTCGACGCGCCCAGCAGGGCGGCCACGCGGAATGGCTCCGTCTGACAACGCTTTGACATAGATGTAGATATCGTCGATGTAGCACATGACGTTCTTGTTATCGCCAAGGGCTGGCATGATGGAATTGTTCTGGAAACGGACGTTCTCCTGGCCGCTTGCGACAATGCCGAGGAAAGTCGGGTAGTCCATCGTTTTGACGGAGTCGACCAACGCTGGCGCATACGTCGAGCCTTGAGCTTCAGGGCCGTGGCAGACGTGGCACTCGGAGTGATAGCGGCGGAATCCGGAATACGTGAACCAGTCCATTTTGCCGTCGGCTTCGATGTTGTAAATCGGAGAGCCATCCTTGGTCATCCACTTGCCTTCCGGTCCGATCGTCTTTTCGGTAGCCGCGGGTTTGGCGGCAGGAGCTGCGGTCTGAGCCGAAACTTGTGTAACGCATGCTGCAGTGGCAATGGCTGCAAGCACGAATACGGTACCGAACCTCATTAAGAGTTTCCTCTAGTTGGCGTTATGGGCGTCATTATTGTTGGAGTCTTTTCGTTGGGTAGATTCGCTGCCAGGCAAAACTCGCAGCCTGCGCTCAAAGTTGCACTTCAAATGCGCCGAATCAAGGCTGCAACATCATGATTTATACGAGGGCTATTGCAGGTTGGAGCCGAATTTTCGCATAGAAAAGCCGACGCGGAGTGCTCCGCGCCGGCCTTCTGTGCCGGACTACCAGATTATGGCAGCGAGAACACGGTGAGCGAACCGCCCAGCGAGGTGTACTGCTTCAGGCCAGCGTAACCACCCACAGCGCCCAGA
>JBEBJA010000129.1:0-53506 GCA_040080145.1 Hyphomicrobiaceae bacterium
CCCCGACGCGCCGCCCCCGCCGAAGTCGCCGCCGCCGCCGGAAAAACCACCGCTGCTACCCCCGCCACCACCGCCGAAGCCGCCGCTCCATCCCCCAGACCCGCCGGGAAAAATGATCGGTCCACTGTTGCTGAATGATCGCCGCCGCTTCTTCCCGTCCGGGCCGATCGTCTGTGGCATCCGCGAGGCGGCATGCATTTCGGCCCGGATCACCATGATGACGATCAGCAGCCAGATTGCCAGCACGATGTAACCCGAATAATCGACCGGCGGCGGGGGCCGTTTGGAGCGCTCGGCAAGCTCCGTCTTGTCGTTCGTGAGCACGGCCTTGATTTCGGCCACACCCGCCTTGATACCGCCAGGGAAATCACCGCGCCGGAACATGGGCAGGATGGTGTTGGAAATAATTGAGCCCGCCCGCCCGTCGGGAAGCAGCGGCTCCAGCCGCCGCCCGACTTCGATGCGTACCTTGCGATCATTGGGTGCGACGATAACGAGTATGCCGTTGTCTTTGTTCTTCTGCCCGATGCCCCACTTGCGGCCAAGTTGATAGCCGAACTCGTCGATAGGATAACCCTGCAGTGACGGGGTCGTTACCACCACGATCTGATCGGTCGACGTCGCTTCGAAAGCGGCGAGGTCCGATTCAAGTGCGGCCCGTTGCGACGCCGTCAGCAATCCCGCTTGGTCGACAACGCGGCCTGTTAATTCAGGAAACGACAGTTCCGCAACCGCGCTTGTGAGCAGCACCGCAAGCGAAATCGCTGCAACAATAAAAGCCAGCGGTGCAGTAAGCCTGCCCCCGGCCCTGAACCGCCCATTCCGCTGCAGCACGTTAGCTTCCGCCATGTCGAGGCTGGCTCCAGATACGGGTCGGCTTTCCTATGAAAACCTTCCACCCCACTCCATGGCCGGGCTTGTTTGCCCTCGGGCTCGACCGAGGGACCCGGCCATCCAGGGGCCACACGGGGAGCGGTCGAAGTGACCGCTTACTTCTTAAAATCGACCTTGGGGGTTTTCGTTTCTTCAGCTGGAATGTCGAACGCCGCCAGTTCCTTGGTTGCTGGATACATGAACCGCTTCCACCATATGCCAGGAATCGTCGTGATTTCGGTGTTGAACAGCTGAACCTGCCGGATGTAGTCGCGCCGTGCGATGGCAACCCGGTTTTCGGTCCCTGCGATCTCATCTTGCAGCTTGCGGAAGTTCTCACCCGATTTGATATCGGGATAATTCTCAGTCACCGACAGCAGCTGGCGCAGCGCGCCGCCGAGCGAGTTCTGCGCATCCTGGAATTGCTTCATCGCCGCCGGATTGGTGAGGATGTCTGCGGGAATGTTGATTTGAGCCTGCGTGGCCTTTGCACGCGCTTCCACGACGCCGGTCAGCACCGTCTTTTCCTGCTCGGCAAAGCCCTTGACGCTTTCGACGAGGTTGGGGATCAAGTCCGCGCGGCGCTTATATTGGTTGAGTACTTCCGACCAGGCGGCTTTCGCACTCTGCTCATAGGTCGGGATGTTGTTGATGCCGCAACCGGCGAGCGGCGGGGTCAACGCGAGAATGACGGCGACGGCGAACGGGCGGCCGGTGCGGCAAAAGCGGCGGAACATCATGGCTGGACACTCTCTGATGGCAACAGTCTGAAACGATACTGTCCGCTGATTAGGACGCGGAGGTGCTTTATGCAAGACAACCGTGGTGAATAAGCAATCGTCATGGTGCGGATTAGCGCGGGCAGCGAATAAACAGTTTCGAGGCAGCATGCCGTCACTGTCCGCGCGGAAATTGACAGCGTGCCTCTGGTGCGCACCCTGGTGTTCCGGTTCTGACATTTGCTTCCCGGTGCGGCTTGGTTCTGAGCAAATGTCAGAACCATAAGGAACACTAGCAAGTCTATGTTTCTAGTGTAGCTTTTGCACCTGACGTTTGGTTTTGAGATGAGCTGCACGCGGGGACCAAACGTCTGGTGCGCTACACTAGTGTAGCGAAAGTGCGCCGATGCACCGCCCTGATCGCGGAATTGCGATTACGCCGTTGCGCGCGTGCCCCCTTCCGGAGTATTGCAGAATCGCGAGGGAAGCGGGGCTCTGGCTTGCCGGATATCTTAGCGTTGCCACACTCGCAGCGTCATCTCCGTACGGGGCGGTTTCGTGACGGTACTCACGGCCGAGGGATAGGACGTCGTTCGATCATGCTGAATGCAATTGCGGTGATGAACACCAAGGGCGGAGTGGGTAAATCCACTCTGGTACTCGCGCTGGCGGAAACGCTGTCTGTATTCCACGGCAAAAACGTGCTCGTGATTGATGGCGACGCCCAATCGAGTGTGTCGTCGATGTTGATGACGATTGCCAATCTGCACAAGCTGCAGAGCCAGGGCTTGACGATGGTCGACTTTCTGGTCGCCAGCGTCTTGAACAACCAGCAGACCGATTGGACCCGCTACGTCGTGCGCAACGTCTCCGACGTGGATGACGCCCGCTCGGTGTACCTGTTACCGAGCGATATGCAGCTGACCCTGTTCGAACGCGAGGTTTCCAAGGAGAACCTCCACGCCCGGATGCGCTCCGTGATCGGCTCGGTGTTGACCGATGCCCGCCGCGTGTTCGACGTGATCCTGATCGACTGCCCGCCCGGTCTCTCGGTGCTGACCGAAAGCTGGCTGCGCGAGGCTGACTACCACATCTCGCCCACCAAAGCCGACTACGTCTCGATTTGCGGCTTGGAAGTCTTCCGCCGCTTCAAGGCCTTAAACCCCGAGATGGGCTTCGCCCGCAACCTTGGCGTCATCGTAAATATG
The DNA here is from genome assembly GCA_040080145.1 of Hyphomicrobiaceae bacterium. GTDB lineage: Bacteria > Pseudomonadota > Alphaproteobacteria > Rhizobiales > Hyphomicrobiaceae > JANXVY01. The sequence continues at coordinate 2,801 of JBEBJA010000129.1, forward strand.
AAGGACAACCAGTCGCCCGCCGACGAGGATTATCACTCCTGGCTGCGCTCCGACCCCGAAAACCGCTGCTTCACGCAGGCCGTTCCGCGCCTGAATTCGTTGCAGGACGCCGCGCGCTTCCTGACCACTGAGCGCTCCTACGCCGCCAAATACCCAGGTGCTGTTGGACAAGCGATGAAGGCGTTGGCAACCGAAGTCGTCGAACGCATGGCCCAAGCCGAAGCCCAGGCTCAAGTAGCTGCGCCGCAAGCCGCCGTTCCCGAGACCCCGCCGGTTGCCAGTTCCATCGAAAATGGAACACCTCAAGTGGCATAACGCATTTGAATTCGATCGTTTGCAGTCAGTAGCAGGGCACCGTCGCCAGCAACGATTGGCGCTATGCGATCATGCGCCCGCCACAAAAGCGCGGGGCTTTAGGGACCACCGGACTTTGAGGGAATCAAAGACGGACCCTGAGTCTCTATTTGGTCGTGCTTTCAACGGGAATCATCGCCCATGCCATCGCCCGTCCGACAGACACACCAATCATGAGGAAATTTACAATTTTTGCCGCTGCCGACTTACTCGGGCGGTCATCAGGCCAGCGTCTGAATATCTCAGTGCCGCTGCTGGGTCGTGACGTTTGTCTGCCAAGTCGGTTAGAACAAATTGGAGCGGGCGAACGGATTCGAACCGTCGACCCTGACCTTGGCAAGGTCATGCTCTACCCCTGAGCTACGCCCGCATCCATTTGTTTCCGCAGCCGTGCGCCGCGAGAACCGTCTTATGACCGAACCTGATTTTGATTGCAAGTGCCAATCGCACGCGAATGGCTCAACTTCTTTCGAAGGCTGAAAGATAGCGCTCGTCGCAGTTTAAATCGTTGCCTGAAGACCCCAAGTGCGGTTCATTCGCGCCAACGGCGGCGGCAAGAGCGAACACCTCAACGAGGCAAACCGCGAGCGCCGTCCGCATCTGCATTGCGTAGGATGCGACCGCACGAGCATAACAGGAGCCGCTAATGGACTTGGGTTCAACAAAATCGCCCGGCACCGCCGCAAACATCGTCAAGGATGCCACGTCGGCTTCCTTCGCCAAGGATGTGATTGAGGCGTCGAAGGCGGCGCTGGTGCTCGTGGATTTCTGGGCCCCCTGGTGCGGCCCCTGCAAACAATTGACGCCGGTCCTCGAAAAGGTCGTCCGCAGCTACAACGGCAAGGTCCTTCTCGTTAAAATCAATACCGACGAACATCCAGCGATAGCAGGCCAGTTGCGTATCCAGTCTCTGCCGACGGTTTACGCCTTCAAGGACGGCCGCCCGCTCGACGGCTTCATGGGTGCGCAGCCTGAAAGTGCGATCCGCCAGATCATTGACCGCTTGATCGGCCCCTCGGACGAAGATGCCGACCTTGAAGCCGTCCTCGCGTCCGGCGATGAAGCGTTGGCCGCCAATGACCTGCCAGGAGCCGCAGAAGTGTTTGCCGCAGTCCTCGACGCCGATCAGGGCAACGTCCGGGCGCTGCTTGGGCTGACCAAGGTTTACATCCAAAGCGGTGACCTGACGCGCGCCGAGGCAACCCTCGACGTCATACCTCCCGACAAGCGAAAACAAGCGGCCTACGACAGCGTCAAGGCATTGCTTGATCTGGCCAAGAAAGCCGGCACAACCGACAACAGCGCCGAACTCGAAGCGCGCCTTGCCGACAATCCCGCCGACCATCAGGCGCGTTCAGATCTGGCGGTCGCTCTTGCCGCGCGCGGAGACAAGGAGCAGGCTGTAGAGCATCTGATCGAGATCGTAAGGCGTGATCGCAATTGGAATGAACAGGCAGCACGCCAGCAGTTGGTGCAGCTGTTCGAGGCATGGGGTCCAAAGGACCCGTGCACCATCGAAGGCCGCCGCAAATTGGCGTCGCTCCTGTTTCGCTAAATTGACGAACCCCGCAACAGATCAGCAGCCGTTGGAAGGACACCCACGTGGCTCTCACCGAACGATACAAGCGGCCCGCCGATCTCCCCCCGCACCTGCCGTTGTTTCCCTTGCGCGGAGCCATACTCCTGCCGCGCGCCACGCTGCCATTGAATGTTTTCGAGCCACGGTATCTGGCGATGATTGATGCAGCGATGTCGTCGTCGCGCGTCATTGGCATCATTCAGCCAGAGGGCCGCGACGAGGACGAACCCGACGTCGTCGAGGGCCGCCCCGTCGGGTTGCGCAAAGTTGGCTGCGTAGGCCGGATCACAAGCTATCAGGAGCTGGATGATGGTCGCATCATCATAACGCTGACCGGCATCGCCCGCTTCGAAATCGTCGACGAAGCCAAAACCGACGACCCCTACCGGACGGCCGCCGTCGGCTATGATCGCTTCGCCCAGGACTTCTCCATTGGCCTTGGCGAAGATCAGGTCGACCGCACCAATCTCCTGCGCGTCTTGAAGGCCTACCTTGAAGCGAACCGCTTGAAGGCGGATTGGCACGCCGTTCAGCGCGCATCAAGTGAGTTCTTGATTAACATCTTGTCCGTCATGAGCCCTTACGGCCCCGAGGAAAAACAGGCGTTGCTGGAAGCTGCTGATCTCAAGACCCGCGCCGACGTGCTGATCGCACTGGCCGAAATGGAGCTGGCCTCCGGCGGCGATTCCGGCAACACGCTGCAATGACGCGAGCCGATCCTATGAGTGAGGCAAATCCGGTGCCAAGCGATCCTGAATCCGCGCCGGATCCCAAACCCAAAGAGCGCACCGAACCGCGCACGCTTGAACTCCTCGTTTGTCCGCTGACCAAGACGACGCTCGAATACGACGAAGCACGCCAAGAACTCATCAGCCGCCGCGCAAATCTGGCCTATCCGATCCGCTCCGGCGTTCCGCTTCTGACGCGCGAGGCCGCTCGCAATCTCGACGACCCCATCAAGTAGACGGACCGCGCCCGCCCTCATTCAAGAATATCTGCTTCGTCATTGGCCGGTTAACGCCCGGTTTCCGCGCGCAATCCAGCCCCGGCACACGCCCTAACCCGTTATTCACCAATCGGCTTCAGCTTTCATCAAAGCTGCCATGATTTGGTAGAACCGGTGGACGCGTTGACCCCTGCCTCAACACCACCCGGCATGAGTGCGTCTCACACGCGGACAGGCAAGAATGCAGAATTCGCAACGATCAACGAATCCTTTGGAGCAAGCGGCGGCCCAACCACCTGCTGAACGCGAATCCGTACCGCAGAGCAAGCAAACTGCTGAAACCCACAACGACCGGTCCGCCGTGATCTGGACCCTCGCGACAGCGGCGCTCGTCGTTTCCCTGGTTGCCATCGCCTCGCTGACCAGCTTTCCAGAAGCCGGCAAATTCGGCGTGGTCCTGTCGGCAACACTGGGCCTGATGGCAGTCCATCTCGCACTCCCCAGTCCGCAGCTCGCGCGCTTTACCGGCAAAACGCCCCAACCTCTCGCCACCACCGGCGACATCGAGCGGCGGATGGAGCAGTTGCAGGACTTGCGCTGGGAGCTGCGCGATAACGACACGCGTTACCGCGAATTGCTGGACAGCCTCGACGACATCATCATCCGCCGCGATGCCAGCGGTAAGCTGACGTTCGTAAATCGCGCTTTCTGCCGCGCATTCGCAGTCGATGCCCGCGATTGCATTGGCACGCCTTGGACGGCCCCCGTTGCCTCGGCCAGCGTGCCGCAATCTGCAATAGCCGCAACGTCGCGCCGCTATTGCCAGCAACTGGCCCTTCCTGCAGGTGAGCGCTGGATCGAATGGGAAGAACACTCCGTCCCCGTCCCCGGCAGTGCCGAAAGCGAACTTCAGTTCGTCGGGCGCGACGTCACCGAGCGCCGTTGTTACGAAGCCGCCTTGTGCCAGGCGCGTGACTCAGCAGAGGCCGCCAACCGCGCCAAATCGCGCTTTCTTGCGACCATGAGCCACGAAATCCGCACACCCATGAACGGCATCCTCGGCATGGCGAGCCTGCTGGAGGATACATCCCTCACGGCTGAACAAACAACCTACACCCGTGCCATCGACCAGTCCGCACGCAACCTGCTGAGCCTCATTGATGAAATTCTGGATTTCTCCAAGATTGAGGCGGGAAAGCTCACCCTCGTCAATGAGCCGTTCTCGGTTACCCATACAGTCCAAAGCGCTGTCGAACTGTTGGCGCCTCGTGCCCACGAAAAGAAGCTCGACATCGCGGCCCTGATTGATCGCGACGTGCCCAAGGTCGTTGTCGGCGACCCCGCCCGCGTCCGCCAAATCCTGCTCAACCTCATTTCAAACGCCGTCAAATTCACCGATCGCGGCGGCATATCCGTATCGGTCTGCGCGCGCCCCGGCGCCACTGGCCAAGCGCTCCGCCTCGTCTTCTCGGTCGAAGATACCGGCATCGGCCTGTCTAAATCCGACATGACAGGCCTGTTTGCCGAATTCGAGCAAGCCGATGCCGCCGTGCAGCGTCGCGATGGCGGCACAGGATTGGGCCTGGCGATCTCCAAACGGCTGGCCCGCGCGATGGGCGGCGATATCACCGTGGTCAGCCAGCTCGGCCATGGCTCGACCTTCCGTTTCGAACTCCCCATTCAGGCCGCTGCAGAAGACCAGGCCGCAGCAGAAGACCAAGCGTCCCCTGGCGCTGAACCGTCCCATGAGAGCGCAACCGACCCCTTCGTTCTGCTGGCCTTCGACCGGCCCAAAGAACGCGCTTCCCTCGCCGCCTCGCTTGAAGCAGCCGGCGTCCATTCCGTCCAAGTTGGTCCCGCCGGCGCACTCCGCGCGCTTGAGCAGGCAGCGGCCGCAGGACGCCCCTTCGATCGCATCATTGTCGATGAATCGAGCAACCCGGACGCCATGGGTGACCTGCTCGCGCGAGCCCGCGACCTGTTGCCGGGCCGGACGGTTCGCGGCATCGTATTGGTCAATATACTGGCCCGTGCGGGGCTTGCTCCCTACCGCAAGAAGGGCTTCGACAGCTATCTCATGCGCCCCGTGCGGGCGTCGTCCTTGCTCGAACAAATCGGCCTGAGCCCCTTCACACCGCCCCTCGCGCCACCGCCAGCAATGCGGTCGGGTCCTGGCATGGATTGTCCCGCACCTGCCAGCAGCGAACACGAACGGCGCAAAACCGTTCTGCTCGCCGAAGATAACGCGATCAACGCCCTGCTCGCCACCAAGGTGCTGGAGCGCGCAGGCTATCAAGTTACACCCGCTGTCACCGGATTTGCAGCCATCGAAGCTGTCAAGCAAACCCTGAAACCCGGCAGCCGCCCATTCGACTTGATCTTGATGGACATCTTCATGCCCGGCATGGACGGCATCGAAGCCGCCCGCGAGATTAAAGACTTGCATCCAGGCGGCAACTGCCCGCCGATCATCGCTCTAACGGCCAACGCCTTCGCTGAAGACCGGCAGCGCTATCTCGACTTGGGGTTAGACGACTACCTGGCCAAACCCTTTGACCGCGCAGCCATGACCGCCCTGCTTGACCGCTGGTCGCCGCCCGCGCGCCTCGATCCAGCAGCTTGAAATAAAAATCCGCACAACGGCTTTCGCTTGACACAGGCACCCAGGTTTTGCGGGACTGTCATGGAATCATGATAACTCCGTGCAATATCGGCGGAAATTGCCATGATGACTGAGCCAGGGGCGGAGGATTTCGTGAAGCACGTCGCGCAACGGATGGTGGGCCGGTTGAAGCGTAGTAAGGGAGCAGACTTCTGGAAAGCCGGTCGTGATCGCGTACCACTCGGCGTGGTCGCGAAGGCAGCTCTTGCAAATATGGTCCCCGATCAGCTCGCCCTGCGCCGCCGTCGTCCGCGCAAGGTTTACGGCCAGATGGGTAGCCTCGAAGTGCGATTGGCCGAGACCCGCTCGGATATCAAGCGCGCACAGCGCCTGCGCTATCAAGTGTTCTATGAGGAGATGGACGCCAGTCCCTCCATTACGGCGATGATGCGCCGCCTCGACGAAGATCCCTACGACGCAATCTGCGATCACCTTCTCGTTACCGATCTCAATAGTGCGCAAACACCCACTCACTGGGCCACGCATCGCAAACCGCGAGTGGTCGGCACGTACCGGCTTTTGCGTCAGGAAATGGCCGAACGCGGCCGTGGCTTTTATACGCAGGGCGAATACGACATCGCGCCTCTGATTGCCCGCCAGCCAAAAGCCACGCGCTTCCTGGAGCTGGGCCGCTCATGCGTGCTCGAACCCTATCGCACGAAGCGCACCGTCGAACTGCTGTGGCACGGACTGTGGACCTATGTCCGCGAGAATAAGATTGATGTCATGATCGGTTGCGCGAGTTTCGAGGGCACGGATCCTCAGGCCCACGCGATGGCGCTGAGCCTGCTCCACCACCAGTCCATGGCCCCGCCCGAGTGGCGCTGCCGCGCGCAGCCCCATCTTTATCAATCCATGGATCTGATCCCCAAGGATAAACTTGATCTGAAGGCGGCGCTCAAGGCCATGCCGCCGCTGATCAAGGGGTACATGCGGTTGGGCGCGTTCTTTGGCGATGGCGCGGTCGTGGATCGTCAGTTCGGCACCACGGATGTGCTGGTCGTGTTGCCGGTCGCGAGCATAAACCCGCGTTACTTCGGCCACTTCGGCGCCCCCGACGAACTCAAAAGCCGCGTCGCGCTGGACGCCTGACGGAAGTCACCTTGGATGTGTGTTGGATTCTCATCCACAGCTTCATCTACAACCCCTGCCCAATCCTGAATTAACCCTCTATGCTAATCGCGAGGTAGAGCGGAAACTTGGGATTGCGGCATGCGCACCAAGACCATAACGGCGAAGGGACACGAATTGGCAGCACAGCGCGGGACTGAGAAGCGGGTCGTCGTTCAATTCGAAGACAATAGGCACCTGACCCGGCTGCTGGGGGAATACGACGCGCATCTCGCGCTGATTGAGGACCGGCTCGGCATCGGTGCTCATGCCCATGGCAATTCGATCATTCTGACCGGCCCCGATGCGCCGGTAAACCTCGCCCGGAAGGTGCTGGAACAGAACTATGATCGCGTTTGCAAAGGAGAGCCCGTCGGACCAGGCGACTTCGACGGCCTGATCCGCCACATCCGCCAGGAAAACGCCCCCAACGACGGCCAGGCTCAGATCGCCACGCGCCGCCGCGTCATCAAGGCCCGCACGCCAGCCCAGAGCCAGTACATCCGCGCCCTGGAAAAGATTGACCTCGTGTTCGGCATTGGCCCAGCGGGCACCGGCAAGACCTATCTCGCTGTCGCTTTCGCCGCCCATTGCCTTGAGCGGGGCGTGGTCGAGCGCATTATCCTCTCCCGCCCCGCCGTAGAGGCAGGTGAGCGCTTAGGGTTCTTGCCCGGCGACTTGAAGGAGAAGGTCGACCCCTACCTGCGCCCGCTTTACGACGCCCTTTATGATGTGCTGCCGCCTGAAAAGGTGGAGCGCGATATGGCGGCAGGTATTATCGAAATCGCGCCGCTCGCGTTCATGCGCGGTCGGACCCTGACCAACGCGGCGGTGATTCTGGACGAAGCCCAGAACACGACGACGATGCAGATGAAGATGTTCCTGACCCGCTTGGGCGAAGGTTCCAAGATGTTTGTGAACGGCGACCCAAGCCAGATCGACCTTCCGCCCGGCGTGAAATCTGGCCTGATGGAGGCTGTCGATGTTCTGGATGGCGTGCCCGGCATCGAAGCCATTCGCTTTGTGAATTCCGACATTGTGCGCCGCGACCTTGTGCAAAAGATCGTTGAGGCTTACGACAAAGGGAAATGACCCATAACAGCCAAAGTGTATCCGGGCCCAGCGTGGCGACCGCGCAAGATCTGGATGCCGAAAATGCCGATGCAGACCCTCGACCGTTGATTGTCGACGTCGTCCCTGACGACGCCGATTGGTCTGCCTTTGACGACGCGGAGGCAGCCGTTGCCGGCGCCGCCGATGCTGTGGGCGCGCGTTCCGGCCTCAATATTGGCCGCGCCGAAGCCACCATTGCCTTATCAAGCGACGCCGAAGTCGCAACCCTCAACGGCACATATCGCGGCAAACCAAAGCCCACCAACGTGCTGTCGTTCCCAGCCAGCCCGGCCCCGGCCGGCATGCCCGAACCAGGACGCCGATTTCTAGGCGACATCATCATCGCCCGTGAAACTGTACTGGCCGAAGCCGCAGAACAACAGATCCCAGCCGTTAATCATCTCCAGCACCTCGTTGTTCACGGATTACTGCATTTGCTGGGCTACGATCACGAAAACGACGACGAAGCCCACATCATGGAAGCCCTGGAAACCAGCATTCTTGCCGGTTTGGGCATTCCTGATCCATATTCACTGGCTTAAGGAGGCCTGAGCCGAGCCGATGGCGAGCGATAGAACGAACGAACGGTCTGATTTTCCAACCCTAACTCCTGCTGCAATCTTGCCCGCAGCGGCTGCGGAGGACGCCAAGTCTGCAAGTCAGGGCTGGCTATCCGCGTTGCGCTCCCGGCTGGGTCTTCAAGGCGCACCGACGCTGCGCGACACCATCGAAGGTGCCCTCAAACAGGAAGCCGCCCACGCATCGGCGTTCTCCGCCGAAGAGCGCCAGATGATGCTGCGCATGCTGCGCTTCGGCGCGCTGCGCGTTGCTGACATCATGATCCCTCGCGCTGACATAATCGCGCTCGAAGAAACCGAACCGCTGTCTGAGCTGCTCCGCACCTTCGAGGAGGGCGGCATCTCGCGCATTCCCATGTACAACGAAACCTTGGACGATCCGCGTGGCATGATCCACGTAAAGGACGTGCTTCACTGGCTGATCGAAGAAGGCGGCGTCAAGATCGCCGAACCCGGCGCGATCACGGCCGAAGCGTCCACCGTTGACACGATAACCGGAAACCTGGGCGCGATCGACCTCGCCCGCCCCATTACGGTGGCCAAAATCCGCCGCCCGATCCTGTATGTGCCGCCCTCCATGCCGGCCATGAACCTTCTGCTGCGCATGCAAACCACACGCATCCACATGGCGCTCGTCGTCGATGAATATGGCGGTACCGACGGCCTCGTCACCATTGAGGACCTCGTCGAACAGGTCGTCGGCGAAATTGAGGATGAGCACGATGAGGCCGAGGAAACTCACATCGACAAGGACGCGAATGGCGTCATGACCGCCTCCGCCCGGGCACCCATCGCCGAACTCGAAAAAGTACTGGCGAGGTCCATCGTTACCGAGGACGAAGCCGAGGAGGTCGACACGTTGGGCGGGCTGGTGTTCGCGATTTTGGGTCGCGTCCCTGTCCGCGGCGAGATCGTCCATCACGTCCATTCGGGGCTTGAATTCGAAGTTCTCGATGCCGATCCCCGCCGCGTCAAAAAAATCCGCATCGACGCCACCCGGCTCTTGCCGGTCGTGTCATTCGATACCAACGGTAAACCCTGACGAGTTTTTGCCGCGCTTTCGCCTCCGCAGCGCGCCGTATGCGCAGTGACGTTTAGCGTCAGTAGATCCGCGCTTGCATCCGGTGATATGACCACCGGATGCTTAATCCTCCCCCTGAGTTAAATGCACCGGCAGCCTCACCGTCCGACCACCGGCCTGGCGCAATCAGCAAGCTCGCTGTGTGGGTTACGACCGCGCGTGGCTGGCGTCACCGTGCCCTCACGTTTGCAGCAGGAGCGATCTCCACACTCGCCTTCGCACCCTTTTTTGCATGGCCGGTGCTGTTCCTGACCTTCCCGTTTTTCGTCTGGCTGGCCGATGGCGCGGCCACCGATCCCCGCCCCATCCGCGCGACGGCACTCGCATGGTGGTGGTTCGGCTTTGGCTATTTCTTTACCGGTATGATCTGGATCGGCGAGGCATTCCTGGTTGAGGCCGAAATCTTCGCGTGGCTGCTGCCGTTTGCTGTCACCTTGCTCCCAGCAGGCCTCGCGCTGTTTTGGGCGCTGGCAGGCGGCGTCGCGGCAAAAGTCTGGCCGGCGCGGCCACGGAGCGATCTCGCGCACGGCATCGCCCGCGTCCTCATCGTCGCCGTTACCATTGGCTGCACCGAATGGCTGCGCGGTCACACGTTCACGGGCTTGCCCTGGAATACGCCGGGCATCGCGCTCACCATGCCGCTTCCCCTGATGCAGGCCGCGAGCGTGTTCGGAATCTACGGGCTCACGTTGTGGGCCGTATTTATCTGCACGCTACCAGGAGTGGCATTAGGCAGTAATTCGGCAACCAAAGATAGTGCAAAATACGGATCAGCCGTAATCTTGGCGGGAGTACCGTTGCTAGTCGCATATGGTTTTGGTGCGTGGCATTTATCAATGCCGGAATCGCCGGAATTGAACGGTGTAAAAATTCGTATCGTCCAACCAAGCATTCCACAGCGCGACAAATGGATCGGCGAAAAACAACCGGCCATCTTTGCCGAGCACTTGAACTTATCGAAACAGAACGAGGCCGGCGAAATCGACAATCTCGCGAATATTTCGCATGTTATCTGGCCGGAAGCGGCAATGCCGTTCGGCCCATTGGATCACCCAGAGGCACTCTCTGCTATTGGCCAATTACTTCCTCAAAACGTAATCCTGTTGACGGGCGCGTTACGCCAAGAACGCAATGAGCTAGACGGAACCCGCAAGGCTTACAACAGCCTAATGGCCCTGGGTGCAAACGGCAGTCTCGTCGGCCTATATGACAAGATCCACTTGGTCCCGTTTGGCGAGTATCTGCCGTTTCAGTCAACGCTGGAAGCCCTTGGTTTGCAAAGCCTGACACGCCAACGTGGCGGATTCGCGAAAGGCCCTGCACCTAAAGCGGTAATGATTGTTCCTGGCCTACCCAAGATTGCGCCGATGATATGCTATGAAGCAATCTTTCCAAACGAAGTAGCACAGAGCGCGGATCGTCCAGGCTTAATCTTGATCGTGACAAACGATGGTTGGTTTGGTAATAGTACGGGACCGTACCAACATTTCCATCAGGCACGAATCCGTGCTGTCGAGCAGGGGTTGCCAGTCGTTCGGGCGGCAAACAATGGAATTTCAGGGGTAATTGACCCTGAGGGGCGCATCTTGCGTTTGATTTCGCTTAATGAGAGATCGACGTCGGACTCGACACTCCCAGCTAAGCGGCTAGAGACTGTATATGCCCGCTGGGGCGATAGTGTATTTTGGTTGAATTTATTAATTTTTGCGGGAACCTTTCGTTGGTTTCTGCGTTGTAACCCGAGTCGGGGGTCCGCAATTATCTCAGGTTGACGTTCCGAATTGCCACATCTAGTAATTGAGTGCCGCTGGGAGAACATCTAAATGACTGAACACGCAAATCCGTCCGACATTTCAAACCTCACCGCAGCGGCACCTATGGAAGAACGCAATGCCCGCAGGGCAAACACGGTCGACAGTCATGTGGGCGCCCGCGTCCGGTTACGCCGCATGCTCCTTGGAATGAGTCAGGAAAAGCTGGGCGAATGCCTGGGGTTGACCTTCCAGCAGGTGCAGAAATACGAAAAAGGCGTCAACCGGATCGGTGCGAGCCGCCTGTTCGATTTGGCCCATGTGCTGGGCGTGCCCGTCCAGTTCTTCTACGATGAGATCGACCACTCCGGGCACAATGGCCATCCCGCGATGGCAGGCTTTGCCGAGCGTCCGACCGAAACCTATGTCGTCGACTTCCTTGGAAGCCGCGACGGTCTTGAGCTGAACAAGGCCTTTGTCCGTATCACCGACCCCAAGGTGCGTCGCTCGGTCATTGATCTTGTCCGGTCACTCGCTGGGCCCGAAGTAACCTGATTTGCAATGATGCTGCGATGTTTGGTCCAGGGGCGCGTCCCTGGGCCTGTCTTGACCCTCTGGCTAAAACACTGCAACAAGGCCCCAATCGAAAGTTAACGCCGTAGTCCTGGGGGCCAAGTGGCACGCAAATCCTATTTATTCACAAGCGAATCCGTTTCCGAAGGCCATCCTGACAAGGTCTGTGACCGGATCTCCGACGAAATCGTCGACCTGTTCTTCCGCGAAGGTCCCAAGGCTGGCTTAGACCCCTGGGACATCCGCGCTGCCTGCGAAACACTGGCCACCACCAACCGCGTTGTAATCGCCGGTGAAACTCGCGGCCCCCGCACAGTCACCAAGGACTGGATCGCCCACACCGCCCGCATGGCCATTAAGGACATCGGTTATGAGCAGGATGGCTTCCACTGGGAAAACGCCCAGATCGACGTTCTGCTCCATCCCCAGTCGGTCGACATCGCTGCCGGCGTTGATGCCAAACAGCCCACCAATCAGGAAGAAGGCGCTGGCGACCAGGGCATCATGTTCGGATACGCCTGCCGCGAAACGCCTGAATTGATGCCTGCCCCGATTTACTACGCCCACAAGATCCTTGAAGATCTGGCGCACGCCCGCAAAGCCAAGATTGGCGACGCAGCCAAGCTTGGCCCCGACAGCAAGAGCCAGGTCACGATTCGCTATGAAGACGGCAAGCCCGTTGGCGTCACCCAGATCGTCGTGTCCCACCAGCACGTCGTTGAAGACCTCTCGTCCAAGCAGATCCGCGAAATCGTCGAGCCCTACGTCCGTAAGGCGCTCCCGGAAGGCTGGATCGGCAAGGATTGCATCTGGCACATCAACCCGACCGGCAAGTTCTTCATCGGCGGCCCCGATGGCGACAGCGGGCTGACCGGTCGCAAGATCATCGTCGACACCTACGGCGGTGCAGCCCCCCACGGCGGTGGCGCATTCTCCGGCAAGGATCCAACCAAGGTTGACCGCTCTGCCGCCTATGCCGCACGTTACCTTGCAAAGAACGTCGTCGCTGCCGGCGTCGCTGACCGCTGCACCATCCAGCTCGCCTACGCCATCGGCGTCGCTCAGCCGTTGTCGATCTACGTCGATACCCACGGCACCGGCAAAGTTGATGAAGCCAAAATCGAACAGGCTCTTGCCAAGTGCATGGACCTCTCGCCAACCGGCATCCGCAAGCACCTCGATTTGAACAAGCCGATCTACGCCCGCACCTCGGCTTACGGCCACTTCGGCCGCAAAGCCGACGCCGACGGCGGCTTCTCATGGGAAAACACCGACCTCGCCGATAAGATCAAGAAGGCAGTCTGAGGTTTCTTTTAGCAATGGGTTTCCAAAGGGGTCACCCCTTTGGCCTTCACTTCGAGGGGCCTAGTGCCCCTCGTTTTGATTGAAAGCGAAAATGATCGCCTCACTCCCCCATCACGACAATGACGACGGTGATCTTCGCACCGAGGAGATCCGCTCGTTCGGCCGCCGCCGTGGCCGCAAGCCCGGCGCGCGCCAGCAGCGATTATGGGATGAACGGCTTCCTGAGCTAGCCGTCGATCTGTCAAAGCCGCTCTCCGCGCAGCTCCCGCCGGACGCACCCGCGCAGCTTTGGCTCGAAATCGGTTTCGGCGGTGCCGAGCATCTAATCTGGCAAGCACAAGCAAATCCGCAAGCCCTCATAATCGGCTGCGAACCGTTCGAAGATGGCGTCGTCAAAGCCCTCGCTGGCATCGACGATCACGGCCTGACCAACATTCGCCTCCACGCCGACGACGCCCGCCCGCTCCTGCGCTGGTTACCGGAAGCGAGCCTCGACCGCGCCTTTATCCTGTTCCCCGACCCATGGCCCAAGCGCAAGCACGTCAAGCGCCGCCTGATTGGCACCGCCACGCTCGACCTGCTGGCCGCTGTAATGAAATCCGGCGCGGAGCTGCGTATTGGAACCGACATCGGCGACTATGCCCGCACCATCCTGATGGCGATGATGGCTCATAAAGAGTTCGTCTGGCCCGCGCGCGGCCCCAATGACTGGCGCATCCGCGGCGACGACTGGCCCTCAACCCGCTACGAACAAAAAGCAATCCGCGAAGGCCGCCCCCGATATTACTTCCGCTTCCAGCGAGCATAGCCGCGCCAGCCCAACACACCACGCTGTTGATCAGCTTGCGGAACCAAAGCCGCGCGGCTGCGTTAACTCTGCGATCCCGATCGCGGGACCCTATTCAACAAGGGGAAATCGCATGACTATTGAATCATTGATCATTCTGCTCGTCATCGGCGCAATTGCCGGCTTCCTGGCCGGCATCATCGTCAAAGGCTACGGCTTCGGCGTGGTCGGTAACATCGTTGTCGGCATCGTCGGCGCTATTTTCGCAGGCTGGATGCTGCCGCGCCTAGGGCTCTTCCCAGGTGGCGACGTCGTCGGCCAGATCATCGCAGCAACCATAGGTGCGGTGGTCTTGTTGGTTCTAATCGGCGTATTCCGCCGTGTTGCATGACGTTCACGACCTCCTCTAGCCGACTCCAACGCCCATCCTTGCCGATGGGCGTTTTTTTTGCCCGGCAGCCACCCCTCAATTGACCCGCCGGTCCTGATGATAGGTCGGAATATTGAGCGCGCTGTTGAGCGCGTGAGTACATTCATCGGCAATTTCGCTGATGCGCGACGGGCTTTCGGTCTGATTCAGGATCACCGCGCCGAGCATCGCGACGAGTATCTTCTGCAGCGCCACATCGGCTTCCGGTGGCCCGCGCTTTGCGGCCGCCATTGCGAGCAAGACAGCATCCTCTATCCGCGAGACATGCTCCGGCCCAAGGATCTGCTTCAGTTCTTGGTACGCCATGCAACTTCTCCCCTGCGTCAACTGGACGACATGGGGTGCAAGGGTCAATGTTTAGTTTTCCCTATCGAATTTGTCAGCAACCAGTAAGAAGCAATTCGGCCACACGTAATGCACTATAGTACCTATCTTGCGTTGTGGAACGGCAAAACACCCGGTTAACGGAGCAAAATGGTACTGTCGGCGAGCGAAATCATCGACCTTTTCGCTTTACGCTCGCCAAGCGGCGAAGAACCGCCGTCCGGTAGGACGGACCCAAAACCGGCCGCGGTCCAATAATTTCCGTCTTGAAACCGATCCCGCGAATTTCCTTGCAAAATGCCCTGCCTTCGCGTAGCAATCCTCTCACTCCACACACGTACCGAGCCGACAGGATGCAGGACCGAAAGGTCCGGCCCAAAACCGCTTTTCATGATTTAAACCGGGATGACGACCCATCGTGACGGACCCAAAGACGGACAACGCACAAGCCCAGATCGACGAGGTTGCTCCAGAAGTTGGTGGCGCAGCCTCGACCGAGCGCTTCATCGTCGAAGCAGGCCTCGCGGCCCAGTTGGCCGCCATTGTCGAACCCACAATTGTTGACCTGGGGTTCCGCTTGGTGCGCGTCTCGGTGCAAGGCAAAGAAGGCAAAACCGTTCAAATCATGGCCGAACGGCCCGACGGCACGATCTCGATCGACGACTGCGAAACCATTTCCAAGCAGATTTCTCCCGTCCTTGATGTCAACGACGTGTTCGCAGGCGCATATCGCTTGGAAGTCTCCTCGCCGGGCATCGACCGCCCTCTCGTTCGCCCCTCGGATTTTGCCGATTGGGAAGGCTACGAAGCCAAGGTCGAGTTGAAAGAAGCCGTTGATGGTCGCCGCCGCTTTAAGGGCAGCCTTCACGGGTTTGACGACGGCGAAGTCCTCATGGAATGCGACGTTGAAGGTGCAGGGCGCCAAGTGCTCGGCTTCCCCGTCCATCTCGTCTCCGACGCCAAGCTGATCTTGACCGACGAACTGATCCGCGAAGCGCTGACCAGGGCCAAAAAGGAAAAATCCGGCCGCCCTGGTGATGGCATAGAGCTCGACGACGCTGACTTCGAGCAAGCAGCAGCAGAAGAAGAGCCGCACGACTAGCCCGAACGACACCAATCACGATCAATCGAAAACGCTTCATCCAAGAGGACGACATCCATGGCCATTGCTGGCATTTCCGCCAACAAGCTCGAGCTTCTCCAGATCGCCGATGCGGTCGCCCGCGAGAAATCGATCGACCGCAAGATTGTGATCGAAGCCATGGAGGAGGCCATTCAGAAGGCCGCCAAAACCCGTTACGGTGCCGAAAACGACATCCGTTGCGAAATCGACCCGCGCACCGGCGAAGCCAAGCTCTCGCGCGTGCTTGCTGTCGTCGAGAAGGTTGAAGTCGCCGAAACCCAGATTTCCCTCCCCGACGCCGTCCGCCGCAACCCTGAAGCCAAGATCGGCGATTTGATCGCTGAAACCTTGCCCGCCCTCGAATTCGGCCGCGTCGCCGCCCAGAACGCCAAGCAGACCATCGTCCAGAAGGTCCGCGAGGCTGAGCGCGACCGCCAGTTCGGCGAGTACGCCGGCCGCATCAGCGAAATCATAAATGGCACCGTTAAGCGGGTCGAATACGGCAACGTCATCGTCGACTTGGGCCGCGCCGAAGGCATCATCCGCCGCGACGAAATGATCCCGCGCGAAAACGTCCGTCTCGGCGACCGCATCCGCGCCTACATTTACGACGTTCGCCGCGAACCCCGTGGCCCCCAGATCTTCTTGACCCGCGCGCGCTCGGAATTCATGGCCAAACTGTTCGCGCAGGAAGTCCCCGAAATCTATGACGGCGTCGTCGAGATCAAATCGGTCGCCCGCGATCCCGGTTCGCGCGCCAAGATCGCCGTCATCTCCAAGGATAGCTCCATCGACCCCGTCGGCGCGTGCGTTGGTATGCGCGGTGCTCGCGTTCAGGCCGTGGTCAATGAACTCCAGGGCGAAAAAGTCGACATCATTCAGTGGAACCAGGAAGCCGCAAGCTTCATCGTGAACGCGCTTGCCCCCGCCGAAGTCAGCAAGGTCGTCCTCGACGAAGACAGCAACCGCATCGAAGTCGTCGTCCCCGAAAGCCAGCTATCGCTCGCCATCGGCCGCCGCGGCCAGAACGTGCGGCTTGCGTCGCAGTTGACCGGTTGGAACATCGACATCCTCACCGAGCAGGAAGAAAGCGAACGCCGCCAGAAAGAATTCGCCGAGCGCTCGCAAGTCTTCATGGACGCCCTTGATGTCGATGAAGTTATTGCCCAATTGTTGGTGACGGAAGGCTTCGCTACCGTCGAGGAGGTCGCCTTCGTCGAAAGCAGCGAAGTGGCCGGCATTGAAGGCTTCACCGAAGAAACCGCCGAAGAAATCCAGGGCCGTGCTCGCGAGTTCTTAGAGCGCATAGAAACGGAACGCGACAACAAGCGCCGTGAACTGGGCGTCGCCGACGAGCTGGCGCAAGTCCAGGGTATGACGACGGCGCTCATGGTTGCCTTCGGCGAAAACGGTATCAAAACGGTCGAAGACTTGGCCGACTGCGCAACCGACGATCTGGTCGGCTGGACCGAGCGCAAGAAGGACAAAAAAGACAAGTCGGCGGGTGGCGCTGCCGAAGCCGTCAAGCACAAGGGCGTACTCGAAGGCACCGAATTTGGCCGCAAGGAAGCGGAGGACATGATTATGTCAGCCCGCGTTCTCGCAGGCTGGATCAAGGCCGAAGATCTCGTTCAGCCAGAGCCCGCTGCCGATGAGACGCAGGCCGAAGGCGCTGACGAGGCGCAAGCCTGACCCGCAACGATACCAAAGTGAGGAAACCGAGTTGACGCAAACAGCCGACCCACATTCCGCGCCGGTCGCGGTTACAGCCGATGAGCCCGAGCTCACCGGCCCTGTGCGGCTGTGCGCGCTGACGCGGACCGAGCAGAAAATCGAGGACCTGATCCGCTTTGGCGCAGGCCTTGATGGCGTCGTCGTGCCCGATCTTGCCTTACGGCTTCCCGGTCGCGGCGTTTGGGTGACCGCCTCGCGTGCAGCCGTGGAACTGGCGGTCCGCCGCAATGTTTTCGCCAAGAGTATGAAGCGGAATGTCGCCGCGTCGGCCGATCTCCCTGAGCGGATCGACGCACTGCTTCAAAAGCGCGTGCTCGAAGCCTTCTCAATCGCCAACAAGGCGGGTTTGGTTATTCCCGGATTTGCCAAAGTGGAGGAAGCCTTGGAAACAGGCGCGGTTGTTGGCCTCTTTCATGGTAAAGATGGCGCAGCCGACGGCACGGAACGGCTCAATCGGAAGTTCAACGCGATCTCTGCGGCCCGCGATTATGTGGGCCTGATCGTCTCAGAACTTACAATTGAACAAATCAGTTTGGCCATTGGCCGGTCAAATGTGGTACATGCTGCAATCATATCTGGCGGAGCAGCGGCGCGGCTGCTGGACGAAGCGAGGCGGCTAGCACGCTATCGAGCTTCTCCAGACGCGTCGTAATTTGCATTAGCGCCTTTGAATCCTGCCTTTAAATCCTAAGAGTTTGGACGGAAAATCGCATGACGGAAACGAAAGACCAGACCGGCAAGACAGTGAGTGGGGGCGCGCGCAAGCCGCTGACCCTCCAGCGCACGGTCGAGTCTGGTCAGGTGCGGCAAAACTTCAGCCACGGCCGATCGAAGGCCGTGGTCGTGGAAAAAAAGAAGACCCGCAAGCTTGCTGGTCCAGAGCCGGTCGCCGAAAAGCCAGTCGTTGCCGCGCCCGTAGTGGTTGAGCAGCGGGCACCATCGCCTCGCGAAGCCGTGAAGGCCCCCGAGCCGGTCCGTCAGCCACAGGCGGGCAAGACGCTGTCGGTCGGCGAGCAAGACGCCCGTGCCCGCGCACTCGCTGCTGCCCGCGTCCAGGATGAAGCCGACCGCGTACAAGCCGCCGACCGCGCGCGTCAACGCGTGGCCGACGAAGCCGCCGCCGCAGCCGCGCGTGCCGCCGCCGCCCCGCCGGCCCCCGAACCGGTCGCTAAAGTCGAGGCTCCGGCACCGAAGGTTGAGGCGTCTGCCGCCAAACCGGACGCGCCCGTCGCCGCAGCCCCCGTTGCCAAATCAGCAGAACCCGTAGCAAAGCCCGCCTCGCCGTCGCCTGCTGCTCGCGCACCCGACTCTCGTCCGGCTCCGTCGCCGTCGGACCGCCCCCGCGGCCCGGCACCGTCGAACGCATCGTCCAGCGCCCCTGGCGCACGTCCGTTCCCGGTGGCAAGCTCGCCGCGGCCGCCGATGTCGGCTCCCTCTGGCGCAAGCCGCCCTGGCGCGTCGGCTCCATATGCGCGCGGCACCGATGATCGCGGTCCGCGTCCGTCGTCGCCATCGACCGGCGGATACGACCGCACGCGCACCGCGCCTTCAGGTGGTCCAGCGTTCATGCCGCGCGAAGCTGGCCGGCCCCGCAACATCGAACTCCCGCGTGATCGCCGCCCGGTAATCGCCGCCCCGGCCGCTCCCGATCCGTCGACCGAGATCAAGCGCCCGACGCGCCAAGTCCCGGTCCGCGCCCCTGCCGTTCCCGTGACCGAAGGCGACGACGACGTCCGCAAGAAGCGCGGCGGGGTTATCGACTATTCCAAGATCCCCAAAGCCCCGCCCAAACTTGAAGACAACAAGTCTCGCGGCAAGCTGACCATCAACAACGCCTTTGATGAACATCAGCGCGAGCGGTCGCTTGCGTCCTTGAAGCGCAAGCGCGAGCGCGAAAAGCTCAAGGCGATGGGCATCACCCAAACCCGCGAGAAGATTGTGCGCGAAGTCATTATCCCGGATGCCATTACGATCCAGGAACTTTCCAACCGCATGACCGAACGCGGCGTCGACCTCATCAAGTTCTTGATGAAGGAAGGCCAGATGCACAAGATCACCGACGTGATCGATGCAGACACCGCCGAGTTGATCGTGTCCGAGTTCGGTCACACGCCCAAGCGCGTCTCCGAAGCCGACGTCGAAATCGACTTCGTAGGCAAGAAGGACGAAGACGATTCGTCCATGCTGCCCCGCGCTCCTGTGGTCACCATCATGGGCCACGTCGACCACGGCAAGACCTCGCTGCTCGACGCAATCCGCTCGACCAACGTCGTGTCGGGCGAAGCCGGCGGCATCACCCAGCACATCGGTGCCTATCAGGTTCTCACGCCATCGGGCGACAAAGTCACCTTCATCGACACTCCCGGCCACGCCGCCTTTACGGCCATGCGTGCCCGCGGTGCCAAAGTCACCGACATCGTGATCCTCGTCGTCGCCGGTGATGACGGCGTCATGCCGCAAACCGTCGAAGCCATCAGCCACGCCAAGGCTGCCGGCGTCCCGATCATCGTCGCCATCAACAAGATGGATAAGGCCCAGTCCGATCCGCAGCGTGTCCGCACCGAGCTGCTGCAACACGAAATCGTCGTCGAAAGCCTGTCCGGCGACACGCAGGACGTGCTCGTCTCGGCCACCAAGCGCATGAACCTCGACAAGCTGCTCGAGGCCATTCAGCTCCAGGCCGAAATTCTCGACCTCAAAGCAAACGTCGAACGCCCCGCCGAAGGTGCGGTCATCGAAGCCAAACTTGAACGTGGTCGCGGTCCCGTCGGTACCGTCCTCGTTCAGCGCGGCACGCTCAAAGTGGGCGACATCATCGTAGCCGGTCAAGCCTGGGGCCGCGTCCGCGCCCTCATCGACGACCATGGCGCAAACACACCAACCGCTGGGCCATCGGTTCCGGTGGAAGTCTTGGGCTTCGACAGCGCGCCGGAAGCAGGCGATGCCTTCGCAGTCGTTGAGAGCGAAGCGCGTGCCCGTGAAATCACCGATTACCGCATCCGCAAGCGTCGCGAGACGCTGGGGTCCGCCGGTTCGCCGCGCACCCTTGAACAGATGATGCAGAACCTGAAGGACGCTGCCGGCAAGCAGGAGTTCAACCTCCTCTTGAAGGGCGACGTGCAGGGTTCGGTGGAAGCGATCCTTGGCTCGCTCGCCAAGGTCGGCAACGAAGAAGTCATGGCCCGCATCGTCCACTCGGGCGTCGGCCAGATTACCGAAAGCGACGTCGCGCTCGCCAACGCTTCGAAGGCCATCGTCATCGGCTTCAACGTCCGCGCCAACGCGCAGGCCAAGCACGCCGCTGAACAGCAGGGCATCGAAATCCGTTACTATTCAATCATCTACGACCTCGTGGATGAAGTGAAGGCGGCGATGTCCGGCCTGCTCGCCCCGACGAAGAAAGAAAACTTCCTCGGCTACGCAACCATCCGTCAGGTCTTCAACATCACGAAGGTTGGCAAGGTCGCGGGCTGTATGGTCACCGACGGCAAGGTCGAGCGCGGCGCGAAGGTTCGCCTGTTGCGCGACAAGGTCGTGATCCACGAAGGCACCCTCTCGATCCTCAAGCGCTTCAAGGACGAAGTGAAGGAAGTTCCGATGGGCCAAGAGTGCGGTATGGCCTTCGCCAACTACCAAGACATCCGCGAAAACGACGAAATCGAGTGCTTCCAGGTCGAAACCATCGCCCGGACGCTGTAAAGCAACCACTCCATGGCCGGGCTTGCCTGCCCTCGGACGTGATCCGAGGGGCCCGGCCATGCAGGAACTATGGAACGAGGCGCGCGGAACTCCGGCACCAAGGAGCGACGGATGGCTGGCGAAAGTTCACACTGGCAGCTCGATATGGAGACGTTCCACGGTTTCCGTGATGAGCGTCCCAAGGAAGAGAAGTGGGAGTTGATCGATGGCCGCCCCGTCATGATGCCACCACCCTCGCTGGTGCATCAGCGCATTTGCCGAAACCTTGAAGGTCTGCTTAATGCGCGTCTGCTTCTGGTGAAGCCAGACTGGGCCGCCGACCGCGAAATCGGCCTGCTCATCCCCCAGGATGAAAAATACAATCCCGAGCCCGACGTCACGGTGATCGACGCCGAAATCCAGCTTGGCCAACTTTACGCCGAGCGCTTCTACTTCGTCGCCGAAGTCCTCTCCGGCAGCGACAAGCCGTGGGTGCTGAAAGCCAAGCTCGACTACTATAAGCGTCACGAACCCTGCCTAGCCGTCCTGTTCGTGCGCCAGGACCAGATCGCGGCGGAATACTTTGCCCGCGACGCCGGCTGGCTCAAAGTGGACTGGACAAGCCCTGCCACGCGCCTCGACTTCCCCGTGGTTGGCGACATCGGCCCACTCTCGGACCTGTACCGGTATACCCCGCTTTCGTTGCGCCCGTAGCTGCAACGTCATGTGCTGAAATAGTTAAAGTGTATTGGCCTTCCATCCCTGCGCGAATCTCGATAACGGTCGAGAATCAATCAGGGGGCGCACTATGACCGTCATGCGGATGACACCGATCTATCTGGCCACCGACATGGACGAAGCGCAGCGTCACTATGAGCGCTTAGGCCTTCACGCCCGCGCAACCGACGAACCTGGCTGCGTCGGCTATTTCGATGACACCAACACGAGCCGCGTGATCGTGGTCGGCGACCGCCATGCCGCCAAAACGATGCCTCCTGCGGCAATCGAAGTGCTGCGCAAAAAAGGCGGGATCTACGTGTGGGTCCATTCCATCGACGCAACGGAAATCGACGGCGAAGTTCTCGGTGAAACCCTGACCCCATACGGCACGCGCGAACGCTTCATCGCGACCGATGACAGCCTCACCGTGTTGGCTGAAAAGCTCGACCATTTCATCGAAATCCCCCGCCGCACCAACTGATACCCACGTCAATTGAGTCATAGGGTTCCAAGGGCCTTATACCAACCCGCATAAGTACTGACTTATGCGGGTTGGTATCCGCGCGTGGGGTTGGTGGGGCGGCCACGCGCAAAGCAAAGTGAATGCCGGCCCGCAGTCTGCGAAACGAAGAGTCAAGACTTCTGCGGGCTGGTATTAGGCCCTTGGCCTTCACTTGCCCTGCGTTGCCAAAGCCATTGCTTTTCGTGCCCGGCAGCACTAACAGTCCCACCTTGGAATGCGAACGAAAGGCCGCGCGCGGTTCAACCCCGCAGCGGATGTGACATGGCAAGAGACAATTCGAAATCGCGGTCTGGCGGTAGCAGATCGCGCGACGATGACGACGACCGCAAAGCCCGCCCCAAATCGAGATCGGCATCCCCCGGCGCACCCGCTGGCCCCACGCAACGCATGCTGCGGGTCGGCGAAATGATCCGCCACGAACTGGCCTCGCTCCTCTCGCGCGGGGAAATCCACGACGAGACGCTGAGCGCGACCGTGGTCACGATCCCCGAAGTGCGCATGTCGACCGACCTGAAACTCGCGACCGTCTACGTCATGCCGCTTGGCGGTCTGAACGTGCAGGCGGTCGTCGAAGCCTTGACCAAGAACCAGAAGTTTATCCGCACCGTCGTGGCCAAAGCGGTGAACCTCAAGTACGCCCCCGAAATCCGCTTCCGCCACGACGAAACCTTCGACGAAGCGATGCGCATCGACAAGCTGCTCCATTCGCCCAAGGTCCGCCAGGATCTCGAAAAAAAGGAGTGACGCTGCGCCCCCTCTCCCCATGCTCTTGCATGGGAGAGGGTTGGGGTGAGGGGCGGCTGCGAGTGATGACCTGTCATCGTCTTTGTCACCCGGCTCGATGACCCATGTTTAAAATTCGTAAGCGGCAATGCAAGTTGCCGCCGCCCCTCACCCTAACCCTCTCCCCGTTAACGACGGAGAGAGGGGACAACGGAGCCCACCTCTCAAATGGCACGACGCAAAAAAGGCAATCCCGTTCATGGCTGGCTGATCCTCGACAAGCCGCTGGAAATGACCTCGACCACTGCGGTCGCCATCGTCAAACGGTTGCTCGACGCGCAAAAAGCCGGCCACGCTGGCACGCTTGATCCGCTCGCGACCGGCATCCTCCCCATCGCGCTCGGCGAGGCGACCAAAACCGTGTCTTATGCTGTCGATGGCGAAAAGGCCTATCGCTTCGCCGTCCGCTGGGGCGCGGAAACGACGACCGACGACACCGAAGGTCCGATCACCCAGTCGAGCGATCAGCGCCCGACGATTGCCGAAATCGAAGACCATCTCAAAGCGTTTACCGGCGAAATCATGCAGGTTCCGCCGCAGTTCTCCGCCATCAAAGTGGATGGCAACCGGGCTTACGATCTCGCACGCGAAGGCGAAACCGTTGCCCTCGAAGCCCGGCCTGTGATTATCGACCGCCTCGCCGTCGTCGATATGCCCGACGACGCCACAACGGTGTTTGAAGCCGAATGCGGCAAGGGAACCTACGTCCGCGCGATCGCCCGCGACTTGGGCCGTGCACTTGGCTGCTTCGGCCACGTCATTGCGCTCCGCCGGACCCGGGTCGGCCCATTCAGCGAAGATGATGCTGTCACGCTTGCTGAAATCGAAGCCGTCATGAACCCCAACAGCGGCGGAGAGGAATCGCTGCCGCCACGCGACCCGCTGACGGCAAAAATCATGCTGCCGGTTGAAGCTGCCTTGACCGATATCGCAGAAATCCTGGTGAGCTCATCGGACGCTGCAACGCTCGCGCGCGGTCAATCGGTGCTGATCCGTGGTCGCGACGCTCCGATCCACTCGGGCTCCGCCTACGCTATCTGCAAAGGCCGCCTCATCGCCATCGGCGAAATCGAAAAAGGCACCCTCCAGCCAACCCGCGTCTTCAACATAGGACAAGGACCAACGTAAGTAACAATGAGCCCGGCGGTGCCGTAGATCCAGCAACACGGCAAACCAAATTGCGGTCACGCCGTATTGGTCGTGTGTTTCATCGATCCACTGAATTGATCCGCTCAGGAGCTCGCCGTCTCATGTTGATCCGCCATCGCGCCGATATCGCTTCCTCGCAGATCACCCCGCGCGGTATTTATCTGCGGCGGCGTGAATTTCTGACGGGGACGGCGGCGATCGGGGCGGCATCCATGTTGGGAGCTGAGGCGGCCAATGCCCTCAAGCTGGACGCCGTCAAGAGCACGTACTCCACCGATGACAAGCTGACCTCGTTGAAAGACGTCACGAGCTACAATAATTTCTATGAATTCGGTCTAGACAAGACTGATCCCGCCGCCCACGCACACACACTGAAAACGACGCCTTGGACTGTGAAGCTCGACGGCCTCGTCAACAAGCCCGCCGATGTCCAGCTTGAAGACCTCATCAAGCCCTCGACGCTGGAAGAACGCATCTACCGCATGCGCTGCGTCGAAGCCTGGTCGATGGTGATCCCCTGGATCGGTTTCCCGCTCGCTGACGTCATCAAGCGTGCCGATCCGCAAAGCTCGGCGAAGTTCGTTGCCTTCGAAACGCTGGTCCGCCCAACTGAGATGCCGGGCCAGAAGGGCTTGTTCCAATCGCTGCCCTGGCCATACGTCGAAGGCCTGCGCTTGGATGAAGCCATGCACCCATTGACGATCCTGGCGGTCGGCCTCTATGGCGAAACCCTGCCCAACCAGAACGGCGCGCCGCTTCGCCTCGTGGTGCCCTGGAAGTACGGCTTTAAATCCATCAAATCAATCGTCCGCATCACGCTGACCGATAAGCAGCCCAAGACCACCTGGAATGCCTCGGCCCCGGGCGAATACGGCTTCTATTCCAACGTCAATCCAGCCGTCGATCACCCCCGCTGGACCCAAGCCTCCGAGCGCCGCATCGGCGAAGGCGGCGTGTTCAACAAGCGCCGCGACACACTCCCGTTCAATGGCTATGCCGATCAGGTCGCGAGCCTCTATTCGGGAATGGATCTGACGAAGAATTTCTAGTCTTAAGCGTGTCGGAGCCCTGGCGAGTGTCGCGAACCAAGTCGCTCAATTGTGGAGCGCAGCCGATCCGCGTGCGTCCAACGAGTTAATGTGGAACCACTGATGAACGCGCGCACCTTGAACAAACCCAAATTCGGGTCACTCCCGCCGGAGTTGATTAAGGCGGCAGTCTATACGTTGGGCATGACGCCGGCTGCATATGCGTTTTACCAGGCGTTCACCGGCCAGCTCGGCGCGGACCCCCCCAAGACGCTGGAAAAGCTATTGGGGCTCTGGGCTTTGCGCTTCCTCGTCATCGGTCTGGCGATCACACCGGTGCGAAAACTTAGCGGCAACACATGGAATTTCGTGCGCTATCGCCGTGCAATCGGCCTGCTCGCCTTTTTTTATGCACTGCTGCACGTCATCGTCTACGTCTGGCTCGATCAGGACTTTAATCTTGCCGCGATCTGGAAGGATCTTATCAAGCGCCCCTACATCACCGTCGGCATGCTCGCGTTCACCATCCTGATCCCGCTGGCAATCACATCTAACGCCACGATGATAAAACGCCTGGGCGCAGCAAGCTGGCAGCGGCTGCACAGGTGGGTCTACGTCGCCGTACCCGCAGGCTGCCTGCACTTCATTTTGTTGCAAAAGCGCTGGCCGCCCGAACCCCTGATCTATGCGGCTATAACCTCCGCCCTCCTCGTCTGGCGCGTCTGGGAAGCCAATCACAAACCTGTCCGAACACGCTGAGGCTAAAAGAGATGGGGAGAGTTTGAGGGGGGTGTCCCCCTCAAACGGGGTCCGGGGCAGTCGCCCCGAGACAGTCAACAAGTCGGTCAGGCAGCAGGCTTGAGGCAGCCCACCAAATTCGCAGCCATCGTCCGCATCAGCGTGAAATACAACTCCGATCCAGCGTCCAGCGAAGTCCCTTCCGGGTCGAGCGTCCCGGCGCGGGCTTTCGTGCCTTCGGTGACAGCGGCAACCAGCTTGGGCTGAAACAGCGGCTCGGCGAACACGCAGGCAGCATCGAGCTTACCGATTTTCTTGCGCAGGGCGGACAGCCGCTTGGCACTTGGCTGCACATCGGGACTGACGGTGATCGACCCTGCGGCCTGCAAACCGAACCGCTTCTCGAAATACTGATAGGCGTCGTGGAAAACGATGAAAGGCCGGCCAGCAACCGGCTTTGTCTGCGCGGCAATCTCCGCTGACAGCGCGTCGATCCGGGTCCCGAGCTTGGTCGCATTCGCAGCATACGCCGCCGCATGACTGGGATCTTTCTCGCTCAACACGCTGGCAATTTTGCCTGCCATCAGCTTGGCGTTCTCTGGATCGAGCCAAACATGGCCATCTTTGGCACCATGCGCAACCGTGTCGTCATCATGATCCCCATGTCCGGCCGGCGTGTCATGACCCGCGTGCGCCTCATGCTCGTCAAATGTCGCGCCCGTTCGCCGGTCGAGTAACGTAAGGCCCGGCGTCTCGGCGAGCGTCACCAGCGCGACCGAGGCCGGTAACGCGGCGCTGATCTTTTCGCTGAACGGCTCGACTGTCCCCGATACGCGAAAGAACACATCCGCCGCATTGATCGCGCTCGCCCCGGATGGCTTCAGTGCAAAACTGTGCGGCGACGCCGAGCCCTCGACCAGCAGCTTGGGAACGCCAACCCCGTCCATAACGGCGGCGGCAAGCGAATGAATGGGTTTTGATGTTACGACGACCTTCAAGTCGCCGGCCGACGCAAATGTTGGGCTGCACGTCAGCGCACAAAGTGTGCCCATAGCAAATCGGTGGCGGCGCATGCGGGTCTATCCTTGCAACAATGATGCAACAGTATAACATTACAACAAGCAGCTATGGATGAAAAGCGTCGATTTGCGCATGCCGCTTGCTGGCGGTGGACATGGTGTTGCTGTAGTTTCAAACCATGACTTGGAGATGTCTGCGTCGACGAGACGAGCACGCCACATCACACATAAGGGCCAACAAAATGCGCCTATCCCTGACTAAAGCCCTCGCTGGACTAGCGGCGCTGGCAGCGTTCGCAACGCCGGCGTCAGCCCACCCCCACGTGTGGGTCACCTCGAAAGCCGAGGTCGTCTACGACAAAGACCAGATCGCCGCAATCCAGCATCACTGGACGTTCGACGAGTTCTATGCCGCGATGGCGATCCAGGGTCTCGACACCAACAACGACGGCGTTTACACGCGCGAAGAGCTGGCCGAACTGGCCAAGGTCAACCTTGAAGGCTTGAAGGAGTTCGACTTCTTCACCTATGCGAAGCTCGCCGGCAAAGCCCTGGAGTTTGCCGCCCCCGCTGAACAGTGGCTCGAGCACAAAGACGGCGTCCTCACCCTGCACTACAAACTCCCGCTCAAGCAGCCCCTCGAAGCCAGCGCGAAGGGCTTCCAATTCGCCGTCTATGATCCGAGCTTCTTCATCGCCTTCGAGATGGCGAAGGGCGACGCCATCACGCTTGCTGGGGCACCCGCTGGTTGCAAGATCACGGTCGGACAGTTGGAAGAAACCCCCGAAGAGAAGACCCTCACCGGCGCAATGACCCAACAGTTTGGCGGCTCCGGCAGCGGCTCAACCAAAGCGGCGCAGGTGACATGCACCAACTCGTGAAGAAATGGACGGCGCGCGCCGTTGCGGCGGTGGCGGCGCTGTTCGTCGTCACCTCGCTCGCGTTGGCCCAAGCCGAAGTCAAAAAATCGCCCTTCGGCGTCGGCCCCGCGCCGGTCACGTCGTCTAAAGCCGTCTCCGCCCCCGTCGGATCGAGCGGGTTCTGGGGCTGGATGATGGCGACGCAGCAGCACTATCAGCGAGAAATGGCAACGGCGGTGCGCGGCCTGAAAACCGCCAGTCCGATGGCGGCCGCGCTGTCACTGGCCTTTATCAGCTTCATGTACGGCGTACTCCACGCCGCCGGTCCCGGCCACGGCAAGGCGGTGATTTCGTCATATGTGCTGGCGAACCGCCAGACCATGCGGCGAGGCATTGCCCTCTCGTTTCTGTCGGCGTTCTTTCAAGCCTGTTCTGCAATCATCATGGTGGCCGTGCTGGCGCTCGCCCTGAAAGCGACCAGCCTGACGATGAAGGCCGCCGAATCGTGGATCGAAATTGCAAGCTGGGCCCTCGTCGCCCTCGTCGGCGTCTGGCTGCTCTACCGCCAAGTCAAACCGATGCTGGCCGGTCCAGCAGCCCATGACCACGAACATAACCACGTGCCGGCAGACCTCGTGTCCGCTGGCCACATTCACGGCCCCGGCTGCGGACACGATCATGCGCCATTGAAAAGTTCGCCGCGCGTCGCGTTTCCGGCTCCTGAGAAATCCGCAGCCAAACCGCATGTCCATGGCCCCGGCTGTGCCCACGAACACGACCACAAACACGTTCATTCCGCCGCCTGCTGCGGACACGCCCACATGCCCGAACCGTCTCAGCTTCAGGGCCCGTGGGAGTGGAGCAAGGCGATCTCGCTGGCGATGACCATCGGCATCCGCCCCTGCACGGGCGCCCTTCTCGTGCTGTTGTTTGCACTCAGTCAGGGCATCCTATGGGCCGGCATCTTTGCCACCTTCATGATGTCGCTCGGCACGGCGCTCACGGTTTCCGCTTTGGCCGCCCTCGCCGTTGGCTCCCGTGATCTGGCGATGCGGCTTGCGGGCAAGGAAAGCGCCTGGGCCGGGCGTGTCGAAACCGCTGTCGGCATCGGCGGCGCACTGCTCGTGATCCTCCTAGGCACCGCCGGTTTCCTCGTCGCCCTGCGCGGCCCTGCCCCATTCTGAATTCCCTCCACTGTTTCCCCGGACGGCTTTGGCCGATCCGGGGTCTTGACCCATCTGAGTTTGGTAAAGGCCCCGGATCAGTGCTGCGCACTGTCCGGGGAAACAGTAGGAGTGGATGGGGCGCGATCTAATCCAATCACCACAACCGTCCCAAACCGGCGCGCGCGTTTACCAGCCTGCCGCGAAAGTACACCTATGTCCCGCAACTGAGCTAAAGTTTACGTGCGGGTAACCCTCCCGCGTTGTGAGCATTTGGTCCCATGTCGCGTAAACTGGCCCGCGTAACCGCCCCCCTTCTGGCCCTGGCCGTGGTTCTGGCTCCGGCCCAACGGGTCGATGCAGCCCGCAACGAAACGCTCGTCACCCCATCGGCAAGCGCCTACGAACTGGTCATCGTCGAAGTCGAAGGCTGCATTTATTGCGAAGTCCTCCGCCGCGACGTGATGCCAGCCTTCAACGCCTCGCCGCAAGCCAAGGAATTGATGGTCCGCTTCCTCGACCTCAACACGCCGGAAGCCAAGAAGCTCGAACTGACCGACGGCCCGCTGACGACCGTTCCGACCGTCCTCCTTGTCAAAGCCAACCGTGAGGTCGGCCGCGCGGCCGGCTACATGGGCCCGGAAGGCTTCTTCCACTCCATCAAATGGATGATGAACCACGCAGAGTGATCTGTGCCTTCGGCAAGAGAGTGCATCACTGAACCATCCCGTTGTCATTCGTGCCCGGATGGCGTCATATGGCAGTGCTTGATCTTTGCAGGAGCACAGCCATGGATCGCCGGGATTTTCTTGTCGCTTCGGGAAGCGCCGTCATGGCAGGCGCAGGCCTCAGCGGCCCGCTGCATCAGGCGTTCGCAACGCCGCTCCCGGCAGACCGCACACGGCAGATGACGCTGACGGTCGCAGACGCAGGTAACGCCAGCTGGACCACCGGTCAGGCCCGTGAACTCGCGCGCCGCATCGAACAGGCCAGCAGCGGCGGCTATGCGGTTTCTGTCGCCAGCCCCGCCAGTGGCACTGCATCGGCACTGAACGTCGTCTCCGCCGCGCAACTCGTGGAACGCGATGCCGCGTTTGCCTTTGCAACCGGCTTGCCGGGAAGTGCAGCACTTGATGCCGAAGCCGTCGATACGTGGTTGACTACGGCTGGCGGCCAATCGGCCCTCGATGAACTGGCAGCGAGCCACGGCCTGAAGGTCCTGCTGGCCGGCCACGGCGGCGAAGCGTTTTTATGGTCGGCGAAGCCTTTGCACACTGCGGCAGACTTCGCTGGAAAGTGCGTCCAAGCCGAAGGCCTCGCCTGCTACGTCGCGGCGGGGCTTGGTGCCGAACCCTGGCGCATCGTGCCCGGCACAGCACCCGGTGGCCTGACATCGGGCGCGGTGGCAGCCATCGAAGCAACCGTTCCCGACGCGATCCATCGCGGCATTGTGCCAGCCGCCCGTTACGCCAGTGCAAACGCGCTGGCCCCGCGTGGAACCGCGGTCGCGCTGACGCTTGAACTCGACGTGTGGCGCGCCATGACCCCGGCAGATCGGGCCGTGATGTCGTCTGCGGCGCAGGAGAGCTACCGCGACTCGATCCGCATCAATCGCCTCGGCACAGATTTGCACCGCCACGCACTCCAGCACACCTGCGCTATTGATGTGTCGCCGGTCCCGCACGGACTGGCCGCACAAATCCAAACCGTAGCCCGCGCCGTCGTTGCCCAGACCGCCGCAATCAGTCCGTTCGCTGCCAAGCTGAACGCGAGTTACATGAGCTTCTTGAAGTCACAGCAGGATTTGCCCACACGCGGTCCCGCTGTTTCGGCTTTTCATCCGGCATCGGTACTGTTATAGCGTGCCAAATTGACGCAGATTTCGCAACTGAGGGAAGTGACGTTATGGCGAAAGATCATCTGGCCGAAGTGAAGAAGTACGTGCCTGCCGCCGATGAAAAGGCGGTCGCGGCCATTATCAAGCACTTAGGGATCGCCCTGAAGAGCACCGACGCCTCGCTCGTCTCCTGTTCGAGCAAAGATGAGCTGGCGCGTGTCCGTGACAGCTGGCTGAAAAAGAAACTTGCCCTGACCGGCGACGACAAAGAACTCGACAAAGCAATCGGCGACGTCTGTACCCGCATGAAAGCTGACACGAGCAAGGACCGCGTGACGTTCTATTACTTGCTCGCCGAAAAATACGGCAAGCTCGCCGCACTGGTGAAATAAGCCGTTCCACCCCTCTCGGGCGAGTATCAATCGCGAGCATGCCGGATGCGGCGTGCTCGCGATTGCGTTATGGAAGCCTGCAGATTAGGTTTCGTAATAATGCAGATTAGGGTTCGTAAAGAAGTATGTGTTATACGCTGCAGGCTGAGTTCAAACGAATTTCGTCAGTAAAGTGTGATTGTCATGAACGCGCCCACCTTGAACGAATTGCGGAATTCAATCCCCGCCCGCGATCTCGCCGATGAGAAGATGATGCAGGTCCGCGATTTGCTGGTCGGCGACTTCATTCGCGAAAGCCAAGCCCGCATGATGGCGCTTGAAAACCGGATTCGCGATCTGGAAAACGGATTGAGTCAGCGTCTCGTCGTTCTGAACCAGCGCATTGATAGCCTAGCCACCGACCACACGGTCGACCGCCGCGCAGCCTTCGACGAACTCTCCAAGTTCGTTGCCGACCTCGGCGACAAGATTCGCACCATCCCGCGCTGAAGTATCAAGCAAGCGCCTCAAAGCGAACCGGCCGGCACACTGGCAAGAGGTCAGTCCTTGCTGACTAAAACGCCAAAAAGGCAAGCAAAACTTGCGCTTAAATATGAATTGGGGTCTGGTGAGTAGCGATGTCCCAATCTGTCGAGAAACTTAAACAGCTTCTGTTCGAGCCCGAAAGCGAAGCGATTGCGGCGCTGACCAAGCGCATTGAATCCGTCTTCGATCGCGCGGGCACGAACGAACGGTTCCAGGCCAGCGTCGCCAAGGTGCTCGACGGTGCCTTGCGGGATGCCGAAGTCGAGCGTCACGATCAGGTCGCGTCAGCCATCGCCCCTCTGATCGTCAAGACCGTCAAAGCCGAGATCCACAACTCGACCGACGATCTGGTTGAGGCCTTGTATCCAGCGACGGGCCGCATGGTCAAAGCCTACGTGGCGAGTGCCATCCAAGACCTGACCAACGAAATCAACCGCAAGCTCTCTGCTAATCCGTTCATGCTGCGGCTGAACGCGCTGCTGACCGGACGGTCGGTCGGCGAGTTGGCGTTGGCCGATAGTCAGCGCTTGATGGTCGAGGATGTGTTCCTGATCCGCCGTGCGACGGGCGAATTGGTTGCCCGCTGGCCCAAGGGCGAGGGCCGTTCCAACCTCGATCACGTCCTAGGCGGCGTGCTGACAACGATCAACGAGTTTACATCCGAAGCCTTTAAGGCCGAGGGCTCGGCCCTTCGCCAACTCGATCTGGGAGATGCGCGCGTATACCTGCGGGTGTCGCCCACCTATCTGTTGGCCGCGAAATGCTCTGGCACGGCACCTGCTGGCGCCGAGCAGGCATTCGACGAGGAGTTTCTGAATCTTGTCGATCGCCACGATGAATCGTTGAACACAGGCGCGACCACGGATGCAGCGCCGTTGCTGGAGGAACTGGCCACCCACCTCGAAGCGCGCTTAAGCGGTCTGCAGCCGGGCAACGGCAGTTTGCGCCGCGGTGTGCGCCCACTCACGCTGCTGGCGGTGTTGATTGGTCTGCCGCTGGCGGGCTGGCTCGCGTGGAGCATTTTCGTCGACTATCGTCTGAGCCGTACCGAATCCGTCGCGCGCGCAACGCTGAACGGCGTCGCGGAAATGAACGGCTACCCCAATGAAATCAAAGCATCTGAGCGCGGCAGTGTCGTCACCATTACAGGCCTTGCCCCAACCGATGCGGTAAAGGCGTCCTTGATCGCAAAAATGCAGGTCGCACTTCCCGGCGTCGGCATTCATGATCGCATCAGCCCGGTGCCCGCCCAGAGTGCCGACGTGCGCCCGCTCCTCAATGAATTGAAGCAGGATCAGCGCGCCTTCGAAGCCAAGGTCGAAGAGCAGGTCGCTAAGCAGAATCAGGCGCGCGCGTCCCGTCTGTCGGCGCGCACCGCCCGCATCTTGCGCAATGCAGCAACATTGGCAGCCCCAGCCGCCAAACCCGCATTATCCGCGCTAGCCGATGAGGCCGCAGCCCTAAATTCCGCTTTGATTGGCGACGCAACACCCCAAGCGCTCGCGGCCCTCCCCAAGCGCTTCCAAGTGCTGGCGGCCGGCATACGGGCGCAATCGTTAACCGGGCTCAACGAGGCATCAGCCACCCAGTCCGATGAACCCGCCAGCGAGGCCGTCTCGCTCGTCGATGCCGCCAACACCGCATTGAACGCATCCCTTGGCTATGTCGAGCTGAGCGCGATGAAACGCAAGATGGACAACGAGGCGGCACGGATGCGGGCAGCGATCCCGGTTCTGACACCGCGCGAGCAATTGGAAAAATATGCCCGCTCTAACGCGATCTTCTTCAACGAAAACGCATCGTTTCGCGATGAGGCGGAGGCGAGCCGGGTGTTCGACGACATCGTTCGGCTAATGGCCGCAGAAGGCTTGTTCCTGCGCGTCGTGGGTTACACCGATGATGCCGGCACCCCCGCCAAAAATCTCACCATCGCCAAATCGCGTGCCGAAGCCGTCGCCGCTGCCTTGGTAGCGCGCGGCCTTCCGCCAAACCGGCTCGTCGCTCTGAACCGGATCGCCCCCGAAACAAACGTCAGCCCGGTCAACGGCGTCGGCAGCGCCAACCGTCGTGTCGAGTTCGAGGTGGGCTTCAATGGTGAAGGCGGGCGTTGAATGAGCCGCGCACGCAAAGTGATGCTGCTCGGCGAAATCGGCGTGGGCAAGTCCTCGCTCGCGCGCCGCTTGGTATTCGACAAATTCAGTCGCGAATATAAGCCAACCATCGGTGTCGAAGTCTATCGTTACGACATTCCCGCAGCCGCTTTAGGTGGACCCAAATCGCTGGTCGAGCCACTATCGCTCATCCTCTGGGACACCGACGGCAATTTCGGCGACGCAATCTTCCGCCACGTCTACATCAAGCAAGCCGCCGCGGCCGTGATCGTCGGCGATCAGTCCCGGCCAGACACCATAGACGCCATGCTGCGTCTGGCCCGCGGCTTTGCCGACGTTCTGCCAGGGCGCGCGATCCATTTCGTCTTGAACAAGGACGACCTCGCCGATGCCGCTGGCGGCTCCGATGCCGAAGGTCGCCTGACCACCCCGCAGATCGCCGGGTTAGGCCCGATCCCGTTCATCAAGACCAGCGCCATGTCGGGTGCGATGGTCGAACAAGCCTTCATCGCAACCGCAAAGGCCATCCTCCGCCGTGGACACTGAATCGCCAGCAGGCCAAGCGGCGATGGTCGCGGCAGGCCGCTTCATCGCCAGCCGCAACGTCTATGGTCTGGCGTGGATCGGCGCTGATCTCATCGTGAAAGACCGCTACGGCTCGAAGGCAGATTTCATCTCCATCGGCCAGCCGGTTAGCGATAGCGTGATCCCCTTCATTGGGTCGGAAGACGAAATTCTCGACCTGCAGAAGAATCCAGATGCTTCGATCGAGTTGCCAGGCGTCGTCATCCACGGCGGAAACGATTCTCAAGAGCGCTATAATCTGTCCCTGTTCTGGTCGCCCCAAGAGCGCTGTTATCTGCTGCTCGTCGCCCGCGCTTCGCTCGATGCGGCACTCGAAATCGAACTCTTGCGCCACGTTCGCGCGCGCCTCATGGCTGAAGCCGAAATCAAAGCCAAGTCCGACGAACTGGCCTGCGCCAATCGCGACCTTGAAGACTTCGCTGCCATCATCTCCCACGACCTCAAAGCGCCGATGCGGGCGCTGCATTACATGACCGATGATTTGGAAGCCGCGCTCGCAGACAACCGCCTCGACGATGCCCGCACCAAGCTCGCCTGGATCCGCTCGCAGTCCAGACGCATGTCCTCGATGCTGGCAGCGCTGCTCGACTACTCAAGCATCGGCCGCAAATCGCGTGCGCTGGAGCCGGTGGACACCAAAGCTCTGGTGAACTCCATCGCCAGCTCACTCCCGCTCGAAGACGGCTTCAATATCGTTGTTGAAGGCGATTGGCCTGAGTTTGAAACCCTAAAAGCCCCGCTCGACCTCGTGCTGCGTAACCTCGCCGACAACGCAATCAAGCACCACGACCGCCCAGACGGTGTCGTCACGATGTCTGCGCGCGACACACCGGACGCTCTGGTCATAACGGTGTCGGATGACGGTCCTGGCATTGCACCCGAACATCACCAGGCGGTTTTTTTACCGTTTCGAACCCTGATCGCAGGCGACGCCGCAGCGTCGGCAGGGATCGGCATGGGGCTGGCACTCGTTGAACGGACGATACAAAATATGGGCGGTGCGATTCGCTTGTTGCCGGCCCCATCTGGCCAGCGTGGAGCCACCTTTGAGGTGATCTGGCCGAAAACATTGACTGAAACGCCGATCTAAACATTATTCAATGAATGCAATTCGTTTGGCATTGCGGTCGCGACAGCATAGGCTCTCGCCGAGAACAAGAGCTCACCATGGGTTAATATTACACGCACGCGCAGAACTGATTCTTAGTAGAGTGTGAAACGGTTCTATAAGCGCTCAGCGCTATCAAACAGTGCACTGGAGCGAGCCGCAGCTTTTTAGGCTGGGATAAGCGAGATTGTACAAGGTGTTAGGACGACGAAATGACTTCGACCGGATCCGGCGGCGACTTTCTCGCCAAGAAGAATGACCTCGCCCACCTCAGCAAGCAATTGCCCAAGCTGACGAACATTTTGATCATTGAAGATGACACCTTCGATGCCGACCGTCTGCGGGCAACGCTTCGCGTGATCTTGGGCTATGAACCCAACATGCGCCGTGCCTCCACCTTGGGCTCCGCGCTCGACTGTGTCATCGCAAGCCAACCCCAGCTCGTGTTCCTCGACGACCTCCTAAAGCCGGCCGACACCGCCAGCCACACCATCCCTTTCCTGCGCCGCGCCAAATACGACGGCCCGATCGTCGTCGTCAGCGGACAGGTGACGCGCACCCGCAAAGCCGAACTGATCGGCCTTGGTGCCACCGACGTCATCCACAAAGACGACGTTGACAGCGTCCGCCTCGCCGAAGCCTTGGCCCGCGTCTATAAGCTGGTCTGACGCTTGATGCGCGACGGGTCGAACACCGGCAGCGCCGCGCTGACTGTTGCGACGATATAATCGTGAACCGTCCGCACCGGGCGCGCGTGCTCCACATGGGCATGGGTCACAATCCAATACGCGCGCCGCACCACGATGCCGGGCAGTACCCGTTCCAGTCCGCCATAGCGATCCATCGCGTAATCATGCAGTAGCCCGATCCCGAGCCCGCTCTGCACGGCCTCGATTTGACCGAGCACGCTGGCGCATTGGAACTGCGGCGCGGTCGTTAAACCAAGTTCAGCGGAAAAATCGAGTGTCGCTGCAAATAACAGATCGCTCACATAGGAGATCAAACGGTGGTTCGCCAAATCCGCCTTCGTTTTGAGCGGCGGCGCAGTCGCGAGATAATCCGCGCTCGCAAACAACGATAGCGAATAATCTGCGAGCTTTCGGACCTTGAGCCGCCCCTCGACTGGCCGCTCAACGGTGATGGCAATGTCGGCCTCGCGCTTCGACAGCGAAAACGAGCGTGGCAACGGCACCAGTTGCACTGCAAGGCGAGGGTGCTCTGTGAGCAGCGGCGTAAACCGGCTTGCCAGAAACAGCGTGCCAAATCCGTCCGGCGCTCCAATCCGCACCGTACCCTCGATGGCGTCGGCGTCCGGCGTCAGCGCGGCTTTGAGATTGAGAAACTCCGTCTCGATCTTGGCTGCATGGTCAAGAAACGCGCGTCCGGCAGCCGTGAGTTCGCTCCCCGTCGTCCGCCGGTCGAGCAGCCTTACGCCAAGCGCCGCTTCGAGCGCGTTGATCCGGCGCGTCACGGTTGCCTGATCGAGCTTGAGCTTGCGCGCCGCCGCAAGCAATTGCCCCTCGCGCGCCACCGCCAGAAACACCCGCGCATGATCCCAATCGAAGTCTGATGTGAATTTTTGCATATCGGTTCAGAGACTATGGGTATTGCCGCATAACGTCAAAGGCTGCATTAAGGTGCCAGGCCCTTCCCCCTCTCCCCATGCGCTGCACTGGCATGGGGAGAGGGTCGGGGTGACGGGCGGCTGCTTGTTCGGTGTTTGCCGCCGCCCTTCACCCCAACCCTCTCCCTGCAAATGGGGCGGGGAGAGGGGAGAAACAGCCAGAGGAATCCCATGACGAAAACCCTCACCCATTTCATCGGCGGCAAACACGTCGAAGGAACATCCGGCCGCTTCAGCGACGTGTATTGGCCCATGACCGGCGAAGTGTCGGCCCGTGCGCCGCTTGCCAGCAAGGCGGAAGTTGCCTCGGCGATCGCCAACGCAAAGGCCGCTCAGCCAAAATGGGCCGCAACCAACCCTCAGCGCCGCGCGCGCG
Organism: Hyphomicrobiaceae bacterium; assembly: GCA_040080145.1. Taxonomy (GTDB): domain Bacteria; phylum Pseudomonadota; class Alphaproteobacteria; order Rhizobiales; family Hyphomicrobiaceae; genus JANXVY01. Next base: position 40,470 of record JBEBJA010000129.1, read on the forward strand.
TGATGATGAAGTTCTGCGACCTCATCAACCGCGACATGGACAAGCTGGCCGACATTTTGGCTCGCGAACACGGCAAGACGGTTCCCGACGCCAAAGGCGACATCCAGCGTGGCCTTGAAGTCGCCGAGTTCGCTTGCGGCATCCCGCACCTCCTGAAGGGCGAATACACCGATGGTGCCGGCCCCGAGATCGACATTTACTCGATGCGTCAGCCCCTGGGCGTTGTCGCCGGCATCACGCCGTTCAACTTCCCGGCCATGATCCCTTTGTGGAAGCTCTGCCCGGCCATCGCCTGCGGTAACGCCTTCATCTTGAAGCCGTCGGAGCGCGACCCCTCGGTGCCTTTGATGCTCGCCGAACTGATGATGGAAGCGGGCCTTCCTGCGGGCATCTTGAACGTCGTGATCGGCGACAAGGAATCGGTCGACGCGATCCTCGACCACGAAGATATCCAGGCCGTCGGCTTCGTTGGCTCGACCGACATTGCCGCCTACGTCTATGCTCGCGCTGCCGCCAACGGCAAACGCGCTCAGTGCTTCGGCGGCGCAAAAAACCACATGATTATCATGCCCGATGCCGACATGGAGTTGGCCTCCAACGCGCTCATCGGCGCGGGCTACGGCTCGGCGGGCGAACGCTGCATGGCCATTTCGGTCGCCGTCCCCATCGGCGACAAGACGGCAGACGCCCTGCTCGCCAAGCTGATCCCCAAGATTGAAAGCCTCAAGATTGGCCCGTCAACCTCGATGGACGCCGATATGGGGCCGCTCGTCACCAAGGCCCACCTCGAAAAGGTGAAGGGCTACATCGACATTGGCCTGAAGGAAGGTGCCAAACTCCTCGTCGATGGCCGCGGTTTCAAAATGCAGGGCTATGAAAACGGGTTCTACATGGGCGGTTGCCTATTCGACCACGTCACGCCGCAGATGCGAATCTATAAAGAGGAAATCTTCGGCCCGGTCTTGTCTGTGGTCCGCGCAAAGGACTACGCGGAAGCGCTGCGTCTTCCGTCCGAGCATGAATACGGCAACGGTGTCGCGATCTTCACCCGCGATGGTGACGCCGCCCGCGACTTCGCCTCCAAGGTCAACGTCGGCATGGTCGGCATCAATGTGCCGATCCCGGTTCCGCTCGCCTATCATACGTTCGGCGGTTGGAAGAAGTCGGGCTTTGGCGACCTGAACCAGCACGGCCCAGACGCCATTCGCTTTTATACCAAGACCAAAACCGTGACGGCCCGTTGGCCATCAGGCATCAAGGAAGGTGCGGAATACGTAATCCCGACGATGAAGTAGATGTTTGGACTGCGGTGCAGCAATTTATGGGTTGCGAGCCAAGGGTTCGCAACCCAGAATTGTGTGCGGGTTACTTCTTTTTCCCCGCACCTGCCTTCTGATTAGCCGTTACTGACGAGAAGGGAGACGGGCTCGCTGAAGCTGCGGCAGGTTTCTTGTCGGCCTTCGGTTTCCGTTTTTCCTTGTTGCTTCTTTGTTCTTTTCCCACGGCGGCACCTTTGTATTGTTGTCCTGATTGTCAGGCACTGTGAATAAGCTGTTTACCAATTTTGGCTACAACATTGACTATGCCACCCAACGGGGATGGCACGCCGGCCAACGGGCGCAAACACACCATATCTTGCATGTGGCTCATTTGCGACTCCAACTCTCAAATTGCCGGGCAGGGGTTGCATTCAGGGCGGCAGACGTTAGTTTGTCAGTATGCGCGCCCACTATGTTTGCGTACAAGCAGTGTGGCGAACGGGCGCTGGGAGAATTTTATGATTAAGAATTCGACGACAGGTACTGTACTGGCCGTAGCGGCGCTGCTGCTTGGCACCGTCCATGCCTCCGCTGCCACCGTTGAAGGGCTTAGCGGCTCGGCATTTGTGAACCGCGGAAAAGGGTTCCAGGCTGCGTCACTTGGCGAGCAAGTCAAGCCAGGCGATATCATCATGGTTCGCGATGGTGGTGAGGCGCTGATTGTCTACTCGGACGGTTGCCAGTCCCATGTGACGTCGGGGAAGACGGTGACGGTTGGCGAGGCTAGCCCTTGCTCCTTAACCGACAGCTCAAACCTCAAGCCCGGCACCATTGGTCCATCGACGTTGCTGATTGGTGCTGGTGCGGTTGCTGCAGGCGTGGGCGCTGCTGTTCTCCTCTCGAACAAAGACAGCAAAAACAATCCTGCCAGCCCGTAATAGCGGCGCTAGGGTCGATAATTTCTAACAGCGGAGTGCCAGCGGCGCTGCGCTGTTTCTGCTTGTCAGGTTGTGTCGTGGGTTTCGATTACTTGGATTGCGATGTTTTCCACAGCTTGAATCGACAGGAAACAGCTTCATCCAGGTTCTGATGTCGCAGTGCAGCATAAAGCCTTTATTTGGCTACGTGCATGAGGTCGAAAGCAAGTCTTCGATCCATATAATTGCGAGACGGTAGATGAACATTCGACCAGCAGTAACGATTGCGTTGATTGCGTTTGCAAGCCCGGCCGGTGCGTCGGACGAATTTAAGATCCCCCCAGAAGTAACCCCCTCGATGCGCGCAGCGTGCGAATCGGACGTCCGGCGCCTGTGCCTCAGCTCCAATTCGACTGTCGACAGCGTGCGCAGCTGCGTGCTGTCCAAATTCATGCGGCTAGGTAAGCGCTGCCAAGTCGAGATCGCATCGGCAGGTCTTGCGCCTTAACTGCAGCGCCGCCTTCACGCCGTCGACGGTTAAAGCCGTAGGTCGGCGTGAATGCTCGTCTCGAAAGTCGGGCCTTACAAACCGGAACTTTCACAAGCAAAGAGATTTCCGGGCACAATCCCTTGACGCTTGCCACGCTCCGGCCCCATGTCACGGCGTCCAGTCGGCCGGACGGTCGCTCGCCCTTAGACAGGCGGGAGGAAAGTCCGGGCTCCACGCAGACACGGTGGCGGCTAACGGCCGCCGGGGGTAACCTCAGGGATAGTGCCACAGAAAACAGACCGCCTGTGCTGGCTTGCCCGTGTGGCTCGTCAGGGCAGGTAAGGGTGAAACGGTGCGGTAAGAGCGCACCGCGCGGCTGGCAACAGTCGCGGCAGGGCAAACCCCACCGGGAGCAAGACCAAATAGGGGTGGCCTCGTGCAGGGCAACCTGGCACGGAGCTTGTCTACGAGCCGTCACCCGGGTTGGTTGCTACAGGCGGCTGGCAACAGCTGTCGCAGATGAATGGCCGTCGCGGCGGGGCAACCCGCCAAACAGAACCCGGCTTACAGGCCGACTGGACACGACTCTCCCGCGCGCTGCGCTCCGGCGAAAAGGTACGCGTGCCATTACGCCTGGCTCGCGGCCACTCTTGTGGCTGGAGCCCCGACGGAGCGACAGCGCCGGACTCGAAGTTACGGCCTGTTTGGGCCGCAACTTTCGAAACCAAAGAGGCGCAACTTAAGTGCTCTTCGTTCCAGCCCCAGTCTTTCCAGCCCCAGTCTTTCCAGCCCCAGTCTTTCCAGCCCATGCGTCTTCGAGTTCCGGTGACCATCTGGCGATGGGCTCTGCCACGCGATCAAACCGGACGAATCTGACCCCGATCCACGTCTCTGACTGGTGGCGCGTTTCACACCATGCCTGGAACCCCTTGCAGTCGACTATCAGATTGAACCGGTACGGCAGCACCTTGGGTACGTCGCATTCGAGAAGTGCGCCGCCTTCCGAGACGTTGCGAACCATGCAGGCAATCTTGGGTCGGCCTTCGATGGCCAGCCAGCCATGAAGGCACGTGTTGCGGCGTCCGAATTCACGGCGTTCGACAAAAGCTGGTGCGGCGCGCATGGAAAGGCTCCGGAAAATTTAGCGGCTGAGAAAACGAACAAGACTGCGCGAGAGCGCGGCGGGGGCTTCGTCGGTAGGTGCATGATTGCAACCGGCAAGTTGCTCCAATCGCGCACGAGGCAAGAGGGAGGCGAGCGCGCGCCCCGTTGCAAGCGGAACGACCTCGTCGTTCGTGCACCACACGAGCAAGGTGCGCTGGTGAACGCGAGAATAGGCGTGGGCTAGATCGCGTGGACTGAGGGCCGGCGCAATCTGCCGTGCGGTTTGAATGTAGGCGTGACGCGCTGCGGCGTCGTAAAATGGCTCGGCATAGGCCCGCGTATCGGCCTCTGTGTAAGGCCGTGACAGTCGCTGCACGCTGGACGCGCCCAGGGCAATGCGGGTCATGATGTCTGCTGGAATTGCGGTGAGTAGCGCATAGGGCAACACGTCCTGCTGCATCAACGCAACAATGGGCGTGATCGGCTGTGGCAGCGCGGGGGCGTCGATCAGCACGAGTTGACGAATGCGTGCCGGATCGCGGCGTTTGAGCTCGATCGCCGTCAGTAGCGCCACTACGCCGCCGAAGGAGTGGCCAACGAGTGTGACATTGGTCAAGCCTCGTCCGATGAGAAATCCTGCGATGAGTAGCGCTTGATCGGCCGCCGAATACGACGTGTCGAAAACCTTGTCAGACCGCCCGAAGCCTTTGAGATCAATGGCGATCACGCGATGCGTTCGCGCCAGTGCGGGGGCAATGTACCGCCACGAGTACGTCGACCCGCCAAGCCCATGCAGAAGGACAACCGGATCGCCGTGGCCGCGCTCCTCCGCATACAGCGAGATTGGAGCACTGGATACGCCACGCACGGGGAACCGGTAGGCAAAAGCAGCATTGCTCGCAGCAAATGCCGGTGACGCGCCCAATGCGGCGATCAAAACGGCGCACAGGCCCCCAAGGGCCCGCCGCCAACGCATCAACACCATTACCGAACTCCCAAAACACGCACACTCCGGCATCGCGCAATCTACCCGCCGCATGGTTTCCAGATCGCTAACGGCTGCCTCACCTCCGGAAAATGTGCCTCCGCGGTGACTCCACCCGCCCATTCCCGTCCTCGCCCTGTGGATTCCTTAAGAATCCATTGACGCCCATGAAATCCCATGCGATCCCATCATTGCCCAATCACATGGGCTCAGCCCGTGGTCGGGCGCCTGCAGCGTCGAGGGCCGTTGCAAGGTTGACCGCCACGGGTGTGACGACGAGCGAAGGCCTGCGCGGCGGGGTACGCGCGCAGGCCTCGCTCTCGTCCCTGGCGGCGCGGTTTTTCGCGCTTCGGTCAAGGGTCGAGCCCAGTTCGTTTTGTTTCGCTTTCGTTGTGTTGCTGATTGTTGAGTGAGAGTGGGAGCGCAACACGCGAAGAGGAATGGACCGCTTTGTCTCGACATTCACAAACAAGCTCGACGCCAAAGGGCGTGTCTCGATCCCAGCCCCTTTCCGGGCCGTGCTCGAGCGAGATGGCTATCGCGGCGCTGGGGCTTCCGGCATCTACTGCTACCCCTCGATTGACGCTGCAGCGCTCGATTGCGGCGGCGAAAGACTTGCGCAAAAAATCGACGGGCTTCTCGCAGGCTTGCCGGACTATTCGGAAGAGCGGGACGAACTCTCTGTCGCGCTCTACGGCGACGTCCAGGTTCTCTCGATTGACGGGGACGGCCGTATCGTCCTTCCTGAAGAACTTCGCGCGCACGCGGGCCTCGCAACCCAAGGAACTATTGCACAAGTCACTTTTGTCGGCCTGGGCGACAAATTCCAAATCTGGAACCCCGAAGCCTTCGAATCCCGCCGCAAAATAGCCCGCGAAAAAGCCATGGAGCATCGGAAGCTGCTGGGCGGGAAGGGGTAGCTCTTCACTTCCTTCTCCCGGTACGGGAGAAGGTGCCCGAAGGGCGGTTGCGCAGTTTCGGACACACTCTCGCGGCACTCCTCAAGCCCTGGACCTTGCACTTGAGGGGTGCGCTGCACACTTGAGTAAAGGCAGTCGTCGTTCGGGCGGCGCCCGAACTTTGAGAGTGGGCCTTGGCGTCAGGATTACTTGCATTGCTCGACGACGTCGCCAGTTTGGCAAAGGTCGCGGCAACCTCGATTGATGACGTCATTGTCCACGCGGGCAAAGCCAGCGTAAAGGCTGCCGGAGTTGTGATCGACGACGCTGCGGTCACCCCACGATATGTGGTAGGCTTTGCTGCCAAACGCGAACTGCCGATCTTGGCAAAAATCGCCGTCGGATCGCTGAAAAACAAGCTTCTCATCCTGCTGCCAGTTGCGTTGCTTCTCAGCTTTTTCGCACCGTGGACGATCACGCCTCTGTTGATGGTGGGCGGGCTCTACTTGTGTTTTGAAGGCACCGAAAAGATCTGGGAACTGTTTTCTCAACAGTCCCATGCGGCGGCGGGCAGTGCCGCGCCCCAAGTTGTCGACGCAAAGGCTTTTGAAGACGAAAAAGTGGCAGGGGCGATTACTACGGATTTCATTTTGTCGGCTGAAATCATGGCGCTGACGCTAGCCTCACTTGCAGGCACGACGATTCTCATGAAAGCAACCGTACTGGCAGTTGTCGGGCTAGTTTTGACGGTGCTGGTCTACGGAACGGTGGCGCTGATCGTAAAGGCAGATGACGCTGGAATTGCAATGATCCGGGACGGCAAGTCTGCTTTAACACGGGCTGCCGGGCGCGGATTAGTGCAGGGTATGCCAGCATTTCTAAGCGTGCTTAGTGTGGTCGGCACTGCTGCCATGATTTGGGTTGGCGGTGGGATCATTCTGCATGGCTTGGAGGAATACGGTTTGAAGGCGGTGCCGCATGCAATACACGCGATGGAGTTGAGCGCGGTCTCCTTTGCGGGGCCTCTTGGAGGGTTAACCCGTTGGGCTGCAAGCGCTTTCTTTTCTGGCATCATTGGCCTGATCGCAGGCGCGCTCTTGATCCCTGTTGTCAACTTGTTCAGTAGAACCGCAGCTCCTGCTTAGGCCCGCCAGCCGAAAGCGGCCCGCTTGATGATGAGGGCAGTCCAATACCCACTGGACTCCTTCCTCTAAACCGTCGATTCATCACGTCCCGCATCCAAACCGCAGGATTGACGTTGAGCGACGCGCCCGAAAACGGACAGCCAGACCCGCAACCTTCCCCCAAGCGTCCCCACCTCCCGGTGATGCTGGCGGAGGTGCTGGAGGCGCTTGCCCCGGCGGATGCTGAAACCTTTGTCGACGGCACGTTCGGCGCGGGCGGGTACACCACGGCCATCCTGGAGGCCGCGAATTGTCGCGTTCTGGCGCTGGACCGCGACCCGCGCGCGATCCACGACGCTACCCCTTTGCTTGATCGCTTCGGCGAGCGCCTGACCCTAGTGGAAGCCCCCTTCAGCACCCTAGACGATGTCGCGCATGAAAACACTGGCGGCCTCGTAGATGGCGTGGTCCTTGATATCGGCGTCTCGTCTATGCAACTCGACCAGCCCGAGCGCGGGTTTTCGTTCCAGAACGACGGCCCGCTCGACATGCGCATGGCCGCTCACGGCGAGACGGCCGCCGATGTCGTCAACACTTACGACGAGGAACGGCTCGCCAACATCCTCTACGACCTGGGCGAGGAGAAAAAATCCCGGCACATTGCTCACGCCATCGTAAAGCAACGCGCCTCTACGCCCTTCACGACGACGCTTGAACTCGCCCGCCTCGTCTCGCGCGTGTTGGGCGGACGGAAGGACGGCGACCGCCACCCGGCAACCCGCACCTTCCAGGCACTCCGCATCTATGTGAACGACGAACTGGGCGAGCTGGAAGCAGCACTTGTTGCCGCCGAAAGGATCCTGAAGCCGGGCGGCCGCCTGGTCGTGGTGACGTTTCATTCTCTGGAAGACCGCATCGTCAAAAGATTTTTTATCGAGCGTTCGGGCCGGGAATCACAGGGGTCCCGGCATTTACCTCCCACGGCGGGGAATAAAAATGAGCCAAGTTTCCGAATTGTTAACCAGCGTCCGTTAAGTCCTTGTCAACCTGAACTCGATCTTAACCCGCGCGCGCGATCGGCACGCTTGAGGTCGGGGATCAGGACCAAGGCCGGAATAATCTCCTGACCGTGCGCGTAGTGTCTTTGTCCCAAAAGACGGGGAGTTCGAGGGGTGTCCCCTCGAATGGGTTAAGGGCGATAGCCCTTATCGCGAAGCGAGCGCCGCGCCCAGGAGGCCAACCAGGAGACGCTGCACATGCATACCCTGACCTTCGCCACGAGCTTTCTCGCCCTGTCGAGCGCTTTTCTACTCTACGGGCTCACCTACGACACCCGCCTGATCGACCAGCGCGTCCAGATGGCGGAACGCGCCGCTGAACGTGCCCGAAGCGAGATCGCGGTGCTGCGCGCCGAGCGGGCGCACCTGTCGCGCCCAGACCGGATCGAGCCGCTTGCGCGCGCGATGGGCATGCGTCCCACCCTGGCGAGCCAGTTCACGAACACCAACCTTGCTGACGCAGATCTCGCACGCTGACGCAGCCCATGCTGATCCTGGCGCCGCCTCCTCCAGCCGCTGAAACCGTGACCAGTCGCGTGCGAGTGCGTGCGGCGCGTCAGTTGCCGCCTAGGGTCGCGCCGTTACGCGAACCCTCGGCAGCGTTTCAGGTCCGTTTGGCCTCGCTGGTGTTGGGCGGTCTGTTTCTGGCGGTCGCTGGACAATTGACCCGGCTCGCCGTGAAATCAGATGCGATGGTGATTGTGGCTGCCGCCATCGAGCAGGCGGCGGAAAGTCATTCGCGCCCCGACATCGTGGACCGCAATGGCCGCCTGCTCGCAACCGACGTCGAAGTGCACTCGCTGTATGCCGATCCCTCGCGCATCATCGACCGTGACGAAGCCATCGAGAAATTGGCAACCGTCCTGCCCGACCTCGACGAAGGCGAGATGCGAAAGGCGCTGTCGGATCGCAACAAGCATTTCGCCTGGGTCCGGCGCGGGTTGACGCCGAAGATGGCGCAGGCAGTCCACGATCTAGGCCTGCCGGGCTTTGCGTTCCGCCGTGAACTGCGCCGCGCCTATCCGTTGGGAGCGCTCGCCGGCCACATGCTGGGCCGGGTGGATGCCGACAATAAGGGCGTTGCCGGCATCGAGCGCTACATCGACGACAACGTCGGCATAGATGACGTCCTGACCGCTCGCCCAACCGAGCGCCCCCCGGTCCGCTTGTCGATTGAGATCGGCGCGCAGGCAGGGCTTGAAGCAGAACTCGCCGATGCGATGACACGCTACAAGGCGGTCAGTGCGGCAGCCGTCATTATGGACGTCAGATCCGGCGAGATCGCAGCAAGCGCCTCGCTGCCGCGCATGGAGCCGGCGCGCGCCGCCGATGTCACCGACCCGACCAAGAAGGATCGCTTGCAGACCGGCACCTACGAACTCGGGTCGATCTTCAAGATGATGACGATTGCAGCGGCGCTCGACAGTAAGCAGGTGACGCCGGAAACGGTCGTCGATGTCCGCACGCCGCTGATGGCGGGGCGTTACGAGATCAAGGACCTGCATGGCGCCGGACGCCCCCTGACGGTGACCGAAATTTTCCTGCATTCCTCGAACGTCGGCTCAGGTATGCTTGCGCTCGCAGGCGGCACCAGCGCGCAACAGGAATTTCTCGCACGCGCAGGTCTCACCACGCCGATGGCGACGCAAATCGGTCCTGTAACGCCGCCGGTGACTCCCGCCCGCTGGGACCGTACCGAGACAATCACGATTTCATACGGCCATGGCATCGCGGTCGCCCCGTTGCAGTTCGCCGCCGCAGCAGGCGCGCTCGTCAACGGCGGCACGGCTGTTGCGCCGACCTATCTCGCGCGCAGGCCAGCAGACCCCATACCGCCCGCCACTCAGGTGATTTCGAGCGAAACCAGCGCGGCGATGCGCACCATCATGCGCCGCAATGTCACCGACGCCCAAGGCACAGGAAAGCGCGCCGACGTGCCGGGCTTTGACGTCGGCGGCAAGACCGGCACGGCCGACATCGCAGGTCCGCGCGGCTATCGTCAGGGCGGCGTGATCTCGTCGTTCCTGGCAGCCTTCCCGATGAGCAACCCGCGCTACGTCGCCCTCGTCCTGCTGTTCGAACCCCAGGCCACCGCAGAATCCGGCGGCAAACGCCTCGCCGGCCTCACCGCCGCCCCCGTCGCCGGCCGAATTATCTCCCGCATCGGTCCATTGCTGGACCGTTAAACGAATCGGCATTCATGCGCCATCCGGTGCCCGGCAAAGTTTGACGGCGCGCGCCCCGGCCCATATTAACTTTCTTCCTGTTGGGCAAGGCAGCGATTCGCTAATGTTACGTCCAGCTCCCACAACACGAATAGCGTGCATCATGGCAACGGTTTTGACGAGCCTATTGGACCGCGATGTCACCAACCCTGCCGACGCGGCATCGGTGACCATTACCGGCATCACCGCCGACAGCCGGCAGGTGCTCCCCGGTTTCCTCTTCGCAGCCCTCGCCGGCACCAAATCCGATGGCGCAAAGTTCGTGACCGATGCCATCGCCAAAGGGGCAGCCGCTGTTCTCGTTGGGGAAAAGACCGATCTGAACATCAGCGGAAACGTGCCCGTGCTTCGCGCAGCAGAGCCCCGCTTGGCGCTTGCCCGCATCGCCGCCCGCTTTTATGGACCCGGACCCGAAACCATCGTTGCTGTCACAGGAACCAGCGGCAAGACCTCGGTCGCCGAATTCACCCGCCAGATCTTTGCTGTACTTGGCTACAGGGCGGCGTCGCTCGGCACCATCGGCGTCGTGAAGCCCGGCGGCGCGGTCTATGGCTCGCTGACAACGCCGGACCCGGTGACACTCGCCGCAACGCTGGCTGGATTGCGCGCCGAAGGCATCACCCACCTTGCGATGGAGGCCTCCTCCCACGGTCTCGACCAGTACCGGCTTGATGGTGTGAAGCTGAAAGCTGGCGCGTTCACTAACCTTGGCCGCGACCATATGGACTACCACCCGACCGTCGAACACTACTTCAACGCAAAACTGGCCCTCTTCACGCGCCTCCTGCAGCCGGGCGACAGTGCCGTCATCAATGCCGACGATAGCTGGGGCGCAAAGGTGATCGCCGCCGCGATAAAGCGGAATTTGCCGTTCCTGACCGTGGGTAGTGAGGGCGAAACCCTGCGCCTCCTGAAGATCACGCCGCAGGGCTTTGGTCAGCAGCTCGAACTCGCCGTCGATGGTCATACCTACACCGTGAATTTGCCCCTGGTCGGCACCTATCAGGCCTCGAATGCCTTGGTCGCTGCAGGTCTGGCGATCGCTGCAGGTGCAAAGCCAACTGCCGTTATCGCCGCCTTGCCCAAACTCCAAGGCGTCAAAGGCCGCCTCGAAATCATCGGCAAGGCGCGCGGCGGACTAGGCGTCGTCGACTACGCGCACAAGCCCGAAGCGCTGGCGGCAGCGCTCGATGCCTTGCGCCCGTTCGCTCCCGGCAAGCTCATCTGTGTGTTCGGCTGCGGCGGCGACCGGGATAAGGGCAAACGCCCGCTCATGGGCAGTATTTCCGTGGCCAAGGCCGACGTAACCATCATCACCGACGACAATCCGCGCACCGAAGTGCCCGCTGCCATCCGCGCCGAAATCCTGGCGAATGCGAAAGCCGCGCGTGAAATCGGCGACCGCGCCGAGGCGATCAAAGCAGCCGTCGCCATGCTGGGTCCAGGAGATGTCGTCCTCGTCGCCGGCAAGGGCCACGAGGTGGGCCAGATCGTCGGCAACACGGTGCTGCCGTTCTCCGATCACGACGTGCTCGCCGCAGCCCTCAAAGCGGCGGAGCACGGAGCATGAGCGAGCCTCTCTGGACAATCAGTGAGATCATTGCAGCAACCGGCGCAACCACTTCCCCCTCTCCCCATGGCCTGCACTCCCATGGGGAGAGGGTCGGGGTGAGGGGCGGCAGCGAGTCGAGCGCAAGCCCGGACCCATTGGCACCTGAGCTGGAAGCCGCCCCTCACCCTAACCCTCTCCCCGCGAAGGGGCGGGGAGAGGGAATAACCGGCGTCTCCATCGACACCCGCTCCATCGAACCCGGCAACCTCTTCGTCGCCCTGAAAGACATCCGCGACGGCCATGAGTTTGTGACGACCGCCTTCAAGAACGGCGCCGCCGCAGCTCTCGTGTCCAACACCTACCAGCGCCACCCCGGCGACGGACCGCTTCTCCACGTCGAAAACGTCCTCAAGGCCCTGGAAGCCTTGGGGCTCGCCGCCCGCGCCCGCCTCTCAGCCGATGCCCGCGTCATCGCCGTCACCGGCAGCGTCGGCAAAACCACCACCAAGGAAATGCTGCGCGCCTGCCTGTCGCCGCTCGGCAAAACCCACGCAGCCGATAAATCATTTAACAATCACTGGGGCGTCCCCCTCACTCTCGCCCGCATGCCCGCAGACACGAAATACGGCGTGTTCGAAATCGGCATGAACCACGCAGGCGAAATCACCCCGCTGACCAAGATGGTCCGCCCCCACGTGGCGATCATCACGACGGTCGAAGCGGTCCACCTCGAACACTTCAAGTCGGTCGATGACATCGCGGTGGCGAAAGCCGAAATTTTCTCAGGCCTCGTCCCCGGCGGCACCGCGATCCTGAACTTCGATAATCCCCACTTCGCCCGCCTCGCAACAGCCGCAGAAGCCGACCCTGGCATTAAAATTGCCCCCTTCAGTGGCCGCCTTCCAACCGATGATGAATTGGATCAAGTGACAGATTGCAAGGGCACCTGTTGCGGTCGGGCGCATGCGGTTGACGGTGTGACGCTCGTTAAGGCATCGCTTCGCAAGCCACCATTCGGCGTGGAGTACGTCCTTGGCGTCGTTGGCCAGCACATGGTGATGAACTCGCTGGCGGTCCTGACGGCGTTGCAAGCCGTCGGCGCCGACGCGCAAGCCGCAATCCGGGCGCTGGCGTCCTTCGGCGCCCCCCAAGGCCGGGGCTCCCGCACCACGCTCCCGATCAACGGCCGCCACGCCCTCCTGATCGACGAGAGCTACAACGCCAACCCGGCCTCCATGCGGGCGGCGTTCGCCGCGATGGGGCATGGCCAAAGCACAGGTCGGCCGTCACGGCTCATCGCCGTTCTCGGCGACATGCTCGAACTTGGCCCCGACAGCGCCGCCCTCCACGCGGGGTTGGCTGAAAGTATCCTCGCCAACGGCGTCGATCTCGTGTTCGCCTGCGGGCCCAACATGAGACACTTG
>JBEBJA010000214.1:0-2760 GCA_040080145.1 Hyphomicrobiaceae bacterium
CCCCCGCTCCCCAACGCCGCAACGCCCCCTGGGACGACGCCTGCGAAATCCGCGACGCCTCCGGCCGGGTAGCGGTCACGCTCTACCTGGGCGACTGCGTCGAGGTGATGGCGGCGCTCGACCCCGGCAGCGTCGACGCCTGTGTCACCGACCCGCCCTATGAATTGGGCTTCATGGGCAAGGCCTGGGACAAGGCGGGCGGCGTCGCCTCCGACCCGGCGACGTGGGCGCGCGTCCATGCCCTGCTCAAGCCGGGCGGACACACCGTGGCGTTTGCTGGCTCGCGCACCTATCACCGCATCGCCAGCGCCATCGAAGCGGCGGACTTCGAGATCCGCGACCAGCTCATGTGGCTCTACGGCAGCGGCTTTCCCAAGTCGCATGATATTTCGAAGTGCATAGACAAGCGGGGGGGGGTGCATCGTGGCAAGGCCGGAGCGCCGATCATGGGCCGCGACGGCAAGTTCCTGGCGGGGTATGCGCGGACGACAAAAGGGGAGGCCGTCTTCGATGATGCGAAGCAATGGGAAGGCTGGGGCACAGCGCTCAAACCCGCGCACGAACCCATCGCGCTCGCCCGCAAGCGCTTCACCGGCACCGTCACGGACAACGTGCTCGCGCATGGAACGGGCGCGCTCAACGTCGATGCGTGCCGGGTTGCGGCTGAGAAGCTAACCGGCTGGGGCGGCAAGGCCGCAGGCGGCAATACGTGGGATGGTTCGAACTGCGGATTGGCCAAGAACGGGACAGCGACATTATCCGAGGGCCGCTGGCCTGCCAACGTCATCACCGACGGCTCGCTTGAGGTGCTCGAAGCGTTCCCGGCGTCAGCGCGCGAAGCCATCCGGTTTTTCTACGCCCCAAAAGCTGACCGTGCCGAGCGCGAGTTCGGTATGGATGAAGCAATCCGCTTGACGGGCGAAGAAATCAAAGGCCGAAAGGCTGGAAGCGCTGGAAGCCAGACGGCTGCGTCCGGCATCCAAAATACGCCTGTCGCCAACTTCCACCCGACCGTCAAACCCATCGACCTGATGGCGTGGCTGTGCCGTCTGGTGACGCCGCCCGGCGGCACGGTGTTAGAACCGTTCATGGGGTCCGGCTCGACCGGCATCGCCGCCGTCCGTCACGGGTTTCGCTTCATCGGCATCGAGAAAAGCCCGGAATACTTCGACATCGCCCGCCGCCGCATCCAGGCCGCCGTCGACGCCGAGGCCGCCACGCCTTCGTTTGAACTCGAAATCACCCGCGCCGTCCGCGCCGTGCAGCTTGGCCTGTTCGAGCAGCAGCATATGGCGCGGGCTTAGGAGGCAAGTATGTTCGGTTCGCTCAAATGGATGGCGGCGACGGTGCTGGCGGCTGTCGTGGCGGTGCTGTGCGGCGGCGGCTGGGCCTATGAGGCCTGGACCGCGTCGGCCCGCGTGACGGCCGCCGTGACCGCCCGCGACGCCGAATGGTCCACCAAGCTCGCGGCCGCCAATGCGCGCGCCGAATTGCTGGCGGCAACGGCCAACATCAAGGCGTTGCAGTCCGCGCAGGCTGTGCGGTTTCAGCTCGTTGCCGCCCGCAAAGCCGCAAGCGAGCGGGTGGCAGCGCTCGAACAGGCGCTGGCCGATAACGCGGGCGAGCCCGACCCAGACCCGGTCGTGTTCCCGCGCCGGATCGCCAAGGAGCTGCGCCGATGAAAATTGCTGCCGTCCTGCTGGCGTCGCTGCTCTCGACCTGCGATCCGGTGCCGCCCGTCACCATCGTGACGCCCGCTCCCAAGCCGCTCGTTGTTGCGCCGGAATGCGACCCCACGCACGATCCGCGCTGGACTAACCTGCCCGACGCCGACGTTCGCCGCCGCCAGGCCGCGCGCATCGTCGAGCACAACGGCGATGCCTTCGACGACGTGACCGGCGCGCGCGCGGTGTGCTGGGCGTCGCTGAAAAACCGCGTAACCACAGGTGCAACCCCAAACCAACCGGAATCGCAATGACCATCATGGGCGGGATCAATGCAACACACGCACGGCTGGCCCCCTCCTGGCCCTGGCCTGGACCATCTGTCGATGCTGGTCGGTCAAGTTCTGACCCGGCTCGACTTCCTGCACGAGGACATGAGCGAAGTGAAAGTGCAATTGAAGGACGGAGGGGTGGTTCACGCCGATCTGAAGCAGCGGATCGAGACGCTGGAAACCGCCAAGGACAAGCCGCCGGCGTGGGAGAAGTATTCCAAGGAGATCGGCGCGGCGCTGCTGTTCCTGGCGACAACGTATTTGACGGGCAGCGTCGACAAGGCGTTGTCGGTGCTCGAAAGGCTGCGCGCCGTCCTCGGGCATTGATGGCTCGCGCGTGGCGGCGGTTCCTGTTCAGCGAAACC
The DNA here is from genome assembly GCA_040080145.1 of Hyphomicrobiaceae bacterium. Taxonomy (GTDB): domain Bacteria; phylum Pseudomonadota; class Alphaproteobacteria; order Rhizobiales; family Hyphomicrobiaceae; genus JANXVY01. The sequence goes on from JBEBJA010000214.1 coordinate 2,362, forward strand.
CGCGCCGACCGGCTGCTGTGGCGCTCGATCTACCTGTCGCTGATGATATGGGCGGCGTTCCTGGTCGCGGGCTGCTCACCGCCGCCGGGAGGCAGCGGCATGGCCGGAATGGTCAACATCGGCACGGTTCACGTGGAACAGCGCCAGGCCGTGCCGCCGGTTACGGCCACCCCAGCCGCGCCGGACTGCCCAGGATGCAAACCCGGCGATCCGGCCAAGCCCGACACCCCAGCCCGCCCCGGCGTCCACCCCTACCCGTGCGCGCCATGCGAGGAACCGTTGCCGCCGAAGTGAAGATATCGTTTTGCTTGTGATGCACAATTCGCGGTTTTTCTTCAACCATCACGTCGCATAACCCCGTTCGCGCTGGGCTCTCGTCCCCGGCCCCGCGCGTACTCG
>JBEBJA010000021.1:0-2756 GCA_040080145.1 Hyphomicrobiaceae bacterium
CGCGCGCCACATCAGGATGTTGATGGGGTTCCGCAGCGGCAAGCGTAAACCACCACCGCCAGTACGCGGTATCGACGTCAACGGCCAACGGATCAAGCTTGGCGCTGGCGGCATTCCGAGCCTCGATGGACATCCACCATTCACCGTCACGGAAGGTGAACAAGGCCTAGTCGGCATCGAGGTTCTGCTCCGCAACCAAGACGACTTGGAGCGCGTACTGCCGCATCTGGCTGGCCGACTGAAAATTTCAGAAAGCGCCGCCCGTCAGCTGCTAACAGAAGGCGACTGGGTTCACCGCACGACGCCGGTCGGCGGCGTCAACACCCTCATCAGTTTCGGCGGGCCGGTTGCCATTCGATCCATGGCCAAGGCCTGCCTGGTACTTTGGGCGCATTACTGCGGCAACAAGGAAGTGTTGCGCAGTACTTATGACGACATCCGTCACTACATTTTGCCAGGGGACGACGACGCAACACGCAGATTGTCGCGTCTGGATCTCAGGGCATGGCCGGTCGACTTCAAAATCGCAGACGACTACGGGCCGTTTGCCAACGTGATCTATGTCATCAGCAACGGCGTCAGCCGCGTGCTCGGCTACTTTCGTCTCTATGGTGCCATCGGCTGGTGCATAGAGCTGACGACCGGGAACGGCCCGCGTGACAAAGCAATCGGCCTGGCATCAAACCCAGATGCACCGGGCAACTGGAGCGAGAAAATCGCCACGACGCATCCGCTACCGTTCTCGTGGTTGGATGGTTCAACCTACGACGGTGGCTTCGGCGCAACAAAGTCGACGTTAGCCCAGTTGCTTTTTGAGCAACGGCGGCGCGCCTACGAAACCGAATTCGGCAAGATTTGCGAGAGCGTATGCAGGCGTCATGGCTTTGCGGACGATGATCCGATTCCGCACGATAAATTTGCAGTCATTCTTGAGGAGATCAGTGCTTCCGCTGCGGCTCTGCTCTGTCGCATACCAATGCACCGTCCACTACAAGCTGATGAAATTGCCAGGCTGACGGGCAGCGGCAAACTGTGACCCGTGGTTGCCGTGCCTCTGTGCGCTGCGACCAGTCCTTACGCTTTTGGAGGCGGGCTGACGACTTCCTCGGCAGTCAGCCCCTGGTGTACCTGCGCACGATGAGGACGATCATCGCAACCGAACCAATCACGCCGAACCAGCTCAGAAATAGGTTAGCTCCGGAGCCTTGTGCACCAACAGCGATATTTGCCCAGAATGTTGGGCTGATGATGTAATTGACGATGATCAGAATTGCGGAGACGAGGCCCAAACTATTAAAATCACTCCCGTATATTGCAAGAGACGCGCAAATGATCGCTAACGGTGCCAAGAATAAGACGCCGAGAAACGGTATCAGGAAGCTGGCAATTGCAAGAATGAGCGCAAGTACTGCAAATACCTTCGTTGCTCCTGTTGGTCCCTCGATAATCGATGGCTTTGTCATGCGAACCTCCCCTTCAATTGTTTTCAACGGTTGAGCAAGTGGCACGCTCGCGGGTGTCGGTGCCTGCGGTCTTCGCCCCACCATCACAAGGGCGAGCGCCAACACTGCTGCAAGCGCACTAACTGCCAATGTCGAGAGCGGAATCTGTGACAACCACGCACGTAATTCCGTATGTTCGAGCGCACTGGTTATCGCCTGTGGAGCAACTCCTGTTGGTTCACGCGCGCGACGTTCGGCCTGTGCCTGTTGTTCTATGGCCTGTTGGCGCTGAGCTGCCGCGCGCTCCTGCTCGACACGCGCTTGTTGCTCTTGCCGTTCCTGTTGCGCTCGAGCCTGCTGTCGTTGCTCATCACGGCGTTGTTGTGCTTCTACGGACGCGCGCTGCTCTTCTTCGTAACGCTGAATTATAAAAGTCGTCGCATTTTCAATAAAGGCAACGAACTGCGCCTTGGATGAATCGTCATAAGCAATCAAATCGTTATTGTTGGCCCGCGCATACATCCAGTTGCCGACGTACGCGGTATTTGCCGAACGCGTTCGGTTGTCCATCGTGACGGTAAATTTCGGTGCCGAAAAAATAACATTCGACTGCAGCATCCGATTGCAGCCCATATCAACGGCGTGCGTTACCCCTGTGAATGCCTCGTGCGTTTGCCAGCGATCATCGACGGGAACCCACATCCAACACCCCCCGTCCGGGGTCTGGACATTCACCCGTGACATCCGCGTTTCAGCAACGATAGAAGTGGCGAAGGCGAACGACAGGAGCGCCGCCATGAGAGAACAGGCTAGGGGGGTCATTTTTTGCACTTTGGCATAGCTTCACGTAATGCTTGGCCAGCAGCGCCGCGGGTGGCAGCCTCCCACAACATTCCGTGCTTCTCGAGGAGCTCCATCTGCCGCCGCTTATCATCGCCAAATACAGCAGCCATGAATTTGAGTTGATCGCCGCTCACGGCTTTTGACAGAAACGGAAAAATACACTCGCACTCTGTTTTCGGATTGCCTTTCTCGCAGGTGGCTACAAAGTCACCGCGCTCGCTCGAGAACCAACCCTGTGCCGCGACCGGGGTGGACAGCACGATGGTTGTGAGTAGGCCGGTGATGGCTGCGCGGGACATGGACGATCTCGTTGCTGATGATGGATGTAATCGAACGGGGCGAACGTGCTCACTCGACGGGGCGTGACGTTCGATTGCCACGACGGATGCAGGTTCCATCCCAATCTCGGACATAGCCGGCATTGCACTCATCGCTGGCATTGCCGAGGGGAACGCAGCGGTTGCCGCCATC
>JBEBJA010000161.1:0-12534 GCA_040080145.1 Hyphomicrobiaceae bacterium
GCCAACCTGGGCGACGAACACTTCGAAGCGTTGGCGGCCAAGTGCGCGTGCGGCGTCCTGCTCCGGCGCAGGCAACGGCGGCGTGATGGTCAGGAAGTAACGCACAAACAGCGACAGGGTCTCAGTTGCGATGGCGCCGTCGCGCGCGATGGTCGATAGGCTGCGCGACATGGTGTCGAGCCGGCGCAAGGTTGCGTCATCGAGCAGCCGCCGTTTCTCGGGATTGAGGTAGCGGTCGAGCGCTTCTTCGACGAGGGCAGATTTGGCGCCCTTGCGATAGTTCGCGACCATCGTCAGACGCTCCGCAGCGTCGTCGGAGAGCGAGAAGGTGAGGCGGTGCTTTTTCATGATCTAAAGCCCTGAGATGTCGTCGTAGGTTGCACGATCGAGCTGATCGTCGTCATGGTCGGCATCGCCCGAAGTTGCCAGCCAGTCCTCGTCGTGCGGAGGGTGCTCACCGGTTGCGAGTGTTCGTTCAACCGCCGAGTTGCGCCGCCGTCCTCCGGCGGTGACCTGCTCGGACCACGGCACCTGCAGGCGGTGATCCACGGTGCGCGTGACGGTGCCCCAATCGTTGTGAGGCGTCGTTCCAGAGAGCGGACCGGTCGTGGGCGGCACCAAGCAGCGACGCCGCAACCATGGCTCGTCGAAAAAGCGAAGTTTTTTAGCGTGGATGGGCGGCGTTCCGGAAACCAACACCAGCGCGTCGTCAGATGGGAGTTGCAGCACCTCGCCCGGCGTCATGAGGGGACGCGGTGTTTCTTGCTCAGCGACGGCAACCCGCGATAACCAGGGCGCAAGACGATGGCCGGACAGGTTTCTCTGCGCGCGCAATTCGGTCATGGTGCCGAGCGCGTCGGACAACCGTTTGGCGGTGCGCTCGTCGTTCGGCGCAAAAGCGACGCGCACATGGCAATTGTCGAGGATGGCATTGTTGCTACCATAGGCCTTGTCGATCTGGTTCAGCGACTGGGCGATCAGCATGGTGCGCACGCCGTAACCGGCAAGGAAACCGAGCGCGCCTTCAAAGAATTCGAGGCGTCCGAGCGCAGGAAACTCATCGAGCAGCAGCAATAAGGGATGCCGGCGCGGGTGCGCGGCGTTCGGCAAATCTTCGGTCAATCGGCGCGCGATCTGGTTGAGGATCAAGCGGATCAAGGGACGCGTGCGCGACAGGTCGGACGGCGGCACGACGAGATAGAGTGATACCGGCCTTGCCGCATCGACGAGATCGATCAACCGGAAATCCGACGCCGCAGTGGCCCGCGCGACGATGGGGTCGCGGTAAAGCCCGAGCAGGCTCATGGCGGTTGAGACCACACCGGAGCGCTCGTTCTCGCTCTTGTTCAGCAGTTCGCGGGCGATCGAGGCGACAACAGGATGGACCTCTGGGATGTCATCGGTGCCGCAATGATTGGTCGCCAGCATGATGCGCAAGGTGCGCTCGATCGACCGGCTTGGATCAGAGAGGAACTTGGCAACGCGATTGAGCGTCTTTTCTTCTTCCGCGTAGAGGACGTGTAGGATCGCGCCGGTCAGCAGCGCGTGCGCTGTCTTCTCCCAATGGTCGCGCCGTTCGCGGGTTCCATCGGGATCGACCAGAATATCGGCGATGTTCTGGACATCGCGCACCTCATGCACACCTTTGCGCACTTCCTCCAGCGGATTGAAACGGACCGACGTTGCGCTCGTTGGATCGAACAGCAGGCAGGTCGACTGCGTGGCGCGCCATCCGGCGGTCAGCCGCCAGTTCTCGCCCTTGATGTCGTGGATGACAGCCGAGTGCGGCCACGTCAGAAGCGTCGGTACGACCAGACCGACACCCTTGCCTGAGCGCGCGGCGCGACGACCAGCACATGCTCGGGACCATCGTGGCGGAGATAGTCAGCACCATAGTGACCGAGCACGACACCGCGTTCGGCGAGCAGATTGGCATCCGCCACATCGGCGTATTCCGCCCAGCGGGCCGAGCCATAGGTGGTGACCACCGGTCTGGCTCGGGCCCGCAGGACGGCCCCCGTGAGCGCAATCAACGCAGGCGTGACCCCGGCGAACGCCGCAACCAGTCCGGCGCGCGCGAACACGTCCGGGGCCTGCGCGTCGAACGCGACCCACCAGCCAAACACCTTCCACGGCGCATAGATGGCGTGCCCGGCGATTTCGACCCATGGGGTGCCGAGTGCCGCCTGATAGGCGAGCTTGGCTGCTACCCACTGAGTCGCCCCCCACACCAGACCTAAAGCCGCGATCGTTGAACCGATCACTTGGTGGAGCTGGGTCCAGGGCATAGGCATCGCTGATCTCCGCATGTGCTGTTGAGGCGTGGCGGGACCAAGATGATCGGAGTTGGCGGCGGTGGGAACGATAGGTCGCGGTGAATGGAAGGTGTATCCGTGTAAGCGCGTGCAATCGCGCTAGTGGCGCGGCGTAATCGCTCCAATGATCACGGATGCAGGTCACACTTCGCTGGATTACATACGCTCCTGCTTGCACGGCAGTACGCCGCTTTGCGGTTGAAGCCGACATCCCGAAGAAGGTAAGCGTTGCTTTTGACCCTGAGCGACCGCTAGCGGAATGTTCCTGGAGTGTCCGCTTACCCCTCGATCTCGACGGCTGACGTCACGAAGACTGACCGAGAATATCGGCAACGATGTCCTCCGGTGCTTCCAACCCGATGGACACCCGCAGCAACCCCGGAGCCACTCCTGCACGAGCAAGCTCTTCCTCGCTTTGATGCGCGAAAATCAGCGACGCCGGATGCGTGATCAGCGTATCTGTGCCGCCGAGACTAACGGCCGAGGTGCAGAGTTTCACGCGGCGGAGCATGTCTTGAGCCCGCTTGAACTGATCCCCTGGTGTGGCACCATTCAACTCAAATGACAGCATGCCGCCGAAGCCACCTGTCATCTGGCGTCGCGCCAGATCGTGTTGAGGGTGTTGTTGCAGGCCCGGGTAGTGGACCGCGGCTATTCCCGGAGCGGCGACGAGCGCGCGTGCGACAGCCAATGCGCTGGAATTGTGTTGCCGCATGCGAAGCGCATAGGTCTTGAGGCCACGCGCCAAAAGCCAGGCTTCCATGGGGTGTAGCACGGGGCCATGCACACGCGCCCACTCCCAGACCTGAGCTACCTTTACCATTGTTCCGGTTGCGACGCCTGCGGTTACGTCATGGTGGCCATTGAAATATTTCGTTGCAGAGTGAACGACGAGATCGATGCCATGGACATGGGGCTGCTGATTGAAGCTCGATGCGAATGTGCTGTCGGTTACCGTTACGATCCCCCTCGATTTCGCCAAGGCGGCAACGGCAACAAGATCTGTCAGCTCCATCGTCGGGTTTGTCGGAGTCTCTGTATAGATGAGCCGCGTGCGCTCATTAATGGCTGAGGCGAATGCAGACGGGTCAGTCTGGTCAACTTGTGTGACTGTCACGCCATGCCGCGGCAGCCAATCGCAGAGCAGGCTGAGCACGGCCGTGTAGTGGGTATTCTGGGCGACGACGTGATCGCCGGCTTTGACTTGCGACAGGATCGCGCCGGCGATTGCGGCCATCCCGGAGCCGACAGCGACGGCCGCCTCAGCACCTTCTAGATCGGCAGCAATTGCTTCCACCTCGGCCACGTTCGGCGAGCCATAGCGTGTGTAGTAGCGAGGCGGATGGTAGGCTGCCGCGACTTCTGCTCCGATCTCAGGCGTCGGGAGGACAAATGTCGACGTCTGATAGATCGGTGTCGCCACGGGCTCTCCGCCGATACTCGACGGCACGCGGGGATGCTGCAGGCGGCTATCTAGTTCAAGTCGCTTGTTGTTCACGTGATCCGTTCCCGAAATCGAAGAGCGAGGTGGCTGGCAAATGCTCAGAACAACTGTCGCAGGATTCGCCCGCGCCGTGGCACTGTTCAAGGATGCGATCACAGTCCGATTGTGACGTCTATCGAGCGCTCTCGACAAGCACAGACGACAATGCGTCCAACGCCTTCGGCAATTCTTTGATCGGCAGATAGCCAAAGCCGAGACGAAAGACGGACGACGTCTCCCCGAACCATGTCCCGCCGCCCAGCTGTAGCTCCGCTTGCGGCAACAGCGCCCAGAAGCGGTTCACTCCAGCCGCGTCGAACACGGTTGTACGCAGGCGAATGCAGCACAACGCGCCGGCGCCGGGCTTGACCCACTCGACATATCGAGCCTCACGCTCAACCCAGTCGGCCGTGATCGCCACGCCCTCCGAAAGTAGCTTGCGTCGCGGCGCCAGGATGGATTCGCGCTTTTCGAGTATGGCCGCGGCCAAAGTCTCGTCGAGCGGCGAACCAGAGATCACAAGGTTCATCTTGGCTACGATCAGCCGTTGGCGCAGCTCCGGATCGCGCACGGTGAGCCAACCGGTTCGCAGTCCTGGTGCACCGTGCGCTTTCGACACTGAGGCGCCTGTGATGACCCGGGCGTCCAGGTTTGCGGCACTCGGCAATGGTGCGGCGTTGCCGTAGCTTGCATCGCGATAGGTCTCATCGACGAAGAGGTATGCGCGCGGCGACTTGCGGCGCATGATCTCCAACACTGCTGTTATTTCGCCGATCGAAGTGCAGACCCCATTTGGGTTCTGCGGGCTGGCCAGACTGACAAGTCGCGTCTTGTCACTGAGATGCGGCTCAATGGCGCTGGCCGTCACGCGATAGCCGTCGTCGAACGACAGCCGCGCCTCGCGCAGCGTCACTCCTGTCCCGACCAACGTATCCCGCGACGGCGGAAAGCACGGCGTCGTGATGACCACCTCATCACCGGGTCGCGCAAGTTCGAACGCCAGGAGAAACAGGCCGAGAGCGGTGCCCTGTGTCGCGATCACTTCGTCTGCTGCGATATCGCTTTGCTTCGCAATCGCCTGACGCAAGCGCAGCAGACCAGCGGATGAGCCGTAACCGAGTTTCAAATCCGATACTGTCGAGATGCCGCCAGCAAGTTCTATCAACTCGCCAAAAGTGAGGTCTTGGGCTGTGCTTTCGGCAAGATTAAACCGCCGATTCACATCGAGGAGTGTGATGATGTCGTTCGGGGGGAATCTACCCGCCCAATTCTGTTGCGCCATGCCAGTCCTGTCCGCCCATAGTGTTGAGCGATCGACGTTGCCGGGACCGGCTGTCGAGGTCTTGTCGGAAATTGCCCTCAGGCCGCCGCGTAGTGAGCCGGCGTTGTACCGGTCAGCTGCTTGAAGCGCTTCGAGAAATGAGCTTGATCGGCAAATCCGACGTCGAGCGCGACGTGTGCGGCTGGCGTACCGCTTTTGAGCAGCCGCTTGGCGCGTTCGACACGGACCTGAGTGACGTAGGCATGGGGTGTCAGGCCAACGTGTCGGCGACACAGTCGGATCAGGTGAAAAGGCCCGATACCGGCAACCCGCGCAGCGTCTTCAAGCGTAACGCGCGACGATGCATTGTCTGCAAGGAACGCAAGCGCAATCGCCAGCGAACGCGGACAAGATGATCGTTCGGTTTCGACAACAGCGCTCCCATACCGCGAATATAGGATCTGTAGGCCCTGAACGAGAAACTCCTCAGCCTCGATGTCGTCCCTGCCTGCGAACATGGCCGCGTGCGCTGCGATGATTGTCCGCGAGACCTCATCATCCTTGATGACTGACTGGCTGAGTGATCGGCCACCGGCATTCGCAGTCTGAAGCACATGTTCTAGCGCGACGCGTGGTACATAGAGCGCGGCATAGATGAGCTGGCTTCCATGCCGGCGCTCGCCGGTGTGCATCTCACCCGGGTTGACGATCGACAGGGACCCCGGTCCTGAAAGATGGACCTGACGCTCCAAGCGAAACGCCTTCACGCCCGCAAAGATGGCACCAATCATCAATTCATCATGCGTATGCGGGGCGAAGGCATGATCGAAGAATCGTGCGGTCATCAGCTCAATGCCGCCGAACATCGCCGAGCGCTTGAAGACGGCGCGGTCCGCAATCTTGTCTTTCAATGAGGCTGCCATCCGATGCGGTCTCCGCCGTCGCCTCTGCGAGGGCACTTGCCTGAGTTCCCTTGCTCGGAGCCGATCAGTCGGCTCACCAAGTCAATATCAGACAAGAAGTGTAGGGCACTTCGTGCTTCCAGTAAACCAACGTCGAGCCCCGAGATTATCGAGCCGACGCTCGTTCCAACCATGGACTCTCAATGACGAGATCGACTGTGACAGCCCCCGACCTTACGCCACCAGTTGGGCCATTCGCGCAAGCGGTTTGGGCAGGCGACCTGCTCTACGCCTCTGGGCAAGTCGGCCAGGATCCATCGACTGGCACGATGGTTCAAGGAGGACTCGAAGCCGAAACCCGCCAAGCCTTTGAAAACATCAGGCGTGTTCTGGCCGCAGCTGGGCTCGGACTCGAGCACGTCATTAAAGCTCATGTCTTCCTAGCAGACATGAATGACTTCGGCCCTATGAACGCGATCTACGCAACCATGTTCAGTGCGCCATACCCGGCGAGAACAACAGTGCAAGTGGCAAAGTTACCTTTGAACGCGCGCGTCGAAATCGACGTCGTTGCCCGTCGTTCGTAATGTCTGGAGTGCACCATGAAGCTCATCCGGTTTGGCGACTCTGGGAAGGAGCGCCCCGGCGTCCTGGATACCAACGGACTCGTTCGTGACGTATCCAGCCGGATACAGGATTGGTCTGGCGAACATCTGAGCCCAAAGTGGCTTGCCGATTTTTCAAAGACGGATGCTTCGACCTTTCCGCTGGCCCCAGCTGACGTGCGCGTTGGTTCGCCTGTGCCAATGCCGGGCAAGATCGTGTGCGTTGGGCTCAACTATGCTGACCATGCTGCCGAGACAGGCTTCGATGTGCCAAGCGAACCTGTGGTGTTCTTCAAGTCTCCAACAGCTATGACCGGGCCGAACGATCCTATCAGGCTTCCAAAGACGGCACGCGCAGCTGATTGGGAAGTGGAACTTGCCTGCATCATCGGCCGGTCGACGACAAATATTTCCGAGGATGACGCAATGACTGCGGTTGCGGGCTTTGCAGTTGCAAACGACATTACGGAGCGGGAGTGGCAGTTCAATCGTGGCGGTCAATGGAGCAAGTCGAAGAGCGCAGATACGTTTGCGCCGCTCGGACCCTGGCTTGTGACAACCGATGAGGTAGCCGATTTGGCATCACGGCGCATCTGGCTCGAGAAGAATGGCGCCGTGCGCCAGAACTCCTCACTTGGTAAACTGATTTTCTCAGTTCCTCAGATTATTGCGCATCTGAGCGAATTCATGCGGCTTTTGCCAGGGGATGTCATTCTGACCGGTACGCCACACGGCGTCGCCTACAATAAGAAGGAGCCCGATTATTTGAAGCCGGGCGATGTCATCCGGTGCGGCATAGAGGGGCTCGGCGAACAACACACGTTGGTGGCATTCTAGTCGAGCTTCATTCCACAGGGTGTCATTCGTATGAGCCAAGAAAAACGAGTTCCACCTTCTCAATGAGCGCATTGATGACTCAAATGCGAACCGGTCTCGAATCCTATCGAGGGAGGTTATCAGTCACCAGGCTCGAACCAAATTCGGCGGGCATTCTTCGCACAACTCGGAAGATTCATGATCTAGCCCCCGGAATATGACTAAGAATCAACCAATTTAGGAGGAATAAGATGCGGTTCCGAACTTCGAAATGGACGGCTTTATTGGCCGGGTTGGTTATCGCGTTCGCTTCGGCGGGCCCCATATCGGCACAGCAGACTGTCGATGTTATCAAAAAGCGCGACATACTTCATTGCGGCGTAAATACCGGTGTGGCTGGATTCAGCGCACCAGACGACAAGGGCCGCTGGACCGGTTTCGACGTCGACATCTGCCGCTCCGTTGCGGCGGCGGTTCTGGGAAACGGCGAAAAAGTGAGGTTCGTACCACTGTCCTCAAAGGAGCGCTTCACCGCGCTCCAATCAGGCGAAATCGACATGCTTTCGAGGCAAACGACGCAGACGATGAGCCGTGATACCGGACTAGGGCTCACGTTCGTGGCGATCGCCTATTTCGATGGCCAAGGGTTCATGGTGCGAAAGTCACTTGGGGTGAAGAGTGCGAAAGACCTCAAAGGCGCAACTGTCTGTCTACAGGCCGGCACGACAAACGAGCAGAACTTCGCTGATTTCACACGCGCGAATAAACTAGAGACGAAATCCGTTGTGTTCGAGACTGCAGATGAGACGCAGAAAGCGCTCGACGCAGGACGATGTGACACGATTTCGTCGGATGCCTCGCAGCTGTACTCACAGCGGCTCAAAATGTCGAAGGCCGACGATTTCATAGTTCTGCCCGAGATCATCTCCAAAGAGCCGCTCGGTCCGGTCGTACGCCAAGGCGACGCCGCCTGGATGAACGTCGTGAAATGGACATTCAACGCGCTTCTCATCGCCGAAGAACTCGGCATCACAAAGGCCAACATCGATAACTTCCAGTCCGCAACCGCACCCGACGTGCGCCGCCTCCTCGGCCTCGAAGGCGAGTTCGGCAAGTCGATCGGCCTGGACACGGATTGGGCAGTGAAAGCGATCAAGGCTGTCGGCAACTATGCCGAGATCTACGAGAGCAACGTCGGTAGCGGCTCTCGCCTGAAGATCGATCGCGGGCTGAATAAGCTTTGGAGTGCAGGTGGCTTGCAGTACGCTGCGCCAATTCGCTGAACGAGACTAGTCGAAATATCCGCCGCGTCGGTGCACTGACTGACGCGGCTAAATTTCCTTATCGAAGATTTGAAGTAGCGCCAAAATTCGCGACACATCAACGCTCACCCTCCAAGACCTGCCGTGAACAAAACTGGGCCTACTCGCAGACGACGGCAACTATTGGCCCAACGCGTTCTTGGCCGCTTGTCGGCTTTCAGGTCTGAGCGACGTTTGATCTAGAGTTTGGAAACAGTCTTAACTCTGCAAGGGACACGGCACGGTTCAGAGCGCGCACGAACAGGACATCACCGGTCATGGCGATGTCCTGTTCCTGACGCCGCGACTATGCTGCGGATGTCCCTCGCGCCGTCAGCGGGCGCTCGGTGTAGCGCGCACGTGGGAACCGGAAGTAGCGTGGCGTCCAAGCTTCGACCTTGGTGCGGCCGTCGCCGGCAAGCGCTTTTCGGATCAGCGTTTTCTTCTTGGTGCTGGTGTCGGTCAGGTAGCTGCGCGTGGCGGTCTCCCCGATTACTTCGGACAACATGGCTGACACCACCTCGCGGTCGCGCACCAAGTCAAAAAACACATCATCCGGCTGCCATGCTGCCGCGACATCGACGGTCAACAGCGTGCCAAGGCTATCGACGAGGGTCGTCCCGGTGCTCAACGCCTCAGCCATGACGACGGCCAGCAGCCGCAGCACGTCTTTGTCGGACAACTCTATCAAACGTGCGAACGCCGTGGCGGTGCGCGTGCCGCTCGTGTCGCGCGCGACAAGCGTCTCACCGTCCAACCTGAGTGCATTCAATGCCTCGGTACGTTTGGCGTCGAAATCCTGCCGAGACGGTAGTGTTTCCCGGCACGCGGCAATGGCCTCATTGATCGGGGTTTGCGGCTCGGCCTCGACGGACCACAGCCGCGAGCCGCCGATCATGTGAGCGAGCGCCAGACGCAGAGCGACCTTGGGCGCGTCGGCGACGGCCAGCCGCACGGCGCTATGGCGCACAAGATCGACGAGGTTGGCGAGCGGGGCGCTCAGTTCTGGTCGCGCGATAACAGTGGGTTCGCTGTCCTCAGTCTCGCCCTCGCTTGCGGTTGAGCGGTCGTTGCGCGGCTTCGACCCGCGCCGCTTGATACCCTTGTGGACGGTGACGGTGCCATCGGGCTCCACGTCGATGACGACGTTGCCGCCCTGCGCCTTGGTCGCGGGCTCGTGGTCCCAAGCCTCGAAGCGTTCGCTCGGTGGCACCACGCGCACGTCTTTCCAGCCGGAGGCGCCGAATTTCTCTTGCAAGGCGACGATGGCGGCATTCTGCAAGCGCCAGAACTCGTCGGCGTCGGTGAAAAAGCGATCCTCGCCAAAGAGGTCGGTGGTGATCGCGCCGGTATAGTCGGCCTCATCGAACAGGGCGGCGCGGGTGGCGATTTCGGAGCCACCGAGCAACCACGCCTTCAATTGCCAGAACGGCGGCGGCGTGGCGTCGGGATCGGTGACCAACTGCACCCACGCGCGTTGCCGTTCCTTGCTGGCGAGCGTGAGGATATGCAGCGTCTTTCCGTCGATTTCGCCCTGCCGGTAGAGGCGGCGAATATCGGGGATGAGGTTGGCGAGCGCGAGACGGCGTTTGACCACCTGTTCGGTGATGCCGAAATGCGCGGCGATGTCGGCGCACTCAAGCCCTTTCCGGCGCAGCGCCATGAACGCCTCGTGCTGATCCATCTCGTCCATGGGCAGGCGCTCGATGTTTTCGGCCAGCGAGGCCTCGACGGCGGCGGCATCATCGCAACGGTCGAGCACGATGCACGGCACAGTGTCCGGCGTTTCGGGATCGGTCGTGTCGAGCGACTTGGCGGCGAGAAAGCGCCGTTGACCGGCGATGATCTCGTAGCCTTCGTCGGTGGCGCGCACCACAAGTGGCTGCAAGACGCCATTGGCGGCAATGGAGGCGGCGAGGCTGGCAATGTCCTTGGGGCCGTGCTTGCGCACGTTGAGCCGGGACACTTTCAGATCGGCGAGCGGTATGTGGTGCAGCATGGTCATGGCAGTCTCCTGTTTGAGATTTGGCGTTAGGCAAAGAGTGTCCGTTCCGGCGCGTGGGTCGCGCCGGTCGGTACGGTTCAAGCGTTAGAGAAACGTCAGGCGGCGCGGCGCGCGGGCGCGGCTTGCAGGCTGTCGAGATAGGCGACGGCTTCTTGTGCCTTGGCGGCTGCCGTGAACATGGCGCGGCTGTCGGCCTTCATGACCTTGAGCCAATGGCCGATGTAGCGGGCATGATCAGGGTGTGGCTCGTGTGCGATGCCGAGGCGTGCGCACAAGAAACTTGCGCCGGTCTCGGCGATCACTTCCTCGGCGGCGTACTGGTCGTCGCCGAAGCGGCCGGAGAGGTTGCGATTGAGTCTCGGCGGCGCGCCGCACCAATGGGTGATTTCATGGCCGAGGCAGCTGTAGAAATTCTCGGTGCGTGAGCGGCCATCGGTATCGAGAAAGCGCGCCTCGTCCGGCATGTGGACGGTGTCGGTCGAGGGCCGGTAACAGGCGCGAGCGCCACCAACGACGACGCGGGCCCCTGTCGCGGCATAGTAGCGGTCGGCGGCGGCAATACGATCGATGGGCGCGCCTTCAACTGGCGCAGGCAGCGCGTAGCCATCGACCTGCTCGGCGGCGAACACCCAATAGCCGCGCGCCATGCGGAAGCGTTCGGTGTCGCTGGCATCATTCGGCGTTGGCTCGCGCGTGCGCTCGAACTCGCGGAAGAACACGATGGGTGAGGCGACTTCGCCTTTGCGCACCTGCGCGCCGAGCGCGGCCCATTGTTTGTAGGTGGCAAACTGGCCGCTCTGGTAGCCACGCTCCAAGGCGGTGATCCACAGCGACAGGATGTTGACGCCGCGATAGTCGTTGCCGGTGGAGGCGTTCTTCGGGATGACCGGGAGAACCCCGCCGCGCTGCCAGGGCATGACCGGCTCGCCGGGGTTGGCTTCAATGGCAGCGATGATCTTGCTGGTGATGGTGGCGTAGATATCGCTGGTGTCTTTGTCGGTACGTGACATGATGCTCGGGCCTCCAAACGCTTGACAGTTTCGACCGATTTTCCCGCCTCTCCGATGCTCACAACCTTACATTATGTTCCTGTTTTGTTCAAGGTTTTTTTCGCATTTTATCAATTTTTTCAATGCGCTAAAGTTCGCTTGGCAACTGGCTTTTCCTCGTCGCATGGCTCAATCTTCCTGCTGACCCAGCCGCCGCCGTGCGGCAGGGCGCGGGACGTCGTCGGTCTGCTTTCCGGAGCCGCCCCTCACCACGGCTGGGGGCGCACCGGAAAGCAGGCCGGGTCTGCTTTTGGGTGAGCCATGAAGCAGGTCGGTTTGGGCGCTGCGCGCACATCGTCGTCGACGCCGTGGTCTGGCCGACCGATCGTCACCCGGACGGGCGGAGACGCCGCCCAACGGCGGCTCCGTCGCGCGGCCCTTCCGCCGCACGATAGAGCGGGACCGCCGGCCTCAGCCGGCGGGCGGCCGCCACAAGATTTCGAAACACGCTAGCACACTCAATCGGTGGACCGTCGCCGGCGAAGCTCCTCTGCAAGATTGCAGCCACTCAGCGTTGAATGTCCGGCGCCCGACGAGCGCGCGCAGCGCCGATTGCCAGTTGGTTTGCGGTCATCACGCCGGCGACTTCGCGGCCACGATACCGGTCGAGCGCTCTTGACCAGGGCACCACATGGAACGCGCTGTCCCGCATCACAACCGCGTAGCGGCCCTCGGGCACGTCGATGGTACGATTGAGCACACCGCGAACCTCTGTTCCGTTTGCCGCCGGTGCATGTCGCAAGCCGGTCTCGATTTCGAGGTCCCGTCCTATGCGTCCAACTTCACGCCGGCGCAGT
>JBEBJA010000088.1:0-52256 GCA_040080145.1 Hyphomicrobiaceae bacterium
AAATAAACCCTTGGCGCATGGCTGGCGTCCGCTTCAGGGAGATGAAAAGCGAATTCCGCCAGAATTGTTTTTCCGCATGTGACCCCCATTTTCACCGTGCTGCAAATTGGCAACGCATGTCCGCTTTGAGAGCCACACTCGGACCGTTTCATATTGACAGGGAACTTTTGCATCGATGTGCCGGCGTTGAGGCTTCGATCAGAAGCGCAACGCGCCGCGTCCGGTTACGGAGAGTGCTTTGTGATCTGCGCCGATACCTCCGTACTCCACACCGGTGCTCAGTGTCACCGACTGGCCGAGGCCAAGCCCCAATCCACCCACCGCGCGACCCGACCAACCGTCGGCAATTGCCAGTGCTTCCTGGCCCGAGGGAAGCGCGAATGAGCTCGAGATGTAGTGGTCGGCGTAGAGCCCGGCATACGGCACCAATGTGGTGCCAGCGGCGATCTGCCAAGACTGCAACACGCGACCGCCAAGGCTCGCCCTGCTGACCATGAACGCGTTCTCGCCCTGGAGGGTCCCGAGATTGTCGATGTAGGAGCCTTGCCGTTCCCAGGCGGCAAATACCCGCGCGGACGGCTCGAAAACAGCGCTGCCGAGCTGATAAGATCCCGTCAATCCTGAGGACAAAATCCAACGGTTTCCGTTGAAGGAGCCGAACGCCGTAGCCGCCGTCGCGTCGTAACCGATGGCCGAGTAAGCGCCTGTCAGGTCCCAACGCAAGCTCGGTGCGATGCGCCATCCTGCATAAGCGCCTGCGGTCCAACCATCGCCCTTCAGAGTTCCGATGAGTGAGCGGACGTCGTAATCGAACCATTCATAACCGCCAAGAACGCCGGCGACGAAGTTGCGTGAGAAGCGATAGCCGATGCCGAACGTGGAATTGACCTGATCGCCAGCGAAGCTGCCGCCGGCAGATGAGCGGTCTATGTCGGTGTAGCGCAAGCTCGCCCACGCATTCCAGTTGCCCGTGTTGAAGCTCGTCTGCTGCGCAAAACCTTTGCTGACATCAGCACCGAGCCGCTGCCCAGGACTTGAGTGCGCTCCGCTGTCGGGGCCACCGAGGCCGCTCGCCGTCCCCAGGTTTGCGCCACCCGCCAATCCAGCGCCAACAGAACTGCCGCCAGCTTGGCCGCTTCCCGCACTCGAGGCATTCAACGCTTCGCCGATTGCGCCGTCGGCGGCGCCGGAGATGGCAGCACCCGAGTTCTGCGCAACGATTCGCGAGCCGAGGACCTGAACAGAACGGAGTTTCTGGCTGTCGTTGTTGGCGCTATTGCTGCCGGCAGGTGAGCAGGTGGCGGTCAAGGTTGCTGGGTCGCCCTTGGCTCCGAATACCACCCCGAGGGTCAAGTCAGCGGAGCCCGTTACCGAATAATCGAATGTCGTGAAGCCTTTGATCCAGCTATCCAGAAGTTCATTCGTTTCCGCGTCGCTTAAAGTAAAACGTACGTCACCATAAACAGCCCCCTCGATAACGAACAAAATCTTGTCGCCAACTGAGAAGCCGCTGATAGCGCGCTTAAAGTGACCAGAATCCACGGAACCGTTAAAGCCACCCGAATTGACCGCAGAGCATCCGGCTGAAATTGGTGCGTCCGCTCGCGCCGGTGCAGGAGCGGCCAACTCGACGGCGAGGAGTACTGCCGCTACGAGCATGGGCGTTTGCAACCTGAATTGGACCCATTGCGCTGCAATCTTAGACATTCAATGCTCCCGTTGAAAACACACGGTTGAAAACAATCCCAAAGCCAAAGGAGGCCGGTGCCACACACGCAACCATCCACCCGCGCCGCCAACCGCACGGTTCGGCTGTGCGCCTCATTGGCCCCGTCTTGGCCGAAACGAACTCCGTTTGGTCAAGACATCGCAAGCGCCAGAAAAGCCTGATTCGCGCCCGGTCGGTTTGTCCAAACTTGGTTAAATCTGTGAACGTCTCTTTTTCGATGTTGTCCGCAGGTGACGAACCGCTCTACACAGCGGACCGCCAGCACCCGCTGCCCGGCGTTGCAACCGAGGAGGCCCCGATTTCCGTGACGTTCCGCCTCGACCGCTTCGACAGTGAATTCTCGGCTCGGACGACGCTGCAGGATTGGCAGCGGATCGTCGGATTGCGCGATCACCCGCAGTTCTTGCGCGGGGCCGGGCTGTACAATCGCGAAATCCCCGAGTTCTTTGCTGAGAGCCTGCTCATCAACAAGGTCGCGACCCAGTTCAGCCGGTTCCAGATGCTGGTATTCGCTCTGCACCTGCACGACACCGCCGACGCGACCGTTCCAACCTCAGGCCTGACGCTGTCGCGCCTGCAGGGGCTTTGCCGCACGCACAAACTCGCCAGTGCGGGCGCGGTGGCCACTTTCCTCAGCATTTTGTTGGTGGCTGGTTATGCGACAGCGCAGCGCCATCGCGAAGACGGGCGCACGGTGCATCTGGTGCTGACGGAAGATTTCGTCGCAACCGTCGAGCGGTGGACCCGTATCGTCGTCCGCGCCGTCGATACGATCGAGCCGGAAGGTCGGCTGGCCGAGGCGCATGTGGCGCTGCCACGCTTCGGCTGGGATCTGCGCAAGGGTTGCGCCGAGGCGCTGCTTTCCGGCTGGAAGCCCGTCGAGCCGTTTCCGGAGGTGGCGCATTTCATGGCGTCGCACGGCGGCTGGATGCTCATGGCCACGTGCATGGCCGAGACGATGCGCGCCGGCGGCGGCGAAACGATCGTGCCGGTGTCGATTGACCTGGCCGTGCTCGCCAAGCGGCTTGGCGGCTCGCGCACTCAGCTTCGCCGGTTGTTGGAGGGCGCGCACGCCAAAGGCCTGCTCGATGCCGCCCCCGGCAACGGCCGCCACGTGCGCTTGTCGGAGAGGATGGTGGCGTCGTGGCTGACGTCGCAGGCGTCGGAACTGGCGATCTATCGGCAGGCCGGGATCGCAGCACAGCGTGCCATCGGCCGCACTTATACCAGCCCGCAGAAGTTTTGACTCTTCGTTTGGTCGTCTGCGGGCTGGTATTCTCTTTGCTTTGCGCGTCATCGCCCCGCGATGCTTCGCATCGACGCCGCGTCGATCTGAAAGATCGCCATGCGGCGATGCAACCCCACGCGCGGATACCAAACCGCACACGTCAGTACTTATGCGGTTTGGTAATAGGTGTGACGCCAAAGCGGTGCTGGACCATCCGATGTGACGCAATAAACACGGCACGCCAGACCATCCGATGTCGCTAATATCCAAATCGGGCCCATCGCGTTGGGTCTTGAAGGTCAGGTTTTACGTGTGAAGTAGGAAGGGTGTAGAAGCTTCTTTGCGTATTGCGGCGGTTGGGGGGGCGGAACGGGCGGTGTAATACGCAGCGCTATTCTACCCTACGGGATTTGTTTTTTGCTGCTTGAGTGTCATGGGCGCCAGAGGCCGACGGTGTCGATGACGACTTTTTCGGCGATGGCTGTGGCTGGGATTTTCTTGAAGGCTGAGTGGGCGACGAGGACGGCGAGGATGTCGGCTTTCTGGATCGCTTCCTTGAGGCCTACGAGTTTGCAGTTGCCGTGGCTTGCGAGGGAGGCTGGGAGTTCGTCGATGTTGGGTTCGACGATCAGGAGTTCGTAGCTGGTGTTTCGGGCAAGCTGCTCGGCAACTTCGATGGCCGGGCTTTCGCGCATGTCGTCGAGGTCGGGCTTGTAGGACAGACCGAAGATCGCGATGGCGGGGCGCTTGAAGCGTTCGGCGCGGGCCTTGATCTGCTCGATCACGAATTCGGTTTTGTGGTCGTTGACCTCGCGGGCGGTGCGGATCAGGCGGGCGATTTTGGGCTGGGCTTCGACGATGAACCAGGGATCGACGGGGATGCAGTGGCCGCCGACGCCTGGACCGGGCTGGAGGATGTTCACGCGGGGGTGGCGGTTAGCGGAGGAAATGACGTCGTGAACGTCGATTTCGAGGTCGTGGCACAGCATCGAGAGTTCGTTGGCGAAGGCGATGTTGACGTCGCGGTAGGAGTTCTCGGCGAGCTTGGTCAGCTCGGCGGTGCGGCTGTTGGTGAGGTTTAATTCGCCGCGGCAGAAGATGCGGTAAAATTCCAAGGTGCGTTCGGCGCTTCTTATGTCCATGCCGCCGATGGAGCGCGAATTGTCGACGAGTTCGCGCAGGGTGTGGCCGGGAAGGATGCGCTCGGGGCAGTAGGAAACGAGGATGTCGGAGGCTTCCGGTTCGGTGTGGGGGAAGGTCAGGTCGGTGCGCAGGCTGGCCAGCATTTTGGCCATGTTTTCGGTGGTGCCGACGGGGGAGGTTGATTCCAGGATGACGAGGTTGCCCTTGGCGAGAACGGGGGCGATGGAGCGGAAGGCGCTCTCGACGGCGCGCAGGTCGGAGCGCTTGTCCGGCGTGATCGGCGTGGGGACGGCGATGACGAACACATCGGCGGGTTCTGGCTTCGTGACGGCCTTGAGGCGGCCTGAACCGACCGCGGCTTGGAGGATGACATCCAAGTCGGTTTCGACGATGTGGCTGCCGCCGCTGTTGATGGTCTTGACGGCTTGCTCGTTGATGTCGACGCCGATCACATTGACGCCGCGTGTGGCGATGGTGGCGGCGGTCGGCAAACCGACGTAGCCGAGGCCGATGACGGATACGGTCTGGAAAATGCTCGCAGGCTTCATGCAGATAGGACCTCAAGGATGCGGCGGCTGGCTTGGCCATCGCCGTAGGGATTGTTGATGCGGCTCATGGCGGCAAAGGCCTGGGGATCGTCCAGCAGGGTCGTGGCGTGGGCGACGATGGATGCGGCGTTGGTGCCGACGAGTTTGGCGGTGCCGGCGGCGATGGCTTCGGGGCGTTCGCTGGTGTCGCGCAGGACGAGGACGGGAATGCCGAGCGAGGGTGCTTCTTCCTGGATGCCGCCGCTATCGGTCAGGATGAGGGTCGCGGCCGACATCAGGTAGACGAAGGCGGAATAGTTCTGCGGCTCGATCAGGTGGATTGCCGGGTGGTTGCCGAGGATTGCGTGGACAGGTTTGCGGACCTGGGGATTGAGGTGAACGGGGTAGACGATTTGAACGTCGCCACGGTCTGCGAGGGTTTTGAGGGCTTGGCAGATGTGCGCGAAGCCGTCGCCGAAGTTCTCGCGGCGGTGGCCGGTGACGAGGATCAGGCGCTTGGACGGATTGAGCCAGTTGAAGCGGTCGCGGAGGCGGGCTGTGAGGGCTGCGCCGGATTTGATGCTGGCGTGAGTGTGGACGAGGGTGTCGATGACCGTGTTGCCGGTGACCGTGATGGCCGCGTCGGCGATGCCTTCCGCGAGGAGATTGGCGCGGGATTGGGCGGTTGGCGGGAAGTGCTTCGTGGTGATGGCGGATATGATCTTGCGGTTGGCCTCTTCGGGCCAGGGGCTGTAGAGGTTGCCGGTGCGCAGGCCTGCTTCGACGTGGGCGACCGGGATGCGCTGATAGAAGGCTGCGAGTGCGCCACACATGGCGGTGGTGGTGTCGCCTTGCACGACGACGTAATCGGGGGCGTGGCTGGCGAGGACGGGAGCCAAGCGCTGCAAGGTGAGGGCCGTTACATCGGTGAGCCCTTTGGCGTCGTCCATGACGCGCAAGTCGATATCGGCGGTCAGTCCTAAATCAGCCAGCGTCTCGTCGAGCATCGAGCGATGCTGACCGGTTGAACACAGGCACCAGTCGATGGCGGTCTGCTGGCGCAGTTGGAAGGCGAGGCTCGCCATCTTGATGACTTCGGGCCGCGTTCCAACGATCAGGAGTAGCTTTTTGTTGGCGATGCCGGCCCCCAAGGTTTTCCGCCCGGACTTGATGTCCCCTGACGGAGAGTTGTCCTATGGAGGCGTACCCTAGCTGCAGGCGACGTTCAATCGAACAGGAGGATTTGCCGCGGATTAGCTATGAGGTCTCGAAAGTGGTCGCGTGTGTGGGGCGCGGTTTGCTTGAAAATCGGGTTGATCGTGAAGGTTGCCAGCCGAGACCGCATTCGGGGCAAATGTAGGTCGCGCGGGCATGTGCGGCAGATGCGGGCCCGCCGTCGGTGTCAGGGATCAGCGATACCGGTGCGTGGCCGGTGGGCGGGTTGCAGAAGTGGGGCATGGTCAGTGTCCGCTCAAGCCGGTCGAGCAGACTGGCGAACACGCCGTAAAGTGGTGAACTGCCGGTTCGACGGCGCATTGCGAAATTTTGAAAGGCCATTCGTGTCCCTCCGAATCGACTGTGGGGGACATGATACAATTTAAAGTTGCGCTAATGGGTGCAATTTTAGGGGTTGTGCACCTTTTGGTTGTGTCGTCGTTTCCCCGTTCTCGCTGTTCCCCGTGCCGAGAGCTTAGCGGCACAGGGTGACGGTGGGTCAGCTGCGGGTCAGGCCCTTGGATTCGAGCGCGGCGAGGTATTCGGCCCAACGGGCCTCTTTTTCGCGGCCAAGCTGGTCGAGGTAGGACCAGGCAAACAGGCCGGTGTTGTGGCCGTCGTCGAATACGATTTTTACGGCGTAGTTGCCGACGGGCTGCAGTTCCTTGATTTTTACACTGCGTTTTTTGCCGAGGGTGACACGCTGATCTGCGGAGTGGCCCTGGACTTCGGCGGAGGGGCTCATGACGCGGAGCATCTCGGCGGATAGCTGGTGCGTTTCGCCACCGTCCATGACAACGCTGAGCACGTCGCCAGCGGTGTTGACCGAGAGCTGGGGCGGCTTCATGCCTTTGCCGCTGACGGACAGGACTTCTGCCCATACTTTTGCGGCGATCTCGCGATAGATCTGGGCGTGGACACTATCGGGCTGGGTTGCCGTAATGGGGCGGCCGCTGTCCGAGTTGGTGCGGATGTCGATGTGGAGCGGAATGCCGCCCAGGAAAGGAAGGTCGAGCTTTTCGGCCTCGAGCTTCGCGCCGCCGTGACCGAAGATGTCTGTCTGCTCGCCGCATTTTGGGCAGATGAAGGTCGACATGTTCTCGATGATGCCAAGCACGGGAATGTCGACTTTACGGAACATATTGAGGCCCTTGCGGGCGTCGATGAGGGCAAGATCCTGGGGTGTCGAGACGATGACGGCACCTGATAGGGGAACCTGCTGGGCCATGGTAAGCTGCACATCGCCGGTGCCGGGCGGCATGTCGATGACGATCACGTCGAGGCCGCCATCGTTGCCCTCTTCCCAGGCTACTTCACGCAACATCTGGTTGAGAGCCTGCACGACCATGGGGCCGCGCCAGATAATGGGGGTGGATTCTTCGACCATGAAACCCATGGACATGACTTTGATGCCGTAGGCCTTCATTGGGCGTAGAGCCTTGCCCCCTTCGATGACTTCGGGTTTGCCGGAGAGGCCGAGGAGGCGGGGCTGTGAGGGGCCGTAAATGTCCGCGTCAAGGATGCCAACTTTGAGGCCGATGGCCTTGAGACCGAGCGCCAGATTGACGGTGGTGGTCGATTTGCCGACGCCGCCCTTGCCGGACGCCACGGCGATCAGGTGCTTGACGCCTGCGACGGCGGTGGATTTGGCAGCGGCGGGCGGGGATGAGGGTGCGCCGCGAGGGGCGGCGCCGTCGCCTGCCATGCCGCGCTCGCGGGCTTCCTTGACGCGCTTGTGTTCGGCGATGGTTGCCACATTCGTCGCGGGGGCAGATTTTGCGGCAGCGCCCTGCTGGGCCTCGGCGGTTAATACGGCGGTGACGCCGGAAACACCTTCGATTTCGGCGACCATTTTTTCGGCGGCTTGGCGGAGCGGTTCGAGTTCGTCGGCACGGGCGGGCGGAATGGTGATCGAAAAATAGACGCGGGCGTCTTTGATGAGGATTTCGGAAACGAGGCCTAGGTCGACGATGTTGTTTTCGAGGTCTGGACCTTTGACGCGGCGCAGACGTTCCAGGACGAGGGCTTTAGTGACGGACATGCAAGGGCTCCTTGCGGCCACGCTTTCAAGGGGCGCGCCGATTTTCGTGGGTCGTTCTAGCAGGGTCCAGGGCAGGGTGATAGAGGCCTGCAGGGACAGACGCCGATACCGGCCGACGTGGGATCAAGGGGCGGCAATGATGCGGTGCATGGCGGCGACCTGGGAATCGGGTGGCTGCTGATAGGCGATCAGGGATGCGTATTTGCCATGGCGATCCATGAGGTAGGTGAACGTCGAATGGTTCATGGTGTAGCTGTCGCTCGTGGGGACGCGCTGCCAATAGGCGCGGTAGGCCTTTGTAACGGCTTTGATTTCGTCCATCGTACCCGTCAGTCCGACAATCTTCGGATTAAAATTTGAAAGATAGAGCTTCAACTGCTCCGGCGTATCCCGTTCCGGGTCGATTGAGACGAACAGAAAACGCATCTTCGCGGCGTTGGTGCCCAGCTTGTCAATGACCGCAGATAGCTCGAGCAACGACGTCGGGCAAACATCGGGGCAATGCGTAAAGCCGAAGAAAATTGCAAACGGCTGGCCGAGTAAGTCCTTATCGGTCAATCGCTTGCCATCATGGGTCGTCAGGGCGAACGGACCACCGATCAGGGGAACAGGTTCCGGCGCGGTCACGCGCCAGGCTGGAACCGTCACCATGGCAAGTCCAATCGAGAGAATGGCGAGCACGGAAAATCCAATCCATGCGCGCCGATTTGCTATGCTGGTCAATGCCGTTTTCAATGCTTTGCACCTGAATGGCCAGTGTCCTTGGCACCAAGGGGTTCGACCGCATATTCAATTTCGATGGTGCCCGCTTTCTTGAAGATCAAGCTGCCCTTGATGATGCTGCTATCTTTGATCGGCTGTTTCAGGTCCATGAACATGACGTGATACGACCCGGGCTTCAGCTCGACGGTCGCGCCGGGTGCGATTTCCAGACCGCTCGACAGCTCAGACATCTTCATCACGCCGCCATCCATCGTCATTTGATGGACCTGAAACACGGCAGCCAGGGGGAACGTGCCGCCGACGAGCGTGTCGGCTTCCTTGCCGGTGTTGGTGATCTTCATAAATCCGCCTGCAACCTTTGCGCCTTCGGGCGTGACGCGCGTCCAGGGCTGAACGATCTTGATGCTGCCTGCCGTGAAATCGCGCGCGGCGGCGGGGAATGAAAGTCCGATGGCCACAACGACAACGGCAAGTCTTTTGATCGCATTCAACATAATTTTCTCCTTGGGGGTTGGGTCAAGTGCGTGCCGCCAAAGCGGCGGGTACGTTCTGGGTGCGTGCGACGTTGCTGGCCAATGGCTTGCGGGATCTTGATCCACGTCCGCGCGGTGCGCCACTGTGGTTGGCAAGTTCTGCTAGTTTATCTGGATTGATCAGAATCAGAGTGCCGTCGCGCGACTGCGAAATGAGCCGGTCGCGCTTCAACTTGGTCATTTCGCGGCAAACTGTTTCGATGGTAAGGCCCAGATGGTCGGCGATGTCTGCCAGGCGCAGGTTCATCTGAATGTGGTCTTTGCCGGACTGACGGCGTTCTCCAGCCAACGTCCGCGCCAGGGTCGAAAGGAACGACGCGACCCGTTCCGTCCCGGTCTTGCGCCCCAGCATAACCGCCAAGTCGTGCATCGACGTCAGCCTTGCCGCAAGCTGGCGCGCGATGCGTTGCTGCAAATTGCCGGGTTGCTGCACAGCCCATAAGCCGACGGTTCTGAGCGTAACGGTGGTCAGCGGCTCGGCCGAGCATTCGTGGATGCCGTCAGCGGTCAAGCCGAGCCACATTCCGGGGCCAAGGATTTCCAGCACCTGCCGCCGTGCGTCGGGCAGCAGGCGGACGAGCATCACGGCACCCTCGGTGATTTCGTAAAGGCAACCGGCAACGTCGCCTTGCCGAAAGATGTGTTGGCGCGGCTGGACGGTAAGTGTGCGTGACGATGCAGACCGACGCGCGCCGACTGGCTTTAGCGGTGCCAGCTGATCGCCAAGGTGATCGCGCAAATAGCCTGCGCTGGACGGGACGGAGGTGTCCATGTTGGTGCTCCACAGATGATCGCGGTCTGCATGCGCTCGTGCGCGGCAGCCGGATGTTTTCAATTCGAGGGACTGCGAATCTAGACGCTGGAAGGCGTCGTCTGCGGTGGGGCGCGGGGGCGCGCATTCAGCGGGGCGGTGTCGAAACTGCGGCCGGTCACTTGATGAGGGACTGCAGGCTTGGATGCCTCGGCGAAAAAGACCGGCGGTTCAATTGGGCCAACGGGTGGTGCGAGCGCACCTGTCATCAGCGGCAAGCAAAATGCGCAGAGACCGCCGTGGGGCGCGCCCGGCATCCCGCCGTTCTGGCTAAGTGGGGTGCCGTCAGCATTTACAGTGGTTGCGCCGAACGCGGTGCAAATCACGATCCGCTCGCCAGTTGCTTGCGAGATGGCAACGCCTGCCTCAACCGTCTGGACGCGATCCGAAGGCAACAGGTAGGTGGCGGTGATGTTGAACAGTACGATGAACAGGCCGACGGCTAAGGCGAGCCCACGGCGCATCGAGCCCAGGGAGGGTAGCGTCCCTAGATCATAACGCCGACGCTGGCGGATTTTCGTCAACCTCACCTCGTGTCGATAAGCTCAGGCGACGGCAATCAGCCGCGCGTCTCAAAATGTAGCTGCCAAATCAACGACCGGCAACACTGATGTTTCTTGGGTACTGTCTCCGTTTGAAATATTGGGCCAAACTTCTCCGTCCCCCCTGTGGGGAGGGCCGGGGACGGGGGCACTCGGAACCGATGATGAGCACGTCAACCCCCAGCCTAACCCTCCCCACAAGGGGAGGGAACAAGTGAGGATTTCAAACTGAGACACTGTCGTTTCTTGCATTGCGGCTTCTGGCATTGTGCCGTCAGGCTTCGAACCGCTAAAACCTTTTTACCGCAGCATCGGCGATCCGCTTGGCGTCGACCTGAAAGGTCTTGAACATTTCGATGAGCATGTCGCGCGACGCAGGGGATGCCGTTGCGGGCGAGCCAGAGGTGAACGGCGGCTTGGGGTCATACTCGGCCAGTAACTGTACCGTTTGCGCATATTCGTCATCACGTAGTCTGGCGACAATGGCGAGGCCGAAGTCCATGCCAGCTGTTACGCCCGCGCCGGTGATACGGTTGCGGTCGATCACGTAGCGGGCAGCCACAGGATCGGCACCCAATGAGCGCAGAATATCGCGCGCCGCCCAATGGCTCGTTGCCTTGTAGCCGTTGAGCAGGCCAGCCACCCCGAGTACGAGCGACCCGGTGCAGACGCTCGTGATCCATTTCGCGCGTGCGCCACGATCTTTGAGGAAGGCGATGGTTGCTTCGTCTTCCATTGCTTTCAGCGTTCCGGTCGATCCACCTGGAACAAACAGTATGTCGAGATCGGTCGTGCACTCGGCAAATGTGAGGTCGGGCACGAACACCAAGCCTGTATCTGAGCGCACTGGCTCACGTGATTTCGCTACAAGCAGGACCTGCGCGCCCATTAGGGCGTTGAAGCAATACTGGGGTGCGACGAGGTCAAGAGCTGTAAACTCGGGATAGACGACCATCGCGATTTTTTCGTTGCCATGCCAGTGAGCCGGCATTGCAGTCATATCGTGCCCGGCGCTGGGATGAGGCGCTTCGGCGGCGGCGTTTGCAGTCGTTGGCCGCGTGCTGCCTGCAACCACCGCGGCCGCTGCGGCAAACAGCAAATCCCGTTTTGTAATCGTCATATGACCTCGCTCCGATCCCTTGCCGGCCCTGCCTGGGACCGGCCCGTAAACGGCACACCGACTTGATATCTGGAACAAGCAGCCGACCCGATGGCGAAACGCTGAGCCGCCATCAGGCCGCTGCCGGTATCAGTATTTATAGACAAACGTACCGTAGTAAGCGCGGTCGGTACCGGGCGCGACTTGGCCTCCGAACCAAGAATAGGGCACGAAGTACTTCTCGCCCGTGAGGTTCTTCATGTTCAGTGAAGCGGTCCAATTCTGGGTGTCGTAGGCAATCTTGGAATCGACCGTGACGTACCCTTGCGTTTTGTAGAGATTGAGATTGTCCACGAATTGACTTGACGATGCATAGATGCCGGCACCGATGCTCAAACCCTTCAATTGCTCGGTAAAAGCGTAATCAATCCAGATCCGGCCCGAGTGTGCTGGAACAATCGGGAGATTATTGCCTTTGGGTGTCAACAGCTTATCGTCGGAATATGTTGCATCCGTATAGCCATAGGCTGCGAGCACTTGCCACTGGCTTGTCGGCTGCCATATCGCATCGGCTTCAAAGCCGCGAGAATGCTGTCCGGCATAGTCTGAGACTCCCGCGCCGACGGTGACCGGCACATTGCTTCGCTTGATGTCAAAGACCGAAGCGGTCCCGCTTAATTGCTGGCCGATTTTGTATTTAAAGCCGCCTTCGAGCTGTTGCGATTCCTCGGGAGCCAAATTTCTGGCCTGGGTAAATGCAGTCCAGCGCATGCCTTCGCTATAGCTCCCAAACGCAGACAGCCCAGGCACGAGGTCGACAACGATTCCCGCCCGCGGCAACACCTTCGATTTATCGACGGTGAACGTCTCTGGCGGCGCAAAGCCAGCCATGCCAAAAGGCACTCTTTCGAAATAGTTCACATTGAGATTTGCTAACCGTGCGCCAGCGAGCAGATGAACGCTGCCCGCCACGGATGTTTGCAATTGGGCGTAGGCGCCTTTGGTTGTGTATGTTCCTTTGAAGTCGTACCATGGGAAAAAGAAGGGTGATAGCGGATCTGGTTTTGTGTACGGCGTCAGAAAGATTGGATCTGTCAGGTCGACCGGCATCACGCCAAAGTCGCTATACATGATGCCTTCGTCGGTGACGCGGCTGTAGTCGGCACCGAACAAAACGGTGTTCTTCGTAATGCCCGAGGTGAACTTGGCGCGCACGTTCGGATTGATCGTGAACTCCTGCTGCTCCTGGTGCATGTTGACGTTCAACAGGCTCCATGTGGTCGGGCCGACGTCGGGTGAGGCCGATATTGGCCCTTGCGAGTCCTGTTGGTTCACCGATTTACTGTAACGCCCCTTGACGTTGAACGACCATACTGGGTCGAAGCGATGATCCAGGGTGGCGGTGATGCTTTCCCGCTTGGTGAAGCTGGGAATGATGTTTGGATCGCCAGCAAACATCTTCGGATTGATCCTGAAATCGCCGGCCACTGTACCGACTGCGGGCAGGCCAGGATACGCCTGTTGCGAAAATTTCGAGAATGACCCTTGAACTGTCAGTGTCGTGTCGGACTTGTCCGTGAAGGTGACCGTTGGATTGAGCGCATAGCGCTCGGATTCGAGTACGTCGACGAAACTGCTTGCGCCGCTATATTCGCCCGTGAACCGGAAAAGGACCGTACCGTTTGATGTGACCGGCTGATTGATGTCGAAGAACGTGCGGTAGTAGTCGTAACTTCCCATCGTTAACCCGACCTCGCCGCTGGCCTTATTCGTCGGCAGCTTCGAAATCATGTTCACTGCCCCGCCGATGGGTGCGCCTGCACCTCCGCCGTAGAGGATCGCACTCGGCCCCTTCAGCACCTCAATTCGCTCAATATTGGACAAGGCATCGCGATGGCCGGTACCGTAAAGCACGGCCATTCCGTCAAGCCACTGGTCAGCGCCAAAGCCTCTGATCTTGACCGGAGTCATGTCAGAGTTACCGATACCGAGATCGTTGGGCCCCTGTGTGTTCGAAACATTTTGGAGCACTTGTCCAATGGATGCCGGACGCTGATCGTCGAGCAGAGATTTGGGCAGTACCTGGATGGATTGCGGGATCTGTTCGAGAGGGGTCGCCGTTTTCGTCGACGACATCGCCGACAGCGCTCGGTAGCCTGCAACCGGCCCTGCCGTGGTGAGCGTCACTCCCGGCGGTGCTTTCAGTCCGTCTACATCGAGCGCGGGGTTATAACTGCCGAGCGCCGTCGCCGGTTCAGACGGCAGATCGACCGCCTGCTCTGCCACTGGCGGTGCCGCATTTGCAGGTGCCTCAGTAGCACCCGGCTTCGCCTTACGAACTTTTGCGGGCTGGGTTTCGGCTTGCTGGGTGGCTGCTTTGGGTGCGGCGGGCTTTTTGGCAACCGGTGTGTTGGCAACGGGCTTGGCCTTATCGGGCGTAACCACGGTGACCGGCGGTACGGGAATTGAGTTCGGGGCTGGTTTTGGGGTGGATGGCTGTGGGGCCTGCTGGCCCTGGGCCTGCGTGGTTACGGCCAGCATCGCTGCAAGCGAAAGTCCGGAGGCGGAGGCGATAGATATAGACTGGCGTACGATGCGACGACGCATGAGCGTATACTCCTGAGCAAGATCATCTGCGCACGCAAAACTGCGCGCGCGATTGAGGTGTGCGGATCAGGAGATGGAGGGTGGCGCGCGGGAGCCGAGCGCGGGTCCGGCGCGAACTGGCGGGAGAACGGCTTGGCTGGCGGCGGCGTAGTGGACCGGTGCCGATATGGCGACAGGCAGGACTTCGGGTTGGCCGATGACGGGAATATAGGTTTGTGCCAAGCCGGAGAACGCGCAGGGCTCGGTTAATTTGTGCTGGGATGCCGGGTCGGATTTCTGCTCCGCCCCATTAACGCCGAGCGTGTATGAGCCGTGTGCCGAGCAGATGACGATGCCGGCGGAATCGGCCGACGCGGGTCCGACGTCCGGCATGTAGCCTGCCGGGATCATGGCGCGAAGCAAAAGCACAACGAGCAGAATTTGGCTTAGCCAACTCCGCCGCTGCAATTTGCCGGTGCCCGCCATTTGCTCCATGCTGAACTTGTATGCTGCGCGAACGCATCAGGACAAGGCACGGAAATGCCACAGTGCGGAATTTTTGATCCAATCCGTGAGAATGGTTCAAGTCTTCGGCACTGGAGAACCGCTTGGCGTTGATACCAGCCCGCAGACGTTTTGACGCTTCGTTTCACAGCCTGCGGGTTGGGCAACCGGTTATCCCCAGAGGCCCATTTTTTCCCAGTCGGCTTTGGGGATTTCGTTGCCGAGGGTGAAGGTGAAGGTGGTGGCTTTCATCAGATCAGGGGTGAGCTGACAGCTGTAGGACATCGCGTACCACTTCTTGGATGCGCGGACGGCAGCGTCGGGGGCTGTGAGGGCGGTTCCTTTGAGGACGGCGGGCTTGGTCACTGTGGCGTTGATGCGGTCGGCCTTGCGCAGGCGGGGGTCCTTGCGGACGATGTCGAGGCCTTTGGCGGCGCAGGCTTGACGCGAGCGCTCCTCTGGATCGAGTTTTGCGAGCGACTGTTCAAGGGTCGCTGCGTGACTAAGGGCTGGCAGAGAAATCAATAGGCAAAGAGCGGCGATCTTCTTCAACATTCAAAGGTTCCCTCAAACACAACATGGGGGCAGCTACCGACGGCAATTGCGGCCACAGCGGGGCGGAAAGGCCTCTTGCTTTCAAATGCTCTGACCTGATGGAGGTCAGATCATTTGAGTCCGGCGTTCGCGCCGGTGCCGCTTCGGCGCTTCGGCCCGCATGTGTTGGCCGCTTCAGGGAATCGGCAGGTGACGCGAGGGCGGACGGCTGAGAATATTCCTGATATTTGGGTGAGCGGGGTTTTAAGGTTTGAGGCGGACAGGGGGCGCAGATGCAGCACTTGCTTGGAGTTCTTCTTGGGGTTTCGCGGGCGATCGACCGGTTGAACGGGGCGGTTGGGCGCGCCGTGTCGTGGCTCATTCTGGCAGTTTGCGTGGTGGCGGCGGGGGCAGCGATTGCGGGCAAGCTGTTTGGCGCGGGGGCGTACGCGAATGCGCTGCTCGAAGTGCAGTGGCTAATGTTTGCTGCGGTTTTTTTGCTGGCCGCGCCGTGGACGCTTGCGTCGAACGAGCACATCCGGATCGATATTCTGACGCAACGGTTGTCGCAGCGGACGCGGGATTGGATCGACGTCGCGGGGCATGTTCTGTTTCTGCTGCCGATGGCGGCGCTCGTGTTGTGGACGTCGGTGCCGTTTGCGCGGCTGTCGTTTGCGCAACATGAGGGATCGTCCAATTTCGGCGGGTTGCCGCAGTGGCCGCTGAAGGCGCTGATCCCCGTTGCGTTTGCGCTGCTGTTTGCGCAGGGGGTGTCGGAGCTGATCAAGCGGGTCGCGATCTTGCGGGGTGACTTGGCCGATCCGGTGGGCGGGCCTGGGGCAGAAGTTGCGCGCGAGATTTAGTTCAGCACCCCTCACCCCAGCCCTCTCCCCAGGGGGAGAGGGGGAAGTGGTTCGATCAATCGCTGGGTGGTTCGCCGGGACGAGTTTGAGGGGAATAGCGGAATGGCATCGTTGATTGCTGCGAATATGGCGCCGTTGATGTTTTTGGCGCTGGTCGGGTTTTTGCTGCTTGGGTATCCGATTGCGTTCTCGCTGGGGGCGGTGGGGATCGTTTTCGCGGGGCTTGGGATTGAACTCGGGTTGTTCCGGCCGGATTTTCTGCAGGCGATGCCGGATCGCATTTACGGGGTGATGAGCGGGGAGACGGGAACGACGCTGCTGGCGGTGCCGTTCTTTACGTTCATGGGGCTTATCCTTGAGCGATCCGGGATGGCGGAGGATTTGCTTGAGACGGTCGGGCAGTTGTTCGGGACGGTGCGCGGCGGGCTGGCGTATGCAGTGATTTTCGTTGGCGCGCTGCTGGCGGCGACGACGGGGGTTGTGGCGGCCTCGGTGATTTCTATGGGGTTGATCTCGCTGCCGATCATGCTGCGGTATGGCTATGACCGGCGGATGGCGTCGGGGGTGATTGCGGCGTCGGGGACGCTGGCGCAGATCATTCCGCCGTCGCTGGTGCTGATCATTCTGGCCGATCAGCTGGGGCGGCCGGTGCACCATCTGTATGCGAGCGCGTTCGTACCGGGGCTGATGCTGGCCGGGTTTTATGCGCTGTTCGTGTTCGGCGTGACGGTGATGCGGCCAGAGGCGGCGCCGGGATTGCCGCACGAGGCGATTGCCGACAGGGAGCCGGACGGGTCGCGCGGGCTATGGTCGTTGCTGGTGCTGATGGCAGGGGCGATTGGGGTTGCGATGTTCTTGTTGCGCAACAGCGGGCTTGATGGGCCGGACCGGGTGGTGATCACGATGGCGCTGACGGCGGGGGTTGCTTTCCCTGTGGCGGTGGCGAGCAGGCAAGCTGCGCCGCTGCTGGGGACGCGGCTGCTGTCTCGGCTCGCCGAGCGGGTGACGTTCGTGATGGTGCCGCCGCTGTTTCTGATTTTTCTGGTGCTGGGGACGATTTTCATCGGGCTGGCGACGCCGACGCAAGGGGGCGCGATGGGGGCGCTGGGGGCGTTGGTCCTGGCGGGGTTCAAACGGTATTGGGAGGGCAATCCGGCACGGCTCAACTGGGAGATCGTTCGGTCTGCCGTCGAGCAGACGGCCAAGCTGTCGGCGTTCGTGATGTTTATTTTGATCGGGGCGCGGATCTTCTCGCTGACGTTCTACGGCGTCGATGGACACAAGTGGGTCGAGCACCTTTTGGTGTCGCTGCCGGGTGGGATGTACGGATTTTTAATCCTGGTGAACCTCGCGGTGTTTTTGCTGGCGTTCTTCCTGGATTTCTTCGAACTGGCCTTTATCGTCGTACCGCTCATCAAGCCGGCGGCGGAGGCGATTTTCCGGAATGCGCCGGAGGCGGTGGCGATTGCCAAGTCGTTTGGGATGGCGGTGGCAGGCGGCGGGGCAACGCAGACCGTGGTTGATGTCGGGCCGTTCATGGTGTGGCTGGGCGTGCTGATTGCGGTCAACATGCAGACCAGTTTCATGCATCCGCCGTTCGGCTTTGCGCTGATGTATCTGCGGTCGGTCGCGCCCAAGCTCGCGTTCGCCGACAAGGTGACGGGAAAGCAGACCGCGCCGGTGACGACGGGGCAGATTTATTGGGGGGCGGTGCCGTTTGTCGGGATTCAGCTCGTGATGGTGGCACTGCTGATCGCGCTGCCAGGGCTGACGATGCGGGCAAAGGTGCTGTCACCGGGCAATGGGCCGGGGATCGGCGCGGCGGGGCCAGTGGCGGCAGGGCGCGGGCTGTCGCTGCCGGGCGTGCCGCCGCCGCTAGAGGGGGCGCGGGCGCTGCCGGGAGGCATGCCGCAGGGGCCGAGCTTGGATTTCTCGGTGCCGCCGAAGTTGAAGTAGGGGGCCTGATCACCGTCGACCGGATACCGCGGATTCGCGGACGGTTGTCGTGGGTGGCCGCCTTCGATGCCCCGCATCGCATAGCGATGACGCGGCCATGACGAAAGGGAGGGACCGATCACATGAACATCGAGGTAGGTTGTGTCCCGTCAGGACCAAATGCCACTGATCTGGTTTTTCGTCTGGACGCCCGGCGGGATGCTGAGCAAATCGATCCGTCAACTGTGATGATAACGGAGATTGAAATCCTCGATGATTGGGTTGCTGAAATAATCCGAATTGGAGCTCGGGAAGGAAACGGAGCTTTGCGACTGTGGGCTCTGCTCGATCATGTTGAGGATTGGTCCATGCCGATCACGCAAATCTTGAACCCGACGCTGGAATTTCGCAATAGGCTCAAAGAGTGGAAGCGCTGGTGCGAGCGCATCGACCCCCCTTATGGTTCCAGTGTGTGGCGTGATGGGTCCTCGGACCAAGTCCGAGGATGACACCGGATAGGATTTCGACTGGCGAATCGGGACGCTAGACTTTTCCGGTTTAGATCGAAGCGCCCTCCCTCCACTGATTTCCCGGACAAGTGCGCCCTTGCGCACGCAGATCCGGGATCTTTCCCTGTCTCTGACTGGTAAAGGCCCCGGATCGGCAAGTGCAGGGCCGTCCGGGGGCAACAGTGTGTTGGTTGGTTTTGCTTCGATCTAAGTCGGAAGCACTCTACGGCTTGAGGGTTTTGAGTTCGGCGGTGGCCGCATCGGCTTCGATGAAGTCTTTGGGGCAGATGGCGACGGCGGTTTCGAGCATCTGTTTTGCTTGGGTGGTGTCGCCTTTGGTCAGGTGCCATTGGCCGACGTAGAATTGGGCTTCGCAGCGCTCGTCGCCAGTGCTGGCGGCGTCGATGGTGGCTTGCGGGGAGCGTTTGGCCAAGTACAGTTCGGTGACGGCGTAGGGCCATTCTTTGGTTTTCAGGCGGCCGGCGTTAGCTTCGAGTTCTTCGCCAGCCTGGTCGCCGGCGCGGGTGCGGGCGAGGAATCGAAACAGCATCGAATAGGGATCGTCTTTCAATTCGATGGCGCGCAGGAAGTCCTTGGAGGCGGCTTTGAAGTCGGCTTGGCCGTAGCGAATAAAACCAAGGGTGCGGGTGTAGTCGAAGTTTTTGGGGTCGCGTTCCCTGGCCTTGACGGCGTCGGCGAGGGCAAGGTCGAGATTGCCCTTTTCTTTGTAGGCGGTGCTGCGGTTGTGGTAGGCGGTGGCGTCTTTGCCGTTGCGTTCGATCTGCTCGGTGCACGCCTTGATGGCGTCGTCGCCGCCGCCGGGTCGGCATTGATCTAGGAGAATTTTGAACGACTGGTTGGTCAGGCGGCGGTCGCCTTGCCAGAGTTCCAGCCGCCAAGTGCCGGGAACGTGGGTGTAGGTTGAACTCAGGTTCCAGCAGTAGGATGATTCATCGCCTATGCGTTGCGTTGTCTCGTATTCGTCGGTCAGTTTGGTCTTGCCGGTGTCGGGATTGGTGATGCCGGGCTCGGGGTAGTGCCAGACGACTCTGATTTTGGCGATGTCGCCCTTGGGTTTGCCCGCGAATTTGAGGGTCGCGCCGAAGGTTATGTCGGTGCGGGCAGTGATGGTATTGGTTTCGTTGACGAGTTCCCAATTCGCTTCTGTGCGCTGGCCGGTCGAGATGTCGCCGGATTTGATGGTTTTCAGTTCGCCGACGCGCTTGTACGTGCCCATGCTAATCAGTTCCACGCGGTCGATGCGCCCTGATTGGGCGGCGGCGGGAAAGCCAGCCAAGAGTGTGATCAGTAGAGCCAAAAACCAATGCATTATGGAGCCCCCTCGGCAATGAATTTAAATGGCCAAGCGTCCGTTCGCCGCTTTGACCGGCGGGTGGGCTGGCCTCTAACGCGGTAAGCTTACTGCGGAATTTGCCGGGTCACTAGTGTTCCGGTTCTGACATTTGCTACCGTTTGCGGCACACGTCAGTGCAAATGTCAGAGCCATAAGAGGCTGTCTGGAAAATTTCTCCATGATTTCAATGGTTTCTTTTTGTCATCTGCGGCGTCGAACCCCTCGTCCGTAGATTTGGCTACGGCCTTCGGGCTTCTTCTGGCGGTCTGACGGAAAATTAACTCAATGAAAACGCGAAGCTCTTTTCCGGACAGACTCTAGGGAAACCGAGCAAGTCCATGCTTCCCGTGTAGCTTTTGCACCTGACGTTTGGTTTTGAGATCACGCGGGGGTGAACGAACGGGTGTTCGCTTGACGAGTCACTTGTGCAATGTCTTCAGGTAGGCGAGCAGGTAGTCTTGTTCCATGGTGTCGGTGACGCCGACGTGGCGCATGCGGGTGCCCGGCAGTAGGCCCTTGTTGTCGGCGATCCAGCCGCGGAGGGTGGCTTCGTCCCAGACCAAGCCGGACGCCTTCATGGCGTCGGAATAGGCAAAGCCTTCGACGGTTCCTGCCTTGCGGCCCAAGATGCCGATCAGGCTTGGGCCGTAAGATTTAAGGTCGGGATCGTCGGCATGGCATGAGCGGCAGCGGTGTTCGAACATGAAATGCCCCGCTTTGACGGTCGCTTCCTTACCCGACTCGGTGGTTTGTGCGGCGGCGCTTGTTGCGATCACGCAGCAGCCAGCAAGGAGGGCTGCGGCCACAGCGGTGGTGGTTCCAGTGCGCATCGTAAAATTCCTCGTTTCGGACCACCGGCCAGTTGCCGGTGACCATCACGCCGGAGTTTGAGCGCGCCGGAGGACTAGAGGGTTGACGCCGGTCAAACTGATCAAGGCGGCGACCGAAAGTAGGAGACGGGGTTCGCGCAAGATCAGATCTGGTTGAGCAGTTGCATCATCACCAGTTCGCCAGCGTTTGGGGTGCGGCGGGCGAGCTTTTTGCTGCTGAGTTCGGGCTTGGTGCGAGCTTCCGCCTGCAGGGCGCCTTTCAGGGATGATCTGGTCGCGACTTGAAGCTCGGGAATGGGGGAGCGCGACGGTTTTAAGTCAGGTTGATGCTGCGCGGCGATTTTGGTCCCACCGGATTTACGGCGCGCAGTGTGGCCGATGGCAATCTTGATGGCTGCCTGACGCGGCGCTGCGGGAACGGTTGCGACTTGCTGAGCTGATGCACTTGTCCTTTGAAGGTCTGGTTCGGGTGTGTCGCTCGTCTCGGCAAGGTCGATTTCGCTCGCGAGATTGGATGCCATCAACCTGGGTTCGTCGACGTGGACTGGCAGGACGGTGGGTTGGATGGGGAGTTGAACGTATGCGGCGTCGCGCGCGCGCATGATCATCTCAACGCGGGAAAATTCGCGCGCTCCGTCGGGGCGAGCGGCCTGGGTTGCGATGATGTCGGCGGTCAGGAACGTCAACAGCTTATAGCCAATCAAGGCCGTGAGGCCGAGGACCGCAAAATAGCGGAGGTGCGCTGGTGCGCCCGGCTGGCGCTGCGGCAATTGCTGATGCAAAACTGGGAACTTTCAAACGGCATAGCTTTATACGTGCGATGACTATCGTGTTAACCGACAGGCCTCAACGCATTGATTTAAAGCAAGTGTTTCAATGTT
Organism: Hyphomicrobiaceae bacterium; assembly: GCA_040080145.1. GTDB lineage: Bacteria > Pseudomonadota > Alphaproteobacteria > Rhizobiales > Hyphomicrobiaceae > JANXVY01. The sequence goes on from JBEBJA010000088.1 coordinate 21,588, forward strand.
AATGATTGTGCACTGTAGTGCAGAAATGGCGCCGGGATAGGTGAGCCGGTCGTTGGCTTCGTCCTAGAGCAGGGCTGGTGCGTTCATGGCGTCGGAACAGGCAAAGGGTTCGACGGTATCAGACGAGGCCGGCCAGGAAGGCGCTGGTTACGCGGGTGATCTGATTTGCCGGGGGCTGGTTTGCACGGGCGGCCGCGCGCTTTGAAAGGACGGTTTCGATGACGGCGTCCAATCGTTGATGGATGAAATAGTACTGGCGGCCAACGCCGGGTTGGGCGTTCAGGGGTAGACGCCCGCTGAAAATCCCCAGGGCGGTGTCGATTGCGATCAGGGGGGTCACGGCCGATAGCTCGTTTCGTAGTGCCGTCAGGCTGGAGTAGAATTGAGCATCAACATTGAACCAGGACAAGACGGGGCCGGCATCGAGTTCAGCGGTCATGAAGTGGCCGGTCAATCCGACAAATTCGAAGCTGCCGTCGAGAATTGGCGCCTGGACGACATCCATCCCTTTATATTGGGGAAGAGCGCCCATATGGATATTCAGGATGCCGCGTTCAAAGACGTCGATAACGGGCTTTTTTATCAGTCCGCCGCCGGTGAAAATGGCGAGCTGTGGTGACAAGGCGCGAAGGCGGCTGATGGACTGGTCGAATTCGGCAACGGCAATGACCGGGATATGATTGCGGCGCGCCAGCGAGCGAACGCTGGTTGATTGCGGTTTCAACGCACGTGAAATAGATTTCAAGGATACATTGGTCTTTGCGGCGTTTTCATCGGCACGCAGGACAAGTTTGCGCCAGATCTTTTTCAATAGCCGACCGATGCCGTCACGGTGGGATTCCTGGACGAAGCGGTTGAGTGTGAATCGACGCAGCACTATTGCCTGCACGGGAATTTTCAAACGAATGCAGAGTTCCAGTACGCTCAGCGATACCAGACTGAAGGGGCTTGGAGCAATGATGACAACGCCGTGCGCGCACAGCGCTTCGCGTTCCCAACGCCCCGGTGAAAAGTCGAATTTGGCACCGAGGGGCGGGTTTGGAGGGGATTGCGGAGGTGTTAGACAAAGCCAGGATTCAAGTTGGAGAATGAGGTGATCCGCTTTGGCGATCAATTGTTCATTGGGCGCTATTGCGTCGATGCAATAGAGCGCTGCGTTGAGGGTTGCTGCATCGAGTGGAGCGGCGGTGTGACGGTAGGCGATTTTGCTGCCTTCGAGCAAGAGGTCTGACATCCAAACGAGATGGCTTTCGGATTCGTCCCCAAATCGCCGGGATGATTCCGCTTTCAGATTATGGCCGTAAAGCGAGGCAAATCTGCGGAGTTTCTCTAACCAAAGTAAGCCATTGTCGTTCCTGCTGTGGATCGCTTGTTGAATTTGGGCGCGGTCACGTTCTGTGAGAAGGGCCAGACGTTCGGATGGGCTTGGGAAGGTGCCTATCATACTGCGGTCAATCCAACGCGAAGAATGCGGCCGTCCAACCCTTTCAGGGCTTCGCCGAAAATGACAAAGTCGTCGCTCGTCTGGTTTCCGCCGGCAAAAGCAATTACGCCGAATTTGAAGTATTTCATCGGCCACCAATCTTTCTGGAATTTGGTCACTTCGGTCCAGTCAATCAGGTTTTTGGATGCGAAAAGGTGGGCGTGATCGCTCGTGACGCCCACGCCAGGTTCAACGGAGCTCTGTAGAATTCCAATGCCATCGGTAAAGCGCTTTGAATACCAGATGGGGCCAGGGAACGGTCTATGTTGGGTGATGGTTTGGGTCTGGCGGTCGAATTGCTGGAGATATGACGTTTCCAATGGGCTATCCATCGGCCAGAGAATGCTGTCAGGTTCAAAAAACATAGAAACCGGCCGCCATTTCTGAGTGCCGTCGCCGTGCCGGATGCAGGTTTTAAAATCTGGATCCTTGGCTTCGGCAACAGTGCATTCACCCGCGAAATCGCCGGTTGGAATCCATAGGCTCGGTGAATATGGGTCGGAATAGATGCCATGAATATGTTTGATGGATCCGGGGGGGAATTCATAGACAATACTCCAGCTGCGGCCATCGTCGCACGAGCGCCAGACGGGAACGGCTTCGCGTTGAGTGTTGTGCCCGTATTCGCCAAAGTAGATGCCGCGTTCGGTGACGGCGATGCCGCAATGCAAGACGTTGCGGCATTGTCTCAGGCGGCCTGTCCGGGTGAGCCTATCAGCGGCAAGGTCATAAAAATAGATCACGCCGCCATAGAGAATGACCACGCCGTCGCCGCGATGGTTGAAGACGGCATTCGATTTATCGAGCCGCAATGCTCTGCGGAGGATGCGGCTGTAACTCAGCGCTTTATTTGCACTGTGAATTGGGATTTCGAATTGGATCGTTCGCTGGCTTCGTTTTACGGTGAAGCGATTGGCGGTACTGAAGATGCTATCGCCGCCCTGCGATTCATAGTGGTGGGCGATTTCTCCGGGCAACTCGCCTTTGATCTCTAGTTTGTAGTTCGAAGCCACTGACCAACTCCTCGTGCTCCTTGGCACGTTGCGTGTGAGGTATGCACCCTGGTCCCGCTGTCGACAAGGGCTCACGATGAGCCATTGGGGGAGGGTCCGGGAGCACAGTTCCCGGACCCTCAGTCATTTTACGACATGGTTGTGGCTTTGGTGGAGGGTGACGCCATCAGGCTGTGATCGTGGACGGAGCGGTAGCGCCTAATACCAGCCCGCAGTCGTTTTGACTCTTCGTTTGACAGCCTGCGGGCTGGTATTCTCTATACTTTGCGCGTCATCGCCCCGCGATGCTTCGCATCGACGCCGCGTCGATCTGAAAGATCGCCTGCGGCGTGGCAACCCCACGCGCGGATACCAAACCGCACAAGGCAGTAACTATGCGGTTTGGTACAAGCAACCTACGAGTGGGCACAAAAAAACGCCGCGGGGCGCGGCGTTTTTGACGGCCTTGATGTCGAATGATCCGTTCAGCTTGAGTTTCAGTTGAGTTTGGACTTCAGGCCGGCGATGCTCGCGTCGATGAGGGATGAGGCGGTTGCGCCCGACGACTTGGCCGCAAGGATTTTGGCGGAAGCTGCAAGGGCACTGTCGACCGCAAGGCTGCGGACTTCGGCGATGGCCTGGGCTTCGGCGCGGGCGATCTTTTCTTCGGCCAGCTTGGTGCGGCGCTCAAGCTGTTCGGCCATCGACTTGCGGGTGTCGGCGGCAAGGCTTTCAGCTTCGCGCTTGGCGTTGTCGATAATCGCTTTGGCTTCAGATTCGGCTTCGCGCTGCTTCTTCTGGTAGTCGGCGAGCAGGGCCTGGGCTTCTTCACGCAGGCGGCGGGCTTCGTCGAGTTCATTGCGGATTGTTTCGGCGCGACCGTCGAGGGCCTTGCCGATCTGGCCCGGAACGCCAGCTTTCCAGATCATGGCGCAGAAGATCAGAAAAGCGACCAGTACCCAGTATTCGGGGTTGTGAATCCAGTTCATGGTCTTATTTCCCCGCTGCCGGCGCGAGTGCGCGCTTGATTTCGTCGGCCGTCGCGCCCTGACCGATCAAACGGTCGACAATGGCGGAGGCGGTTGTTGCGGCGATGTCGTTGACGCTCGCCAGAGCTTTGGTTTTCGTCGCGGCGATGCGGGCTTCGGCGTCGGCGATCTTAGCGTTCATCTTGACGTCGATGGCGGCTTTGTCTTTGTCGGTTTCAGCGGCCAACTTGGCGCGTGTATCTTTGGCGATGCTGTTAGCGTTGCCTTTGGCGTCGGCAAGTGCCTGCTCGTAGCTGGCGAGCGCCTTGTCGGTTTCGCCTTTCAGGCGTTCGGCAGCGTCGAGGTCGCGCTTGATGCGGTTCGCGCGTTCTTCAAGAACGTCGGCGATGCGCGGCAGGGCCTTGCGCGACATGATGAGGTAAAGAGCGGTGAAGGTCAGCGCCAGCCAGACCAGCTGGGGCGCGAATGTCGCGGGGTTGAACGGCGGGAAGTTGCCGCCTGAATCGCCGCCGGGGGCTTGCGTTCCTGTCGTCGTTACTGGATTGCCAGCCATCGGCTAACCTCGTTTGAAGCGCATTTGAAAGAACGAAACGAGCGTGAGGTGTTTTGACCCCAAGGACCAAAACACCTCACGAAAGTGGATGTGGATTAGACTGCGAACAGGAGCAGAAGAGCGATCAGCAGCGAGAAGATGCCGAGAGCTTCCGTCAGTGCGAAGCCGAGAAGCAGGGTGCCGCGCTGGCCATCAGCAGCCGAAGGATTGCGCAGGGCGCCCGAGAGGAACTGGCCGAACAGGTTGCCGAGGCCGATGCCAGCGCCAGCCATGCCGAGGCAGGCGATGCCAGCGCCGATGTACTTTGCAGCAACAGCCGTCTGCTTGGCGATTTCGAGGGATTCAGCAGCCATAGTCGTCTCCTTGGGGTTGATTTCTAAGATTTTGAAAGGAAAGGAAAAGATCCGTCAGTGCGCGCCGTGAACGGCGTCGTTGAGGTAGATGCAGGTCAAAACCGCGAACACGTAGGCTTGCAGTACGGCGACCAGAACTTCGAGGGCGGTCAGGGCGACCGTCAGTGCCATCGGGACGACGGACAGGAGCGACCAGACGCTCCATGTCGCCAGCAAAGTGCCGACGAAACCGGCGAAGATTTTCAGAGCGATATGGCCGGCGAGCATGTTGGCGAACAGACGAACCGAGAGGCTGATCGGGCGAGAAATGAAGGAGATGACTTCGATCGGGACCAGGATCAGCAGCATGTACCAGGGCACGCCCGACGGTACGAACAGTTTGAAGAAGCCGAGGCCGTGAGCGTAGAGGCCGTAAGCGATCACGATGCCGATGACGAGAATCGCCATAGCCGCAGTGACGACTAAGCTGGAAGTTACCGTGAAAGTAACGCCCGGGATCGGAATCATGCCGAGGACGTTCAGCACGAGAACGAAAATGAACAGTGAGAAAACGAGGGGAAAGAACTTCATCCCCTCGTCGCCGACGTTCTCTCGAACGGTATCGGCCACGAATTTGTAAACAAGTTCAGCCATCGACTGCATACGGCCGGGAACGAGAGCACCCGTACGCATGGCCGAAATCAGGAAGAAGCTGATGATGCCAAGCGCCAGAACCATGTAGAGCGACGAGTTCGTGAACGAGGCGTCGATACCAAACAGCTTGAGTGGAATCAGCTGGTTGATTTCGAACTGATGGATTGGGCTATGCCCTTCGTGAGCGGCTGCCACCGTTCGTCCCCCTTAAGGTTTCGTCGTTACGCGGTTTCGTCGCCGGAGGCCGGCGCCGTGTGTGGTCTAATGCGTTTTGGCCGTGAAATTCTACTTATAAATTAGTCGTCTTTGTTTTCAGTCGTCGACAGTCTCAGTCTTCTTCGTCGTCGCGGACGGCAGGGCCGGCTTTCGGGTTGCTGGCACCGGTTTTCATGGCCGTGCCTGCCCGAACGATGTTGACCATGCCGGCGGCTGCGCCGAGCAGAAATAGAACGATGAAGAACGCAGGGAACGTCCCCAACGCTTTGTCGATCAACCAGCCAAGCCCAGCCCCGACAATGACACCACCGACCAACTCGGTCGAGATGCGCAAGGCTTTGCCCATTGCGTTGCCGTTTGCCGCATTGCTGCTGGGCGACGGGTTTGCTTTGGGAAGCGACGTACTATGGCTTTTGGCTGCATCGAGCCGCTTGCCGAGTTCGTCTGCCCGCTGTTTGAAGGCCTCCCGTTCTTGCGGGGTCAGATCACTGTGACCAGCGCCTTTGTCACCCCCGTTGGGTGGTGTTTGAGAAGCGGCCATGCTGATTAACCCCTAGTCCGGAACGGGATGGGTGGTTCAAAGAGTTGGCGTGTCATAGTCAGCACGTTCCGGGGTGTCAAGAAATGCGCCGCCGGAGGCCCCGGCCAAGGGTATGGCGAAACCGCGCAGGTAGGAGGGAATGGGCAGTAGGGAGTGGGTCGTGTTCCTATCCTGATCCGGGTTGCCTGGATCGAAGGGTTTGCCGGGATGACGTGGAGAGGGGATGGTGCTCGCATCATGAATTGCCGAATGGCGAGCGCGGGCGTAATGTTGCGTGTTCGAACTGCAACGATCGGGACAAGCATGTACGAAGCCGTTACTCGCGGTATCCGCGTTCGCGTTACACCTAGCTATCTTGAGGACCGGTCGACGCCGGCCGATAGTTATTTTTTTTGGGCTTATACGGTCGATATCGTCAATGAGAGCGCGGAGGCCGTGCAGTTGCGCTCGCGGGTCTGGAAGATCGTCGATGGGGCCGGGCGGATGGAAGAAGTGCGCGGGCAAGGCGTTGTCGGGCAGACGCCGCTGATTGGACCGGGGGAAAGTTTCAACTACACCTCTGGATGCCCACTGAAGACGCCGTCGGGTATCATGTCCGGCAGTTATCAGATGTCGGGATATAGGGGCGCGCTGTTTGATGTCGCGATTCCAGCGTTTTCGCTCGATAGTCCGTATGCGATAAGAAGCGTGAATTGAAAGGGCGAGGGAATTGGGTTTGATGCTTGAGCTACTCCCCGCTGCCTACTCCCAATTTCCATTCGCGTTAACATCATGAAGGCACCCGTCTATTCACCGCTCGAACTGTTGGAGCGCCTCGTCGCGTTCGATACGACGAGCCATAAGAGCAATCTCGCGCTGATCCGGTTCGTCGAGGACTATCTCGCCCATTGCAAGGTCTCGAGTCGGCTGGTGATGTCGCCGGACGGGGAGAAGGCGAACCTGTTTGCAACCATCGGGCCTGCAGGTGTGCCTGGGGTCGCGCTATCGGGGCATACGGACGTGGTGCCCGTCGAGGGGCAGGCATGGTTCAGCGACCCGTTCCGGCTGAAGGATCTGGGCGACCGGGTGGCCGGGCGCGGCACGACGGATATGAAGGGTTTTTTGGCGTGCGTGCTGGCAGCGGTGCCGGAATTCAAGGCGCGGACGCTCAAGACGCCGATCCATATTGCGTTTTCGTATGACGAGGAGATCGGGTGCCTCGGTGTCAGGCCGATGATTGCCGAGTTCGGGCATGGGTTGATTAAGCCGCGCATGGTGATCGTGGGCGAGCCGACCAATATGTCGATTGTCGATGCCCATAAGGGGCCGGTGCGGTGGCATGTGGAGGTCAGCGGGCGGGCATCGCACTCCAGTATGGCGCATCTGGGGGTAAACGCGATTTCATATGCGGGACGGTTGATTGGCGAGTTGGCGCGGATCGAGGAAGGGTTGAAAGTGGCGGCCGATCCGCGGTTCGATCCGCCGTATGCAAGCTTGCAGATTACGCGGATTGAGGGTGGTACGGCGTCGAACATCGTGCCGGTGTCGGCGTGGTTCGGGTTTGAGGTGCGGGCGCTGCCGGGGACGGATACGGCCAAGATCGAGCGGGATTTGCGGCGGTTTGCCGAGCGGAAGTGCTTGCCGGAGATGCGCAAGGTGGCACCCGAAGCGTCGATTTCGATTTCGCAGACCAATCAGGTTGCGCCATTTGTGGCGGAGGCGGGGTCTGAGTTGACGGCGCTGGCGTTGAAATTGGCGGGGCAGAACGAGACGTTTGCGGTGTCGTATGCGACCGAGGCCGGGCTGTTTCAGGAGGCCGGGAGTGCGGCGATCATCTGCGGGCCAGGCGATATTGCGCAGGCGCATACGGCGAACGAGTGGGTGGCCAAGGCCGAGCTTGAGAAATGCAGCGCGTTTTTGAGCCGGTTGGGGGAATGGTGCGAGGGGTGAGGTAGTTTAAGGTGCCTTCGGCGCACATGTCTGGGTCCCGGATTGGCGCTTCGCGAAGGCGCTCCGCTTGTCCGGGATGACAGTTTGGGGCTGGGCATTTGCCGCCGTTCAGTCGTGATAGATTTGCTCGGCGAATTCGGGCGCAATATCAGGGAAAAGCCGCTGCAAGATTTCGAGTGTCGTGAATTGCTTCAACAGTAGATCGCCGTACGCTTTTCGGAGACGCTCTTGGGTCGGGGCGTCCGTTGTCTCATTTGCGAGTTCGGTCAGCGCTTCTATGGGCTCATCCATCGACAAGACTTCTTTGAAAACAGCCCGTACGCGATCTTGGGTCATTCGAAGGCCTTTCGCGTATCAAGTTGTTGGGTCGCGCGAGTGCTTGACCCAACCTACGAGTGAGCGCGCTTACTTATCCCCGGGGCAGGTCGGGAGGGATAGGTTGGCGGCGTGGAAGATCGCTGGGACGAGGCCGGGGAATTTGCTGTCGATCTCGGTGCAGCGCAAGGTGTTGACGACTTCGGTGCCTTTACGTTCCGAGCGGATCAAACCCGCTTCGCGCAACACCTGGTAGTGGTGCGACTGGGTGGATTTGGGTAGATTATCGGGTGCAGCGGTCTGGCAATTGGTCGGACACCCGCGGCTTGCCAGTTTGCGAATGATCGCAAGGCGAGTCGGATCCGCGAGGGCGTAAAGAACGCTCTCTAGGGTGATGTCTTCCAGGGCTGGGTGTACGAATGGACGCTGCATGATCTGCATATGGCGCGGATTGGTTCGCAACGCAATAGTTCGGACTTTTTGAACTTGAGTGGTGGCCGCGTTGGCGTTTGTCGACGAAGTGAAGGCACCCCTCATCTGCCCTACGGGCATCTTCTCCCCAGGGGGAGAAGGAAGAGAAGGCAAACTTAGCGCGTATGGGCTACCGACCCTGGACCTCTGACCTTGAAGTGGTTCGCCTCAGGTGGCGAAGTAGTTGGCGATGAAGCGTTCGTAGATGGCGGTGAGGATTTCGAGGTCGGCTAAGGGGACGCGCTCGTTGACTTGGTGGATGGTCTGGTTGACGAGGCCGAATTCGACGACGGGGCAATGGGTGTAGATGAAGCGGGCGTCGGACGTGCCGCCGCCGGTCGAGAGGGCAGGCGTGCGGCCGGTGACGGCTTGGACGGCTTGGCTCAGGGTTTCAACGAGCGGGCCGGGCTTCGTCAGGAAGACGTCGCCGGTGCCGGAGAACGTGAGGTCGTAGCGGGCGCCGCTGCTGCTTGCGGCGGCTTCGCATTGGAGGGCGACCCAGGTTTCCATTTTGGCGCGGCTGTGCAGGTCGTTGTAGCGCACGTTGAAGCGGGCGCGCGCAAAGGCGGGGATGACGTTGGTTGCGGTGTTGGGGACGTCGATGACGGTGACCTGGAGGTTTGAGGGTTCGAAGTTTGCCGTGCCGGTGTCGATTGTTTGTGAGCACAGACGGTCGAGGATGCGGACCAGTTTGGGCAACGGGTTGTCGGCTTTTGTTGGGTAGGCGGCGTGTCCTTGTTTGCCGTGGACAACGATTTCGCCGTTCATGGAGCCGCGGCGGCCGATCTTGATTTCATCGCCGAGCGCATTGGGGTTTGAGGGTTCGCCGACGAGGCAGGCGTCTAGCTTTTCGCCGCGCTCGCGGAGCCAGCCCAAGACCTTATCGGTGCCGTTGATGGAGGGGCCTTCTTCGTCGCCGGTAATGAGAAACGAGATCGAGCCGGGGGCGTTCGGGTTGGCTTTGAGGTAGCGGGCGCTGGCTGCGATGAAGCAGGCGATGGCGCCCTTCATGTCGACGGCGCCGCGACCGTAAAGGATGCCACCACGGATCTGTGCGGCGAAGGGGTTGGCAGTCCAGGCGGCAGCGTCGCCTGCAGGCACGACGTCGGTGTGACCGGCAAAGCAGAGGTTTGGGCCCGTTGTGCCGCGGCGGGCGTAGACATTGTCGATGTCGGGCGTGTCTGGGGCGGTGAAGGTCATGCGTCTGCAGGCAAAGCCGATGGCGGTCAGGGCCTTTTCGATAACGGCCAATGCGCCTGCGTCGGCGGGGGTGACGCTTTCGCAGCGGATCAAGGCTTGGGTCAGGGCGACGGGGTCGGTGGGGTCTAGCAGGGTCATGAGGAGCGGGTGCCTGTGGTGGCTGATTTTGTATGAGCTCAGATGGTGCGACCGCATTCGAGTTCGCGGTGTCCGGCTTGGACGAGCGTGATCTTTTGCCAGATTTTGGCGGAAAGGTTGGTCGTTAATTCGGACAGGTCGGAGACGGCGTCGATGATGACGGCATCGGAGGTCGACTGGGCGTAGAGGGCGGCGAGTTTGTCGGTCAGGGAGAGCATTTCCGAGCAGTAGTTGAGATAGCGAGTTAGCTCGAACGGGGTCATGTCGCGCACCGGACTGTCGGGCGTGGTGGGGCCGTCGATCATCAGCGGGTCTTTGGTCAGCTGGTGCATGTCGATGACGTGGACGAAGGTGCGCAATTCGTTGAGGGCGCGCAGGGCCTTGCGGCGTTTCAGGCGTTCTTCAAGCGAGACGAGGAAAAAGATGGTCGCACTCGTCAGGATGACGATGTTGAAGGTCGCGTCGACGGCTTGGATTGTCGAGGCCATGTCTTCGCTTGCCCGCGTGTTGGCGATCAGCAGGCCAGCGACGTAGGCGAGCATGGCGAGGCCGGCGGCGATCATAATCGCGGTTGCGAAGCGCAGGCCGTAGGCGGGCCGGGCGATGGCCTCCGCGCGCTCGTGTGATTTGCGTGCAACCTCGCCCAGTTCGCCGCAGACGCGCGCGAGGCCCTTGTCAGGAAAGCGCTGATTGATGCGCGCCTGGAGCTTGTCCAGCGTCTTGACGATCTTTGCGGGCTGCAGGGTGCGGTACATCTGGTGACCTTAGGTCAATCGCGCAGGAGTTCGTTGATGGAGGTTTTGGAGCGGGTTTGGGCGTCGACGCGCTTGACGATGACGGCGCAGTAGAGGTTGGGGCCGGGCTCGCCGTTGGGGAGGGGTTTGCCGGCCATGGAGCCCGAGACGACGACCGAATAGGGCGGGACCTTACCGAACATTTTCTCGCCCGTGGAACGGTCGATGATGGTGGTGGACGCGCCGAGGTAGACGCCCATGGACAGGACGCTGCCTTCGCCGACGTGGACGCCTTCGGCGACCTCGGCGCGGGCACCGATGAAGCAATTGTCCTCGATGATGACGGGATCGGCCTGCAGCGGTTCGAGGACGCCGCCGATGCCTGCGCCGCCGGAGATGTGGCAGTTCTTGCCGATCTGGGCGCAGGAGCCGACGGTGGCCCAGGTGTCGACCATGGTGCCGCTATCGACGTAGGCGCCGACGTTGACGAACGAGGGTAGCAGGATGACGCCGGGGGCGATGTAGGCCGAGCGGCGGACGACGGAGCCAGGCAATGCGCGGAAACCTGCGGCGCGGAAGTCGGCCTCCGTCATGCCGGCGAATTTGACGGGGACTTTATCCCAGTAGAACGAGCCGCCGGGGCCGCCTGGGATCATCTGGTTGTCGTTCAGACGGAACGAGAGCAGGACGGCCTTCTTGAGCCACTGATTGACGGACCAGCCTTTTCCGTCTGGGTTGCGCTGGGCAACGCGGAGCTGGCCTTTGTCGAGCAGGTCCAGCGCCTGCTCAACGCCGACGCGGACCTTGCCGATGGTTGCGAAGTTGAGGGTGTCGCGGGCCTCCCAGGCGGCTTCGATGGTCTTTTGCAGGTCGGCGTGGGACATGGGGGCTCGCTATCAGTGAAATTTCGGGGGAATTGCGCGGTTGTGGCTTGATGCGGATGCCCATGTCAATTGCGAATCAGTTAGCACTAAATTGCAGTGCACGGCGTTGGCTCAGGGATTTGAGAAACATGGCGAAATCAGAATCTACCGGTAAGAAGACCGCGTCGGCCGCTTCGAAGGTGCTGACGAGCAAGACAGCAAGCAAGGGCGAGAAGATGGTTGCGGCGTCGGCCTTGGCGCAGACGAAGTCCAAGGATGTGACCAGCAAAGTGGTCGCGTCTGCGGCTGCAAAGGTGCTCAAGGATCCAAAGGCCAGCAAGGACGCGAAGTCGGCAGCGGCTTCGGCGCTGACGCAGGCGCCGGCGAAGAAGGCTGCGGCGAAGAAGAAGTAGGCACTTCGTTGAACCAAAGCTGATCTGATGATACCGTGTGTAACCTGTTACACACGGTATTTTGTTTGAGGGCCGGTGACGATTGAGCGGAATAGCCGGGAAATCCTAAAGCGGCTTCGCCGCGAGGGCTGGGTGGATGCCGGGGCAAACGGTTCGCACCACAAGTTGAAGCATCCCGATGGGCGCGTCATCATCGTGCCTCATCCCAAGAAAGATTTACCGCTCGGAACTGCGCGCGGAATTGCCAAGCATGCAGGTTGGCTGAAGGAGTAGGCGTCATGAGAACGTATTACGCACTGGTCCATAAGGATGCCGGAAGCGCATACGGGATCACCTTTCCCGACTTGCCGGGATGCTTTGGTGCATCGGACGCCGAGGGGGATATTTCGGAAGCGGCACAGTCTGCGTTGGTGCTGTATGCACAGGATGAGGCGCGTTTGCCTGAGCCGCGGACAATTCCCCAGTTGCAGGCGGATCGTGAGATCAAGCGCGAATTGGCGGCGGGGGCAATTCTATTGGCCGTCCCGTTGATCGTCGTCGAACGTAAGGCGCGGTATAATGTTATACTTGATGTAGATCTCGTTGCGGGTGTGGACCAGAAGGCGCGGACGATGGGCATTAGCCGGTCGGAATACTTGGCGGCATCGTTGATAGACCGCCTTTCTGCTCATTCAAAAATCGCTGTTTCGGGCGGTTCACGATCTATGCCGTCGGCTGCTTCGAAGGTGCTAACGAGCAGGAAGGCGAGCAAGGGCGAGAAGATGGTTGCGGCGTCGGCCTTGGCGCAGACGAAGTCCAAGGATGTGACCAGCAAGGTGGTCGCGTCTGCGGCTGCGAAGGTGCTCAAGGATCCAAAGGCCAGCAAGGACGCGAAGTCGGCAGCGGCTTCGGCGCTGACTCAGGCGCCGGCGAAGAAGGCTGCGGCGAAGAAGAAGTAGGCACTTCGTTGAACCAAAGCTGATCTGATGATACCGTGTGTAACCTGTTACACACGGTATTTTGTTTGAGGGCCGGTGACGATTGAGCGGAATAGCCGGGAAATCCTAAAGCGGCTTCGCCGCGAGGGCTGGGTGGATGCCGGGGCAAACGGTTCGCACCACAAGTTGAAGCATCCCGATGGGCGCGTCATCATCGTGCCTCATCCCAAGAAAGATTTACCGCTCGGAACTGCGCGCGGAATTGCCAAGCATGCAGGTTGGCTGAAGGAGTAGGCGTCATGAGAACGTATTACGCACTGGTCCATAAGGATGCCGGAAGCGCATACGGGATCACCTTTCCCGACTTGCCGGGATGCTTTGGTGCATCGGACGCCGAGGGGGATATTTCGGAAGCGGCACAGTCTGCGTTGGTGCTGTATGCACAGGATGAGGCGCGTTTGCCTGAGCCGCGGACAATTCCCCAGTTGCAGGCGGATCGTGAGATCAAGCGCGAATTGGCGGCGGGGGCAATTCTATTGGCCGTCCCGTTGATCGTCGTCGAACGTAAGGCGCGGTATAATGTTATACTTGATGTAGATCTCGTTGCGGGTGTGGACCAGAAGGCGCGGACGATGGGCATTAGCCGGTCGGAATACTTGGCGGCATCGTTGATAGACCGCCTTTCTGCTCATTCAAAAATCGCTGTTTCGGGCGGTTCACGATCTATGCCGTCGGCTGCTTCGAAGGTGCTAACGAGCAGGAAGGCGAGCAAGGGCGAGAAGATGGTTGCGGCGTCGGCCTTGGCGCAGACGAAGTCCAAGGATGTGACCAGCAAGGTGGTCGCGTCTGCGGCTGCGAAGGTGCTCAAGGATCCAAAGGCCAGCAAGGACGCGAAGTCGGCAGCGGCTTCGGCGCTGACTCAGGCGCCGGCGAAGAAGGCTGCGGCGAAGAAGAAGTAGGCAAATTTGGCGGTCACTTAGACAGCGAACGGCAGATTTGCCGATTTTTGTCGTGGGTGGCCGCCTTCGCGGCCATGACGAACATGGGTGAAATTCTCAGCTAATTAAGCGGTTTCAGGTCTTTGCTGATGAGGCCGGTGAGGATGGGGTGGCCGTTTGGGGCGAAGCGGAAGTCACCGTAGGCTGCGGATTGGAATTTTTGGCTGTCGCCTTCCTTGAAGTGGTAGGCGTCGGTGCCGACGATCCAGGTGCCGGATTTTTTGGTGAGCGCAATCAGGACTTCGCCGGGACCAAGCGCTGGGCCTTGGGTTGCGAGGCGGTCGAAGGTTGCGATGTTATTGGCGTCTAGCTTTGCGATGATGGTTTGCTCGGGCAGGCCTGCTTTGTTCAGGTCGAGCCGGGCGTCGTTGGCTAAGGCAAAGCGCAAGGTCATGTAATCGCCTTGCATGAGCGAGCGCGGATCGACGGGGGCGAGGGCCAGGAGGGCGCGCTGGCCGGAGTTGATGATCGACGAATACTTCCAGACCGATGTACCAGCGAGAGCTGCGATGATGGCGAGGCCTGCCAGGGTCATGGGGGTGGCGAAGGTGCGCGCTGCTGGTGGCTGGGGATCGGCGGCCGGGGGGAGCGCTGGGAGATGGACGCCGCTCAATAAGGTTGCTGCGCCGACGAGCAGACCGGCACCGAAGAGGGTCGCGCCTTTCATCCAAAGTGGCATGGATAGGGCGTAATAGGTTTCGCCGACGATCCATAGGATGGCGGCGACGGATGCTAAGGCAAGGCGGTTTCGGCCGGTGATGAGGGCAACTGCGCCGATGACGAGAACGGGGCCGAGCGTTGGGGTGAGGTAGCTCAGCACGAGGGCTGCCAGGGCAAGGGCGATGCCGGCCGGGGACTTCATTGCGGGGATGTTTGAGATGGTGAGGGCCGCGGCGGCCAGCGCCATCGTGACGGACACGGCGGTCATGAAGGTTGCTTGGAAGACGAAGCCGTTCGGAACGGCGATCTGGTGGTGGGTCCAGCCCATGTAGCCGCCCAACATGAAGGATGGGCCGGAGAGGAGTGACAGGCTCAGAAGGGCAGCGATGATCGCGCCGGTTGCAAGGGCCGGGATGGGGTCGCCTTGTTCGCTGGCGGCGCTTGGTCGGGGCGAGAGGAGGCCACTTATGCCGATGGCCCAGAGCACGATGATGATGCTCCAGCCGAGGGGAGAGACGAGGGATGCTACTGATCCGCCTGCAGCAAACAGGACCAGCGCGGCTGCGAGCGCGCCAAGGACCGTGCTGATCCAGCGATTGTTGAAGGCGAAGGCGAGGCCAACGGCTGCGGCGCTCAACAAGAGGCTTGCAGCGCGCAGGGGCATGTCGCGGTAGAGGGCGAAGGCAAGCAGGGCGATGCCGATGGTGAGAATGGTGACGCAGAACTGGCGCATGAACGTGCCAGTGGCGATTGTTCGCAAGGCGGTTCCGGCCGCGCCGAGGATGATGGCCGCGCCGATGTAGGTGCCGGGGCCTTCGAACAGGACTTTGCCGAAGGCGATGCCGAGAACAACGATCAAGGGAATCGTGGCGAATATCGCGCCGAGGGTGCTCAGGACGGCGAGGGGCCAGTGGCGGCCGTCGCTGGCGGTGGTGCCCAGTTTGGCGTTGAGAGCGGAGACGGTGGGGTCGTCTTCGGCGATGGCGAGGATAGCTTTGACGCTGCCGGCGACGATGGCCATCGACAAAATGCCGATCAGGAGCCAGGTGCCGAGGCCGGAATTGTGGCCTGAGGTTATGGCGCGGATCATGCCGCCTATCAGCAGGGTGTCGATGGCGAGGGCGGCGATGGTCAGGGCCAGGAGATCAACGGGCCGAACGCTGGCGATGAGAAAGGCGATGCCGCCGCATGCAAGCAGGCCTAGCAGGTAGCGCGCGGGGGATAAGCCGAACAGGCCGGTCAAGGCTGTTCCGGTGATGGCGATGAAGCCGAGGGCTACGGCAAAGCGAAACGACCAGCGCGAGGTGCCGAGTTCGGAGCGGCCAGTGGTGCCGGGCAACAGTGCGAGGATGAGGGCCGCGGACAGGATCCAGGAGACATAGACCGAGGTGGAGGACGTTGCGGCCGTGAATGACCTGCCGGAGGTCTGGTGTAGCCAGAGTTGGACCCCAGTCATGGCGACGAGCGACCAGGGCATCCAGAGGGCGTCGGAGCGGGAGGCGATGGCAAAAGGTAGCGTCGCGATGGCCCAGGCGGCGAACAGTTGCCAGGGGTCGGCACCGGTCTGGAAGATCTGGCCGATGAGGGCGAAGAGGCCCCCGGTTGCGGCGAAGGCGACAATCAGGCCAGGGGTGCGGAGGCTTTGCCTGATCAAGCTGGCGGCGCATCCGGCCAGCAAAGCGCCGCCGACGAGGGCGAACTGGCCGGGGCGACCGATCGTGTCCCAATTGGCGGCAATGGCGAGGATCATCCCGAAGGCCAGGAGTGCCGCTGCGATGGAGAGGGCGGTCGCCTGGAACCACGCGGCGTCGTCCCACTTGTTCAAGCTCGTCCGGACATGGGAGGGCATGGGCAATGTCTCTGTGACCACAACACGTTGGTTGGCAGTATAGTGATTGCGGTTGAAGATTAGGTTTATCTCAGGGCTAAGTGGCTTTGGATGCAGCGATTTGCTGGAATTTGCTGATCGGTCAGCCGTTCTGCATAGAAGCGCCTTTCGTGTGGAGGTTTGTCGTGGGTGGCCGCCTTCGCGGCCATGACGAAAGGGGTGGGGTGCTAAGCAAGTCGAGTGCGGATTTTTTATGGGCGGCCAGCCGTCGTGGCTTCAATGCGACGAGGGGATGATTTTGCACCTGGGATCGAATCGGGCCAGAATGTTGCTGCAACTTTTGTGTGGCGGCGGACGACTAGGATGACCGATGCAGATTACGCGCCTGCGGATCGTGGGCTTCAAATCGTTTGTAGAGCCAACCGAGCTGTTGATCGAGCGCGGGCTGACCGGCGTTGTCGGGCCGAACGGGTGCGGAAAGTCGAACCTCCTGGAGAGCCTGCGCTGGGTGATGGGCGAGACCTCGCACAAGTCGATGCGGGCGGCGTCGATGGACGATGTGATCTTTGCGGGCACGAATACGCGGCCGGCGCGGAATGCCGCCGAGGTGACAATCTTTCTCGACAACAAGGAGCGTAAGGCACCGGTCGAGTTCAACGACCGGGACGTGATCGAGATCACGCGGCGGATCGAGCGTGAGGCGGGGTCGGCATATCGCATCAACGGGACCGAAGCGCGGGCACGCGACGTCAAGATCCTGTTTGAGGATGCAGCAACCGGGGCGCGGTCGCCGGCATTGGTGCGGCAGGGGCAGATCGGGGAGATCGTCAACGCCAAGCCCGAAAACCGGCGGCGGATTTTGGAAGATGCGGCTGGCGTTGCCGGGCTGCATTCGCGGCGGCATGAGGCGGACTTGCGGCTTAAGGCGGCAGAGGGAAATCTAGCACGGCTTGGCGATTTGATGGGGAGCCTCACGTCTCAGATGGAGGCGTTGAAACGGCAGGCGCGGGCTGCCAAGCGATACAAGGAGCTGTCGGGCGAGATCCGGCGCTGCGAGGCGCTGTTTCACTATGTGTCGTGGCGGGAATCGCACGGTTTGGTGGAGCGTGAGGAGGCGGCCTTGCGGGACGTGCTGGTGGCACTGGCGGAGGCGACGCAGGCCGAAGCCAAGGCGTTGCGGGACGAGGCGGAGTTCAGCGCGCTGTTGCAGCCGTTGCGGGACGAGGAGGCGGTGAGGGCTGCAATTCTCGCTAGGCTGCGGCATGCGCTCGAAAACTTTGACCGTGAGGCGCAGCGGTCGGCGGAACGGGCGGCTGAGTTGAAGGCGCGGTCGGAGCAGACGGCCAAGGACATTGCGCGCGAAGATGAGTTACTCGACGAGTGTAAGGCGACGCTGGGGCGATTGCAGGCGGAGGCGGACAAACTCGCGGCTAGCGACGAGGGTTATGATGGGGCGGACGAGGACGCACGCGAGCGGTTGAGTGCGGCGGAAACGGCACTGCGGACGGCGGAGGCGCGGCTGTCGGCGCAGACAAACCGGGTGGCTGAGGCGCGGGCGCAGAAGAAGAGCATGGAGGCGAACCGGGTCGAGCGGACCGAGTTGGTGGCGCGGATGGGGCGGCAGATCCAAGCGTTGGCCGAGCAGATGCGCGAAGTGACGGCGCGGGCCCCAGATAGCCTCAAGCTGGCGGAGTTGACAAAGGCCGGGCAGGCGTTGGCGGGGCGTCTGGAAAGTGTCGAGGCTGAAACGGCTGAGGCAGAGGCCTTGGTGCGGGAGTTGGCCGGAAGCGTCAAGGCGGCCCGGGAGATTGCTGCGAAGGCGCGGCTCGACATGAATGCTGTGCGCATCGAGCGGGAGACGCTCGCGAAGCTGCTGGTGCCGACGAATGCGGCGGGGCTGCCTGCCATTGTCGATCATGTGAAAGTTTCGCCGGGCTATGAGACGGCGCTTGGCGCGTCGCTTGGCGATGATCTGGAGGCGTCACTCGATCCTAAGGCGAGTGTGCATTGGTTGCATCTCGATATGAGTGAGGAGGGGCAGGGGTTGCCTGCCGATGTGGAGCCGTTGCTGCTGCATGTGAAAGGGCCGCCAGCCCTGACGCGGCGGTTGCGGCAGATCGGGATTGTGACGCGCGATCAAGGCCACCGGTTGCAGATGGCGTTGAAACCAGGGCAGCGGCTGGTGTCCAAGGCTGGCGATCTGTGGCGCTGGGATGGGTTTGTGGCAGCGTCGGATGGGGCGACACCGGCGGCCGTCCGTTTGGCCGAGCGCAACCGGCTAGACGGTTTGGCTGAGCGGGAACGTGAGGTCAGTGCGCTGGCGGAGACGGCGGCGCGAGAGGAAGTGGAGGTTAATGCCGCGCTCGCTGGGGCCGAGGCGCGGGAGCGGGCGTTGCGGGCGGAGTGGCGTGAGACGCAGGTCAAGCTGGCTCTGACGCGGGATCAGTTGACGGTCGTCGAACGGGCGGCGCGCGATACGCAGGCCAAATTGGCGGGACTGGTCGAGGCGAAGGAGCGGGCCGAGGACGACTTGGTCGACGCGCATTCAAAGCTCGACGAGCTAACGATTACGCTCGATCTGATGGAGGAAGCGGAGGATGCCGCGCCTGAACTGGGGCTGGCAGAGGCTGCGGCTTCCAAGGCGCGGTCGGTGGTGGCGGATGCGCGGCAGGCGGCGACCCAGTTGATCCGCGAGCGGCAGGTCCGGCGCGAGCGTCAGACCGGGTTGCGCGAGGAATTGCAGCGCTGGACGACGCGGCAGACGGCGGCTGCGGCGCAGGTTGCAGTGCTGCGGGAGCGGTTGCCCGAGTTGCGGTCGGAGATGGCGGCGCTTGCCGATTTGCCGGGGTTGATTGCCGATCAGCGGCAGAAGTTGATGAACGAGCTGGCCGATGTCGAGGAGGCGCGGAGGCAGGCTGCGGACCAGTTTCAGCGGGCAGAGACGTCGTTCCGGGAAGCTGTGGTGGCGCTGAAGACGGCGCAGGCCGATGTGGGGCATCACCGCGAAGGGCGGGCCCGGCATGAGGCGAAGCTCGAGGCGGCGCGGGTGCGGCGCAGCGAAGATGTGCGGCGCGCAAGGGAAGCGCTCGATTGTGATCCAGAGGCCTGTCTTGGGCTGGCGAATGTTGTGCCCGATGCGCCGTTGCCGCCGCCAATTGAGCTGGACCGGCAGTTGACGCGGCTGAAGGGGGATCGCGAGCGGCTGGGCGGGGTTAACCTGCAGGCGGATGACGAGCTGGAGGGGCTTACGGCGCAGGTTGGGTTTATGGCTGCGGAAGTGGCGGACGTTGAGGCAGGGATTGCCAAGCTGCGCGGGGCGATCGGGCAGCTCAATCGCGAGGCGAAGAAGCGGTTGTTCGAGGCGTTCACGATTGTGAATGGGCATTTTCAGCGGTTGTTCACGACGCTGTTTGGCGGCGGGGAAGCGCGGCTTGAGCTGATCGAGAGTGACGATCCGCTGGAGGGCGGGCTTGAGATCATCGCCAAGCCGCCGGGTAAAAAGCCGGCGACGCTGTCGCTGCTGTCGGGGGGCGAGCAGACGCTGACGGCGTTGTCGCTGATCTTTGCGGTGTTCCTGACGAACCCGTCGCCGATTTGCGTGCTGGACGAGGTCGATGCGCCACTGGACGATTCGAACGTCGACCGGTTCTGCCTGCTGATGGAGAAGATGGCGGAAGAGACCGACACGCGGTTCCTGGTCATCACGCATCATCCGATGACGATGGCACGGACACAGCGGCTGTTTGGCGTGACGATGGCAGAAAAAGGTATTTCGCAGCTGGTTTCGGTGGATCTGGAAACTGCGGTGCGGTTCCAGGAAGCGGTGTGATTCGCCACAAAGTTAAACAGGCTGAACCCTGAAAATAGGCGCGATTGCCCTACCGAGCCGCCGTCGTTTCGGGCGAAAATTCCTTCGCGGATAACGAAGCATTAAGTCTTGTGCCGTATTCATACATGCAGCGGGACGGTTTTGTTCAAGCGTTAGATCCCCTCGGCATGCCGGACGAATCGGCACTGTGCTTATGTTAGTTTGAGGAAGTATCATGCTTAAGAAAATCGTTATCGCTGCTGTTGCAGTTGCAGCCCTTGGTTCGAATGGCGCATTTGCTGCTGGTGCTTCGACTGTTGCTGTCAACGGCGGCAGCTTGAGCGTCAACGCAACTATTGTTCCAAGCTGTCAGGTAGCTATCGGTTCGGCTGTTGCGTTCGGTTCGATCACCATCGTTCCAGGTGCAACCGCAACGCCGGGCACGTTCACCGTGACCTGCGATCTCGGTACGGACTATGCTGTTGGCCTTGGTAACGGCAACAACTTCACCGCCACCCGGAACATGATCTCTGGCGGTAACGTGCTGCCCTACGAACTCTTCGTCGATAACAGCTACCTTCCGGCCAGCCGCTTCAACAACGTGACGCTCGGCGACACCGTCGGCGGCGCTCCCGCTACGGGAACGTATGGCGGCACGGGCAGCGGCAGCTCGGTCAGCTACGACGTTTACGGTCAAATCCCCGCCACCGCGACGAAGCCGGCTCCCGGTTTCTACGGTGACAGCGTGGCCGTTACGGTCATCTACTAATTTATTAAAACCTATAGGACTCACCATGCGCGTGTGGACGCCTCTTTTACTACTCTCTGGAATGGTTTTTTTGGCGTCCACTCCGTTGGGAGCGGCCTCTTTGCAGGCCTCTCCTACCCTTTTTGAATTGGCGGGCGGTAAAGCTGCCGATACTCTGAAGTTGCGCAATGAGGGTACAGCTGTACTCAATGCGCAAGTTCGCGTGTTCCGCTGGTCGCAGGTCAATGGCGACGACAAATCCGAGCCGACGGCTGATGTAGTCGCGAGCCCTCCGGCATTGTCGATTGCGCCAGGTGGCGAGCAAATCGTCCGCATCGTCCGGGTGTCGAAGCGTCCCCCTACGGGCGAAGAAAATTTCCGCGTCGTGGTCGATGAATTGCCCGACAAGGCAAAACTCAAACCCGGTGAAATCAGCTTCACGTTCAAGCATTCGATCCCGATGTTTGTGATGCAGCAAACTGGCGGTAAATCGCAGGTGTCGTGGGCGATCGAAAAGAAGGACGGCAAGACGTTTGTCGTTGCCAAAAATAACGGATCGCGCCGTGCCCGCATTGCAGGGCTCACTCTCAAGGCACCCGGTGCCAAAGACTTCGTTTTGGGCAAAGGATTGAACGGCTACGTTTTGTCCGGTTCGAGCATGCGTTGGGTACTGCCAAGCACAGTTGCAATTGGCAGCAATGGGCCGGTGACCGTCACTGCCCGCAGCGATGAAGGACCGATCAATGCTACGGCCCAAGCACAGGACAGCGTTCGCCGCTGACCTTTCGCTTGCCGCGCTGATCGTTATTGGTTGGTTGATCTTTCCTGTTCGCACCGTCATGGCAGCGGGTGTGCCAGATACTGGCACCCCGCCGTCCCAAGTCGAATTGCAGCTGGAAGTCTGGGTCAACGGTTACACGACCAATCTGATCGCGCCGTTTGTGGAGCTGCCGGGCGGAAGTCTGGCTGTGTCGCGCGATGCACTTGATGATTTAGAACTCGTGATGCCGGTCAATGGCACCGCGACTGCAAAGGTGCGCCTCGACACCATTCCGGGGGTAACCTACCGGTTGGACCGGGCCACTCAGATCGTGCACTTGACCGTTCCCCAAGGGATGCGCAAGGCGAAGGTCTATGATGCGACGCGCGCCGGTACGGCCATCGAAGCTGGGCGTGCCGACTACAGCAGCTTGCTGAATTACTCACTGTTTGCGAGTGGCACGCAGGGTCTTTCTGCGCGGTCGGTGACTGGTGCTTATGGCGGGTTCAACGGCGTTAATGCGTCGCTTGACGGGCGTTTCATTGCGCCGTTCGGCACGTTCAGCCAAACCGCATTGGTTGGTACAATCCCGAGCTATTACAATTCGTTGGACCCGTTGTCAGTCAGCAGCACCGACGTGCGCCGCTTCGACTCAACCTTTACATATGTCGATCCAAATTCGTTCATGACCTATAAGGCTGGCGATACGATCAACGGCGGGCTTGCCTGGACCCGGCCCGTTCGCATGGGTGGAATTCAGGTTCAGAGAAATTTTAACGCACGTCCCGATATCGTGACGCAGGCGCTGCCCTCATTTTCGGGCTCGGCCGCCGCGCCTTCGGCGGTTGATGTGTTCGTCAATGGCGTCAAAACATATTCGCAGCAAGTTGCAGCCGGACCGTTTCAGTTGTCGAACGTGCCTACTATTGGCGGCGGCGAGGCCCGCGTCGTGGTGCGGGATGCGTCGGGTAAGGAAGTCGAAACCAAGCTGCCATTCATCAACGCGCCGTCGTTGTTGCGGCCAGGGCTGTTTGAGGCGTCAGCCGAAGCCGGGGTCGCGCGTTACAATTTCGGAATAGCGTCGAACGACTACGGCGAAAGTCCGATAGCCTCGGTCAGCCTCCGAACCGGGATCACGGACTGGGTGACTGGGGAAGCACACGCAGAAGGTGGTTTGGGCCTCGCCAATGGCGGGGCCGGTACCGTTGTGAATGTTGCAAATCGCGCTGTTGTTTCCGCAGCGGTGACCGGCAGTCTTCAGGATGGCAAAACGGGCGTGCAACTGTTCGGCAGCATCGTGACAAACGTGGGGCCGGTCCGGGTTCATGCGCAGACGCAGCGCGCGTTTGGCGATTATACCGATCTGGCGATTGCCAGTTTGCGGCTACGTCCGACGACGGCCGATGAGGAAGCGCGGGCCGCAGCGGCAGGCGTGGCTTTGGATCTGAGCGCTTATTACCGTCCGGCGATTGCGCGCGATCAGATTACAGTGAGCCTGCCGATTTCATTCGACCGTTCGAACATCAGCGCGACGTGGATCCGAACGGAGCCTGATCGCGGCGCAATTTCGCAGATCGTGTCGCTCTCGTATTCGCGGCCATTCATTGCCAAATCGAGTTTGTTTGCGACAGCGTTCGCGAATGTCGATGAAATCAAGAATGTGGGGGTCTATGCGGGCGTTACGATGCCGCTTGGCGACGTTTCGCTGTCAGCCAGCGTGAATTCGCAATCGGCTGGCGTGACGGCATCCGTCGATGCAGCTAAGCCGTTGGGTGGTGAGCCGGGCGACTGGGGTTACCGGGTGCGCGATAGCGAGGGCTATCAGGCCAATCGTGCGGCAGCGATTTCGTATCGTGCGGAGAAGGCCCGCCTGGAAGCAACGATTCAGCAAGATGAGCGAAGTGTGCATGAAACAGCGGAAGTATCGGGCTCGATTGTTGCGATGAAGGGGGGCGTTTACATGGCCAACCGGATCGAAGACGGGTTCGCCGTTGTCAGCGCCGGGGCACCAGGCGTGCGGGTGCTCGCGGAGAACCGGTTTGCAGGCGAGACCGATGCCGACGGAATGCTGCTGGTGCCCAATCTGCGCTCGAACCAGAAGAACAATATCTCAATAGATCCAACCAATTTGTCGGTCAGTGCCGAAGTCGAAAACCCGAACCAACAGGTTGTGCCGGCATACAAGAGCGGTGTTTCGGTGGATTTCAAAGTTCGCCGTGAGGGTTCGTCGGCGATTGTAATTTTGAAAAAGCCAAACGGAACTTACGTGGATGTCGGCAGCAATGGACGGCTGTCCAGCGGTGGCGAGTCGTTCCTGGTTGGTTATGACGGGCAAGCCTTCGTCAAGAATCTGCAGCCGCAGAATACGGTGGTGGTGATGATCGACAAGAGCGAATGCCGTGCATCGTTCGGGTTCCAGCCGAAGTTGGATTCGCAGGTCGTTATCGGTCCGGTGGTGTGTGAGTAGGCCGGAAAACAATGGATGACTCACATGAAGCGGTTTGAAGGTATGGGCGCAAAACTGGCGATGGGTATTCTTGTGCTGGTGGCATTCGCCAGCGGTGCGCAAGCACAGAGTTGCAGTGTGTCGATTGATCAGATGGCATTCGGTCAAGTCAGGCTTGCCGATCTGGCGGTCAGCGGAACGGTTGCGACGGTGACGGCCGATTGCACCGGACAGGCGAATGAAACGATCCGTTTATGTCCGTCTTTTCAAGGCGGCGATGTCTCGCATATCAGCGCGCCGGGCAATCAAGTGCATCTCAATCTTTATAGCGATGTGAGCTATCTGATTCCCTGGCAGTCGGGCATCGACATCTTGCTGGACGGGACGGGAACTGGACATGCGACGCTGTCGATTTATGGGCGGCTGTCGCAAAATTCTGGCGCGTTCAAAGGCGGGCAATACACTGGTGTGATCAATCTGGCGCTGCTTGGGAATTACATATCGACCGGACCGATCTGCGGGGCGGGTGCGCAGGCGTTGAGGCAACCGGCGAGCGTCGCAAAAGCGGCCGCGAAGGTCAAAGCCGTTTCGGCGAAGCGGTAGTTTTTACCTGCTTGTGTGCGACTGGCCCACAAATCCCCCGTGTGGACTATTTGCGGAAGGCGACTGAGGCGAGGAAGCCTGCGAGGATCGCGATGGTGACGGTGAGCAGGCCGTAAAGGATTGGATGGTCGAAGGCGAAATCGTAGACGAGCCGGTCGACGCCTTCGCGTGTCAGCCTCACGCTGGCTTTCTGGGCTGCTAGAAGCTGGCCTTCGTGGAACAGGTAGACGCGCGCGTCGAGCGGGCCGACCGGGATGTTGGCTGGCAACTTTACGGTGGCGCGAAACAGCGCTGGGCCGATGAAGATGACGCCGTATTCGGAGCGAACGTAGAGGCCGTCTTTTTCCTTCAATCGGATCGCGGCGGATTTGTAGTCGTCGAGTTCCTGGATTGATACATTCGATGAGTGCTTTCCCGGGAACATGCGTGCGCGGCCAAAGCCGATCACGTTGGCGACCAGAACATGCGGTTCGGCGATTTCGTCCAGGGGGCGCGACGAGGCGATGGCTGAATAGAGCGGGAGATTGTCGAAGCGAACGGACTGGGTGTTGATCCACATGCCGCCGACTCTCGATTTAAGGCGGACAATCGAGGTTGCGCCGTGTCCTTCGACGAGGACAACGACGTCGTAGAAGCCGGCCTCTGGGCTCGGCTGACGGCTGTTGATGACGGTGCCGAAGACGATGATCTCGGTGCCGCTGAAGGCCGATGTAACGGCGACGGTGTTGGTCGAGACGTCGATTTCCAAGCGTTCTGGGGGTGGCGGAGGGGCTTGGGCACCTGTGTCGGCAGGGGGCGCTGGAACCGGGGGCGGTTTCTTGGTCGCGGGCGCGGGCGGTTTGGTTTTGGGTTGTTGCGCGGCCAGGACGTGATCGGGCGTTAATTGGGGTGTTGGCGTGGGGGGCGCTGCCGATACAGTTCCAGCGAGAATTGTGATCGCGAATGTCAGGATTGCCGTTACGGTGGATGCGATTCTCATTCGAGGCCTCGCACCAGTGGTGTGATCGAATAGAGTTCGGTGGGCTGAACGACAAGGTCGTAGCCAACGCGAATGGCGACCAGCAGGACAAGTGCGGCGAGCCAGAAGCGGAGTTGTTCGCCGCGCAGCCGTTCACCGGCGGTCGCACCGAATTGAGCACCGACGACACCGCCGATGACGAGCATGGAAGCGAGCGGCAGATCAACCGTCTGGTTGGTGGCTGATTGCAGGATGGTGGTGGCAGCGGTGACGAAGACGATTTGAAACAGGGCCGTGCCGACAACGATGTTGGTTGGCATGCGGAGGATATAGATGAGGGCGGGCACGACGATGAAGCCGCCTCCGATGCCAAAGATGGCAGCAAGGAAACCGACGAAGGCGCCGATCATGATGGGCGGGATGGCGCTGGTATAGAGCTTGGAGTGACGGAAGCGCATTTTGAATGGGAGACCGTCGAGCCAGCCGTGGGCGTGGGCTTGGCGTGACCGGGATTTACCGCCGGCTTGGACTTTCGCGATGGCAGTCGAGCTTTCAATCAGCATCAGGGTGCCGATGATCCCGAGAAACGCGACGTATCCTAGGGCGACGACGAGGTCGAACTGGCCAAGGCGGCGGAGAATGCGGACGACATCGACGCCGATGATGGTGCCGATGAGCCCGCCGCCGATCAGGACGAGGCCCATGCGGATGTCGACGTTGCCGCGACGGTATTGAGCAACGGCGCCCGATAGCGACGAGGCGACGATCTGGGCCGATCCGGTGCCAACGGCGACGGCGGGCGGGATGCCGATGAAAATCAGCAACGGTGTCATGATGAAGCCGCCGCCGACGCCGAACAAGCCGGACAGAAAACCGACAGCCGCGCCCATGCCGATCAACAACCAGATGTTGAGGCTCATTTCGGCGATGGGGAGGTAGAGGTTCATCGGACGTGCTGCCTGTTGGGGAGTTTCAAAAAAACCTCAATCGGAGT
The DNA here is from genome assembly GCA_040080145.1 of Hyphomicrobiaceae bacterium. Classification (GTDB taxonomy): domain Bacteria; phylum Pseudomonadota; class Alphaproteobacteria; order Rhizobiales; family Hyphomicrobiaceae; genus JANXVY01. The sequence continues at coordinate 48,131 of JBEBJA010000088.1, forward strand.
GCGCCGCAAGCGGTTTGTTTGTAACAAGCAAAAAAGCAAGCCGGTGAGGGCTTGCTTTTTTCCGGCTTCTTGCTTTTGGCGGCTTGGTGCTGAATTGAATTCAACGCTGCTCTGGGCTGGCGGCTTGACGGGTTTTCCAGGCTTCGCCGGCGGCGCGGGGATCATTGGCCATCTTTTCAGGAACCAGCTGTTGCCAGGTCTTCACGAGGTGATCGGCTGCGGCGAGGCTGGTTGCATCCAGTTTGGTTTTCATCAGGTCGCGGCGGCGCATGGCTTCTTTGTCACCCGAGCGGGCCGCAATGGTGAACCACATGGCGGCCTGGACCATGTCCTTTTCGACGCCGAGGCCGCTTTCGGTCAAGACGGCGAGGTTAAACTGGCTGTCAGGCAGACCGTAGCCCGCTGCTTGCGTGAACCAGCGAACCGCGGTGTTGTAGTCTGGGCTTTCGGCTGAGCGGCCAGCGGCCAGAACTGCGAGGTTGTGCATGGCCTTGACGTTACCCTGGTCGGCTGCGCGCTGATACCAGGACCGGGCGCGGGCAACGTCGACCTTCATGCCGAGGCCGCGCTCGTAGAAGGTGCCGAGGCGGTATTGGGCTTGGGCAAAGCCCTGGGTTGCCGAACGCTGATACCAGCGAACGGCTTCCTTGAGGTTCTGGTCGGTGCCTTTGCCTTCAGCAAGGCGGCTTGCAACTTCGAACTCAGCGGACATGTCGCCTTGAGCGGCGGCAAGTCGTAACGAAAGGGGGCCGACCGTTGCGGGCGGCAGGTCGAGGGCGGCGCGGGGCTGGCCGCCGGAGGTGAGCGGCTGTTGCTTTGCCATTTCGAGATCGGTTGCGTTGGCGGCGATCTGGGTGGCGTTTAGTACCGGCAGTGAATTGGCGGACGAAGCGGTTTGGGATTCTGGTGCCGGCTCGCCTTGGAGCATGATGCCGCTCATCGGGGCTGGGACCGGGGTCTGGTTGCGTGCCATGTTGGTGCGAGCCATGTGGGCATCAGGTACGCGATCAATCTCCTGGGCCGTGCCCCCACCGTCGGTCAGATCGCTGGTGACGGTTTCGGGAACGATGTGGGCTGTTTGGGTTTCGGCAGCCTGGGGTGCGCCACTGGCGGCCTGGTCTGCCGTGTCGCTTTGAGCGCCATTAGGTGGCGTCGTTGATAGTGCCGTCGTTGCTAGCGGTTTGGGCCGTGAAAGTTTGCCGGATAGCGGCGAGGCGGTGGCTGGCGCGACGCCAGGGCTGGTGGCGATGGCTGCTTGATCGCGCGGGCTGGACATCATGGCGAAAGCGCCGACGCCGCCGGCGACGACTGCAAGGGCGAGACTGCTCACCATCAGGCGGCGTGAGCCACCGGGTGTTGCAGGCTTGGCCGGGCGCTGGCTGACGGGCTTTTGGTCGCCTGCTTCCTGCTGGGCCTTTTGCTTTTCGCGTTGAGCTGCTGCTGCACGCTGGACGCTGGCCTGCATCTTGGCCCGCTGCTGTGCGAGATAGTCGCCCGCAGGAACGGGTTGGGCAACTTCTTCTGTCTCATACGGAGCGGCGGGTGCTGACTTTAGCGGCGGGCGAGCCTGATCTGGGTGTTCGTCCAGGCCGACATAGTCTGTGGACTGGTCTGCGTAGACTGCGGCGGGGACATTGTGCGGCATCGGGCCTGCGTCGATCGTGTCGACGCGGTCCAGGATGCGCAACATCGCTTGCTGCAGGGTGTCTAAGGTAATCGCGGTCTGCTCGTCGCCTTGACGGCGCTCCTGGATGAAGTCGGCTAGCATCGCATGTACGTCGTCGACGCGCCCGTTTGCTTTAGTGTCGCGATTGGCGTTGGCAACTCGTGAGGCAGCGGCCTCTGCGGCGGCGATGGCTATCGAGTGGAATTCAACGTCGGTGCGGACGGCGGCGGCCGATTCAGCTTTGGCTTCGGGGACGAAGCGGCTCATCATTGTGCCCAGTTCGTCATGCGAGGTCTGCTGGGCGATGTGGGCGAGCTGGTGCTCCAGGTCATCAATACGCATCAGTTCGGTATGGGTGATTTCGAACTGCGCGCGCAGGTCGTGGATCTGGCGTTCCATGGTGACGAGGGCTTCGACGTCGCCCCTGGTTGCAACGCCGCCGAGCGTTTTGAGCAGGCGCTGTTCGAATTCTTCCAGACGGAGTTCCATCGACGCGATGGCTTTATCCGACCGGCTGGCGGCGAGGGATTGTTCGACGCGGGTCGCGATGTCGGAAAGGCGGGCGTCCAGCCAAGCTTTATCGTTGCCAGCGAGGCTCGTTGCGGCAGGGGCTGGCTCGGGGGTGATGGGCTGCGGCAAAGGCAGGACGGCTTCGCTGCCGGTGTATAGGTCCACGAGGGCGGCGGCTTGGTCGGGCGACCACGGCTCGGCCGAGGTGTCCGGTAAAGTTTCGATGACGTCGAATGTGTCGACGTTGGGTGCGTAGGACTTCGGACGGGCGCGCAGCAGGCCGGGGGAGGTCGAGCTCAACGGGTTGGGCTGGTTATGGTCATGCCATGACTGCGCCATGTGGGGCACCACCGGCGGCACGTCGATGCTGGGTGCGACGGGCACGTAAGCTTCGGGCTTTTGGGGGGCTGGTTCGACCGGCGTTGTTGCGACAGAGGCGAAAGCTGGCTTAGCCAGAGATGCCAGCGGGCTAGGCGCGACGGGGGCTTGGTGGACTGCGGGGGCTTGGTGCGCGGCGAAACATGGCGCAACCTGCTGACGGGCGGCGTAGGATTGCGCGATCCGGTTGGCCAGCAGGGTCATGCCATCTTCGATGCGTTCGAAGCCAGGAAGGTAGTCTGAGGGGACGCCGTGGCGCGCCGCGCGCGTTTCTTGGCCAAGGGCTTCGAGTCGCTCCTGCATCTGGCGCAGCGATGCCGTCGAGCGGCGGTCGGCGTCGGTGATGTGGGCGATGACTTCGCTCATCATGGCCTTGATGCCGGAATCTGTGTTCGTGTTGTCCATCGACATCGTTGATTTCTCTGTTCCCATGCCGCGCCAAATCGGGCGCCGATTGGTTCAGACTTCAAACAAACAGAACCGTGCCATAGCGAACCTCTCATTCAGCCGTAAATGTTCGGTTAAGCGGTGTCCTAATCCGCAGAATTATCAGAGGAAAATGGAATTTGTTACGGTGGTTTTGATTCGGGTCTGTCAAGTGTATTGGCGGCATTGGCCCTCAATTGACCGCATAGTTCTTGTTTTTTTCAGATGGGGTCCCAATTGTGGTGTTTCGGCCATAGTTCCACACTAGTGTGGCGTCGCGCCATAGTTGACCAATGGTGCGGCACGGCTGGTGTCAACTATGGCGCGATAAACGCCACACTAAGCCGATGATGTTGCTAGTGGCCCTTATGTCGCGCCAAAATCGGACGAGGCTGGGGCCATGATGCGATTTTGGCGCGACGGGCCACTAGTTCAATGGCTGTCGGATCTGCCCTGGAGAACCTGCCATGCGTGTTGCTTTGATACCGGTCGCCGTTTGTGCGGTTGTGTTTGCGTCCGCTGGCTTGCGCGCGGCAGACGATAAGCCGGGGCGATACACGATGACGCCTGCTACCGGCGGGGCGTTGAAGCTCGATACGGCGACGGGTGCTACGTCGTTTTGTACGCAGGCCGGCAACGAGTGGTCATGTAAGCCGACCAAGGATGGCGAGCAGATCATGCGCCAGGAGATGGACGGGCTGAAAAGCGAAATCCTTGTTCTGAAAGAGCAGCTTACGAAGATGGAAGACATTGCCGGGATTGGCGATCCGGGCAAGCACGACGGTCCGCGCGCGGGCGGCAAGATGGATTTGCCGACAGAGCAGGACGTCGACAAGGCGTTCGACTACGTCGAGAAGATGGTCAAGAAGCTGCGCGAACGGATGAACAAGCTCGAGGCCGAGCCCAAGAAAGGCGCGCCGCTGTAGTTTATCTGATCGGGCGCACACTGCGGGCCACTCTGCGGGCTAAGACGGCGGGCCAAGTGGGTTTTTGCTAGGGTCCGTCTTTGATTCCATCAAAGACGGACCCTAAGAGTCTGTCCGGAAAGTTTCTTTATGATTTCAATGGTTCCTTTTTGTCATCCGCGGCGTCGAACCCCTTGTCCGTAGCGAAGGCTACGGCCTTCGGGCTTCTTCTGGCGGGCTG
>JBEBJA010000190.1:0-52245 GCA_040080145.1 Hyphomicrobiaceae bacterium
CGCCCATGCCATCGCCACCCTCGAAGCCGTCCAGACCCAGGCCCGCCAACGCGACCACCTGCGCATCATCGAGGCATCGCTGTTTGCCGCCACCTCCCCGCTCGACGAGGCAACGCTTGCCCGGCACTTGCCCGCTGGCACCAACGTCACGGCCCTCATCAAGCAACTCCAGGCCGACTATGCGGGGCGTGGCGTCACCCTCAACCGCGTGGCTGGCAAATGGGCCTTTCGCACTGCCGATGACTTGGCCTACCTGCTCGAACGCCATGCCACCGAGGAGCGTAAACTCTCCAAGGCCGCCCTCGAAACCTTGTCGATCATCGCCTATCACCAGCCCGTCACCCGCGCCGAAGTCGAAGAAATCCGCGGCGTCACGACCTCCAAAGGCACCCTTGACGTGCTGCTCGAAACCAACTGGATCCGGCCCCGTGGCCGCCGCCGCGCGCCCGGCCGCCCCGTCACGTACGGCACCACCGAAGCGTTCCTCAATCACTTCGGCTTTGACAGCATCAAGGACCTGCCCGGCCTTGCCGAGCTGAAAGGCGCAGGGCTGCTCGATGGCAATCTGCCGCCTGGGTTCAAAGTCCCCGACCCGACCGACATAGCTGCCCTCATGCCCGACGAACTCCCGTTGGACGCTGGCGGCGACCCTGAACCTGAAGACGACCCAGACCTTTTCGCCGCCTTGCCGGATGAAGAGGACGAGGCTACGCCTCAGTAACGTCATCCCGGCTTCATCCCCTCTCCCCGTCCTTTACGGGGAGAGGGTTAGGGTGAGGGGCGGCAACAAACACAATCAACTATGCGGCAATGAAAGCCACCCGTTGACCCTCAAATCCTGGTTCCAAACCCACACGGGCCCCAAACCTGCCCCTCCTGCGCAGGCCGCACCCGCACGCCGCCGGGCTGCGGCGACCTTTGCCACCGGCATCACCTTTGAAAATGTCGAGCGCCGTTACGGCGACGGCTACGCTCTGTCGGGATTTTCGCTCGACATCCAGCCCAGCGAAGTCGTCTGCCTGCTCGGACCCTCCGGCTGCGGCAAGACGACCTTGCTGCGCATCGCATCGGGCATCGAAAAGCCCTCCGGCGGCCGCGTCCTTATCAATGGGCTGGAAGTCGCCGGCCCCTCCCGCTTCGTACCGCCAGAACAGCGCAGCGTCGGCCTGATGTTCCAGGACTTCGCCCTGTTTCCGCACCTCTCGATCCTGGGAAACGTCGCTTTCGGCCTGAAATCGCTGCCAGCCGAAGACGCCGAACGCGAAGCCATGGCACTGCTCTCCCGGGTTGGACTTGCTCACATGGCGCAAGCCTACCCGCATGTCTTGTCTGGTGGTCAGCAGCAGCGTGTTGCGCTTGCCCGCGCCATCGTCCCGCGCCCCGCCGTCATGCTGATGGACGAACCGTTCTCCGGCCTTGACGTTCAGCTCCGCGATGCCATGCAGGAGGAGACGCTTGCTCTCCTGCGCGAAACCCGCGCAACCTCGCTCATCGTCACCCACCACCCCGAAGAAGCCATGCGGCTGGGCGACCGCATCGCCGTCATGTCCGGTGGCCAGCTGGTCCAGCTCGGGTCTGCGCAGGAGCTTTATCATCACCCGAAGGAACTGTTCGTCGCGCGCCTGTTCTCCGAGATCAACGAAGTCAAAGCCCGCGCCAAAGGCGGCCGTATCGACACAGCCCTCGGCAGCATCCCAGCGCCCGGCATCGCGGATGGCGACACCGCTATCTTGTGCCTGCGCGAACGGGCGCTGCTGATTGCCCCCGAAACCCGAAAACCGGCCACTCCCAGCACGCCGAACGCCAAAATCCTCCCCGGCCGCGTCCAGCACGTCCGCTTCCTCGGCGACGTCGCCCTCGTCGAAGTCGCCGTCCAGGGCTTCGAAGACCCGCTCAAAATCCGCACCCCTAACCCCGAGGGGCTCACTCGCGGCGTCAACGTCACCGTCGAAATCGACCCCGCCCGAGTCCTTGTGTTTCCAGGATCAGCCGCCTGACCATCCTAATGCAGAACAAAAGAGCCACACTCTTTGCGCAAACTATCGTGCGACCTCTGATTGCCGCTTCTCGTTATGTCCGCAACTGCTTATGAAGACCGGGATCATCAATCAGCGGGGGCTGTCATGCGTCGTATTCTGTTCACCATCAGTGCAATCGCGGCCTTCGCCACCGCGGCTGCCGCCCAGTCCACCCCGCCGATCTGGCAGGGCCTTTACCTCGGCGTCCACGGCGGCAAGAGCCAGTTCGACGTCACGCTCATAGATGTCGCTTCCGGCGAAACCGTTGATGCTTCTACGACGAAAAGCGCGGCAGGTGCTTTCGGCGGCTATAACTGGCAGTCTGGTCCCTGGGTGCTTGGTGCCGAAGCCGACTGGACCCGGACTTTTGGAGATTCTGGTGACGTCGACCTGTTCACACTGCGCGCGCGTGCGGGCTATGCCTTCAATAAGGTCATGGTCTTCGGCACCGCAGGGTTCGGCATGGAAAGCATGACCATGACCTACTCCACTCCAGGCCAGAGCTCGGACGTGGACCGGACACATAGCGGCCTCGTCGTTGGCGGCGGCATCGAAGCCATGCTGATGCCGCACTTGGCCATCCGCGCCGAAGCCCTCTACTTCCAGGGCAGTAAAGAACGCTTCGACGCTCCCATCGCTGGTGGAACCCCGGCAGACGTTGAATTCAACCAGACCATTTACCGCGCCGGTCTCAGCTACCATTTCAACTGACAAAGTTGCGCGTCAACGGTCGGAGTTCTAAATGTCAGGGGTGACGCGGCGCGCCCCTCGCCCTCACTTGCTTTTTTCACGCCGTAAACCTTTCCAATCGCTAACCCTGCCCGCGCTTGCCGTTGGGGCTCATATCTGCGATATTCTATCTAACAGAAGGGCTTCCGGAGAAGTGTCGTGTGGTTTTCCGCTAGGACGCCCGGCCAAACAAGTCTGCCGCGTAAAATTTGCGTGCAGTAACAAGGAGATGACGCATGGGCAGCTTGAGCGTATGGCACTGGCTGATATTTCTGGTCGTCGCGCTTTTGATGTTTGGCGGCTCGGGTAAGATTTCGTCGATCATGGGCGATGTTGCTAAAGGCATCAAAAGCTTCAAAAAAGGCCTGAACGACGACGAAGACGATGCCAAGTCGGTCGAAGCGGCCAAGAAGTCGATCGAAGCCTCGACCACCAAGCCTGGCGAGCACACAAAGGTGGGCTGACGGCCCTTGCCGGTCCTCATCGTTCGATAACGATCCCGGGTTACACTTCGCGCATTGTTCGACGGCTCATGTGTTTTACGTTGCCCCAGTTCACGCCGGGTCGCGCAAGTTTGGTTCAGGAATGTTCGATCTCACGTCCAGCAAACTACTGATCTTAGGTCTGGTCGCGCTCATCGTGGTCGGCCCCAAAGACCTGCCGTTGCTGTTGCGTACGATTGGGAAATACGTCGGTCTGATCCGCCGTCAGGCCAACGAATTCCGGGCCCAGTTCGACGAAGCGATGCGCGATCAGGAACTGGCCAATCTTAAATCCGAAATGGAATCGGTGAAGCGCGACGTCGAGGGAACCATCAACCGCACGACCAGCGCCGTCCGCGACGACATCGACGCCGTCACACGCGACATTGATCGCGAATTGACTCCGCGTCCGGCTTGGTCCGACCCCATCGACGACGGCCCGCCTGAGCCGCCCGTTACATCGGCGTCCGCCCCCGACATGCCAGCGCCCGCCTCCGCTCCCGCAATCGAAGCACCCGCCGCTGAACCGCTGTCCATCCCCGCGCGGCCGCTCGATGCTCACGAATTCGCCGAACTGGAACACCGCATCAACGGCGCGACAGCCCCCGTGCAGGCCCAGCCAGCGCCCCCCCATACCGCCGATCCCGCACCAAAGGCTGGCGCATGACCACCGTGCCAGACACGACCGCGACGGCGGACACGAAGCCCAAGCACGACGCCGACGACATCGAGGCCTCCAAAGCTCCGCTGATCGAGCATCTGGCCGAGCTGCGCACGCGCCTGATCTATTCGCTGCTTGCGACCGGCCTCGCGTTCATCGTCTGCTTTGCGTTCGCGTCCGAGATCTACAATATCCTGGTCTGGCCATATCAATGGGCGCGCGGCAACGCTGAAAAGATCGAGATGATCTACACCGCGCCACAGGAATTCCTGTTCACGAAGATGAAGCTCGCCCTGTTTGGCGCGTTCTGCATCGCCTTCCCGGCCATTGCGACCCAGATCTACAAATTCGTCGCCCCAGGGCTCTACAAACACGAGCGCAACGCCTTCATTCCCTACCTGATCGCGACGCCCGTCCTGTTTGCGCTTGGAGCGGCGGTGGTTTATTTCATCGTCATGCCGATGGCCATGAAGTTCTTCATCGGCATGGAGCAGACCGGCGGCGGCGTCGAAATCAAACTGCAGGCCCGCGTGTCCGAATATCTCTCGCTGATCATGAACCTGATCATCGGTTTCGGCGTCTGCTTTCAGCTCCCGGTGATCCTGACGCTGCTGGCCCGTGCCGGCGTCGTGACCGCCCAATCGCTGCGCGACGTACGCCGCTGGGCCGTCGTTGGCATCACCGCCGTTGCTGCTGTCCTCTCGCCGCCCGACCCCTTCAGCATGATCGCCATGGCTCTCCCCACGATCCTGCTCTACGAAGGCTCCATTTTCGCCGTCGCCCACGTCGAAAAGCGCAACGCCGAAAAAGCTGCCGCCGCTGCAAAGGCTGCGGACTAGGGTCCGTCCGGTTTTGATGGAATCACAGACGGACCCTAGCTCTATGTTTTGTCGTGCTTCTTTCGGGAAAACCGCTCACACTTTTCCCGGAAGCACTCTAATACCAGCCCGCAGAAGCCTCACCCGCCTCAATCCCGTTTGACCCTTGCGGAAAGCTGAACCGCCGGGATCAAACCGAACACGATCTGCGCTGCCAACCCCAGCAACGCTAAGCCGCTCTGGAAACTCGCGAAATGCTCGCCAACCGTTCGCCCTAGCGCAAGCACGGAAACGCCGATCTCGCCCGCCATAGTCAGTGCAAACGCAACCGCGCCCATCATCAGACGCGCGCTCAGCCCGTCCACAGCGAACGTCGCGACGAGCCATCGTGAGGCGATCCACGACAGCGACAGGATTACGGGAAGTTCCAACAGTACGGCCGTTAGTTCCCCCACTCTCGGGATCACGACCAACGTGCGCAGTACCCCAAGTGCGAACCCAGCGCCGAACACAACCCCGAAATACGCAAAACCCGCCTTCAACGCTGTGAGCACAAACTCCGCCTTCCATCCGGCCAACAAAAAAAGGCGGTGATTACTCACCGCCCTTTCAATCTTATACCAGCCCGCAGAAGTTATGACTCTTCGTTTCACAGGCTGCGGGCTGGCATTTTCCTTTGTTTGCGCGTCATCGCCCCGCGATGCTTCGCATCATCGCCCCGCGATGCTTCGCATCGACGCCGCGTCGATCTGAAAGATCGCCATGCGGCGAGGCAACCCCACGCGCGGAAACCTGCGGTTTGGTATTACTTCACGTCGGCTGCGACCTTTACCGAGATCATCTTGTCGGGGTTCTGCACCGGCTCGCCGGTTTTGATCTTGTCGATATTTTCCATGCCGTCGACGACCTTCCCCCAGACCGTGTACTGGCCGTCGAGGAACCCGGTATCGCCAAAGCAGATGAAAAACTGGCTGTTGGCAGAGTTCGGGCTCGATGCGCGCGCCATCGACGCCGTACCGCGCACATGCGGCTCCTTGTTGAACTCAGCCTTGAGGTCGGGATACTTCGAGTTGCCCGTACCGGTGCCCTTAGGGCAACCCGTTTGCGCCATGAAGTTGGGGATCACGCGATGGAATACGATGCCATCGTAGAACCCTTCGCGCGCGAGCTTCTTGATGTGCGCCACATGCCCAGGCGCGAGATCGGGGCGCATGGCAATGACGACCTTGCCCTTCGTTGTTTCGATAATCAGCGTATTCTCGGGATCTTTGATCTCAGTCACTTGGATTGTCCTTCTTTTCCCCTCCCCCTTGCGGGGAGGGGTTATGGGTCGAGGTCTGGATGCGGTGGGGGTCGGGTCAGCCTAAGCGTGGCAGGCAATTTACTTCTTCGCCGCAGCAGGGGCCGCTGCTGCGCCTGCATCCGACGCCATATACATTTTGATGATCGTGTCGGGCGTTGACGGCGGCTCGCCGCGCGTGATGGCATCGACATACTGCATCCCGGTGGTCACCTTGCCCCAGATGGTATATTTGCCCCGCAGGCTATCGCAGCCAAAATCCGTGAAGCAGATGAAGAACTGGCTGTTGGCACTGTCGGGGCTTTGCGAACGGGCCGCGCCAATCGTTCCGCGGCGGAACGGTTCGGGCGAAAATTCAGCGGCCAAGTTGCCGAGCTTTGACCCGCTCATGCCGGTACCCGTTGGATCGCCCGACTGAGCCATGAACTCGTTGATGACGCGATGGAACTTAAGGCCGTTGTAAAATCCTTCCTTTGCCAGCGTCTTAACGCGCTCGACGTGCTTAGGCGCAAGGTCGGGGCGGAGCTGGATCGTCACCTTGCCGCTCTTCAGTTCCAGGATCAGGGTATTGGCCGGATCGGCCGCAGGAGCTGGGGCCTGTGCATGGGCCACACCAGCAACCGCTGCAACCATCAACCCGGCAGCAGCAAACGCGATGCTCTTCAAACGGCGCATAGATAGATCCTTCAATTCAGATTGGAGACACGCAAAAGCCGATGTCCGGCGACAGCGGGTATTTGCGGCAGTTATGGCGATTTGACGACGCCCCCGCAACCGGCAGATCACCTCCCCGCCTTCGCTTTGTCTTTTGCCTTAGTTTTCAGCAGCTTGGCCACTCCCGGCGACACGAACGGCGCGGGATCGCCGCCCATTGCTGAAACCGCCCGCACCAGATTGGCCGCGATGTGGCGCACCGCCGGGCTCGCAGCGACGAATACGGTCTGCACCTGCGGTGCCATCTCCCCATTCATCCCGGCCATCTGCATTTCGTAATCGAAGTCCGTGCCATCCCGCAGCCCACGGAAAATCACACTCGCCTTTGCGACGCGCGCGGCATCAACGACGAGACCGGCGAAAGTGACAATCTCGATCACCGTACCTGTCTCAACGCTGACGGGTGCCACCTCCGCCTGCAGCATCGCAATCCGTTCCTTCTCGGAAAACAACGGCGTTTTGCCCGGATTGACGCCGATCCCGATCACCAGCTTATCGACGAGCTTTGCTGCCCGTACGATCACATCCATATGCCCCAGCGTCACGGGATCGAACGAGCCTGAGTAAAAACCGATTCGGGTCATGAGCGTCTTGCACCAACGGTTGACTTGTGGTTGATCGCCGTCCTTACACGCGCCGGCTTGGCAAATGCAATCCGCAACCGCTCGCGCCTACTTGCCCAGACCCCTGAAAAACGCCCATGCCGCTTCGGCTGTGTCGATGTCGTGGCTGCGGGTTCCCAAAAACATGTCGAGCACGAACCCGCCTGTGACTTTGCCCCGCGCTGGCGCTTGATGCCCGCCGCCGTCGACTGCGTAAAACTCGATCCCGCTTCCTGGTACGCACCCGCCCCAACTCGACAGCGACACCCGCGTCCCATCCTTGGGATCGGCATCCGGCAGCGCCATCGCGCTCACGCTTTTACATCCGGCCAGTTCCGCGAAATGCTTGGCCACATCCATCGGCGGCGCATTTCCGCTGATGCCGAATTTCCCCGGCCCGCCGTCGATCTTGATCAACTCGTCCGCTGTCGCGTTGATCATCATGACCGGTACCGCGCGCCCCGGCTTGCACTTGGCGATGGCCTCCACCGGCATGCTCGCTATCACGCTTGCATAGGCCGCAAACCGCGACGCTACATTGCATGCTGCATTGAACGCCATGAACCCGCCGTTCGAAACGCCGAGCATGTAAATCCGGTTGCGGTCGGCAACGCCCTGCACCACCAGCGCGTCCGCGAGCCTGTTCAAGAACTCGAAATCGTTGGCGTCCGACGCTTCCCCGCCGCCGGTCTTGTCGGCTGCCCGCCCGTCGTTCCACCGGTTCTTCTCGCCCTGCGGATAGACGACGACAAACCCCTCACGGTCGGCAACATCATTGAGCCCGAGATACCCCGCCAGCCGGTCCGCCGTGCCCTTCGCGCCATGCAGCGCAAACACGACCGGCGCCTTTTTCCCCAGGACCCGGTTCGGCGTGTAGCGCATGAACGTGCGGGTCTTGCCCGCAATCACGATGCTCTCGTAACCGGGTGCGGCCCCTGGCACTTTCGCGGCCCCACCCAGGATCGGCACACGTTCCAGACGCCGCTGCTCCATCCGGTCACGGATCCGGTCCCGGATCACATCGCCCGGCACCCGGTCCTGCGCGCAGCACGATGCGGCAAACGCTGCAAGCATCCCCAGACCGGTAATCCCAGCAACCAGCCTCTTCATGCGCGTACTTTCGAAATTGATCGCGGACTAATACCGCGTCCCGTTTAACTTCACTGCAGCGGTCGTCTCAACCAGTAACCCGTTCTCTAATGTCAGGATACGATCCATTCGCGCCGCCAGATCGAGATTATGCGTCGCGATCAGCGCGGCAACCCCCGTCGTTCGTATCAGCGTCACAAGCTCATGGAACACATGTTCAGCGGTCTTGGGATCGAGGTTGCCGGTTGGCTCGTCGGCCAGGATCAGCCGTGGATTATTGGCCAGCGCCCGGCAGATCGCTGTCCGCTGCTGTTCGCCGCCCGACAACTCCGCTGGCCGGTGGGTCAACCGCTCAGCCAACCCCAGCGACGACAGCAAATCCCGCGCGCGCTCCTCGGCCACCTTCTGCGACCGGCCCAAAATCAGCTGCGGCAGCACCACGTTCTCGAGTGCGGAAAACTCCGGCAGCAACTGATGGAACTGATACACGAACCCCATGTCGGTCCGCCGGATTGCCGTGCGCGGACCGTCCGCCATTCCCGAGCAATCGCGGCCATTGACCACGACACGACCGCTGTCGGGTGTTTCAAGCAGCCCGGCGATGTGCAGCAGCGTGGACTTGCCGGCCCCTGACGGCCCCACAAGTGCCACCGCCTCGCCGCGCCGCAATACCGCGCTCGCACCCGCCAGCACATGCAGCTCGCGCGATCCCTGTTTAAACGACCGCCGTAGATTTTCGAGTTGTAATACCGGCACGAGGGCTACTTTCCCGTTGGAGTCCATATCGACTTCGCTCACTCGTACCGCAGTGCTTCGACGGGATCGAGTTTTGCGGCCCGCCACGACGGATAGAGCGTCGCCAGCACCGAAATCACAAGTGCCATGACCACAATCGTCAGCGTCTCCCAGGCATCAATCGCGACCGGCATTTTCGTCAGGTAGTACACGTTGGGGTCAAACACCGTCCGCCCGGACACCATCTGTACGAACTGACGGATGCTTTCAATATTCCAGCAGAAGATGATGCCCAGCACGAAGCCTGCGAGCGTCCCAACCACGCCGATGGACGCCCCCGTAATCAGGAACACCCGCATCATGGACCCGCTGGTTGCGCCCATTGTGCGCAACACGGCAATATCGCGCCCCTTGTCCTTCACGAGCATCATGATGCCCGAAATGATATTGAGCGCCGCCACGACAATAATCAGCGATAGAATTATGAACATCACGCTGCGTTCGACTTCCAGCACCCGGAAGAACGTCTCGTTGCGCTGCTTCCAGTCGGAGAGCTGCATCGTCGCCCCGGCGGCTTGCTTGATCGCAGGCGCGTAGTTCTCGACTTTGGCCGGGTTTTCAACCACCACTTCCAGCACGTCGGCCACTTCACCGCGCGAAAAGAACTTCTGCGCTTCGGCGAGCGGCATGAAAATAATCGTCTTGTCGTACTCTGACATGCCAAGCTCGAAAATCGCACTGATGACATAGGGCTTGGTCCGCGGCGACATCCCAAACGGCGTCGTCGCTCCGCGCGGCGATATCAACGTGATCATATCGCCAAGCCGCAGGCCGAGCGCATTGGCTAGCCGGATCCCGACCGCCACGCCTTGCTGCTGATCGAACCCGTCAAGCGTTCCATAGCGCACGCCGCCGGCCACCAGCGGCAGCGACTTGAGACCGCTTTCGGGCACTCCGCGCACCAGCGCTCCGAGCCCCTGCACCGGCGACGACGCCAGCACCTGCGCCTCGATCAGCGGCATCACATGCGTGACGCCCGGCACCTTGGCGATCTTGGCCGCCATGTCGTTGTAATCGGTGAACTCTTCGGACACCTTGGCCATGATGACATGACCGTTAAGTCCCAGGATCTTCGAAAACAAATCCTGCCGGAACCCGTTCATGACCGCCATCACGATAATGAGCGTGGCCACCCCGAGCATGATGCCGAGGAACGAAAACCCGGCGATGACCGAGATAAACCCTTCCTTGCGCCGCGCCCGCAGGTACCGCCGCGCGATCATCCACTCGAACGGCGCAAACGGTTTCGTCTCCCCTGGCGCTGCCAGAGTGTCCGCCTGCTTCTGGGCCGCATCCGCTAGGCTCGTTACTGTCATGCTCTCTCCCGCGGGCCCAAATCTTTCGTAGCCCACAAATTTTTCGTAGCCTGGCCGCCTATCAGGTTCCCTTCACAGACCCATAAGGCAAGGTCAAGGCTCGAACCAATCCGCGACGATCCGGCCCACAGGTTTGCGGGGGGCAATCTTGAGTTGGCGCGCCCGCTCAAACCAAGGTCTGGTCGTCCGGCCACAGCACGTCGAGGGGGAAGGTGTGAACCGAGAACGGTGGAGCGCCGACAGGATCGGCATCCTTATACGTGCCAAACAACGTCCATCGTCCCTCGCGCAGTTCGAAGACCTCGAGCGTCAGCGCGACAGGATCGACCAACCAGCAATGCCCAACTTTGAACTCGGCATAGGCGGCAAGTTTGTCGGTTCGATCGAGCCGCACCGTGGCGGGTGATAGGACCTCGCACACCCAGTCGGGCGGGGTCTCGAAATAGGCCGTCTCCGGCAACCTTGGCAACCGCTCCCGCCGCCACCCGGCAAGGTCGGGAACGATGACATGATCCGCGAGGTGCAGCTCCGGCTCATCCAGAATAATCCAACCACCCGGCCCGCCCCGGCCTCGATCAAAGGGACCATCCAACTCAGCCCCCAGCCGCGACGAGGCCCGAACGTGTCGTGGCGCGGGACGGGGATGCGAATGCAACACGCCGAGAACGATCTGCCCGATCATATTCGCGGGCAGCGCCTCTATGTCAGCGTACGTTGCAGGCGATTTTGGCTTTCGAGCGAGCATAACGGTCAAAGTAGCACGCTTTGGCGAATACGGCGAGGGTAGCCTCAGACGTCCCCGTCAGGCCCAGCCTGGCCCAACAGGTTTGCACAGGCACCGGTGACACGCTCAAAGCGAAAGAACTGTGCCAAGCGCACGTGGGTTAAGCACGTGGCTGCTGCCAGAACTGCGCAGCATGAGTTCACCATTTTCGCCCAATCATCCATAAGCCAACTGTCTGTTCGCTCCAGATTAACCATCCGACAGCGGCCACCCCAGAAATGCGGTATCTAACCTGCGGCAAACACTCACGACCCGCTGTCACAGGACTGTAAAAAAAATGGCGCAAATGGATGTGGGGTTGCATCGGTCTTTCGATTTTCGCGCACGATCTGCGTGGATTTGGCTTCATATTGAATGCTGCGTGCAGTCCCTTTGATCTGTTCGGGGGAGTAATGAGTAATGGCACGTGGATCAGCGGGCATTTCTGCGATTATTGTTTCTATGTCTGCTTTAGCACTTTCGGATGCTTCATCCGCCGCTGAAATAACCCTTCAAATGCGCGGTGGGGATTTCCAGTTACGTGGCGATCTGCAATCCTACGACGGCGCCCGTTATACCATCCAATCTCGCGCCCTCGGCACCATGGCGCTCGACGCAACCCGCTTTGAATGTGTCGGCGAAAATTGCCCCAAGGGTCCAATCGGCCGTCCCGTCGCAGCCGCCACTGGCAGTGCCGATACCGTGTCAATTTCGGGTTCTAATACCGTCGGCAACCAGTTGATGCCCGCCCTCGTCGCCGGCTTTGCAGCGTCGACTGGCTCCACCGTCAACAAAATCCCCCAGGCGACAGCACTGGATCTGCACATGGAACTGTCGGCAGGCGGTCGGCCTGCTGGTTTGGTCCAGATGCACCGCCACGGGTCGTCCACGGCTTTCTCGGCGCTCGAAAAAGGTGAAGCCGAAATCGGAATGTCATCCCGCCCCATCAAGTTGGACGAAATTAAGAAACTCCAGTCCGCAGGGTTCGGTGATCTGTCCGCCCCCGGCAACGAACACATCCTCGGCCTCGACGGCCTGATGGTTTTGACCTCACCTGGAAACAATATCGTCTCGCTTTCGATCGAAACCATCGCCAAAATCTTCGCCGGTCAGATTACCGACTGGGCGCAAGTCGGCCAGCCCGCTGGCACGATCAACGTATACGCCCCAACAGAAGACTCAGGCACCTTCGACACCTTCAAGTCCCTCGTTCTCGACCCACGAAAACTCAAACTATCGAGCGCCGCCAAGCGCACCGAAAATCACGCCGAACAGTCCGACTGGGTCGCAGCCGACCCCAACGGCATCGGCTTCACCGGCATTGCATACGCGCGTAACGCCAAGGCACTGAATATCGAAACGACTTGCGGCCTTGTCATTCAACCAAGCACGTTCGCGATCAAGACCGAAGAATACCCCCTCGCGCGTCGGCTTTACCTTTACACGAACGGCACGCCCAAAACGATCCTGGGCCAGAACATCCTGCAATTCGCTCTGTCGGAAAAAGCCCAGCCAATCGTTAAATCCTCGGACTTTATCGACCAGACGATTGACCGCCTGCCTTACGAAAGCCAAACGCCCCGCATGGCCAACGCCTTGAACGCGGCGCCCGGCGATTTCGACGAGCGCCTGATGAAGGTTTTGATGTCAGACATCCGCGATCGCGAGCGGGTATCGACGACCTTCCGTTTCAATACGGGTTCCTTTGAACTCGACAATAAGGCCTTGGCCGACATCGCCCGGTTACGCAACTGGCTCTCCGAACCTGCTCAAAGGGGTAAAACCGTCTTACTCGCTGGATTCGCCGATACCGTCGGCAGCTTCGGCTCGAACAAAGCCCTATCGGATGCGCGCGCCCAGGCCGTCCTGCGCGCCTTAGGCCCGGTCGCAGGTCCCCGTGTTCAAAACAAGGGGTACAGCGAACTGGCTCCGGCCAGCTGCAACGACACCGACCTCGCCCGTCAGTTCAACCGCCGCGTCGAAGTCTGGATCAGCCGCTAACACCAGCCTTCGCATTTGCCTGACCGGCCCTCCTTCCCATGCGGGAAGGAGGGTGTTCTGCCCTAAACGTGACGTTGATCTGCCGGTAAGATTGCGGCCTTCGCTCCGTTTGCCAGCCTAAGAATGGAATACCACACCTTCGCAAAACATAGCCGGGGCGCCTGCCGGTGACGGTCGCTTTGCGCTTTGAGCGACCATTTTGTTCAAGCCTTTACAGTCAAGGACTCAAATCTCGTGAAATCGAACGCTTTAGTCCTCGCCGCCTTAGTGCTATTTGCGCATTGTTCCCGCACCATTCCAGCGTTGGCCGAAGCGGCGCTTGTTGGGGACGAAACGCCCTACGACCTTGGGTATGCCTCCCGTGCGAGTGAAACATGCCCAAATGTCGAACTCCTGGTAAAGCCTGACGCGGCAAAGCTTGCCAACGAAGACTTCAAGAAGGGCGCCGCCATGTTCAGCCACTATCTGGACAAGCTAAAGGCTGAAGGCGCATGCCGCGCCGCACTCAATCTCTACGACAGTAAGGCCGGCAAAGCAGCACGGATATTGCGAGTGAAATAGCGGCCTTGCTCGGCACCCGGTGCGAAGACCGCGGGAAAGGAGAAAGCAACCTACGCCCCGCCCCTCAATACGCCCGCGCAATCAACACCCACTCGACCGCCTTCTCACCCGTGAACAGGCATGTGCCCTCGGCCTTTGCCTGGCCCAACGGTGCGTTGCGGATCGTGAGTTTCAGCGCCTTGAGCTTGTCGGCGATGCCCTCAAGGACGGCGCCCTCAGGCTTCGACCATGACACGAGAGCCCAGCCTTTGAAGCTGCCCTCGTCGTCGCCTTCGAGTTTGCCGTAATAGGCTTCCAGTTCGTCGAACGTCTTGATTGTCTTGATGATATTGCCGTCGAGCAGCGCTTTCGCGTCGGCGTACAGCTTGGTCTGGATCGCCTCCAGCAGCGCCGGTGCTTCGGCCACGAACGCATCCCGCGCCTTCGTGTGCATCGCCACCTTGTCGCCGTCACGCAGGGCGTCGCGGCGCATGAATGTGACGTTGCCACCGGCTGCATCGCGCCCGCCGATTTCCACGATCACCGGCGCGCCCTTGCGGACCCAGTTCCAGCGCTTTTCCGCCGACTTCACCGGCTTGGCATCAACCAGCACTCGGATGCCCGCCGCCTTCAAGTCCTTCTCGATCCCACGGCAATACTCAAGCAACGCCGCATCTTCCGGCTTCTCACGTAGCATCGGCACGATGACGATCTGGCGCGGCGCAACCTTGGGCGGCAACCGCAGCCCATCGTCGTCGGCATGCGTCATGATCAGCCCGCCGATCAGCCGCGTCGACACGCCCCAACTTGTCGTATGGCAATACTCAAGCGTACCCTGCGCGCTCTGGAACTGAATGTTCTGTGCCTTCGCAAAGTGCGTTCCCAGATAATGCGACGTGCCGGCCTGCAATGCCTTGCCGTCCTGCATCATCGCTTCGATGGAGTACGTGTTGTCGGCACCGGGGAACCGCTCGTTCGCGGGCTTCTCACCTGCGATCACCGGCATCGCCAGAATGTTTTCCGAGAACGCGCGGTAGACTTCGAGCATCTTCAGCGTCTCGGCCATCGCGTCGTCGCGATCCGCATGCGCCGTATGCCCTTCCTGCCACAGGAATTCAGCCGTGCGAAGGAACAGCCGCGTGCGCATTTCCCAGCGCACCACGTTCGCCCACTGATTGATGAGCAGCGGCAGGTCGCGATAGCTCTTCACCCAGCGCTGGAACGCATCGCCGATGATCGTTTCCGACGTCGGGCGCACGATCAGCGGCTCTTCAAGTTTCGCCGTTGGATCGACCACCAGCTTGCCGCCCTGGTTCATCAGCCGGTGATGGGTGACGACCGCCATCTCCTTGGCGAACCCTTCGACGTGCTCCGCCTCTTTCGCAATGAAGCTCAACGGGATGAACAGCGGGAAATAGCAGTTCTCGTGCCCGGTATCCTTGATGCGCGCGTCGAGATCGGCCTGGATCCGCTCCCACACGCCCCAGCCCCACGGCTTGATGATCATGCAGCCGCGAACCGGGCTCGTCTCCGCCATGTCGCCGTCACGCACGACCGCCTGATACCAATCGGGGAAGTTCTGTTCCCGGGTAACCGAAAGCGCGCGCTTGCTCATTGGCTCGTTCCAAACAAAGTGAAGATGATGCACGGGCTTACTCAACCACGCCGCGCCGCGCAAGCAGCCATCCCCAGTTTCAGCGTGCCGCTTCAGTTCCATCTGGTGACGCGCAAGCCAATCTTGAGCTGTCCAGCCGACACCCTTTGTGACTTTGTCACAGACACGACGACGGTTCGGGTCTATTCGTTGCCACAGCTGCTTGTCAGCGGCAATGTTCGAGAGGCTTGAGAATGCCAGTCGTCGGGACACTACCGCGCGCCTTGCCCAGGCTCGTCGCCACCAGTCTCTCCATCGCCTGCGATACCTGTGCCGTCCGCGACCGCTCCATCTGCGCCATGCTGACCCGCGACGAGCTTCTCAAACTGAACTCGATCTCGCAATTTAAAGAGTTTGCGTCGGGACAGCCGATCCTGCGCGACGGCGAGCAGCAAACCTTCTTCGCAACTGTGGTGACTGGTGCCATCAAGCTCACGAAATCGCTTTCCGATGGCCGCCAGCAGATCGTCGGCCTGCAATTCCCCTCCGATTTCCTCGGCCGTCCCTGGCGACTGGCCAGCCCCTATGACGCAACCGCCGCCACGGACGTAAAGATCTGCCTGTTTTCTCGCGCCAAGTTCGAAGATCTCACGAAATCGCACCCTGGCCTTGGTCACCGCCTCCTCGCTCACACCCTCGACGACCTCGACGCCGCCCAGGAGTGGCTTTTGCTGTTGGGCCGCAAAACCGCGAGCGAGAAAGTCGCGACGCTGCTTGAATTGATGATGAAACGCCTCGCACCGCCATCGCCTGCGGGCGCCAACCAGCTCGCAGCGTTCGACCTGCCGCTGACGCGCGCAGAAATGGCCGACTGCCTCGGTCTGACGCTGGAAACCGTGTGCCGAAAAATGACCGACTTCAAAACGGTCGGCGTGATCGAAGTCCGAGACGCTGGCCGCTCGGTTCAGATCCGCGACGTTGCCAAACTCCGCCGGGCGTCAGGATCTCTTGAACCATAGCAGCGGGGAACCACTTGGGCTAAGTTCATGGGGCTGGCAGCCGCTCTGCGAATTGGCATACTTGATACACGTCAAGGTTATAGCGCGTGATTCAATACCATATGCATCGTCCCCTTCGCGCGGGATTTCGGTAGGGAGCCCTTCATGTACAAACATCTGTTGATTGCGACCGACGGCACGAACGTGGGTCAGAAGGCCGTCGAACAGGGCCTCAAACTCGCCAAAGCTGTCAACGCCAAGGTGACGGGGGTTACCGTGACCGAAATCTGGTCGGCGCTCGATGTCGCTGGCAAAGACGGTCTGATAAAGATCGAAAAGTACGAAACTGCCGCGTCCGAAGCCGCTCAATCAATTCTGCATGCCTTCAGCGCGGCGGCGAAGGAAGCAGGGGTTGAATGTGAAACGATCCACGTTCCCGACAGTTCGCCCTGCGATGGCATTGTTCATACTGCGGAACACCAAGGCTGCGATCTGATCGTGATGGCCTCGCACGGCCGCCGCGGCATCAACCGGCTGCTGCTCGGCAGTCAGGCACAGAGCGTGATCTCGCACGCCAAAATCCCCGTGCTTATCTGCCGCTGACCGCAGATCACAGCGGTCGTCACCGCAGGCGAACCGGCCGCACAGCGGAAGGTTCGCCTCAACTGCAGGACGCGGTCTGCTTATACAGCGCCTGGGTGTCGGCCTTACCCTGCTCTTCCGTCACCTGCGTAAGCGTTACAACCCCAATCGTCAGACCCGGATTGATATCCGCCCGGATATAGCGTGTCTCACCCGCCTTCAGCGTCACATCGGCCTTCTCTGAACCGCCGCCGAAATTGATGTTGGCCGACGGATTATCGACCGACGCATTGTGTTTTCCCGGCGCGATGTCACATACGACGAAGCCGTTGGGCTGCGCGGGTGCCACCGACTTGCCGTCGACGATGTAATTCGGCTGAACCGCGAATCCCATGATCGCGGTCCGGTAAATAACCAGACGCGCCTTGTGCGGTTGCAGCGATCCCGTCAGAATTTCCTTACCCGTCGGACCGCTCGAAGCGCACCCGGCAAGTCCGGCGCAAAATCCGGCAATCAAAATAAGACGCGTCATGCAGTCTCCCAAACATCCCGCAGCTTCACTCTGGCAATCCGAATTGATCCGTACGCGCCAAAAGCGCTCCAAACAAGCTGCCACCTGAAAAATCGCAAATTCTCCGCCGCTGACGGTCGAAGCACGGACAAGCGCCGCATGTTCAGCTCACTGCGTCTGGCACGCAAGGCAGAACGTCAGCGTCACGTTCTCGCTATCGGTAACCACCTTGGAAAAGGTGACTTGCCCGGCCGGCCCGAACTTCAAGATTCCGGCCAGCGTAGACGCAAGCTTCGTCTGAATTTCTGGCGCATTGAGTTGCTTCAACAATACCGCATTCAAGTCGGTCTTGAGATTGGTCGTCGCCTTGCGCGCTTGTGGCAGCACGATCTTGCACAACGAGCCGGAAAAAATGCCCGTCGCCCCGTCGCAGTCTGGCGTGAACGATCCGCTGACCTCGACCCGCTTCGCCACCAGCGACAGGCTTCCGCCAGCCAAAACAGGAACGAGGTCCATCGTCACCATCGGCGTCTTCCACTCGATCTCGGGAAGCGACGAATTGGAAACGCAGAAGCCGGACACGCAGCGCCCGACCACTTCCGGCCCGGTATCGTCGAATGTGATCGTGAAGCGCAGGGCTCCCTGCACGGACGAGATGGTAATTTTGTTAGAATTCAAATCGTTGACGTAATAGGCGTACTTCGTGCCACCGACCACGAACGACCGCGCTTGGATCGGGATCGGCACGGATGTCGAGCCAAGTTTTAGCGACGAACCCGCAGTGAAATCGAATGTTCCACCTGGCACATTGTGCAGCCGCAGCTTCGCATCGCCGACCGTGGCGGCCACGATCCGCGCCAGTTCATTGAACGAAATCTTGAGTTCGGCAGCGGATGCGGGCACAGCCGCGCACATCGTCGCCCCAACCGCGATGACCAACGCACGAATCTGACTGAAAACTCTCACGCACACCCCCAGAAGACTGCTCTCACCCTAGCAGGCCGAAACCGCGCATGCGCGGGTTTCAAGCCCTGGACCCTCATCCTGTCGTCAACCCGTGGCTGCTGTGCCACATCGTGCCGATCAGTACTATGTCAGGTGGAACAATGTCTGGGGACAACCAGCTCTAATTGACCTTTGGCGCGGAAACCTCGTGCGCCGTCAGCCAGCCCTGGGTGTAGCCGACGTAAAACACGCAGAACGCCACCGCCGCGACCAGCGAATTGATAGCAAAGATGCGCCAGAACCGCATCTTGGACGGAGCGCTTCCGGGCGTTCCCGGCACGACCTCGCCCGCATCGTCCTGCGTGTGGACGCCAAACGGCAGCACCGCAAACAGCGTCATGAACCAGATGCAGACATAAACGACGATGGCAAACGAGAGTTTCATTTAAACCTGTTCCAGCTCGACAAGCGTGCCGTTGAAATCCTTGGGGTGGAGAAACAGCACCGGCTTGCCGTGCGCACCGATCTTGGGCGTCCCATCGCCCAGTACCCGCGCCCCGCCCGCCTTCAACTGATCGCGCGCGGCCAGGATATCCTCGACTTCATAGCAAAGGTGATGAATGCCGCCGTCCGGATTCTTTTCCAGGAATTTGGCGATCGGCGAGCCCTCGCCCAGCGGCTGCAATAGCTCGATCTTGGTGTTGGGCAAGTTGATGAACACGACCGTCACGCCATGCTCGGGCTGCTCAAACGGTGCGTCCACTTGCGCCCCCAGCACATTCTTATACTTCGCGCTCGCAGCCTCGATATCCTTGACCGCGATAGCAACGTGATTGAGGCGTCCGATCATAATTCCTCGGGAGTTGGGAGTGGGGATTGGGGATTGGGGATAAGAGTTAGCGGCTGGCTTCTACCAACTCCCAACTCCCCATTCCCCACTCCCGTGCTTACTTACTTTTCGACCACATTAATGAGCACTTTGACAATTGGCTTCTTGCCCCAGGCTTCGGCGATCGCACCACGCACGGCCCGCCGCACGGCTTCGCGCACCATTTCCGGGTCTTTGCGCCGCGGCTGCGGAATGCTTTTCAGCGTCCCTTCGACGGCATCGAGCGCCACATCGTACATCGCTTCACCGCGATCGGTATCCTGCGGCACGCCGTCGAGCGCCACCTGCGGATAGCCCAGAATATCGCCGCGCGGAGTCAGCGTGATCGCAACCATCGCCATGCCGACCTGCATCAGCTTGCGGCGTTCGCGCACCGGACCATCGCTATCGGGCACGATAAGGCGGCCATCGCGGAACAGCCGTCCCGTGTGAATTTCATCCACAATCCGCGGCTGCCCTGGCGCGATCAGCACGACGTCGCCGTTGAGCGGCTCAACCACGGTTGCAACACCTGCCGCCCGTGCCAGACGGCCTTGCT
Source organism: Hyphomicrobiaceae bacterium (assembly GCA_040080145.1). Taxonomy (GTDB): domain Bacteria; phylum Pseudomonadota; class Alphaproteobacteria; order Rhizobiales; family Hyphomicrobiaceae; genus JANXVY01. The sequence continues at coordinate 19,886 of JBEBJA010000190.1, forward strand.
CCTTCAGATGCCGCGCTTCGCCGTGCATCGGGATCGCAACCTTCGGCTTGATCCAGGCATACATCTGCTTGAGTTCATCGCGGCGCGGATGCCCGGTGACATGCACCAGGGCTTCGTTATCGGTAATCACGTCGACGCCCAGATGCGCGAGGTTATTCTGGATTTTGCCGACCGGACGCTCATTGCCGGGAATCGTGCGCGACGAGAAGATGACCGTGTCGCCCTTGCCGAGCGAAATCGCTGGATGTTCGTTCTGCGAAATCCGCGAGATCGCGGCGCGCGCCTCGCCTTGGCTGCCCGTACACAGAATGCAGGTATCACGCGCATTCAGATATTGGGCCTGATCCTGATCGAGATACTTGAAGTTCTTCGGCAGGTAGCCGGTATCGATCGCCACGTCGATGACCCGGTGCAGCGAGCGCCCGGCGACCACCAATTGACGCCCGGTCGCTTCGGCGGCGTCCGCCACGGCCTTGACGCGCGCCACGTTGGACGAAAACGTCGTGATCGCCACGCGCCGCTTCTGCTGCTTGATGATCTCCATGATCGAGCGCGCCACTTCCTCCTCCGACGGCGAGCGCCCCTCGCGGAACGCATTCGTCGAGTCGCACACCATGGCCAGCACGCCTTCTTCGCCCAGTTCCTGCAACCGTTTCTCGTCGGCTGGCTGGCCAATGAAGGGCCGCTTGTCGAGCTTCCAGTCACCGGTGTGCAAAACCGTGCCCAGCGGCGTGCGGATCGCCAGCGCCGACGACTCGGGCACCGAATGCGACATGGTCACGAACTCGATGTCGAACGGCCCGATCTGCACCCGCCCGCCCAGCGGGACCTGCTTGATCGGCAGCTTCAGCCGGTTGCCAAATTCTTGCGTCTTCGACTGCACCATGCCGGCCGTGAACGGCGTTGCATAAACCGGCGCCTTCAACTTGGGCCACAGGTCAACGACCGCGCCGATGTGATCCTCGTGCGCGTGCGTCAGCACAATTCCGATCAGCGATTTTGGATTTTCGTAGAGGAACTTGAGATCGGGCAGCACGACATCGACGCCGGGCTCGCTCTCGCCGGGGAACGTAATCCCCAAATCCACCATCAGCCACTGCCGGTGCGTCTCCGGGCCGAAGCCATAGAGATACACGTTCATTCCAATTTCGCCCAAACCGCCGAGCGCCACAAATACCAGTTCGTCCTGGCCCCCTGCGGAACCGGACTTCACGTCATTATTAGCCATCTACCTTCTACCTTCGCTCTTACCTGCCGCCTCGCGGCTAAATTCCTCAATCAGCTCAGGCGCTTTGCAGCGTCACATCGCCGAACGTAAACCTTAAAACCTGTCCCGACGGGTCGCGCATCAGCAGCGCGCCACCATCGTCTAGTCCTGCAAACAAACCGCCTGCCGGGCCGCTTCCGGCGTTCACGCTGATCGCGTCGCCTTCGGCCAACCCGGCTGCAAGCCACCGCGAACGGATCAATCCAAAACCCGCGCCTTCGTTCCAAACCTCAAGCGCTTCCGACATGGCCACTGCGAGCGCATGTTGCAACGCACCAGCCGTTACCACCAGGCCCAATTCATGAAGGTGAGCAAGTTTCCGGTCGATCCTGGGAGTACTGATGACATTGATGCCAAACCCAATGACGCAAATAAGACCGCCGCGCCCTAAGTCAGTGGTTGTCTCAATCAGTATTCCACCAAGTTTGGCATCCCCCGCCATGACGTCGTTGGGCCACTTGAGCCGCACTTTACTGATATTGGAACCGGAATGACCTGTTGCAAGAGCGCGCACCGCTTCAATAACGGCGACGCCGGCCACCAGCGCGAGCTGTGTCGCGCGGTTGTGCTCGCAGGCCACTTTCAACGCAAGGCTCGTGTGTAAATTTCCCGGCGCCGATTGCCACGCCCGCCCCGACCGGCCTTTACCGGCCGTCTGCTGGTCCGCCATCACCCACAAGGGCAACGCTTCCCCCGCAATAGCCCGCGCCATCGCGTCGGAATTCGTCGAGGGCGTCTCGGGCAAGTGGTGCAAGCGAAAGCTGTTGACGGCCTGTTTCAAAGCTTCAACGACCGCGCCGCCGCCATCGCCGCGTCGACCAGCGGGCTTGGTGCTGCGATGAACAAGATGACGAACAGTCCCGATACCGCCATCACCAGGAACACGCTGGTATCAACTTTTGCAAACGCTGGCTTGGCCTCGTCGAAGAACATGATCTTCACGACCCGCAGGTAGTAATATGCGCCAACCACGCTCGCCAGCACGCCGAGCACCGCCAAAGGCCACAATCCGGCTTTCACGGCCGCCAGGAATACGTAGAACTTTGCGAAGAACCCAGCGAGCGGAGGAATGCCCGCCAGCGAGAACATAAGCGCGGCCAGGATCACCGCCATGCTCATGTTGGTCTGCGCAAGGCCAGCCAGTTCGCTGATGTCTTCAACCGGCTTGCCGTCACGCTGCATCGCGAGAATACACGCGAAGGAGCCCAGCGTCATGGCCATGTAGATCGCGAGATAGATCAGGACGCCTTGCACGCCTTCTTCGTTGGCCGCCGCCAGCCCGACCAGCGCAAAGCCGATATTGGCAATCGACGAATACGCGATCAGCCGCTTGATGTTGGTTTGCCCGATGGCTGCGAACGCCCCGAAGATCATCGACGCCAGCGACAGGAACACAATGATCTGCTGCCACTTGACCTGCCCGCCGGGGAACCCGATCGACAGCACGCGCACCAGCAGGGCCATGGCGGCGAGCTTGGGAACGGCGGCGAAGAATGCCGTCACCGGCGTCGGCGCGCCTTCATACACGTCCGGCGTCCACATGTGGAACGGCACCGCCGCGATCTTGAACGCCAAGCCGACCATCAAGAAAACGAGCCCGATGATGAGCCCGATGTTGCTGGCTGCCCCCGTCGCCGTCGCAACCTGCGCGATGACCGTGAAATTCGTCGAACCGGTGAACCCGTAGATCAGCGACGCGCCATAGAGCAGCATCCCCGACGACAGCGCGCCGAGCACGAAATATTTCAAGCCCGCTTCCGATGATTTCACGTCGTCCCGGCGGATTGCCGCCAGCACGTACAGCGCCAGGCTTTGCAGTTCCATTGCGAGATAGAGCGCGATCAGATCGCCCGCCGACACCATCATCATCATGCCGACAACCGACAGAAGCACGAGCACCGGGTACTCGAACTGCATCAGCTTGTGGGTCTTGAGATAATCGAACGACAGCATGATCGACGCCGCCGCCCCGATCAGGATCAGCACCTTCATGAACCGCGAAAAACCGTCCGCGATAAACGCGCCGTCAAACAGCGAAATCGCCTTCGCCGACCACGGCACGATGGCCACGAAATACAGCGCCGCCGCCATCACCACAATGGCAAGCCAACTGACCACAGTGCCATTGCGCTGGACGCAATTGGTGCAACTGACAGGAAGGAAAGCACCGAGCATCAGCAGCGCCATCGCGCCCAGCGCGACGATGATCTCAGGGATCGCAGGTGTGAGGGTTGCAAGTTGCATGGTCTTAACGGCCCACCACGAGTTCCGCCGTTTTCACGGCCATTTCATAATTCTGCACGAGCTTCTTGACCGACAGCGCCGTCACATCGAGCAACGCTGCGGGATACACCCCAAAGAAGATCGTCAGGATAACCAGCGGTGCAAGAATTGCGATCTCGCGTGCGTTGAGGTCGAGAATGTCTTTGAGGTTCGCCTTTTCCAGCGTCCCAAAGATCATACGGCGATACAGCCACAGCGCGTACGCCGCCGACAAGATCACACCGACCGTTGCGAGGGCCGCCACCGTCGCGTTTGCCTTGTAGGCCCCGAGCAGCGTCAAGAATTCACCGACGAACCCCGACGTTCCCGGCAGGCCGACGTTGGCCATCGTGAACACCATGAAGCACAGCGCATACACCGGCATCCGGTCGGCAAGCCCGCCGTAGGCCGCGATTTCGCGCGTATGCATCCGGTCGTAAACCACGCCGACGCACAGAAACAGCGCTGCCGACACGATCCCGTGCGACAGCATCTGGAAGATCGCGCCGTCGATGCCTTGCGACGTGAACGTGAAAATCCCGAGCGTCACATAGCCCATGTGCGCGACCGACGAGTACGCGACCAGCTTTTTCACGTCCTCCTGCACCAGCGCGACGAGCGAGGTGTAGATGATCGCAATCACCGACATGGCGAAGATGAGGGGCGCGAAGTCGTGGCTCGCGACCGGGAACATCGGCAGTGAGAACCGCAGGAAACCATATCCGCCCATCTTGAGCAGGATCGCCGCCAGAATGACCGACCCGCCGGTCGGCGCTTCAACGTGCGCATCCGGCAGCCACGTATGCAGCGGCCACATCGGCATCTTCACCGCGAACGACGCAAAGAACGCCAGCCACAGCCACTTCTGCATGTCGGCCGGGAACTGGTACGTCATCAGCGCCGGAATGTCGGTTGTGCCAGCCGCGTTGTACATCGCCATCATGGCGAGAAGCATCAACACCGATCCGAGCAGCGTGTAGAGAAAGAACTTGAAGCTTGCGTACACGCGCCGCTTGCCGCCCCAGATCCCGATGATCAGGAACATCGGGATGAGGCCGGCTTCAAAGAACAGGTAGAACAGCACCAGATCCAGCGCGCAGAACACGCCGATCATCAGGCTTTCGAGTACCAGGAACGCGATCATATATTCGCGCACGCGGGTGTCGATCGACTGCCAGCTTGCCAGAATGCACAGCGGCATCAGGAACGTGGTCAGGATCACGAACAGCATCGAAATGCCGTCGACGCCCATCTTGTACTTCATCGCCCCGAGCCAGTTCTTGGTCTCGACGAACTGGAAGCCCGGATTACCGGTATCGAAGTTGATCCAGATGAGCAGCGACGCAGCAAACGTCAGCAGCGTCACCCACAACGCGGCCCAGCGCGCGTTGCCCGCCGCGTCCTTGTTGAGACAGGCAATGAACAGCGCGCCCAAAATCGGAAAGAAGGTGACGATCGAAAGGATCGGCACTCCGGTGAGGTTGATCATCTAAAGGCCCCCGTAGCGACGATCATATACGACATGATCGCGGCAACCCCGATCAGCATCGCGAAAGCATACGTGTAGACAAACCCGGTTTGCAGCCCCACGGCGCGGCGCGTACCGGCGAGCACGGCGTTGCCGGTCCCGTCGATGGTGCCGTCGATGATGGCGCCGTCGCCACCCTTCCACAGCACCCGTCCGATCCAGAACGCCGGGCGCACGAACAGCAAGTCGTACAGCTCGTCGAAGTACCACTTGTTGAGGAAAAACAGATAGACCGGCTTGAACGCGCGCGCCGTGGCAGCAGGCAGGCTGGGCGCTGCGATGTAGTACACATACGCCAGCGCCAACCCCGACAGCATCGCAACGAACGGCGCAAACCCGACCCAGTGCGGGATCTCATGCATGGCGTGCATAATGTGGTTGTTCGGCCCCTCGTAAAGCGCCTTGCCCCAGAATTCCTTGTAGCCGTGGCCGATGAAGTACGGTGCGAACACGACGCCCGCAACGACCGCACCCAACGCCAGCACGTACAACGGAATGAGCATCACCTGCGGGCTCTCATGCGGCTCATGGCCATGCGAGTCATGCCCGTGTGCTTCGGCAGCGTGATCATCGTGACCATGACCAGCGGCGGCATGGTCGTCGTGGCCGTGCGCAGCGTGTGCATCATGCGCCCAGCGCGGCGACTGGAAAAACGTCATGAACACGAGCCGCCACGAATAGAACGACGTCATGAACGCTGCCGCCACCAGTGCCCAGAACACGATGTTATTGGGCGTGTGGGCCGCATAAGCTGCTTCGATGATCGCATCTTTGGAATGGAACCCGGCAAACCCGAACGCATGCGGAATGCCGACGCCGGTCAGCGCCAGTGTTCCGATTGTCATCATCGCGAACGTGACCGGGATCTTTTTCGCGAGCCCGCCCATGTTGCGCATGTCCTGCTCGTGGTGCATCGCGTGGATGACCGAACCAGCCCCCAAGAACAACAGCGCCTTGAAGAAGGCGTGGGTGAACAAATGGAAGATGCCCGCACCGTAGGCCCCGACGCCCAGCGCAGCAAACATGTAGCCAAGCTGCGAACACGTCGAATACGCGATCACCCGCTTGATGTCGTTCTGGACGAGGCCGACGGTCGCTGCAAAGAACGCCGTCGCCGTTCCAACGTACATCACGACCTTGCTGGCTTCTGGCGCCAGTTCAAACAGCGGCGACAACCGCGCGACCATGAAAACCCCAGCGGTCACCATCGTGGCTGCATGGATCAGCGCGGAGACCGGCGTTGGGCCCTCCATCGCGTCCGGCAGCCAGGTGTGCAACCCAAGCTGCGCCGACTTGCCCATCGCGCCCATGAACAGCAGCAAACAGATCGCCGTCATGATGTCGGCCTGCATGCCAAAGATCATGAACGACTTGCCAGCCAGCGCCGGCGCGTCTGCAAACACCTTGTCGAACGCGACCGAGCCTGTGACGGCAAATAGTGCGAAAATCCCGAGCGCGAACCCGAAGTCGCCGACGCGGTTGACGACGAATGCCTTGATTGCCGCAGCGTTCGCCGACGGCTTGTGATACCAGAATCCGATCAGCAGGTACGAGGCGAGGCCGACGCCTTCCCAGCCAAAGAACATCTGCACCAGATTGTCCGCCGTCACCAGCATGAGCATGGCGAACGTGAATAGCGACAGATACGCGAAGAACCGCGGACGGCTGTCATCTTCGTGCATGTAACCGATGGAATAGAGATGCACGAGGCTCGACACCGTCGTCACCACGACCAGCATGACCGCCGTCAGCGTATCAATCCGCAGCGCCCACGACACGTCGAGTTCGCCCGACGAAATCCAGCGCAGGATGTGAACCTTCTCGGTCTGGTGCTCGAGACCGACCTGTACGAACGCAACCCACGACAGCGCCGCGCACGCCAGCAGTAGAGCCGTCGTGACGATCTCGGATGCCCGCGCCCCGATCACCCGCCCAAACAACCCCGCAACCAGTGCGCCCAGCAGCGGCAAAAAAACAATCGCTTTGTAAATCATGTGCTGCGCCGGGAGTTGTGAGTTGGAGATAACACATCACGCACTAATCCCCCTCTCCCCAGTGGGGAGGGGTTAGGGGTGGGGGTCGCACCGCCCTTGGGCACGTTGCAAGAAACCCCTTCCTCGTCATCAAACCTCGACAACGGAAACACCCTATCTTTCATAGCATTGCGAATAGCAATCATCACACCGGGCAAGTTTTGGAGCACGTCGCGGTTACCAAACCGCAGCACACGAAACCCTTGGCTCTCAAGCCACCGTGTACGTTCAACATCGCGCTCTACAGTGCCCGGCATGGCGTGATCATCGCCATCAATCTCCAATACCAACCGTGACGAAAACTCTGCAAAATCGGCGAAGTACTTTCCGATCGGAACTTGTTGCCGAAAGTGAAGTCCACTTTCATTTAGAACTCGCAATTCACGCCAGAGATTTCGCTCAGGGACCGTCTTGGTTCGCCGCAGTTGCCGGGCAAAGGAAATTTTGTCCAAGGTCATTTGATCCGAACCCAAAATGCTGGCTCTGCGCAACCCCCACCCCGACCCTCCCCACAAGGGGGAGGGAGAAGTCACGTGTTTCCCCTCCCGCCTGTCAGGAGGGGGTAGGGGCGATGGTTGGTCCACCGCGATTGGTGTGTACTGCAAACCAATCACTCCCTCACCCTTTCATCATGTTGATGTCTTCAACCGCAATCGACCCGCGGTTACGGAAGTAAACGACAATGATCGCAAGCCCGATGGCCGCTTCAGCCGCCGCAACCGTCAGAATGAACAGCGCGAAAACCTGCCCCGTCAGATCGCCGAGAAACGACGAGAACGCGACCAGATTGATATTGACCGCCAGCAGCATCAACTCGACCGACATCAAGATGACGATCACGTTCTTGCGGTTCAAAAAGATCCCCAGAATGCCCAGCGTAAACAGGCACGCCGCCACAACAAGATAATGTGCGATTCCAATGGTCATTCCGCAGCCTCCGCCTTGGCCTTTTCAGCAGCAACCGGCGTTCCCTTCGCCGCTGGGATCGTATACCCGCCGCTTGGCACCTTGATCACTTCCATCGCTGTCGCCGGCGTGCGCGCGTTCTGTGCCGAGATGTTCTGCCGCTTCACGTCCTCGCGGCGGCGATGGGTGAGGACGATTGCCCCGATCATCGCAACCAGCAGGATCAGCGCCGATGCCTGGAAGAAGTAGGCATACTTTGTATACAGCAGAAGCCCGAGGGCCTTGGTGTTGTGGACACCTGCGGGTGCCACCGCCGCAAGCTTTTGACCAACCCCCAGGTTGAGCGTGCGACCGATAAACAGCGCGACCAGCTCGGCGAGCACGATGCCGCCCACCAGCATGCCGGCCGGCGCGTTCTTGATGAAGCCCGCCTTGAGTTCGGCAAAATCCACGTCCAGCATCATGGTGACGAACAGGAACAGCACGGCCACCGCGCCGACGTAGACGATGATGAGCAGCATCGCGAGGAACTCAGCCCCCAGCAGGATGAACAGCCCGGCCGCGTTGAAAAACGTCAGGATCAGGAACAACACCGCATGGACGGGGTTCCTGGCGATGATGACCATCGCCGCCGAGCCAACCGCGAGCACCGCGAACAAATAGAAAAAGCCAACCGTCAGCATACCTTGGCACCCATGATCTTCTCTGCGCCCGAAATCGTTCGCACTTCAAGTCGACTACGCCTTTGAGACCCGTGTTTGCGCCCCCGTTCGTCGCAACGCAAGTTCGTCAAACGGATACGTTACGCCTTATCAGTTCGGCGCGCGCCGCATCGAAGTGTTTTTGCCACAACTGCTTGCACTTCAAGACCCGCCACGGCCAATACCCCATACCCACACCCAAACCAAGCCCGGCGACAACCCATTTGCTGAATCCGGTGGCCATTCCCTGCCACAAAAACCAAGCAACAATGCCAACACCTGCAATCGCAATTGCGATCTTCAACCCTGCCAGCCGCTGCTCAATCGCGATTTGATCCCGCGCAACAGCCATATAACGCCGGACCTCTTCGTCGGTGAGCGATCCCAGCAGTTTCAGCGCCCCTTGAGCACCTTCCAGGGTCGCGCGCCGCCAAGCGAGCGGGTTATCAAAGTCGGGAAACTCCGCCGCCTTCTTCTTCCCGCTGGCAGCCTCGCCGCTGTTATTGATAGGGGGCATCGAGCCGCTGCTTCGTTGCCAGTTCCCGCTCCCAGCGGTCGCCGTTGTCGAGCAGACGCTCCTTGTTGAAAAACAGTTCTTCGCGGGTTTCCGTGGCAAATTCGAAGTTAGGCCCTTCGACGATGGCATCCACCGGGCACGCCTCCTGGCACAGCCCGCAATAGATGCACTTGGTCATGTCGATGTCGTACTTGGTCGTCCGCCGTGTCCCATCATTCCGGCGCGGCCCAGCCTCGATGGTGATCGCTTGCGCTGGACAGACCGCCTCGCACAGCTTGCACGCAATGCAGCGCTCTTCCCCATTGGGATAACGCCGCAACGCATGCTCGCCGCGGAACCGGGGGCTCAGCGGACCTTTTTCAAACGGATAGTTCACCGTCTTTTTTTCGCGCACCAGATACTTCATGGCGAGCACGAACGCAGAGGCGAACTCCGCGAGAAATAGCGATTTTATGCCGGAGGCGACGCCCATGGATGTGTCGGCTTTCGTGTGGTTTCAAGCAGATGTGTAGGTGAACGCCGCGCCAAGTGCGACCAGCGCAAATGCAGCCAATGCCGGCAATACGCGCTGCATCCGGCGATTCGACTTTGCAACGGCTACAGCCTGCTCGGCGCGCGCGGCATCGACAGCAAACTTGGCTGCAAGAAACGAAACGAAGGCAACAGCAGCGACGGAGATAGTCAGCATCGTCATGAAACTCTCCCATATTGCAGCACGGCCGCGACAATCACGACCATGATGAGCGACAACGGCAGGAACACCTTCCAGCCGAGCCGCATCAGCTGATCATAACGGTAGCGCGGCACAATGGCTTTCACCATTGCAAACATGAAAAACACGAATGTTGCCTTGGCAATGAACCAAATGATGCCCGGAACGGCATTCAATGCCCAATGATCGACCGGCGGCAGCCAGCCGCCAAGGAACAGAATCGTCGTCAGTGCGCACATCGTGACAATCGCCACATACTCGCCCAGCATGAACAGCAGATACGGCGTCGAGGCGTACTCGACCATGAACCCGGCCACGAGCTCAGACTCCGCTTCCGGCAAATCGAACGGCGGGCGGTTGGTTTCGGCCAGGGCGGAGATGAAAAACACGACGAACATCGGGAACAGCGGGATGAAGTACCAGTCGAGGATCGACGGCGGCAAACCAAACCGCGTCCCCAAGCCGACCTTCTGCGCGTTCACGATATCGGTCATGTTGAGCGACCCGGCGCACAGCAAAACCGTAATGATAACAAGGCCGATCGACACTTCGTACGACACCATCTGCGCGCACGACCGCAAGCTGCCCATGAATGCGTACTTCGAGTTCGACGCCCAGCCGCCCATGATGATGCCGTAAACGCCGAGCGACGAAATCGCCAGCAAGTACAAGACCCCGACGTTCAAGTCGGCGATCACCCACTTGCCCCAGTATCCATCCTGCGACACCGGGATCACGGCCCAAGCGGCCAGCGCAAACATCGCGGTCGCCAGTGGCGCAAGCAGGAACACGATCTTGTCAGCACCCGCTGGGATCAACGGCTCTTTGAATGCGAACTTCAGCAAATCGGCAAACGACTGGAGTAACCCGAACGGCCCGACCACGTTGGGTCCGCGCCGCTGCTGGACCGCCGCCCAGACCTTACGGTCCATCAGCAGCAGGAACGCAATCGCCACTAGCAACGGAACGATCACGGCAAGGCTCAACAAGGCCTGCACCACAACCCAGATCAACCCGCCGAGCCAACCATCAAATCCAAGGAAATTCATCGTGTTGGCCTCATTCGGCGGCGTTGCGGGCAGCACCCGCACTGTTTTTCTTGAGCGCGCTCATCTCAGCCATGACGGCCGAGGCTCGCGCAATCGGATTGGTCAAATAGAAGTCGCGGATTGCATTGACGAATGGACCCGCCGTCACGGACCCCGGGGACCGCGTCAACGCAGCAATCGAACCCGCGCCGCTCGCCTTGATGGCCCCCAACTGTGCCAGATGCGGTGCGGAGGTGTACATTGCAGCCCGCAACGCACCCACGTTGTCGTAGGGCAGCGTTTGCCCGACGCGCGCCGACAATGCACGCAGGATCGTCCAATCTTCCTTGGCCAAGCCAGGTGCTGCGGCGGCCTTTGCCGTCATCTGTACGCGGCCTTCCGTGTTGGCATAGGTCGCTGCCTTTTCAGTATACGCCGCCCCTGGCAGGATCACGTCGGCGCGATGGGCCCCCACGTCACCGTGGCTGCCTTGATAAACGACAAATGTTGCGGAGCCGAGCTTGTCGACCGGCAATTCGTCCGCACCGAGCAGGAACAGCACGTCGAGCGCGCCCTTGGCACTGGCCGTCATCATGCCGCCCACATCGAGCCCGCTGGAACCCGGGACAAATCCGAGATCGAGCCCCGCTACCCGCGACGCCGCTGTCTGCAGCACGTTGAATGGTGCCCAGCCGTCGTCCGACCCAAAAAGTGCTGTCTGCGCCACGCGCGCCGCAAGCGCCACGACGGCTGCCCCATCTGCCCGCGCATAGGCACCGGCGCCCACGATCACCATTGGCCGCTTCGCAGCAGCTAGATGGTTCGCAAAGGCATTCGCGCCGTCGGCGACGGCTGCCAGCGACTCTGTTCCCGCGCCGAGATATTCATACGGATAGGTCAGCGGCACCCGCTCGCCAATCACGCCGATCTTGACGCCACCCTGCTTGTACCGCTTCAGAATGCGCGCATTCAGAACCGCCGCTTCGAGCCGCGGATTGGTGCCGACCAGCAGAATGCAATCGGCCTTCTCGATGCCTTCGATGGTCGAATTGAATACATAGCTCGCGCGGCCCTGCGCGGGATCTGAATGCGATCCATCCTGGCGGCAATCAATGCTCTTGGACCCGAGCTTGTCGAACAAGCCTTTGAGCGCAAACATTTCTTCGGCACCGGCCAGATCGCCAGCAATCGCTGCGATCCGCTCGGGCCGCGCTGCCGTCAAGCGTTCTGCAACGGCTGCCAGCGCCTGATCCCAGGTCGCCGCAACGAGCCGCCCTTCGACCCGCACATACGGCGTATCGAGCCGCTGCGTTCGCAAGCCGTCGGCGACATGCCGCGTTTTGTCAGAAATCCATTCTTCGTTCACGGCGTCGTTGTTGCGCGGCAAAATCCGCATCACATCGCGACCGCGCGTCTCAACCACGATTGCCGACCCAACGGCATCCATCACGTCGATTGATTCGGTTGGCTTCAATTCCCACGGCCGGGCATTGAACGCCCATGGACGGTGCGTCAGCGCGCCGACCGGGCAGAGGTCAGCCACGTTGGCCGACATTTCCGACATGATGCCCTTTTCGAGGTATGTGGTGATCTCGGCATCCTCGCCGCGACCGATAAGACCCAGTTCCTCGACGCCGGCGACTTCTGTCATGTAGCGCACACAGCGGGTGCAATGAATGCAGCGCGTCATCGCGGTTTTGATGAGCGGCCCCAGATACTTCTCTTCAACCGCGCGCTTATTTTCGCTGTAGCGCGACCCCCCGCGGCCGTACGCCTGCGCCTGATCCTGCAAGTCGCACTCGCCGCCCTGATCGCAGATCGGGCAATCCAGCGGGTGGTTGATGAGCAAGAACTCCATCACGCCCTCGCGCGCCTTCTTGACCATCGGCGACTTCGTCGAGATGATTTTGGGGCTGCCATCCTTGTTCGGCGGCAAGTCGTTCACGCCCATGGCGCACGAGGCAATCGGCTTGGGCGAGCCCTGCACATCGACAAGGCACATCCGGCAGTTACCCGCGATGGACAACCGCTCGTGGTAACAAAAACGCGGAATTTCAGCGCCGGCCTGCTCGCAGGCCTGCAGAAGTGTCGTTCCGTCTTCGACCTCGACCAGCGTGCCGTCGACGATCAATTGCTTGGCCATGTCTGGCTCTCGCCCCAGTCCAGAAGTTAGGAGTCTTGATGTGTATAGAGGTGCGCTATCGGTCCGCACCGGAATTCAAACCTCCTCTACACGCCAGCATCACGAATGGCTAGGCGTCAATCGGTATGATCCGGCCAACGTCGTAGATCGCGTGCTTCCCCGGCGATATCTCCCGGCACGCGGCATGTAAAAAAAAATCGAAGCATGCCCCGCCGCTCAAAGGCGACCGCATCAATCGTTTTTCGCGGCCGTGCTTCGCAGCTTAGCCTGCGTGCGACATCATCGCAGAACAAGATTGCGCTGGAGCGTGAATTAGACCAAAGACGAAGAGTTGTGTCTCACGCAGCTGCGTGCTTTCAATGCCCGACTTTTGGAGGAGACGCCTGCTGATGACTACGCCGACGACAGGAGCCGCGGACACGCTCCCCAAAACTGCGACCCAAGCTGCGGCAATGACCGGCAATGACGGCTCGTTTCAGAATGTTGCCTGTCCATTTTGCGGTATTCTGTGCGACGATCTCGAAATCGCCAAATCAGGCGGCAAACTCAAGGTCGTCAAGAACGGCTGCCCCAAAGCGGTCGCGGGCTTCGAGCGCGTGCTCCCCTCGGCCTGCCCGCAAGTCAACGGCAAGGACGTCACCCTCGCCGAGGCCATCGTGGCCGCCACGGCCTTGATCCAGAAAGCCAAGCTCCCCCTATACGGCGGCCTCGCCACCGACGTCGAAGGCATGCGCGCCATCATGGCACTCGCAGACCGCACCGGTGGTGTCATCGACCACGCCTTGAGCGACGGCCAATACCGCAACTTCAAGGTTCTTCAATCCACCGGCTGGGTCATGTCGACCTTAACCGAAGTCCGCAACCGCTGCGACCTCATCATCATCGCTGGTTCCGATGTTCACGCTCTCCACCCGCGCTTTTTCGAACGCGCCGTCTGTAACGCCGAGTCGATGTTTGAGCCCCAACTCAAGCGCACCGTTGTCTTCATCGGCAAAGGCCTTGATCGCTCCGCAGTGATTGGCCCCCACATCGGCGAAGTCATCCAACTCGATTGCCCGGTCGACCAAGTCGGCGACGTCGTCTCCGCGCTGCGCGCCCGACTGAAAGGCGTGCCACTTTCTGCGCCGTTCATTGCGGACGTGCCGATGACGGCCATCGACGATCTCGCCGCCCGCTGCCTCAAGGCCGCCTATGGCGTCGTCGTATGGGCCCCACCGAGCCTCAACTTCCCCAACGCCGACCTGACCGTTCAGGTCATCTGCGACATGGTCCGCGAGTTGAATGTCACTCAGCGCTTCGCGGGTCTCTCACTTGGGGGCAATGAAGGTGCCGTCACCGCCGGTGCCGTTTCCAGCTGGCAAAGCGGCTATCCGCTGCGCGTCAGCTACGCCAACGGCAAGCCCGAACACGACGCGACCCGCAATTCCTTGAACCGCATGCTTGCATCCGGCGAAGGCGATCTGCTGGTCTGGACGGCGGGTTTCACAACCGGCATCGGCGTCCCCAAAACGGCACTGCCCACAATCGTCCTCGGCACGCCCGGCCTCGAAATGGCCCAGCCGCCCGCCGTTTTCATCCCCATCGGCACGCCAGGTGTCGATCACGCGGGCCGCCTCGTGCGTTGCGACAACGTCGTCTCCTTGCCGCTTCGCAACCTGGGCCGGACACCTTTGCCAAGCGCCGCCTCCGTCCTCGAATCCATCGAAGCCGCCCTCCATTATTGAGCTAACTGAGCCAGAACCACATGCTGACAAAACTGACGGGCGGCAAAGTCTATGACCCGGCCAACGGGATCAACGGCGAAGTCCGCGACATCTACATCCAGGACGGTCGCATCGTTACGCCCGACCCGAATGCCCGGGTCCATGAGGAATTCTCATTGCGCGGCCGCGTCGTCATGGCCGGCGGCATAGACCCCCATTCCCACATCGGTGGCGGCAAGGTCACCATCGCCCGCATGCTCATGCCGGAAGACCATCACGGTCACGAGCATTGCCGCGGCGACCTCACCCGCTCGGGCGTCGGTCATGCCATCCCCTCGACGTTGACCACCGGCTACCGCTACGCCGAAATGGGCTACACGGCGTGCTTCGAGCCCGCCATGCTGCCCGCCAATGCGCGTCAAGCGCACATGGAAATGGGCGATACGCCGCTGCTCGATAAGGGCGCGTTCGTTATGCTCGGCAGCGACGATTTTCTCCTGCGCCAACTGACCCAGAAGCAGGATTTCTCCGCGATCAAAGACTACATCGCCTGGACCATGCACGCGGCCCAAGCCATCGCCGTCAAGGTCGTCAACCCCGGCGGCATTTCGGCCTTCAAGTTCAACCAGCGCTTCCTGGACCTCGACGAAAAGCACGTCCACTACGGCCTGACCCCGCGCCAGATCCTGGTGAACCTCGCGCGCGGCCTCAAGGAACTGGGCGTCACTCATCCCCTGCACGTCCACGGCTGCAACCTCGGTGTCCCGGGTAACGTCGAAACCACGCTGTCGACGATTGCTGCCATGGAAGGCCTGCCGGTCCATCTGACCCACATCCAATTCCACAGCTATGGCACCGAAGGCGACAAGCACTTCTCGTCCGGTGCCGCTCGCGTCGCTGAAGCGATCAACGCTAACAAGAACGTCTCCATCGACGTCGGCCAGGTCCTGTTCGGCCAGACCTGCACCGCCTCCGGTGACAGCATGCGCCAGTACGGCAACGCAGGCAGCGCGTACCCGAAAAAGTCCGTCATCATGGACATCGAGTGCGATGCCGGCTGCGGTGTCGTACCCATGAAGTACAAGGAAAAGAGCTTCGTCAACGCGCTCCAGTGGTGCATTGGCCTTGAGACCTTCCTGCTCGTCAACGACCCGTGGCGTCTGTTCCTGACGACCGACCATCCCAACGGCGCACCGTTCACCAGCTACCCGCACCTGATCCGCCTGCTCATGGACAAGGGCTTCCGCAACGACATGATGCAGAAGATCGACGCGACCGCTCAGGCCTACTCGACGCTCGGCTCCATCGACCGTGAATACTCGCTCTACGAGATCGCGATCATGACCCGGGCTGGCCCCGCGAGGAGCCTCGGCCTCAAGGATCGCGGGCACCTCGGCGTTGGCGCGTGCGCCGACATCACCGTCTATGCCGACCTTGCCAACAAGGAAGAGATGTTCACCGCCCCCGAACTCGTTTTCAAAAACGGCGACCTGATCGTCCGCAACGGCCGCATCGTCAAGATCGTCAACGGCGCCACCCACGTCGCCCGCCCCGAATACGACAAGAGCATCGAACGCTCGCTGAACGATTACTTCCGCCGCTATCACACCATGGCGATGGACAACATCCGCGTCGGTGACGACGAGATCATCGGCAGCGACAAGGGCTCCATCATCGTGCAACCGACAGGAGCCCGGATCTGATGAAAGCGGCAACCATCAACGGCGTCCAGATCGACGACACCTTCGCCGAAGCCTTCGGCATGAGCGGCACCGGCCTCATCATCACCGCCGACACCCCCAAATGGGCCAAGATCTGCGCGGATACCATGACCGGCTTTGGCACCTCCGTCATCGGTTGCGGCGCGGAGTGCGGCATCGACCGTATCCTTTCGCCCGATGAAACCCCCGATGGCCGTCCCGGCGTCCGCGTCCTGATGTTTGGCTTTTCGCCGGACGCCCTCATTCCGCAGGTTGCCAACCGGGTCGGCCAATGCGTCCTGACCTCACCCGGATCGGCTTGCTATGCAGCCGTCGAGGGCCCCATCGCCATCCCGCTTGGTACCAGCCTGCGCCAGTTCGGTGACGGCTTTCAAACGTCCCGCCGTGCTGGCGGCAAACGCTACTGGCGGGTCCCTGTCATGGACGGCGAATTCGTCTGCGAAGACAAAACTGGATGCGTTACAACCGCTGTCGGCGGCGGCAACCTGCTCCTGCTCGGCACCAACCGCCGTGGCACGCTCGAAGTTGCCGAGGCCGCCATCGAGGCCATTGCCAAAGTCCGCGACGTGATTACGCCCTTCCCTGGCGGCATCGTCCGGTCTGGCTCCAAGGTCGGATCGAAGTACGCCGGCATGTTTGCGTCCGCCAACGATGCCTTCGCCCCGACCCTGAAGGGCGCAACCAAAACCGAGTTGAACTCGGACACTGTCTGCGTGCTTGAAATTGTCATCGACGGCCTGACTTCCGCCAACGTCGCCGACGCCATGCGCGCCGGTCTTAAAGCAATCATTGAGAACGGCGCAGCCAAAGGCATGAACCGCGTCAGCGCGGGCAACTACGGCGGCAAACTCGGCCAGCACCATTATCACCTGCGGGAGCTCGTTTGATGAGCCAACTGACCCTTAAACTCAAAGCCGCTCCGTCGGGCCGCATCGACCTTTCCGGCCTCGCGCCTGCCGTCGCTGTCGGCGCGTCTGCTGCAGCTATCGCCCAGCTGCCCGTTGGCAACGGCGTGCGCCTTGGCGATGTCTTCACCGTTTCCGGCACGACCGGCGGTGCCGTCACACTCGTGGGCAGCTCGGACCGCATCGACGGCATCGGTGCAGGCCTCGCCAGCGGCACGCTCGTCGTCGACGGCGACGCAGGTGCCAATGCAGGCGCTGGTATGCGCGGCGGCATGCTCGAAATCCACGGCTCTACTGGACCATATTTGGCGACTGGCATGAAAGCCGGCATTGTCCACGTCACCGGCAATGCAGGCGATTACATCGGTGGCGTTGCCGCAGGTCACCGGTTTGGTATTACCGGCGGCAGCGTCATCATCGACGGCAGCATCGGCGCCCGCGCGGGCGACAAGATGCGCCGGGGCTTGATCCTTGTGCGCGGCACGACCGGCGATGCTTGCGGCTCCCGCATGATTGGCGGTACCATTGTCGCCGAAGGTGGCTTTGGCCCGAATGCTGGACAGCTCATGCGCCGTGGCACCCTGATAGGTCCCAAGGCCGAGCGCCTGCCTTCCACGTTCGCCGACTGTGGCCTTCACGAACTTGTGATCTTGTCGGTCATGTCCCGCGCTTGGACCCGCGAACTCGGCGCTCTCGCGCCCAAGCCGCTGCCCGGCACCGTGCGCCGTTTTGCGGGCGATCTGGCGACCATCGGGAAAGGCGAAGTGCTCATCACAGCACAATAGTGCGTAACTCTTGATCCAGACGCGAAACCGAGGCGTAGTTATCCCCGTACCTGCAATCAACCTGCAAACTGGGCGTTCTTGCTGCACCTTGTGCGGCATGACGAAAAACGGGAGACCATTGCGTCCATGCTCGCCATCATCATTTCCGCCTGCCTCGCCCAAGACCCCGCCTCTTGCAAGGATTACCAGATTCCACTCAGCGAAGGCTTCGACCCCAACAACTGCATGATGCACGCTCCTCCCCACCTCGCCAAATGGGCCGTCGAGCACCCCGGTCTTGTGATCTCGAAGTTCAAATGCCGCCCGGCCACCGATAAGGACATCTGATCGTCCGGGATGAATTTGTGACGTTTACTACATGACGCGGCTTGCGATTGCCGCTCTGGGCCTCTAGCATTCGACTAAGGTCGAACACCCCGGGATCGCACGCGAACCACCAGACGTTTGCGCGCGGTCCTGGAATGCAGCTGGGGAAACGCCACGCCGATGCAGAAAAACAAAGTCATCACTGCCGATGAAGCCATAGCCCTCATCCGCGATAACGATGTCGTCACCACCACCGGTTTCGTTCAAAGCTGCATCCCGGAAGCCCTCCACGCCGCTCTCGAACGCCGCTTTGTCGAAACCGCCTCCCCCAAGGGCTTGACGCTCATCATGACGGCGGGAGCAGGCGACAGTAAGGGCCTCGGCACTGGGCGCTTTCACCACGAAGGCCTTCTCTCCCGTGTGATCGCCGCCAACTTCGGCCGCATGCCGAAAGTCGCCCAGGCTGCCCAAGCAAACAAAATCACCGGCTATAACCTGCCGCAGGGTGTCATCTCGCAACTCTATCGCGCGTGCGCGGCGGGCCAGCCCGGCCTGTTCTCCAAGGTCGGCCTCCACACCTACGTCGACCCCCGCTTCGGCGGCGGCCGCGTCAACAAAGTGACCACGGAAGAAATCGTCAAAGTCGTCGACGTCGATGGCGATGAATGGCTGTTCTACACCGCAACTAAAATCGACATCGCCTTCATTCGCGGCACCAGCGCCGACCCCAACGGCAACATCAGCCTGGAAAAGGAAGCCCTTACCCTCGACAACCTCGCCCAGGCCATGGCCGCCCGCAACAACGGCGGCATCGTCATCGCCCAGGTCGAACGCATCGTCGAAGCCGGCTCCATCCGGCCCAAGGACGTCAAGGTGCCCGGCATCCTTGTCGATTGCGTCGTCGTGGCCGAACCCGAATATCACCGGATGAATTACGGCTCACAGCATAACCCAGCCCTATCCGGTGAAATCCGCGTGCCCGTCACCAGCATGGCGAAAATGGTTCTCGACGAACGCAAGATCATCGCACGCCGCGCCGCGTTCGAACTCCCGCCTAACGGCGTCGTCAATCTAGGCGTCGGCGCGCCCGAAGGCATTTCCGCCGTCGCGAACGAAGAAAAGATAACGCCCTACATCACACTCACCACCGAAGCCGGTGCCGTTGGCGGGGTGTTGGCGAGTGGGTCGAGTTTCGGCTCCGCGACCAACGCCGACAGCATCATCGACCAGAACCAGATGTTTGATTTCTACGACGGCGGCGGCCTCGACATGACCTGCCTCGGCATGGCCGAATGCGACGTGGAAGGCAACGTCAACACCTCCAAGTTCGGCGGCAAACTCAACGGCTGCGGCGGCTTCATCAACATCAGCCAGAACGCCCGCTCCGTCGTATTCGCCGGAACCTTCACTGCCGGCGGTCTGGACGTCGCGATCGAAGACGGCAAGCTCAAAATCCTCAAGGAAGGCCGCAACCGCAAGTTCCTCAACAAAGTCGAGCAGATGACCTTCAGCGGCACCTACGCCCGCAAACGCAAGCAGCCCGTCTACTACGTCACCGAACGCTGCGTTTTCCTGCTCTCGCAGAACGGCCTGCAGCTGATCGAGGTCGCGCCCGGCATCGACATCGACCGCGACATCCTCCCCCACATGGACTTCAAGCCCATCATCGACCACAAACCGCTCACCATGGACCGCCGCATTTTCGTCGACGAACCCATGGGGATCATCACGGACCTGCTGAACCTCAATCTGAATGAGCGCGTCACCTACGACGCTGGCCGCAACATCCTGTTCCTCAATCTCGAAGGCTACAATATCCGCACCAAAGCTGACATCGTCGGCATCAAAAAACTACTCGTCGACACCTGCAAGAAGGCTGGCAAGCGGGTCAATTCGATCATCAATCACGACGGCTGCCGCATCAGCGAAAACCTCTACGACGAATACGCGGAAATGATCGACTTCATGAGCACGAACCACTACGCGACCACCACCCGCTACGCGACGAGCGCCTTCCTGCGGATGAAAATGCAGGAAGCCTTGCGCAAACGTGGCCTTGCCCCCCACGTCTTCGAACGCAAGGAAGACGCCACCTCCTTCCTCGAAGCCGCCGCCTGGGCCCGCGAGAACGTGGCGTAGTTCTTTCCGGGAAACGAGCCCCGCTTCCCCCTCTCCCCCTGGGGAGAGGGTTGGGGTGAGGGGTTTCGCTTGGCACTTACGCAGTGGAAAGTTACCCCTCATCTGCCCTTCGGGCATCTTCTCCCCAGGGGGAGAAGAAAGAGGGGCTCGCCCCTCATTGTATCTGCGGCACCAACCCACTGATCTCGACCACGAATTTCTGCCGGATCGCGCGTTCGAAATCACCATACCCGTTGGCGGCGATCACGAACGACCCGACCCCGCCCATCACGTTCGTCCGGTACCAATCCTCAATTGTCTTACCCTCGTCCCCGTCGAGGATCGGCAACCCGTTGATCACAACCTTGCCTGCAACCAACTCGTCGCGTACCGCGCCGGCTGGCTCGGCTGGATTACAATCGTCGTGGCCATCGCCCGAGACGTCGATCACCACGCGATTTGCCGCCGCTGGGATCTGCGTCACGACCTTATCGGCGACATTGCGCAACATGCGGGACAAACAGGTGAATTCGCCCTTCACGCGCGGCAGCTTGCGAATCCGCGCCGCAACCGCGCGGGCTTCCGCCGCCGATGAAATCCGCACCCACGGCAGCGTCATCTCGGACCGGTCGGCCCACGTCATAATCGAAAACAAAATTGCCGCCTGCGGGCCGGTTGTGATCGCTGCCACGACGCCTGGATCTTCCAGCGCCTTCGCGATCCCCTCCATCTGCAACCGGTAGCGCGCCTCATCGACCGAGTTGGATACATCGACTGACACCACCAGGGCCGTATCGACCTCCGGCAGCGCGCGCGCTGGCCCCGCCGCCATCACCACACAACTCAGAAGCACCGCCAACGCTACCGCCCGCAACGGACCTGCCAGACGTCTCGGCCAATGCGTGCTTTGCATGAATTCCATTACCGGATGGACTTATCGAGATTGCGGATGGTATCGAGCCCGCGTACGGTTTCGAAGCCCTTTACACCCGACAGAATGGCTCCGTCCAGATTGGCCCTGGTCAGATCAGCCCCCGTCAGATCGGCACCCGACAAATCCGCCCGCGACAGATCGGCATACGACAGGTTCGCCCGCCTCAGGTCCGCCCCCACGAACCGTGAAAACATCAATATCCCGCGATTGAGGTCGACGTCTGTCATCGTCGCCCCCGAAAAATCACACGACTTGTAGACCGAGTTGGGCATGCTCGAAATATCGGCGCGAGGCTCATGGGGTCCCAGGTTTGCCTGCGTCAGGTTCACGCCGCGAAAATCCGCCCCGACCATCTTGGCTGTCATCCGCACGTTGCGCATATCCGCACCGGCAAATTTCGGCGACTCCGCGATATCGTAGTCAAGCGACGTCGATACGCTCGGGCGCATGATATTTGCGTTCCTGAGGTTGGCGCCTGAAAAGTCGGCGCGGATCACGATTGCCCGGTTGAGGTTGCCGCCGGATAAGTTAACGCCGGTCAGATTGGCGCTCGTCAGGTCTGCTCCAAACAAATCGGCGCCGGTCAAATCGGCCTGGCCGAAATTAAGTCCGCTCAGATCCAAGTCCCGCAACGTGCGTCCGGCGAAATTCACGCGCTGCCCCGGCTGTGCCTTGAAGAACGCGGTTGTCACATCGCGCGCGGTCAGCGCGTTCGAATCTGCGGCAATCGTCACGCCCTCCGGCCCAAGCAATTCCCCGCCAACGGCCGTGTTTGCTGCCAACAGCAGCCCCATCCCAACCAGACTAACAGCCAACCGGCGTCCCATCATGACCTGGTTCCTCATTCCGCCCGTCC
The DNA here is from genome assembly GCA_040080145.1 of Hyphomicrobiaceae bacterium. GTDB lineage: Bacteria > Pseudomonadota > Alphaproteobacteria > Rhizobiales > Hyphomicrobiaceae > JANXVY01. The sequence continues at coordinate 42,311 of JBEBJA010000190.1, forward strand.
CGTGTGGAGCATACGTGAAAGCGCAAGGGTTTGGTTCAGTTGCGCGTTCAGCCCGCCGAAATTCGCTCGATCTGTGCCCCGCACGCCGACAGCTTGCGCTCCAACTGCTCAAACCCACGATCGAGATGATACACGCGATTGATCGTCGTCTCGCCCTTGGCCATCAGCGCCGCGATGACAAGCGACACCGAAGCGCGCAGGTCCGTCGCCATCACGGGCGCACCCGTCAACCCTTTGACGCCCTTAATGATCGCCGTATCGCCGTTGAGGTGAATATCGGCACCCAACCGCGCCAGCTCCTGCACGTGCATGAACCGGTTCTCGAAAATCGTCTCGCGAATGACGCTGGTGCCCTTGGCCGTCGTCATCAACGCCATCAGCTGCGCCTGCAGATCGGTCGGGAACCCCGGATACGGCTGCGTCTCGACCGTGACCGGCTCAATGCCAGCCCCATTGCGCACAACGCGAATTCCGCCTTCGACCTCAGTCACCTGCGCGCCCGTCGCCCGCAGCGTTTCCAGCGCCGCCGTCAGATGGGCAGCTTTCGCACCTGCGAGCACCACATCGCCCCCGGTTGCAGCGACCGCAAACGCAAACGTCCCGGTCTCGATCCGGTCTGGCACCACCGTATGCACTGCGCCGTCAAGCCGGTCCTGGCCCTGGATGCGCAACGTGGATGTTCCGATGCCTTCGATGGGGCACCCCATTTTGACAAGGCACTCGGCCACATCGCCGATCTCAGGCTCGCGCGCCGCGTTCTCCATCACGGTTTCGCCCCGCGCCATAGCAGCCGCCAGCAGCACGTTCATCGTCGCGCCGACAGACACCTTGGGGAAGGACACCCGTCCGCCCCGCAGGCCACCTTTAGGAGCCTTTGCGAGAACGTATCCTGCCTCAATATCAATCTCGGCGCCCAGGGCCTTCAGCCCGGACAGATGCAAGTCCACTGGACGCGTACCGATCGCACACCCACCGGGAAGCGATACCTTGGCCTGATGGCACCGCCCGAGCAATGGCCCCAGCACCCAGAAACTGGCGCGCATCCGCGATACCATCTCGTAGGGCGCTGTCGTATCGACGATATCGCGTGCCGACAAATGAAAGGTTTCACCTAGATGCGGCCCGGGCGTTGCCCGCTTGCCATCGACGGCCAGATCGACGCCGTGATTGCGCAAGATGCGCACCAGCATATTCACGTCGGCAAGATTGGGCACATTCTTGAGCGTCAGCCGGTCCGACGTCAAAAGCGACGCGATCAGCAGCGGCAGCGCCGCGTTCTTGGCCCCCGAAATCGGAATCGTACCGTTGAGCTGCGCCCCGCCGGTGATTTTGATACGATCCATATGAACGAGGCCTCGCGTTGGCGCTGACGAAGACGCGCACGAATGCGCTCACCGAATCAGTGCGTTGATACCAGCCCCATCCATACCGTCCCCACCATAACCCCGGCAAGGCTGCAAAAAGTCCGATCCGCCGCCGCGTCTGGCCGGCTGGGTCAAACGCTTGCGCACGACCCGTTGGAAGCCACTTGAGGGGACCGAACACCTTCAATTTCGCGGCGATCAATTGCCCTTATTTTCCGGATCGGCCCCATCCGCGTCGCGCTCGCGCCCCTGTTCCTTGCGCTTTTTCAAGTTCAATCGCAACGCCGCCTCAAGCTTTTGCGTCCTGCGTTCTGCGGGGGTCAGCGTCTTGCCGGCGGCCGGCATATTCAATGGTTTGCTCATCAGCGACGATTAGCACACAGCCATGTCGAACGATACGGCAAGAAGACGCTTGCCGCTTCCTGCGACCTGTGGCAGAAGCCGCTGGGTCAGGGAACGCTGCCGATGCGTCGCCCACTGCGACCGTTTCGATTCTACGTTTCGCAAATGACATCAGGCAAGCTGTGGTAGCTCAGTGGTAGAGCACTCCCTTGGTAAGGGAGAGGTCGAGAGTTCAATCCTCTCTCACAGCACCATTCGCATAAGATTTCGATACAGACGTCTTCGGCGCACATCCACTCACATTACAATGTAAATTTTTGACTGATGAAGCGAGACTTCAGTCCTGTGTCCATCCGATGACACCACGAACAACATTAAAATATCCGTTTACTCACTAATTGACTCAACAACCCCAAACGGCTTTGGTACACTTGGGGTTGGGCATTCTCGTGACGGCGCTGTGGAATATTGGAATTATTTTTGCTGATTGGTTTAAATACTTCAAGGGGATCGATTTTATCGTTCCATTGGCGGCTGCGGTAATTGCCAGCCTGTTCTTGAAACATCAGATAACCAAAAGCACCGAACAAATGAAACGCGACCTCAATGAAGCGGTTGGCGGCTTCCGCGTCGAGGTTAGAAAGTTGACTCAAGGTGCGGGAGATGCCCTAAAAGCCAGCGCCAAATCAGCATGACAAATGCTGGTCTCGGAAACAGCAAAAATAGAAAAAGCACGAAGGGCCGACGAACTTCAAAAGAAAACAGAGGACGAACTTAAGCAAATTCCGTTCTATTCGTTCACAAAGACTGATGACTCGCTGAGTCAAGAAGATGAAGACAAAAACTGGGGCGAGATGTCGTCAATGCGGGGCGATGTCTGGACCTATATTAAGGAACTTCTCGCCGAAGCCATCGAGGGAGAAAAAGGCAGAGCCAAAGGTCATCTGCGAAATTTGCCACTAACTTCTCCTTATGAAGTAATAATCAAACTGTTCGACTACGGGTGGTTCGGCGACAAAGAGTCGGATTACGCCCTTGAGATGGCAGAACTTTACATGAGACATCCACGCCCCTCCACAAGACCCTGATCGGCCCGGACCGTTACGACTGGTCCTTTTGCGACGAGACCTTTGGCGACCTATTTTGCCGCGACATCGTTCCGATTGTCGATTTTTGTCACTTCGGAGTGCCTGATTGGATCGGCGACTTCCAGAACCCTGACTTCAGCTTTCACTTTGCGCGATATGCGAGCGCGTTCGCCGAGCGCTACCCGTGGGTGCAGATGTACACGCTGGTCAACGAAATATTTATCTGCGCCTCTTTTTCGGGGAAGTACGGATGGTGGAATGAACAGTTAAGCAGTGATCAGGCCTTCGTGACGGCCCTCAAGCACATCGTCAAAGCCAACGTCTTGGCCATGCGCGCGATCCTCGGCGTTCGCCCCGATGCAATCTTCATCCAAAGCGAAAGCTCAGAGTATTTTCATGCTGAGAATCCGACGGCGATAAAGCCGGCGGAGCATCAAAACGCGAGGCGATTCCTCTCGCTCGATTTGAACTATGGCCACCGGGTGGACAGTGATATGTACATCTACCTGCGCGACAATGGGATGACGCAGGCGGAGTACGATTTCTTCCTCAATTCAAACCTGCGCCATCACTGCATCCTGGGCAACGACTATTATTGGACCAATGAACATGGGGTCGCCAGCGATGGTACGACCCGGGCTTCAGGCGAGATTTTCGGCTACAGCGAGATCACCCGGCAATATTACGGAGGCTACCGGTTACCTGTTATGCACACGGAGACCAACATCCTCGAGGGGCCTAACGGCGACGAGGCGGTCAACTGGTTGTGGAAGCAATGGGCAAACGTCCTTCGGGTGCGTAACGACGGCGTGCCAACCGTCGGCTTCACTTGGTACTCGCTAACCGACCAAACCGACTAGGATACAGCCCTGCGTGCAAAGAACAATCGGATACATCCCGTCGGCCTTTACGATCTCAACCGCGAAATCCGTGCGGTTGGTAAATGCTACAAGCAGTTAATTGCTGACTGGAAGGATATCCTACCGACCCAAACAGTGTGCTTGACTGTTCCCGTGGTTCGACCATCTGAATTCAGCTTTCGCACTCATGTAAAACAATAGCCCAGGATGCAAATCCAGAAAACGGATGCCTGCAACGCACTGCATACGACGGGAGAACGCGCCGGCGGCTCTTGATGTAGCGCGGAAACGGTCGCGCCCGTCCAGCCTGCTCCGGCCGCCGGTCCTGTTTAATGTATCGTGCGCATTCCCTTTTTATGGATCGAGTTTTGAGATGATCGACAGCGCCTCAACAGTCAATGCCTGCCACTGGCTCGCTAGCCGTGTCGAGAGGCCGCCGGCACCGCCACTTAGAGGAGATTTGACGGTCGACGTTGCCGTGATCGGCGGCGGATATACCGGCCTTTCGACCGCATATCATTTAAAGGCCGCCGCCCCTGGTCTCGACGTTGCCATCCTCGAAGCCGAAACGGCAGGGTTCGGTGCCAGCGGTCGCAACGCTGGTTTCGTGATGACGCTGTTTGGCTCCTCGGTCGGGCTGATGAAGCTCTTTCACGGCAACAAACGTATCCGTGAAGCCCACGACTTCATGGTCGCCGCGATCGGTTCGCTCGAAGCAACGATTGCCGAACACGGCATCAATTGCGATTACGAAAGGAACGGCTTTCTGCGGGTTGCAACGACCCCGGCCTACGAACAGCGGATCCGGCACGAGCTGGATTTCTTCCAAAGCCTGGGGATCGAGGGCTTCGAATGGCTGGACCGTGCAGCCTTGTCCTCGCGCGTCCACTCGCCTGGATTTCTAAGCGCGTGCTGGGAGCCCGGTTGCGGTAGCATCAACCCCATGAAATGGCTCGACGCTTTGAGGGTGCTCGCATGCAGCCGCGGGGCAAAACTTTATGAACAGACGCACGTGACAGGCGTTCGCCGCCAAGCAGGGCGCTATCTTCTCACGACGCCCGGCGGCACCGTGTCGGCCCGTAAGATCGTGTACGCAACCAACGGCTACACCCACCTCATGCCGGGCATGCGTTCCAAACAGACCCCTGCCTTCACCTACATCGTCGTTACTGAACCGCTGTCGCCGAGCCAGCGCGCGTCTGTCGGGTGGGCGCAGCGCGAGGCGATCGAGGACGGCCGCAGCTTCATGCACTATTACCGCCTGCTGCCAGACGGACGCTTGCTGGCTGGCGGCGGACCCGGGCTGGTGCCGTTCGCCGGCAACATGGGGCATTATGACTCGCCCAAGGCGTGGGCCCATCTTGAGCAGTTCATCGCCGAGACCTTCCCCGCGCTGCGTGGCATCGGCATTGCCAATCGCTGGGGCGGAGCGTTCTCGATGACCTCGAACTTCACCCCGCAGGTCGGAACCATGGACAGCGGCGGCGCCGTCTATTCCGTCGGCTGCACAGGGCATGGCGTGGCCCTGACGCAGATGAATGGCCAGATCATCCGCGACCTCGTGCTTGAACGGCAAACCGAACTGACCAACCTCTGGTTCGTCAACCAGCGCATGCTGCCGATGCCGCCGGAGCCTGTGCTGTCAATCGTATCCAAATCCGTTGCCGCCGCCATGTCCATAGACGACTGGTGGTGCGACCGTGGTCAAATCAGGGGTTGACGCCAGGCCATGAAAAAAATTGCAGTGATCGGCGCGACTGGAATGCTGGGCATCCCCGTCGTCGAGGAACTCACGAATGCGGGCTTCCAAGTGACCGCACTCGTACGTGATCCCGACAGCGCTCGCAAACGCCTGCCGGCCGGGACCAACGTCGTCACAGCCGACGCAGCGGATATCGCAAGCCTCAAAAATGGGCTCGCGGGACACGATGCCGTCTATCTCAGCCTATCGGTTTCCCCTTCGGAAAAGACGGACGATTTCCACACCGAAGCCGAAGGCCTCGACAACATTCTGACCGCCGCCCGGGCTTGCGGCATCAAAAGGGTGGGCTACCTCTCGGCTATGGTTCAGGACGGCGAGAGCAACGACTGGTGGGTCATCGACGTTTGGCGCAGCGCCCTTGCCAGGATCAAGGGTTCAGGACTTCCGTATACCATCTTCTACCCAAGCAACTTCATGGAGACCCTACAGCAGCGCCACGTGGCGGGCAGGTTGCTCACCATGATCGGCCGGTCGCGTCATCCCAACTATTGGATCGCGGCGAACGACTTTGGAAAGCAAGTGGCCGCTTCCTTCAAGCGCGACCAATCCGCCAACCGAGAATATTTTGTACAGGGCCCGCAAGCCTTGACCTACGACGAGGCGGGCCGCGCATTCGCTCGCCATACCAGCCCGCACCTCACGGTTGTCAGGATCCCGCTGTCTGCGATCAAGCTGCTGGGCGCGTTCTCGCAAACGATGGATTTTAACTACAAGATCATGAACACCGTCCTCAGTTACCCTGAAACCTTTAAGGCCGAAGAGACTTGGAAGGAGTTGGGCAAGCCTCTAACGACCATCGAACAATTCGCGCGTTCATCAAACAAACCGGCAAAGGTATCTTAGGGAACAGCGGTCGATTAGGAAGGTTCTTAATGTGGTGGCACGACAGAGTAGCCCTCCACCGCAGAGAGAGAGTGTCATGCCTGATTTAACCTCGAAAATCGTCGCCATTCTCAGGACCTACGTCCGCGATCCCTCCGCGCCGATCGAAAGCCTCACGACCCTGAGCGACCTCGAAATCGACCGGATGGATCTTCCCATGATCTCGCTCGATATCGAAGACGCCGTCGGCGTCCAGATCCCATATGACGAACAGATCGAAAACTTAACAACGATCCATGCCCTCGTCGCCAGCGTCGAGGCGCTACGCGAAGCAAAGGCCAAACGGCCTCCTCCGAGCCCGCGCCTCAAGAGCAACTGGCTGTCGACCGGTGCCGAACGCCGGCGCTGATCCATGAAATCCGGTCTCGAAAGCGGACGGGTTCCGTCAAAGGGCCGGGCACCTTCAAAAAGCCGGCCACTCACGACATGCCGCAGAAGGGACGATTGCGCCCCCCCGTCAATGCGCCTCGTCCCAATTGGCTGCGGCTTTCGCATCGACCTTGACCGGCACCTTCATTTGAACAGCTGGCATAGGTGCCGCCTCCATCACACGCACCGCCACAGCCAGCGTGCCCGCAACGTCTGCATCACTTGCCTCGAACACCAGTTCGTCATGCACCTGCAGCAGCATACGCGCCGACGATAACCCCGCATCGCTCAGCGCCTGCGGCATCCGTATCATCGCCCGGCGGATAATGTCTGCAGCTGATCCCTGGATCGGCGCGTTGATCGCCGCCCGCTCCAAAAACGCCCGCATCGACGGGTTCTTGGTATTGATCTCAGGATAATGAATCCGCCGACCAAACACCGTTTCCACATACCCGTTATCGTGAGCGAATTTCTTCGTCTTCTCCATATAATCGCGAATACCTGGAAAGCGCGCGAAATACGTCTTGATATAAAGCCCCGCTTCCTCGCGCGAAATACTGAGCTGATTGGCAAGCCCAAATGCTGAAATCCCGTAGATGATCCCGAAGTTGATGGCTTTTGCCCGCCGCCGCACGTCGCTTGGCATTCCCTCGACCGGCACGCCGAACATTTCCGACGCCGTCATTGCGTGGATGTCGAGCCCCTCTTCGAATGCGCGCGTCAGCTGCGGGATCTCCGCGATGTGAGCTAGCACGCGCAACTCAATCTGCGAATAGTCCGCTGAAATCAGCTGATGCCCAGGTTCGGCAATGAAGGCGGTCCGAATACCGCGCCCTTCCTTGGTCCGGATCGGAATGTTCTGCAGATTTGGCTCCGACGACGCGAGCCGCCCCGTCGTGGTCGACGCCAGCGCATAACTCGTGTGGATCCGGCCACCTGCATCCATGTACTCGGGCAGGCTGTCGGTATAGGTCGAGCGCAGTTTGGACAATTGCCGCCATTCGAGCATCTTGTTAATCAGCGCGCGGGCATCATCGGGCAATTCTTCATTCGCCGCCAGATCGTCCAGCACCCCGGCGCGCGTTTCCCATTGGCCGGATTTCGTCTTTTTCCCGCCCGGCAGTTTCAGCTTGTCATACAGCAGTTCGCCCAATTGCTTTGGCGAACCCAAATTGAATTTGAAACCCGCCAGCTGTCCGATCTCATCGTCGAGCCGCGCAATGCTTTGAGCGAACTGCGACGACAACCGCGACAGGATCGCACGATCCACCTTGATGCCTGCTCGCTCCATTTCGACGATAACCGGCAGCAACGGCCGCTCCAGCGTCTCATACACCACCGTCTGCCTCTCGCCCGGCAGCCGCGGCTTCAAGACCTCCCACAGGCGCAGCGTCACATCGGCGTCCTCGGCGGCATACTCCGTCGCCTTATCGATCGGAACGCCCGCAAACGTCTTGTCGCCCTTCTTTGCTCCCGGCGCGTGCTCGATCACCTTCGAGAACGGAATGCACGCATGCCCCAGATGCCTGAGCGCCAGCGCATCCATGCCGTGCTCACCCCGTCCGCCATCGAGCGCATATGACAGCAGCATCGTGTCATCGACGGGTGAAATTGCTATCCCGCGCTGCGCCATCACCAGCACATCGAATTTGATGTTCTGGCCGATCTTGAGGATCGAGGGGTCCTCCAGCAGCGGCTTTAGAGCCGCCAGCGTCTCAGCCACCGGCGCTTGAGCCTGCCCTGCTCCATCACCGAAATCAAAGCCGCCTCCGCCCGCGACATGCGCGAGCGGCACGTAGCAGGCCCTTCCTGCCTCCGTCGCAATCGACAGCCCGACAAGTCCTGCGTTCATCGCATCAAGCCCTGTCGTCTCGGTGTCGAACGCGAACCGGCCAGCTTCCCGCGCCATCGCGATCCAGACATTGAGCCGCTCGATGGCGGTCACGGTCTCATACTTTGCCCGGTCACACGGCACGGCCTTCATTGCCGCTTGATGGTAGGCAACGCCAGCTGTCGGCGTGCCTGCTCCGCCTGAACCTTCCGCGCTGTTGCCGGAGCCTGCAGCCTTGACACTCGCACCCACGGAAACTGCCAACCGCGGCGGCGGATCAGCCCCCAGTGCACCGGCAATCTTCTGCGTCAGCGTATTGAATTCCATTTTCTGTAAAAAGCCCAGCAGCGCCTCTGCCTGAGGTTCTTGGACCCCTAGCCGGTCTAACGGAAACTCAACCGGCACATCGGTTTTCAACGTCACCAGTTCGCGCGACACCCGCGCCTGATCCGCGAACTCGATCAGCTTCTCGCGCCGCTTGGGCTGCTTGATCTCATGGGCCCGCGCCAACAACGTATCGAGATCGCCATAGGTCTGGATCAGCTCCGCCGCGGTTTTGATGCCGATCCCCGGCACCCCAGGCACGTTATCGACGCTATCGCCCGCCAGCGCCTGCACGTCGATCACCTTGTCCGGCTTAACCCCGAATTTCTCGAAGACCTCGTCCGGTCCGATCCGCTTGTTCTTCATCCCGTCCAGCATCGTGACGCCCGGCACGATCAGCTGCATCAGATCCTTGTCTGATGAGATGATCGTCGCGTCTCCGCCAGCCGCCACGACATCGCGCGCATACGTTGCAATAATGTCGTCGGCCTCAAATCCATCCTGCTCGATAGATGCGATATTGAACGCCGCCGTCGCGTCGCGGATCAGCCCGAACTGCGGAATGAGTTCCTCAGGCGGCGGGGGACGCTGAGCCTTGTACTGCGGATATATCTTATTGCGGAACGTCTCACGCCCGGCGTCGAAAATGACCGCTATATGCGACGGCTTGTCGGCGAGCTTGCTGTCGCCCAACAGCTTCCACAGCATCGCGCAGAACCCGTGAACGGCCCCTACAGGCAGCCCGTCCGAGGGCCGCGTCAACGGTGGCAGCGCATGAAACGCCCGGAAAATATATCCCGATCCATCAATGAGATAGACGTGACTTCCCTTGATGACGGGCACCACCTCCCCCAGCGGCACGGTTGACGTGCGGTTGGAACGCTCGGTCGTTGCTGCAGGCGTGTTTGGTTCTTGATCCATGCCGCAAGGTTTAAGCAAACCTGCTTGCGCTGTCAGCCCGCTTCTGCGACAAAGCCCACAGCGCCCATCAAACCCGTTTGCCCACCGCCCCAAGATCAGCTATGCATACCCTTCTGCACCCGTAGCTCAGCTGGATAGAGCGTTGCCCTCCGAAGGCAAAGGTCGTAGGTTCGACTCCTACCGGGTGCGCCA
>JBEBJA010000023.1:0-51901 GCA_040080145.1 Hyphomicrobiaceae bacterium
ATGTCCCGCAGGTGCGTCTCGCGAACAAAGTGCTCCCCAAGATCGTCCCGCAACTTGAGTTTTTCAACGAGCGACCGATCTCCCATGAATGAGTTGCAAGCGCTGTGCGCGAGGCAGCAATTTTCTGCCCGGTCATGTCCCACTTGTGACCGAGGAACGAGGTGTTCAATGGTCATCTGATCGTCAGCCTCAGTGATCCGCTCAATCATGCGGAAGCCACAAAAGAAGCAGTTGTCCCCATCCCGCGCGAGCAACACGTTCAAAAGATACTGCCGCTCACCTCTGTTGAGCCGTCGAGCGCGAACAACAGGTGCGGGTTGCCCCGCCCGATAATCGTGGTAATGCTGTTGCGCAGGAGAAATCCACGTCAGCGATCCCCGTTTGTTGACAAAAACAGAGACGATACTGTCGCCGAATTTGTACCTCAAAACTTCATAGGGATTGTTGCTGTCGAGTATTTCGATGCCGCTGTTTTGCAGCCACCCTTTCAATCCGGCAATATCGGTCGTTGCGAGCATGCGCCTCATGCCGAACCATCCTTAGCCTTGATGATGCGGGCCTCATGCTCATCGTAAATTTCGTAGGCGCGTTTTTTGTGGTCCGCAGGTAATTTCTGCTCAACCGTCGTTTCGTTGCGGTTCCATTTCTCGTTGAGTTCGGGCAGTGATTTTGCCGACCCTAACCTCTTACCCAACTCAACCAAGAACACTTCGTTGCGGTCAGTGGGTTCAGCGTCAACATCGGTCACGATAGTCGTGGGTGCATCGGTCGTGACGCGCGGCGGCAATTTCGGCTGTGGCGCTTGTGGCACAGCCAATCGTGGTGGCAACTTTGGCTCTGCTGTGAGTTTTTCGTGCTGCCCCGTCAAATCATGTTCGACGTTGGAGCGATCTAGGATGACGCTGAGTTCGCTCGGCACAGCCGGAACGGTTTTGGCTCCCCGTTTGACGGCAGACCGCTTCCACGCTTCCCCTTCAAACGTCTTCCACATCAGTCCGTTTGACGCTTTCACCGTGCTTTTAATGGCAGCAATATCGTTTTCCCGCAGCACTTCTTGATGCAAAATTTCGTTGCCACGCTTGAAGACCGCATAGGCGAACCGCATCGGTCCCGGATCCTTGTCTTGGCATGGACGGTGGATGATGACGGGATGCGTCCCTTGTTGCCAGTCGAAGCTATCTTTGGCATGCACAACTTGCGCATCAATGATGATCCCAGCTAACTCTTGAGCCCTCTTGCGGATGCCGTAGAGCATGGGGATAAACGAGCACGTCCACCGCTTTTGCCAAGCGTCTTTTTCGTCTTTGTAGCTTTCAAGGTAGGCATTGATAACGGCTTCCCGTCCATCAGGTATGAGCCCGTCGATGGCTGCCTTTGAGAACTCGCGAACCAAAACAACAGGCGACACTTTCAACAGCGTCGAGTTGTTCTGAATAGCAACTGACGCGACGGCGAGAAATTTTTGCAGCGGCACATGGTTTGGAAGCAGAGCCGTAATTTCGTCGGCGCGAACTGAGACGCCAGGGGCAAGCGTGATAATTTCTGAAATCGCCGGCAGCGGCGTCCCCGTGGCAACTGGTGCCACGGGTGCCTCGGTGCGCGATTGTGTGCGCACCGTACTCATGCTGACGCCTCCGTGAAATGCGAGACCGGTTCACGAAATTCATGCTCGATGCCATCTTCTCCGGCACCACCTGCAAACATCACTTGTGATCCGCCCTCGTCAGCCGGGTAGATGATCGCAATCTGTTCGACGTTGACTTGCACTGAAAGATCAGCCGCGGGCTCGCCATCTTCATCCGTCCCGACAAGCGTTGCTTTTACGAATTTTGTCATTGGATATGTGCCTCTCTGTTTTCAGTCTCAGCGGTTCGCGAAATGTCACGCGGCGCTGCTTTCTTCCCGCTTTGTTGTGCCGGGAATCGTTGTGCCTGCGAGAACAGCGCTTCGCGCCAACTTCTCGACCAGAGCGATAATGTCAGGGTGTTTCGCAAAGTGCTTGAGAGCCTTCGCGTGATCGGTCACATCGACAACCGTGACCGTCCGGAGCGAAATGCGCTTGCCAGTCGCGCCGCCAATCCGCACCTTTTCTTCGAGCTTCGGTGCCGCTGGCAGCGGCAAAGGCACATCAATAGGTGGGGCAGATTTGCCCTTTGCTGCGGCCTTTTCAGCGGCAATAATGTCGGCCTGTCGCTTCGCTTCTGCGGCCTCTTGCTCGGCTCGCTGTTGAGCGATGAGCTTGTCACGCCTCGCCTGCTCGACCCGCTGCCATGCGGTCAAGGCTCCAAGTAACGTCTTCACAGCATCATCAGCGCGATCAATGGGCCGCAAATATCGAGCGTCGAGCTTTCGCCCTGCCTCAGTGATGGGAGCCTTTTCTGTGGTGTGGTAGCGGCGAATTTTACCAATCAATTCCCGCAGTCGGCCAACTCGATTGGCTGCGTTATTGGCTGCATCCTCGGTGTCGATCTTGGTTGCCTTGAGCCATAGCGCCGCGCCTTCGATGGCACCTTGCATTTGCTCAAGTGTCACATCTTCCTCGGACGGCGGCGCCGTACCTGTATTGTCCCCAATGGGCGCTGGTGCCGATAGCGCCTCTGTGGTGGATGGCATCAACACCGGTTTTGGCGAGGTCTCGCCACCGGCACCAGCGTCTAAAGGGGTGGGGGATGGCGGAGCCTCTGTTGCGCGTTTACCCTGCCAATCCCCATGCTCAAACCAATAATGAGCGTCGGCTTCTGGGATGGCGTGCCGCGCCAACCATGCCCACTCTTTGTGAGCGTTGAGCGTGTCATCCGAGCCAATACGGCAAACAAGCTGGCCAGCATCATCGAGCCAAATAGCCGCCGCGACCGTTATCCCCTTGGATGCAAGTTTCTTGCGGAAGAAGCCGCATTGCGGCTGTCCGTCATGCACGGGCGGCTTTTGCCCCGCCATGGTTGATTTATACCAATCCCAAGGATCGGTTGCACTCTGAGACATAACACCCTCGCCAGATATTGAGGCTAAAGGGTGACATGAACTTGCATAATGTGCAAGATATTATTGCAACAATTGCAAGGTCTGTGGATTACAGCTTGTAAGTGTGTGTATCCATGCGAATGACGCCTCGAACCGAGATTGCTGACAGAAGAATGGCTGCGGCCCCGTCCTGATCTATAGGGGTGACATAAAGAGCACTGCCTCGATGAGTGACAATACCGATCCGATCCTGAAACAAGGTCTTCGCTGTGCCGTGGGTTTCGCGCCAGTGTATTCGGTCTCCGTCCCGAACAGGACGACCAATGGTTTCAACCTTCGCGCACACTACATGATGATCCTCAGTGCTCTCGCTAGATCGAACTTCAAGCGCATAAACATCCATATCCTTGATGGCTGGAGTTTCTGCAATTTGCAGGGCCTTAGATGCCAAATTTGCCTCCTGCTCTTCCCGCCAAAACCCAACCTGGACCACGCCCTGAACAGGTATAGACACCACAGAGACCATAGCGCCCAGCTCAACGCGGGGTAGAGTGGTCCCTAAATATTCCGCAATACGGTTAAGGTCGTCTGCCCGCATTCTCGTTTGCCCGTTGACCCACCGGCTAACCTTTGCTTCGGAAACTTTCAGGTGCCGCGAAAGGCCGACTTGTGATTTTCCCGGACGCGTTAATCCAGCTTTGAGCCAATCGCGGTGCATCATTAATCCCCTTGTGTTTGGGACTGAGGATGCCCGAATTGGCCTGGAATAAGCAGTACCTCCGATGATTTTTTTGCGCAAGATAGCCGCAAGTTGACTTACTCAATTTTGCAAGGTCGCCTTGTCAAATCTTGCATCTTATGCAAGGGTTGCGTCATGAGTACGCCAAACCCTCCTCTCGACCCAGGCCGGTCCATTGTCATTCGTTTGGGTGGCCTTGCGACTGTCGCGACCATTTTAAGCGTGGATGAAACGACTTTGCATCGGTGGTTGAGGGCTCCGCCAAGGCCGGGGCTTTACGGGTATGGGCGCGGCTTCTTTCCTCTCGACACTCACGACACTCTTTTGAGTTGGGCATCGAAGAACGGAAAGGACCTGCGGCCTGAGGATTTTTGGCCTCCAACGATGCGACCGGAAGCCAGCATGGGGTGCCGGTTGCCGCGAGGACGGCGGAAGGCTTCGTAATTGCGTAACGATTAAGACTGCGTGCGAGCGTGTGACACATAGGGGATTTACGTGCAGCGATCGAATGATCGTGCGCGAGGGGAAAATCAGTCTAGTAACTCGTCAGATTTTTGGACCGAAGAGCGCGTTGATAAATTGAAGGCGATGATCGCGGCTGGCAACCTCTCTGGGGCTGCCATGGGGCGGGAGCTTGGCTGCACGCGGAACTCAGCGATTTCAAAGGCGCATAGGCTCGGCATTGCCATCGGTCTCTCGCCTCGCGCTGCTCAGCGGCAACGACTTCAAGCGAAATCTCAGTCCCAATCTCGTGATCAACCCCCTCGTCACGCCAAGGGTGCCGCAGATTATGTCGCCCATTCTCGTTCCGAACCTATCGAGCCCGACTTAGATGTTCCTATCACGGCGCGAGTACAGCTTATTGACTTGGTGAGTACGAGTTGTCGTTGGCCGATGGGCGATCCACAATCTCGCGATTTTGGGTTCTGCCCAGGCTTTCACACTCCCGGCTCTCCCTATTGCGACTTTCACGCAAAACGTGCGGCTCCAAAAGGCTCGGCACCATCGCGAAGTCCGAAGCCGTGGATCGACAATAACGTCATTAGTCGCAAGGCCAGCGATGATGAGGCTCGGGATTTAGTCGATAGCTTCGAAAATTTGTAATCCGTGCGTTACGCTCTTTCTTGAAAGGACTGTCTCATGAGCCCGCAGCTCAAAAAACCGTCCATGTTGGCTTACATTCTGCCAATGGGACTTATCGCAATCGCCTTCGTTGCTCTCGCTGTCACGGCGGGCATCAATCTCAATGTCCACTTCACATCAGCAAGTACCGGGTGGGGGCAAACACTCTCCGGCGTCGGTGGTCTTGTTGTTGACGTGATGGTTCTTCTACTCGCTGCCTCTGCTGGTATTCTGTTTGTGCGGCATTTTTTGGGCGGCATTCTCGCCCTCACCTTGGCTCTCGTATTTGGTTTGTATTCTCTCACGACCATCGTGGAGTGGGGTGCGCGGGAATTTATCGAGAAGTCGCAGTTGGCCCACGTGAAGCAATCCGAACGGATCAAGGCGAGTGATAAAATCGCCTCTGGCGCACTGGCCGAAAGAAGCGACGTTTTAACCTGGCTAAAGGGTCAATCGACAAGGACCGATAACGTCAAAAGCGTTCGGCAACAAAGTGTCGATGCCATCATGACGTTGACGGCGAAACCTATCGCAGTCGATTTGCCGTCTGACACGGTGATCCAGCATGTCAACGCCGATCCTGGGGCCGCAACAATCTCAAATATGGTCTCCAAGGTTACGCCGATAGAGGTGACTGCTGAGACGATCCGCGTGATCAAGGTTGTTGCTTTCGGTGTTCTGTTGATCATTGCCAAGATCGCAGGGGTCTCAATCGGGACAGCTCTGCTTGCTACACTCAACGCTCAAGCCAAAGCTGCTAACGCTGCTCGACGCGATGACATCGAGGATGACGTCGCTGATCATCACCTCGAAGCGTGTGCAGCAAATGACACTGCCAAGATGACAATTCCAGCAGTGTTGGCCCCACTTGTTTCTCGGCCTCAGTTGAAACTTGTCGGGGCGACCGGGGAACGGGAAATGGTGAAGCGTTTTTTCGGCGCCGCAGCCGCTAACTACGGCGGCAAGGATGTCCGGGCAGACACCGTTTACGGGTGGTACTGCGAATGGATGCGGTCAATGTCGGCCGATCTGCCGATCACTCAGACGATGTTTGGTCGCCTCATGACCGACGTTGGTGCTGTCCGCGTCAAACGCGGAAGCTGGAATTACTACACCAGCATCGGCAATCCCCTCGATGATCTGATCGCCCACGCTGCTTAAAACAAACCCGCCCTGGTGCTGCGGGCATCAGGGCGGGTTCAAATAACATGATCGGTAGCTGGCCGGCGATCCGATTGTCCCTCTCATCAAGGAACATGCCGATGAATATCAGTGCTGCGCCCTCAGTTGTCAACACATCATCCACAGCCTCCGATGCCCGATCCTACGACCGGGACGGATGGATTGCTGTTGCCCGCGCCATGCGATCGCATTGGCTCGTCGGGTTTGGACATCCCGTCAATCCCCTTGACCCAGAGCGGGGATCTTATTCTCGCGCCGAAGCCTTTATCGACCTCATCATGGAGTGTCGGTTGCGGGATGGGTACATCGATAACGGCGGCAAGAAAATGCAAATCGACACCGGGCAATTGCTCGGCGCGGTCTCCTGGCTTGGCGCTCGCTGGAACTGGTCCCCTAAAACGGTGCGGAATTATCTCTCCAAACTAAAAAACGACGGAATGATCGCTCTTTCCACAGGAAATAGTCAATCCAAGGCGTGTACGGACGAAAACCATCCGCACACCCGGAGGGGCAATCAATTGGGCAAACAAGCTCAGATCATAACAATCTGTAATTATGCTCAATATCAGCTTTCAGGTCGTAATGAGGGCGAACAGAAGGGCGAGCAAAGGGCAAACACCGGGCAAACAAGGGGCGAACAAGGGGCAACATATATCGAAGAACAATGGAACAAGGGAACAAAGGAACAAGAAGTAGAAAGGGAAGCCGCCACGGCTCCCGCCCTCCCCCCGCCGCCTATTGCTGATCTCGAAATAGCCCCATGGCTCCCCCTCGCCGAGCCAGAACCCACCCCACGGCTGATCCTAGTCGAGACCGTGACGCCTATTGCGCGTCAGGATCAACACAGCGGCCCGCCTGCGCAATCTTTTGAGTTTTTGGAGTGTCCACCCCAGCCTAAGGCCAAATCGCTCCCCACGGCCAAATCTGAGGCTCCTAGCTATGGTCGGCATCAAGCGCTCGACGCCTTCGCGCTGTACAACGATCTGGCGCTCAAGTGCGGGTTGCCGCAGGCGGCAAAGTTGACGCCGCAACGGGAGAAGGCGGTGATTGCTCGCCTGAAAACCTACGGGATTGAAGGATGGTTAAAAGCGCTCGTTAAGATTGAAAAGTCGAGTTTCTTACGGGGTCGAAATGACCGTAACTGGCGGGCGGACTTGGATTTTCTGCTGCAAGCCTCGTCGTTCGATAAGGTCATTGATGGGCGTTATGACGACCCGAACCTTGCAAAAAATGCAAGTGGATCACAGAAAACGGAAGCTGAACGAGAAAAAGCTCGCCGAGAAATGCGGGCAGTCGCGGGGTTATCATCATGAGCACTACATCGTTGAAACAGCGTCGCGTCAATTTTGACGATCCCCAGCGGGAACGGGCCGAATATACCCGGTCGCAGGAAATCGCGATCTTGGGCAAGATTTTGATGCAGCCGAGTTTAATCGGTGAAATCAAATCCCGCCTGCCCCTCGAAATGATGACGTCGCAAATCACCTACAATTTGCTGGCGGCGGTTTACGGGCTTTACGACGAAGGACGACAACCTTCCATCGAAGGTGTGTTGTCCCGAATGCCAGGCGGTGCCGACGCCGAGATTGAACCCGGCGTGACGCAGCGGACGTGGATGGTGTCGTTGATCGGCAGATCGAAGGACTACCTCTTCATGCCGTGGTTGGACGTGCTCGAAACACTTCTGGATGTGCGGACGCGGGACATGCTGCAAGCAATCGGCAGTAATTTATCCGCAGGCTCTCAAGGTCAAATCTCGACGCTGGAGCTCATTCAGACAGCAGTTGGCGGGCTCGATACGGCATCAACATTTATCCGCCCGAGGGGACGGTTGACATACACGGTCGGCGGGGCCGCATCGGCACTGCTTGAGCGGTTAGATCGCAACGAGGCGCTGAATTGGCCGACGACAGGGTTTACCGATTTTGACACTGTGCTTGGCGGGTGGCCGCGCGGACAACTCTCAATCGTGGCTGGTCGCCCAGGCATGGGCAAGTCGGCTTTCGTTACATCGTCATTGCTGCGGGGCGTGCGGAAGTCGAAATTTGTTGATCCAGATACGGGCGAACTCGTTCCGCAAAATGCACTGATGTTCTCGCTCGAAATGAACAAGGAACAGTTGGGCGCTCGGGTGCTTTGCGATCTCGCCTATATCCGCGCTCATCCCATCATGGTCGATCAGGTCATCAACGGCAAGATCGATACTCGCGAGCGGGAACGGTTGGAAGACGCAAATGTGAAATTGAAAGATATGCCCGTGCTGATCGACGAGCAGCCGGGACTAACGATCAGCGAAATTGAAGCTCGGTCCCGCAAGCACTTTGCCGATTTGAAGCGCAAAGGGAAACGGCTCGATGTGGTTGTGGTGGACCACATCGGCTTGATCCGCGCAGATTTTAAAGCAGGCTTCAACCGTGCCTCGCAGTTGCACGAGATTACAGTCGCCCTCATGGCAATGGCGAAGGAATTGGATTGCGCCGTTGTTGGGTTGTCGCAGTTGAACCGTGGCGTTGAGGGACGGGACAATAAGCGACCTGATCTATCGGATCTTCGCGAGAGTGGCAACATCGAAGAAAACGCGAGTGTCGTGGCCTTCCTGTATCGACCTGCGTACTACCTCGCCAAGCAAAAGCACGACGATCATGACTTGGAAAATGATCGGCTCGAAATGTTGGCGCGGGTCGAGAACGATCTTGAAATGATCGTGTCAAAAAATCGTAACGGTCGCGTTGGAGTGCAGACGTTGTTCTGCGCTGTTGGATCAAATGCAGTGAGAGATAAAAACTTTGGAGGGTGACGTGATGGATGCAGATTTAGAGAGCGTAACCGCATCGGCTCAGATTGTTAGCGAAGCCGTGAAGGGCAAATACATAACCGCAGATATTTACGGGGATGGCACGACAGAGGTTTTCAAGGTGATTGGAGTGGATGTCATCAATGGTCGTCTTATGGTGAGGCTGGAGAGCGAGGACTGTGTAGCGTTTGAAAACTGCACTTTGGCGCAAAAGTTCTTCACCGCAAAGGGTGCGGCGCAGAAGCAATGCGAGATTGAAAACGCAGAGATCGGAGAGAACGAATGAACCGGGCAACACTCATTGGTCACGTCGGCAAAGACCCTGAAATCCGGTCAATGCAATCAGGGGAAAAAGTCGGAAATTTCTCGCTCGCAACTTCGCAGCGGTGGACGGACAAAAACACAGGTGAGAAAAAGGAACAGACAGAGTGGCACCGCATCGTCGTGTTCAACGACAATCTCTGCGGCATCATTGAGAAGTACATCAAGAAAGGCTCGAAGCTGTTAGTCGAGGGTGAAATCCGAACCCGCAAATGGACCACAGAAAGCGGCGAAGACAAGTACAGCACCGAAATCGTATTGGGTAAGTTCGGCGGGCAAATCCAGATGCTCGATAAAATTGAAAGTCACTCATCTGGTGCGGATCGATCTTTAGAAAACACAACGCCAGAAAGCTACGGACAAACGCGGACGCGGGATAGCACTCAAGATTATCAAGCGCCTCCTGGGTATCAGCCGAAAGGTCCGCCAGCGTCGAGTGGTGGGGGCGGCAAGATCGACGACAGCATCCCGTTCTAAGTGCGTTAATTCAACTCGTCACGGAGGCACCTATGACGCAAATTACAATCGACTTGTCCAAGATTAGCCGCATGGAAGACCGCATTCGACTTGGGGCGCTGGATGACACTCGGAAAGCGGCCTTCGACGAGTATCACAGATTGTTAGATGTTCGGGACAGCGCGATTGACGCGGCAAGTGAGGCTCTTGAAACAGCCCACAACGCAGCGGTAATGGCTCTTACAGACAAGCTCAACGCTGACAAGGAGGCTTTGGTTGAAACGTGGGAGCAAGCGAACCCGGAAGTCGCAACTCAATTCAACGCCGTCGATAAGCTGACCGATGAATTGGCTGACTTACCTCCCGATTGCATCGAAAGCGCAAATGGCGAGTACGCGGCCCGGTGCTCAATCACGGGGTTGGTGCTTCTCGACGGAGATTTATTCATCGAGCAGGACCATCACAGCACCCTAGAGACGCGGTATTTTCTAACAGCAGCCATACCACTTTATCCACAATCCGAAGATGACGATGAAAGTGAAAACGATGCGGCTGCGGACGCTGCCGAATGACCACAACCTACCCCGTCACTGATACAGCCCCGCCATTTGGCGTGAAGGTCAAAGGGCTGCTGCCCGATGGCTTCCACGACTGCGCACGGGTCTATGATCAGCGGCGGCAAGTTGTGGTTTGGTACGTCAAGCGGAACGGAACAACCGAGCGGTTCGTCGAGGAAGGCGGATCGTTTGGGAGTTCTGTGATTGCATGTTGGCGTCCGAAAAACCCGACCGCCTGGAAAGCACCGTTGCCACCGCCCGTCATTGCACAACCTGATGTGCAGTGGGCTCAACCGATTGCGGCGCCAGAGCCTCTTGAGAAAGAGCCTGATCAATGGTGGCGGATTGCAAATGCGGTCAAGGTTTCGACTGTGGGGCTTATCACTCCGCGCGAGGTCGAAGGCCGCATCATGCGAGCCGTCATGACTGAGCATTCCTTTGCAGCGGCGGATACGATTATCGAGCGAAGCACGCTGACTTGGTTGGCTCGAATGATCGAGTTACAAGAAATGATTGAGGGCAAGCGCCCGACTTATTGGAACGATCGGTTTATTCCATCGGCGCGGGACTTATCAGATTTCCCCCGCATGATCCCGTGGCTCACAGCCGTTGCTATGCACTCGGAGCGGTACGCTAGTATTTTGCGGATGCGAGGATCACATCCAGCCTGGACGTTTACACAGATCGCGAAGGAATTGGGCGGCGGTCGGAACAAAGCTGCGAGCGACTACGGGCGGGCGGTGTTGTTTGCCACCAAGGTTGCTAACGATGTTCGGACAAAAGAGGTCGCGATTGCACGGCGAAAAATGGCAGAGTTGAGGGAGGCACGGCGATGATCGATCCCCGCAGGAGCGCATCAAACGTCGTCGCTACTTTGTGGACGGTACTGATCGGCTCTGTTGTGGCCGTTTGGGCGTTTCAGTCTCGCCCGCTGCCAGCGGCGCTGATCATTGAACTGTTATTGCTGGTAGTGGTGTGGCTGGCAATCAAGGGGTTGTGCGACGTGATAGACGAAGTAGGCGATTGGTTGCGTGCCCGTCGCCGCAACAGACTTCTAGGTAAGATGTATCGCGAGGCGATGAAGAAATGAGCGACAACGTTATTATTCTGCCCGTCAGAACAAAGCTCGACATTGACCCACAACGGGTCATTCGAGCGGCGCTTGATGCTGAATTAACGGAAGTTGTCATCGTTGGATTTAAAAGCGACGGCTCAGAATATTTCGCAAGCTCTCTCGCGGACGGGGGGGACGTGCTTTGGCATCTTGAGCGGGCGAAAATGAAGCTTCTTTCTATTCCAGACAGAGACACATGATCGATCTCAAGCCCGCTCCCCGCCTTGACGCCATCACCCGCGACGAGATTGAAAAACTCGGGTGGTGTGCCGTCTGCCTCATCGGTAACGAAGATCGCGTCCCTCGTCACTTCGGCGACAACGAGGGCGGGCTTGCACTGCGAACGGTCGTGACCAAAGAGCCGTGGTCAGCCACGAGGGTCGATCAGCAGCGGAACGCTTGGCACAAGATCATTCCGCACGTCACAGTTTGGTTTGAAAACCGCGCCACGGCAGAAATTTTCGAGACAGTGTTGATGAAAACACTCGGTCACTACTCCGACCCTCTGCATCATTCGTGGGTCGGGCTCACCATCGATTTTGAAATGAGCATGATCGATCTTGTGATTTACGAAGCGGCAGAGAGCGCTATGACGAAAATTAGATCGCACGATGATTGGATGAAGGCAGTTGCTGCGCGAGTGGCGCGGCGACGAAAAGCGGACGCGGGAGGTCGGTGATGCGAAACACTTTTCGATGGATGGTTGATATTACTTTACTCGCGTTGTCTCTCGCGTTGGTGTTGGGCGTTGTGATTTTATCGAGTGGGCAATAAGGAGGCCGCTACCGAGTTGCCTCAGGTAGCGGCCCTTAGTCCCGGCTCAACCTTGGAAGGAAAACCGAAACTAGCTCACAGGTGCGCCTAGGATTTCATCTTTCAGCGACACCAATTCAAATTCATCCAGCAACGCCACGATCCGGCTGATGTCAGGCTCACAAACAGCCAAGTCATCGAGCTCAACCGGGATTGGTAGATCGTCTCTCAGTCGCACCAGATCACGAGAGATATAAGCATTCTCCCGATGCGTCGCAAGTCGGGCTCGGAGCCCCGGCGCAATTCTGCGGTCTCCTGCTTCCACACCCTGAAAGATCCCGTCAAGACTTCCAAAATCTGCAAGAAGCTGCGCAGCGGTTTTAGGCCCCACCTTGTCCACGCCAGGGACATTGTCTGACGTGTCGCCGATCATAGCTTGAGCATCGACAACAAGCTCGGGACCAACGCCAAATTTTGCAATGACAGCAGCCCGATCGATCCAGACCTTCTTCCACGGATCATACATGCGGATACCCCGATCATCGTCTACCAACTGCATCATGTCTTTGTCGGCAGTGAACATGACCGCCGTTGTTTCAGCGCGGGCCGCATTGGCGACCATTGTTGCAATCACATCGTCCGCCTCAAATCCTTTAACCTTGACCGTTGGAATACCAAAGGCGTCGGCGCAGGCTTGCAGCTTATCAAACTGCAAGCCAAGATCAGGGTTCCGCTCAGATCGATTGGCTTTGTAGGCAGCATAGGCTTGGGTGCGGAAATTGTTCCGTCCAGGCGCATCGAGAACGAGAGCCCGGTAGGTTGGTTTAAACTCGCGTTGAAGCCGCCAGATCATTCCGCAGAAGCCGTGAATGGCACCAACGGGGAACCCGTCAGACGGTCGGGAGAGGGGAGGTAGAGCGTGAAAGGCACGGTGAAAATAAGCCGAGGTATCTATAAGGTGTAACGTGTTCATTGCTTGCTCGCGCATCTGGGATGAAAGTGGTTCCGAAGTTTCAAGGTTTGCCGATCAATATTTTGATCGATGCCGAGAACATCGTGGATCAGAGTGTAGTTGTCGGCGACCAACAGCTTGTCGAGATCAAGTGGACAATCGCCACAATGACAAAAGACAACGCTCGTTCGGAGGGCAAGCAGTTCTTCCTTGGTTAGCGGTGGATCGTCGTCAGAACTGACATCCGCATCGAAGTCTTTAATGCGCAGCATGATCTTGTCGATCTTGTCACTGTCTACGATGTCGATACAGGTCAAACTCATAACGCCACCGTCAAACATTTGCGACTTCCTTCCCAGCCCGAACCACAACATCCGCGCTTCGCCGCTTTCGCGCTTTCCAGAGTTTCGTTCGATGTTGCCAAACGGCGCTTGCGACTTCGTTCTCGCCAAACCGAACAATCTCAATGTCTCTACGAGGGACGCCACGGGAGGTCATTTTTTGCAGACAGTCATCGGCGGTATCAGCTTGCGCCATACTGTCCTGAGTGACGTTGTTGAATGCGATAAATTTCATATCACGCCGCCTCCCGCTTGTTTTCCGCGATAATCTCCCGCACCCGATCTAACTTCTGCGCAATCATAGGGGAGACTTCGAGTTTGCTTTGTCCCCGCGTTGCCGCCACATAAAGCAACCGCAATTCTTCAAGTGGCACCTTCCGCATTTTCTTCAACGGCAATTCGCCCGTGCGCGGGTCGGGTTGATCTCCATCGTCGCCCGACGCTTTAACGCCAAGCAGGAAATCATCTTGCAGCCGCACACTGTCCCACTCCCGGCCCTTTGATTTGTGGCCGGTCGAGAGAACGATAGCGGCTTCAGCCTCTTGTCGCGGAAGCCCTTCAATCGCCTTACGAAGTCCGGCTGTTCCGTGCTTGTCGATCAGAGTAACCCACCGGCGCAATTCTTCTCCGCCGTCCGTGTGAGTTGCTGCTTGTACTTCGGTCCAATCGTTGAACCCAAATAGCTCGAAGGGACTTTCCGTCGCCTGCCCCGCCATGAGTTGCTCAGCACCTTTGACGAACGACATGATTTCGTCAGTTCCGCCGACAACAAATGGCTTCTTGCCATCTTGGACATGCGCAATGAGGTCTTCAATCAGCCGCCCATTGGTGCGGTAGAGAATGGTGCGAGGCTGTTCAATCGACCCCACGACACTCTCCCGCGCAGGATTGCCTTTGAGCGGCAGCGTTTCGCCGAGAAGTCCCAAGACCGTCGTGGCATAGTCTGCAATGGCAGGGCCAAAACGGAACGAGGTAGATAGGCGGGCTTCAATGTCGGTCGGGAGTTCAACCATCGCGTTGATGGACCCCCTCCACGCATAAATTTCCTGGTGCCGATCACCGACACAGATCACTTGCGCCTGTTGATGCCGGACGAGTTCCAACACAACGCCGTTGGTGTCTTGCGCCTCATCAAGCAGGATATAGTCGCCTTGCAATTGCGGTCGGCCAAGCGCCCACAGCTTCAAGAACCCATCGAACCCGAGCGGAATTGCATCGCCAATGGTTTGCGCCCGTACCCATGCTTCCTTGGCCTTACTGACAATATCAATGGCCGCGTTGCCCCAGATAGACGCGGGAACCTCTAGGAGTTTCCCATCGCGCGGCACGTCACGCCAATTAATTTCAGATCGACCCGAGTGCTGCCAGTTCTTGAGGGTCTGAGCCACAAGGAACCCATGCCCTCGCGCTGTCAGTGTGACAGGCCCAATATGCGTTGGCCGGAGTTGCATTTTCCATGACAGGAAGCCACCGTTGACCCGCCCCGTCATTTTCTCCGAACCAAACTTATTGATCAGAGCCTTGTACGCGAGCGAGTGTGTCGTTGAGCATTCAACAGTCCGAGGAAACTTGCGCCGCGCCTCATCGGCAATTGACTTGTTGAAAGCCATGTAAGACCCAAGCCGATTGGTGGACTTGGCGAGAAGCTGCAACGTAGCCGTCTTGCCCGTGCCAGCATAGGCGTTGATGCGGAGCCGCTTGCCAGTGCTGAAAGCATCGACACAGTTTGATTGTTCAGAGGTTGGCTGCATCATGCAACTCCATGGGTTACGCGGCGTTTCTCTTTGCCATTATCGTCAAAATGGCGGGTTTCAATCGGGTCTTCTCGCGATCCGGTGCGGATGACCTTATGTGCAATGGCGCGAGTGATGCCATTGCCAACGGCCATTCGCTTGACCTGATCGAGCAGGCGTTTTTCATCCGTGTGAGCGGCTGTGTACGTTTCCTTGCTTGCGACCGTTGATCTTGGAGCAAGCCAGTATGTCACCCGCCAAATAATCTCAGTTTTCATGGCTATTCCCCGATTGCATTCCGCGAGACACAGCGGCAATTAGACTAAGCTGATGATCAGACAGTCCAACGAGAGACAGCATGACGTCGTACCCTGCACGGGACCGAGCGAGCTTTGCCCACGGTTCATCGCGGGGTCGAATATCTGCGCTTTCTTCCATCAACGACGCGATGGAGACATGGAAAATTCCGGCAATCCTAGAGAGCGTGTGAGAGCTTACCCGATTGGTGCCCTTTTCGTATTTCTGTACCTGCTGAAACGTGAGGTCGAGTTGGGCTGCGAGCCATTCTTGAGTTCGCCCCGATCCGACCCGCAGTTCTCGGATGCGTTGCCCGAGGTTTGCATCGAAGGTTGATGATCGCCCCTTGCGGGCGCGTTGACTGAGAGCGCTTTGAGATATCGTTGTCATTTTGAGGTCCAGACATAGCAGGGCCGAGGACCGCAGTTGCCTGCGATCCGTTCCGGCGATTGAAAAAGGGAATTATCGTCCGATTGAGAGTTGGCCCGTGCCGCCGACTTTCTTACCGCCGAGGTCAACGCGACCACCGGCTGACTTGCCAGCGTTGATGGCGTTGGCCGACCCGCTGAATGAGCGAGCGCGGCGACTTTGCAATTGAATGCCACTATCCCGGAGATATTTAGCAAACCGATCAGTGACGACCTGCCCCTTAACAACAACGAGAGCAGTGCCCCGCGATGCGTGGGACCGAGCAGCCTTCAATTCGAGAACGCGCTCTTTCAATCGGACTGCCATTCCAAGCATAAACGACTTGCGAAGTTGCGCGATTGTGTGGCCGTGCTCAGATCGACCCTCGCCCTTACGGTACCGCTCCCACTCTTGATCCATAGCAAGAGCAAGCATCGCCAACATTTGATGGGCGGATTGGCTATCGTCTTTTTCACCAAAAATTAGGACCGACGTGTCAGCCTTGCGCATGAATGCCTTGCAGTCAAAATATCCAGCCACAGTGCTACAGAGATATTGGGCACTCTCGTGAAAGCCGCCACGATAGAGGGTGTGTCGCCGCGATCGCGCGCCAAAACTCGACGCTGCCATTTCCTCATCGACATTCACGTCCTTAAATGTGAGGTCGTATTCCTGCATCAACTTGTCGACCATGCCGGCTGCTGTGAGCGCTTCGGCTTCGGTGCAGCCGTTGTCTTCGGTTTTGTCCATTAAAGCGCGAATGCGGTGAATGAGTTTTTGCCGCTGATCGCGGCCAACTTGCGGGTTCATGTGAGGCTCCAAGGTTGAAAATTCTGCAACAGTATTGCAGTGGTTGAAAGGTAGCACAGGCAATTAAGGGTTGCAATGAAATACTTGCAGTTTATGCAAGATTATTCACAGGGTTGCGAGCGTGAATTTAGCACTCCTTCCCGCATTTCGAGCACTTCGCTCCGTAGCGTGGCGCCCATTTGAAGCCGGTCCCCCAATGTCGCGATCCTGGGGACAATCCGACTTTCGCGATCGGAGGCAGGGGAATTGCCGCCTCCGCGCAACCGTCGCAATAAATCTTGGTCGTCTTTTCGAGCGGCACGTAATTGCCAAGCCAATAATAGCCGCCCGTTCCGCCGTTGAAATAGGTCATTGCACGCTCCCGATCTGAGCATAAACCCGCTCAGCCAGCGCTTCTCGAATGGCCGCGCCTTCCGGCGTCTTCGCCATTGCCAGAAGCCACAGTTGTTCATCCCGCTCTCTGACTGCCTTAGCAGCGTCGATGAGTGACGCGCTCGGATTGCGGGTCATATGATCAATGCAGCGGGAAAAGAAAATGCGCTCGTCGTTGGTAAGAGAGGTCATCGAATACCCCACTTGCGATATGGTGATTGGCTGAGCGAGCCAGTCAGTGCCGGTTCAATTTCCTTCACCTCGTCAGCGTGTGTCCACAGGGCTCCCTCGAATATGGAATGAGGCGAGATACCCTCGGCATCGCAAAGGTGCGCGAGATTGCAAAGCAAGTCCCCAATGGCCTCGTGAACGTCATTGGGAGTGCCTTTACAAACTTCGCGAAACGCCTGCACAGCGCGAAGCGCAAATTCGGCGCGATCTTTGTTGGTGAGGTCGCGCATGATCAACTCCACCGTTCGCTAAGTCGATTGGCATGATCATTGACAGGCGTAAGGACGCCTTCAAGGTTGACCGTGTAGTCGGAAATTACGTCCCATCCGTCATTGCCGAACACGAGCTTTACCCAGCCGAATTGAGCCCGCGCTTTGCCCTTATATACGACTAGATGAGCCTCATCGAGATTGAATAGCGCTTGCATCAAATCGTCTTCGTCTGACGCCTGTATACAGCGCGGCGTCTCCCAATCGTCGCCGCTGTGAACTCGCAATTGATAGCCCCGAGCAAAGAGCGCACGAATGACACGCTTGCAAAGAGTGCGCTCAATGGCGACGCGAACTCGGATGCTGCCAGGGATTTCAAAAATGGGCTTTAGAACTGGGTGGGAATAAGTTTTAGTCATGATCAATACTCCCACGCCATCATGATCGTGAGAACGCGAACCGTCTTGCTGGCATCCTCGGGATACTCAGATCCCCAATCCATCGACAAATCATAATAAGAGAATTTCCAGAAAACTTTGTCATTGACGCCAGGGACTTCAATGGAGCCGAAGTCATGCTCCCCGTGCGGGTCGTTGTCTTCGTTGAAGTCCTTGAACTGCTGCACCGCCTCGAAAACTTTGGAGCGCTTTGCGTCGGGAAGATTTGAAATTCCATCGGTCATAACGACCTTGGCATTGGGATAGACACCCCAGGCTTGCCGGTATTTGTCGTTGAGGGACGCAATGGTTCCAGTGGTGGCGTCTGTTGTCGTGGTCATGGTCGTTTTTCCAAGGTTGAAACTGCAATTTTGCAGCATTGAAATTGTAGCATGAGAGGCAAATGATTGACAGAAAAACTTGCAGAAAATGCAAGATAATTGCAGGACAGGGACAGGGACAGGGGACAGGGACAGGGACAGGGACAGGGACAGGGACAGGGACAGGGACAGGGACAAGGGGCAGAGTGCAGAGTGCTGTAATGACTGGATAACAACAAAATAAACATTGTTAAATTAAACAAGTGTTGCACTAGCAACATACAACTATGAGTTTTAGTTTCCCATGAAACGCAAAACGCCACCTGAGTTGCCCCAGGCGGCGTTTTGTGCGGTCTTTGATTTAGCCGTTGCGGCGCTTGCGTTCCACCCCTGCGGCTTCCATCGCGGCGCTGGTCTTGGTGCCTGAGAGCCTCATTTCAGACTGCACCACTTTAAAGGCTGGCGGGTGCCCATGCTCACGGGTGTAGTCTCTTATCCAAGCCACCGCCTCTTGTTCGCGTTTGGCCTTCTTGATCGACTTCGCCGGGGATGTGATGGGCTCAATTACAACAGGTGCTCGGGTGCCGTCTCCATCATCGTTGGTTGTTGGGGCACTGACTTCGGGCACGACCGTCTTGACTTCCAACGGGGATGATCCAAAGGCGATCAGAACAATCCCCATGAGCACCAGGGCCGTTGGAAACGCCAGAGCAGGGACCAGAGAGACAATCTTGTGATTGATCCCTGTGGTCACTGAGAGCCGCGAGGACACTTGGTAGGGGCCGACCGCAGCCAGGTCTTTTTCAGCCTTTTCTAATTCACGCTTGGCCTCGGCGGCGCGGCGCTCATAGGTCAGGCAGGCATCATTGCACCCATTGGCCGTTCGCGCCTTGTCAGCTTTTGCCAGAGCTTCACCATAAGAGTTTTCGGCCTTGGCCTTCCGTTCCTCCGCATTGATACCGGGATTGTTGGCCTTGACGATGTGAGCGTCTTTTGTGGCTTCATCGGTTAGAATGCGCTCTGCACTCTTGACGAACCCATACCCCTCCCCTGCGATAATGCCGATGATGGCGAAAATGGCCGCGATCCACTTACCATTGGCCCTCATGATCTCAAAAACAGTAGCACCGAAGGCGGCACCGAGAGCGAGTATCCAGACCGACAAAACGCGGGGGTGCATAAATCCAACGTCCCGAATGTCGTCATACGTGTTGAGGTAAGCAACGGCGACGATCATCAGGTATCCGATGACGAGGGCCGCCCATTGTATCTGTCCGTTTCTTTTTTGCAGTGTCATTTTAGGTCTCCAAGGTTGATGGCACTTAAGCAACCCGCTTTGCGTGTGCCTTCGCAGAGCGGGGTTTCGGTTGGTAGGGCTTCGGCATGGCCATGAGCCGTACAAGTTGGGTCAGTTGGTCCCGGTCGCCATCAGTCAGGCGCGGCGCGGTGAGGTCGTGCTTGAGGGCTGCGGCAAGCATCACAGCAACGGCAAGGCCAAGGGAATTGATGCGGGTCAGAGTTTCGCGGGTCATGTTGCAGGGTCCAAGGTTGAATTGCATTCTATTCATTATAATAATGCAAAAACATGCAACACAGGGTTAAGAGGCATGGTTAACAACTGGTGAAAATTTGAAGGGGCAGGGGTTGAGCCCTACCCCTTGCGCGTCCTTGGAGTTACGCGGCCCGCTTCTGTTTCGGCTTTTCAGCTTTGACAGGGGCGGACTTTTTGCCAGCTTTAGGGGCAGGGAGAGCCTTGGGCTCTGCGGCCTTGGTGCTGGGTTCGGCTTCCTGCTTCTCGATCACCATAGGCATGGCGAGGAACAGAAAATCAGGGTTATCGGGGTTTTCAAACAAGATCGGCTCCCGATCTTTCGACGTTGGATCGGCCGAGGCGCAGCGGATCAGAATGTTGTCGTCATCCTCACTGTCCACGAGTGAGGCGGCAGCAAACAGGTTGAGCAATTTTATGCCGCAAGTGTACGATCCACCATCGACCTTGGCCTCGGGAATGTCGTGCATAGCATCCACATCTTCCCCGCGGCGAGTAAGCGTCAGCCCACCCTTCTCGAAGTCGATGAGAACGGTATCAGCCTTGCCGCCGCCAGCGGACAGCGCCTTGCAGCCGGCCAAAAGTAGGTTTGCAGGAACAACGGCAGTATGGGGCATTTTTGACTTGTTGGGGATCAAGCGCAGATGATCCGGGAAGGTGCCATCGACGGCGAGCGTTGCAACGCGCCAGCCTTCACCGCTGATTTGCATTTGCTTGTCGCTTTCAATTTCGACGGTGAATTTGGCTTCCGGATCACTTTCAAGCAGCATTCGTTCGGCAACATTGGCGGCATAGGCGGGCATGATGATATTGAGGGCAGCAGAGAGCTTGCAATCAACAGCCTCAACCTCGGGAAGCTGGCAACGGGTGAGAATGTGCCCATTGGTCGAAACGAGGCGCAATCCTTCCCAGGCTCGAACCTTATCGAAGCCAAAATGCACCCCTCGAAGGTACTCCCTAGTGTCTTTGCCATCGCCAACCGACGCGCCGCAGCATTGCAGAGCCCATGCGAGCGGGTCACATAGCGACGAGAAGCTAAAGGCAGGCGAAAATTCAGGGATGCGAGGGAAATCAGCGACAACAACGGCAGGGCACGACTGTTTGAGTGATCCGGCGAAAATAGCAGAAACCGTCTTGTCGTCTTGAACGATCGTGGTTAAGCCGCGAAGCCCGTTTGAGGTGCGAGCCCAATTGAAAATTGGCACAAGAACGGAGCCTGTTGCCTTGGCAGCAACGGTTAAAATAAGCTCAGAAGTGCCATTGGAACCAATAATTTCGACCCGATCAGCGCCAACAGGGCGAATGAGGGCGTGATCTAGGGCAGGAGACGTCGGGCATTTGTCGGCGATATAGCCAATCCGGCGCAGTGCAGCGGCAAGAATAGCGGTGTCAATTTCGACTGTGGCAGGAACGGACCTGGGGATAAGCTTTGCTTTTTTGGTCATGTTTAGGCTCCAAGGTTGATTTAAACAATGTTCATTTAACATTCCGAGACCCCTCAGAATGTACAGTGCAACACAAATTCAGTGCTGCACTGTCATTAGCAGCGCTTTAGGTGCTACTAATGACAGTGCAGTTAGTTTAGACTTCTACATTTGCTTGCCAGACACAGGATTTTTCAACTTTTTTCCATGCTTTTTGAATAAATTCATGACTGCCCCAGATAACTATTGTATGGACATCTAAGGGGCCTCCTCTGCTGTCTTCTGCTTTTGAAATACTTGCACCGAGAATAGGGTTCCCGGTGATCTCACCAAAATTCATATTGCCTTCGCCATAAAATTTCTCTGCTAGCTTGTAGAGGCAATCTTGGACTATATAAAAATCATCATCACACCCATCTTTTACTTGAATGGACATGGCATATTTTTGGTTGGGTTCAGCACCACCATTCCAAAGAAATTCATCAGTCAATTTTTTGGGAAATTTCATATTCTAGGCTCCAAGGTTGATTTAAACAGCATTCATTTACATTCAAACTGACTTTGAATGTGCACAGGGCAGCAGTCTGCACTGTCAGACACAGTGCAACTTTGTTGCACTGTCAGTGACAAAGCAGGTCATGTTTGTGCTATTGAATTTTATTCAAGGATTTCTTGAGAGCAGTGAGCAATTTCTTGTTTGCATTGTGCGGAATGCCTGCACCTGTGTAAGCGAAATTCTCGTTTTGGCTGACTGAAAAAGAAACAGTCAGAGTGAATGGATCAAGAACTATGCTGATTGAGGGTATTTCTGGAATTTTGATCTCTTCATCATAACAATGCAGATCACCACATTTATGTTCGACTTGAAAACCTATTGCATCTGCAATGAATGCAGCTAAATTTGAGCAGGCTTGGGTTTTATAGTAGCTAGTAGAGTTGCCAATAAAACCCCACTTGCCTTTAGGCTTATCACAATCATCATATTCATCCATCATGGCAGGCTCCAAGGTTTGATTTGCATTACTATTATACATGTATGCAAATAGAATGCAATGGCAATAATGCAATTATTTTATGTTTACACTACAACTTGACAGCAACAAATGCAGAGATTAAGCATGATCAAGGAATGCAATAACTGCATAGCTGGTATGTGATAAAAATGACACAGGCTAAGACAATTATGACACAGTTGGAGTTGGTGGCTGTGGTTTTTCGACTGACAAGCTCAGAGCGAGCCTTGCTGACGGAATACCGCCGTGCCTTGCCTGACCTTCCAGGCGAAGGGCCAGCCTTGCGGAAAATGTTAGCCGCCGCAAAGCCTTTCAAGGCAGGCGTCACCCCTCAAGTGGAAACCAAAGGGGAGGCCACAACAGCGCAAATCATTGTCCGCATGTCGAGCACCGAAAAAGAGCGGATCAACGAACTACGCCGCGTCGAGCCCGACTTGCCAAACGTGAGTGAATACATGAGGCGGTTGATCGTAAGGACGACAACCACCCGACAAAAGTAACGAGGTGTCAATTGGGTGCGTCAACCTGCCGCATGGCGTCTAAGCAAAGTTTGGGTTATCAGATTGTTATGGTCCCGAACCGTGCACGCCTGGAGCTTCCCGCTCTGGGCGTTTTGCGTTTCAGATCATCGATCTTCGGCAAGACCGCCACGACCGCACACGCAAATTGTGTCTATATGGACAAAAGAGGCGGGTTTAAGCGCGGCACGCTGAGTTTCGCAAACTGCAAGGGGGCATTATGACGGATCGTCAATGGCCGACCGGCAAAAAGTTATTCGATGAGATCAAGCGGCTCCAAGGGCACGGCAAAGTCATTCTCGCGTTTTCGCGTGGGAAGGATGCTATTGCCGCTGCTGTTGGCATCCTTGATCACTTCGATGAGGTCATCCCGGTCTATTATGATCCGATGCCTGGGCTCGATTTAACTGCCGAAAGCATCCACTATTTCGAGCAGAAATTGTTTGGCCGCAAAATCCACATCGTCCCTCACCCGAACATGATGCGGATGCTCAAGAACTACGTGTTCCAAGACCCGACAGGGTTCTTCGTTGCCAACGCGATCGATTGGCCTCGGTGGACGCACGAGCTTGTTCGGCAGCACATTTGCCGAATTGAAAAACTCCCCAGTGAAACATATCAAGCGACAGGCGTTCGCGCAGCCGACAGTGTGACCCGCAGAACGGCGCTGATAAAGCATGGCCCGATTACTCCTTCCAAGCACACCTTCCATTGCGTGTGGGATTGGAACAAAGAGCGGGTTATCAAGGAGATCAATGCGCGCGGCATTCGGATGCCGGAGGATTACTCGATTTGGGGCCGCACGCTTGATGGGGTGGATGCCCGGTTCATGATCCCGTTGAGGCAGCATCGCCCTGCGGACTATGAGCGGGTCCGGACGATGTTTCCCTTCATTGAGGCAGACATCATGCGGTACGAGCGCATCCGCGCCGAGCAAGCCCATATGCGAGGAGAAAAGTAGTGTCGGAGCCCTTACGTCGATCATCTGGTGGCCCACTCAAGCGTGGTGCAACGTCGCTGAAGCGCCCTGGGGGCATTCAAAAGCGGCGTGATAAGCTGCAAATCGAGCAGAAGATGGCAGGTATCGATCCAATGGAAGGGGTTGAGCTTTCACATCAGCCTGACGACGCGGCGCAAGATGTAAAGAAGGTTATGGGCGCAGTCGGGCAAGCCTTCGCCAAGCGGCGCGAAGATGAAGCCAAGAGTATGGCGCTGACAACGGACGGCGCGTTTTACTGCTGCTTGATCTTCGATACCCGCGATCAGAAGATGGCGTTCTTGCGCGGTGTCGGCATGGAAAAAGAAGGTGACATCTACGTCGATGGTCGCAAGCTCGCTGATAGGCTCAGCATCGAGCTTCCGAAGGTCGAGGGCAAGATGCCTGGGCTGTTCCGCATCGACAAGAAATATCAGGCAATGGTGATGACGCCGAAAGACCTGGAAGACAACCGGTCATCATTGAAGCGGACAGATAGCAAGCCGAAACGGTCCAAAGCATGACGCAACATTTTCGCGACGAGTACCTATGCCATTTTGAGCCACCACCGCGATCAGTCGTGATCTTACTTGCTAAACCTGCACGCCGATACGAGGTAGCTTCGCTTCTCAAGTTGGAGCGCCAGGGTGGCGAGTATCGCACAACAAGCGGTCGGCGAGTGGTCATGCAATTCGAGTTCGAGGCCATTCAAGGGCTTGATCGTCGTGAATGGTTGGTTGCTGTGTATGGACCGCAGCAGTGGCTAAGTGATGCCAAGTCGATGGGTTACGACACACTACCGCTCAGCGAGATTTGAAAACATGACGCCAGAACCGGACCGTCAAGATCCCTAAGCTCTGGCGTTTGGCCGCGTGCGAAGTGCGACGAGAATGAAGTTCGGTGCGTCGGATGGCAGAAATGAGGCGGCTATGACGACCAATCGAAAGCAACTTGATGACCGCATTACGGCTCATTTGCGATGGGTCAAGAAGCAAGGGCTAGTCGCTGACATCCGCCTTGACGACGAACTCAATACACCGGAAGCACTGGCTCGCGGCGAAATCCATTTTCTCGTACAGCCTGCTGAACCCTGCCTAAGCATCACATTCACGGTCCCGCCCAAAGGCGACTGAGACCGCAAACCAATCCCGAAATCCCAAAGGCCATAACAGGGGCCGCTTAGTCCTCACCCGAAGGAGAGCGGAGGCGCATATGCGTCGATTGCGTAGAGGGCCGCGCAATCATCGGCAAGCCCTGTCCGCCTAAGTGCGACAGGCAACTCTCGCCCGCGATAGTCACGACCAGTCCGACACCTCCCAGTACGCTAAGACCCAAGAGCCGCGCTTCCCTTATCTCTCCAGGGCAAGGAACCGCCGTGCCGTCTTCGTAGTGTCGTCAAGACCGTCGTGGGTATCGCGGGGAAGGGAGAACGGGGGTGGTCCGGCCCGACGCCGGATCGATACGGGCCTTAGTTTCGCTTGAAGCGGGCGGGCGCGAGCATAAAGGAATTGAACGTGAGTGAGGCAAACGAAAAACCAAAGCGTAGCCGAAAAAAGTCAGCAGACATCCCGGCAGAGGTTGTCGCTGCTGCTGATAAAGAAATAGGCAAGCCGCCCAAAAAGCAAAAGTCACCGCCACCGAAGTCCACCCGCAAGCCGAAGAAAAAAGGGCCGCCGAAGCGGGTTGATGCTGCCGCCGAGGAAGTCCTGCGGCAAGAGCGGTTGGCCGAAGCTCTCGACTACCGCCGCATGGGGTACAGCTACCGACAAATCGGTGAAGCCATGGGGCAGGCCGCTTCTACCGTCTACGGGTGGGTCAAACAGGCCCTTGCTGAAATGGTGCAAGAGCAAGCTGAGGACGTTAAAGCGATCGAAATGGACCGGTACGAGTACATGCTCCAAAAGATGATGGAGATGTTCGAGGAACAACCCGATCCATCTTACATGGCCGCGATCCTGCAACTCTCCGACCGCCGCCTCAAGATGCACGGCGTCCGCACTGTCGTTGAAGATGCTGGCGACGCATTCGCTCAAGCCTTCTCCGACAAGTTCATGGAAAGCGTTCGCGCGGATCGACCGATCCTCCGTCCCGATGGCGACGTACCAATGGTGCCCGTACTGTAGCTCCACGTCGCCGATTAATGATCTCTCCACTCCGCCATTGCTCGTCGAGCATTTGGCCGATCTTCCAGTACCGATACATCCGCCATCCGAACCGCCCGGCCCATGCAAACGCTACAACCAAAATCAAGGTTGTTACGATTGCCGGGGTTGTTGGCATTGCGTCCATGTGATCCTCGATGAGGTTGTGTCATGCTTACGGCAGAACAGTATCGCCGATCTTTGGCCCGCGCCGAGCGGGTCATTGAACGGGCGGCGCGGATGAAACAATTCCGCGCCAAGCGGTCGGTCCGTGGCTTGTTTGATCGGCAAATGCGAACCCCTGGATACGTGAAATCCGAGCCCTTCAAAAAAGGAACCGTTCTTCCTCGCACACCTCGGACCGAAAGCATTCCACTCAACAAGCTACGGACCACTCAGGCTTCCGTCTCAGTCGCCGAAGTCAAGCGTAAGATGCGGTCGCTCAAATCTGACGATGGCCGATTACCTGGGGCATTCTACTACAAAGGTAAGTATTATGCCAATGACGGCAATCACCGTTACACCGCATTGCGAGCGCTTGGCGCGAAGTTCGCCAAAGCCGAAGTCGTCGAGTTGATCGATCGGAAACAGTTCAAAGCCGAGTTGAAGCAGATGGGTAAATACGCAGGTAGCGTCGGCGCTGCCCGGCTCCGCCCAAAACGTGCGTCAATCACCAAATCTCGATCCAGCAAAGGATCATCCGCAACCACCAACAGCTAACGTGATAACCAGGGAGCCCGGCCATGTCGTCACTCGCCATGCGCCGCTCTGGCCGCGTCCAGTTGACACCGAAGCAAGCGAATATCTTTCTGTGGGGCTGGCAAGACGAGGCCAAAGAACGGTACGCCGTTTGCGGTCGCCGGTTCGGCAAGACCTTCTTGATGATGGAAGAGCAGCGCCGCGCCGTCCGGCTCGCCATTGAGCGGAATATCGATACCGACAATGAAATCTGGTACGGCGCTCCAACGCTGAAGCAAGCCGAAAAGAACTATTGGAAGCGAGCCCTCCGCGCTACGCCTGACGAATGGATCGCTCACGTCAACAACTCGAAACATACGATCACTTACCATTCCGGTCATGTGTTTCGTCTTGTCGGCCTCGATAACTACGACGACCTTCGTGGGTCCGGTTTGTTTTTCTTTATGGGCGATGAGTGGGACGACGTTAAGCCCGCTGCCTGGGATGAAACGATCTCCCCAATGCTCGCGACCGCCGATGGGCACGCTCTATTTGTCGGCACGCCGAAAGGATACTCCGCGCTTTACGATGGGTATTCCAAAGGGCAGCCCGGCCACGGGCGGCACAAATACACAAAATCATGGCGCTATTCGACGCTCGATGGCGGCAACGTGTCAGCCGATTGGCTCGAAGAAAAGAGGAAGAACTCAGACGAGCGGACGTATCGGCAGGAATATCTGGCATCGTTTGAGACCTACTCAGGCCGCATCTATTACGCCTTCGACCGCACACACAACTGCGCACCGCCCCCGTGGGGCACTCAGTTTCGATCCAACGTGCCAAACGCAAGCCCCTACTACAATCCAACACTGCCACTGCACATCGGGCTTGACTTCAACATCGATCCAATGACCGCGCATGTGTATCAAGAGATTGTCGTTGAAGGCCGCATCGTCACCTACCAGATCGATGAAATCCATATCTCGTCATCCAACACACACGAGATCAGCAACGAGATTAAAGCCCGCTACGGCAAGCCTGGTGCAGTTCGCGGTGAGATCGACGCTCGCCATATCACGATCTATCCCGATCCTGCCGGAGCCGGCCGCCGCACTGCGGCTCACGGGGAGACCGATGTTACCATCCTGCGGCAAGCCGGGTTCCACGTTTACTCGATGAGTTCCCATCCCCTCGTCCGGGACCGGATCAACATCGTCAACAGCAAGTATTGCGCCGCAGATGGTAGCCGGTCGCTGTTTATCGGTCCTGATTGCAAGCGGACGCTCGAAGCAGTTGAGAAGCAACAGTACAAGCAAGGCACCTCCGAGCCCGACAAAGACAGCGGCTTCGATCACGATAACGACGCTACCGGTTACTACGTTTACACCCGCTTCGCCTTCCAAAAGGTCCGCCCCGACATGGTGCCGATCATGGGCCGCTAAGGGAGACACACATGCTCGAAACCATCCAGTTGCTCATCAAGAAAGACACCGATCTTCCACTTCGCGCATGGCGGATTGGAATGCTCGAAGAGTTCCGCACCTCCAAAGTGTATGACCGGATTAAAATTCCTTTTCACACCGAGAAGGAAGGAGACGGGACTTACGTGCCTATCCGCAAGCGGCGTCCGTCCGTCCGGTACGGGCTCCCCATGATCATCGTCAACGACAGCACGTCACTATTGTTTTCCGAAAGCCACTTCCCTGCCATTCAATTGAAAGAGCGGACGGCCCTTCGCACCTTGAAGCTCAGCGGCGAAGCCTCCGACGTGGAAACAAAGGCCGATGACGACAACAAGTCGAAAGGTCGCAAGCGGCCTGCAAAAAAGAAGGCTTCTGCCGC
Source organism: Hyphomicrobiaceae bacterium (assembly GCA_040080145.1). Classification (GTDB taxonomy): domain Bacteria; phylum Pseudomonadota; class Alphaproteobacteria; order Rhizobiales; family Hyphomicrobiaceae; genus JANXVY01. Next base: position 28,251 of record JBEBJA010000023.1, read on the forward strand.
GCTTCAAGAGAAGAACGAGGACATTGCTACGCTGATCAACAACCTGATCAAAGAGGCTCGGCTTCGCGCCATTATGCTCGATGCAGCGACCCGAGGGTCCGTTGGATCAGTCGCCATCCACTTCCGACTATTGAAGTCACGAGTGTTCTTCAAGGTGCTCTCGACGCAATACCTGACCCCAAGCTACGATCCTGAAGAACCCGACAAGCTCGTATCCGTTGTCGAGAGATACAAGATCAAGGGCGCTCAAGTTGCCGCCATGGGGTACAGCGTCAAAAAGGACGACCTATCGGCTGACTATTGGTTTCAACGCTCTTGGACCAAGACGCAAGAGTTGTGGTTCGTGCCGTGGAAAGTCTCCGACACTCCGCCACAGGTTCCCCCAACCAACTACGTGCCCAAAGGTACAGTCTCACAAAGCCCTGTCGCCATGGATACGCCTGTTCTTGAAGGTGGCGCTGATGCTCGCCGGTCCGTCAATCACGGGCTCGGGTTTGTGCCTGTTGAATGGATCCGCAATCTCCCCGGCGGCGATGAGACGGACGGCGCGGCCACGTTTGAACCAGCGCTCGAAAACTCGGTTGAAATGGACTACCAACTGAGCCAATCCGGTCGCGGGCTCAAGTATATGTCCGACCCGACACTCGTGATCTCCGAGCCTCCTATCACGCCAATGGGCAACAGTAGCGAGCCCATGATCAAATCAGCCGCCAACGCTCTTCGAGTTCCCGAAGGTGCATCGGCGCACCTGTTGGAAATCTCTGGCGCTGGCGCTGCTGCGGTAGAAAATTACGTCCGCACCGTGCGGGAGTTTTCGCTTGAACTCTGCGGCGGCAACCGGTCATCCGCAGATAAACTGTCAGCCGCTCAGTCAGGCCGCGCCATGGAGTTGATGAACCAAGGGCTGATCTGGCTCGCCGACAAGATGCGAACATCCTACGGCGAAGTTGGGCTAATCAACCTTATCCGCATGGTCGTCCGAGCCAACGAGAGTTTCCCACTCAATATCTTGGGGCAGACCGTGCCCAAGGGGTTTTTCGGCGCAGCAGACAGCATCGAAATCACGCTGAAATGGCCCCCGTGGTACGCACCAACACTGCAAGACCACATGAACCAGGCATCAGCCATTCGCACTTACCGGCAAGCCGACGTGCTCAGTCAAGACACCGCCGTCCGACAAATCGCTCATGACTTCGACATCGAAGATCCAGAGGATGAGATCGAGCAAATTCGATCCGAAAAGGATGACGCAATGAAACGGCAGGTCGAGATGGAAAAACAGACCCGCCCATTTGAATACAAGCCCTCCGGACAGAAGCCCGAGGCTTGAACCTAACCCGCTCTTGGTTGATCCAAGACGGCATACCCGAGGGTTGATGGCTTCGCGAGCTTGATGCCCTTCCAGTGAAAGCGCCTCGCGGGCGCCAACGCTGGCACGCCTGCCGCGAGCGGCGTGTTGTCACCGTGCGTCCACCACCCGGTCATTTGCCTTGCTTGATGCAGGCAGTGGCCGGGTTTCATTTTTGAGGCACATCCTTGCCAGACGGCGGGATCAACTGAGGGGACTATACCATGCCAAATTGGCTTTTGAAACTGATCGACGGCGGCATTCTCCGGGAGCCTGAAAACGGCACAGGCACCGGCACGCCACCCGCAAAGACAACGCCACCAGTGCAGACCACAACGACCAATGATGACGACGAGGATGATGACGATGACGTTGTCTCCGAACGGCGCGACGGCAAAGACGGATGGCGGACACCAACCCGCTACGAAAAGCGGCTCCGCGCTGAGAACGCGCAAAAGCGGCAAGGGATACGCGATCTACAGGGCAAGCTCGCTGCTGAGGTTCAAGCTCGCGAAGCTGCCGTTGCTGCTGTGAAAGCTGAATACGAAGCAAAGATCGTTGACGCTGTGAATACAGCTCGCGGTGAAGGCACATCGATGCTGACCCGCATCAAGCTCGAAGCTGAGGCACAAGCCGCTGGACTTCTCGATCTCGACACATTGTCCTTGCTTAACGCTGCCGACGCAGGCATCAAGGTTGACAGTAAGGGTGTCGTAACTGGTGTGGCCGAGGCCATCGCCGCCTTCAAGAAGGCCAAGCCTACGCTGTTCAAAGCGGAAAGCGAAACCGAGAAGAAGACAACGACCTCCACCACTCAAACGCCAACACCTAAATCAGGTGACGGCAAGTCGGCCAGAGATATGACCGACGACGAGTGGAAAGCCGAAATGAAAAGGCTCAACGTTCGTTGAGTTGGTTTGCGTACCATGCGCCCATCGGACCAGACGGTATTGGGGCAATCCGTCATCTCGCATGAGAGGTCCAGATTATGCCCATTTCAGACTTTCCCGTAGAACTCCAGGGGATCATTCAGCAAAACCACCTTGAGCGCGGCTTCCGCGATGGCTTGCAGGCCACTCTCGGATACCGTGCCGTTGCTGATCCAGAACCGATTGCCACCAACGTCGGTGAAACCGTCACCAAGACCCGTGACGGTTTGCTCCCGGTCGATGAAACCCCGCTGGACGCTGCTGCCGTTAATTCCAACTTCGACAACGGCATGACCCCTAAGTCATCCCGCGTTGAACAGTTTACGCTCAAAATGAATGAGTACGGCATCACGCTTAATCTTAATACGGTGAAAGACGCTGTTGGGATCGCTGGTCGCTTCATCGGCAACGCTCGCCGCCTCGGTGAGAACTCACAGCGGACGCTCGACACTCTCGCTCGCAATGCGCTTTACGCCACCTATCTTGGCGGCAATACACGCGTTCTGGCGACGTTGGGCGCTCCTGGCACGACGGTCGTGGTTGATGACGTGCGCGGGTTCGAGGTGGTGTTCAACCTGTCAGGCCAGCCCGCCGCAGTCTCGGCGCAAATGCCAATGGCAGTCCAGTTTGCTGGATCATCGGGTGAGGTTCGCAATCTCATTGGTGTTGTTCGGCACGCAGTCAATGCGAACGTCTCGTCGCTGAAATCCATCGGCGGTTGGTCGGGCACATTGCAGTTCGATGCCAACGTACCAGTCGTTGAAGCAACCGCGGGCATTTCAGTTGTTGCCGCTACGGCTCCAATCGTTATCCGCCCTTCGGCCCGCCTTTCGACGGCTGACCTTCAAGCGACCGACACACTCAAGATGGTGGATCAGTTGATCACCGCCACCTCGATCATGCGAGACAACGGTGTTCCAGCCATCGATGGCTTCTATAATGCCTACATGTCGAACCGCGCCCTTACCGGCCTGTTCAAAGACGACGACTTCAAATTGCTCTACCGTGGCGAGCATGGGACGACCGAATATAAAGCTGGCACAGTCTTTACTGTTGGCGGCATCCGGTTCATTCCGAACAATATGTCACCACAGCAGAAGCTCGGCGCATTGTCGATTGATCGGACCGTTGTCTGCGGTCAAGGCGCATTGATCGAAGGCCAGTTTGAAGGGCAAGACAAAACCGAAACACCAACGGATGTGCATCTGTCGGTGAAGATCAACGGGGTCTCGATGATCACCCGCGAGCCTCTTGACCGGTTGCGGCAGAACCTCGCTCAGTCGTGGCATTGGATCGGCGGCTACTGCGTCCCCTCTGATATGACGGCAGACACACTCGCAATCCCAACTGCAAACAACTCGTGGTTCAAACGCGCGATCGTTCTTGAAAACGCTCGCCCCTATCAGATCTAAGCCAGGTCTTAACGCATGTTCGGATCGGCCTCAACCTCAGCTTAAAGGTTGCAGGCCGATCCTAGATCAAGCGTTAACCATGAGGGGCACAATGGCGAAGAAACCAGAGAAAATCGACAAGCCAGACGATCAAAAAGCTGACGTTGAAGCTCAGTCGCTTCCCGCCAAAATCAAGATGCTTGAGCCTCACGGGTTCATCGATGATGAGACCGGCAAGAGTTACTTTTGGCAGCAAGGACAAACCGTCTTCGAGCCTGCTGAAATTGCAATGTTGGTTGAGCGTAAAGCGAGCTTCGAGCCCGTTTCCGACGCGTAACAGATGAGAGGACGGAGATTGCCGCCATCTCTACTCTGCTCATTCCATCAGGCGGACATCCACTTTTGAAGGAGTTACACGATGGCGAAAGCTGCAACCAAGGGCAAGAAGAAGCCAAAGCGCAAAGCCGCAGCGGCCACGACCGCTCGTCGGAAGAAACCAAAAGCCGCCGGTCGTGGCCGCAAGGTACCAAAGCGTGCTGGCCGTAAAGGTGCAGCCAAGTTGTCGAAAGCTCGGTCGAGCAAGTCAAAAAGCGGATCTGGCAACAGCTAATCACTGCTCGGCATCCACATCATCCACTCTCGATCTAAGAGGACACCATGGCTCTCCCAGCCGTCCGCAATCGCGGAACTAATGCAGCAACGCGCGGCGGTGCGGCTGCGAAAGCAAAAGCGAAACCTGCCAATAAACGGGCGGCTCGCAAGGCCAAGGTTGCCGCGCTCGCAAAGCGCGGTGGCACCAAAGGCGAGCGTGCCGCCGCTAAGGCCGCACTCAGCCGCATGAAGGGCCGCAAGACCCCGAAGCGTGGAAAAGCAGCCGGTCGCAAAGGCGGCAAGTCTATGACGAAAGCCCGCTCGTCGTCAGCTAAAAGCGGCTCAGGCAATAGCTAAGTCGTTGCGTAGGAGGGTAACAGTATCGCGTCCCTCCAACCCGCTCAATACCGAGAGAGAGAGAGAGAGAGAGTTATGGCGAAAGCTTCATACACCCGGAACGACACCAAGTTGTCCGCTCGAAAAGCACGTCACGCCAATGATCGGGCCGCTGCGGTGAAGTCCATGCGGGCAGCGGCAAAATCGGGAAACAAGAAAGAGGCTTCTCGACTTAAAAAGGTGATCGCTTCTGGTGACAAGAAGCGCAATGCCGAACTGAAGTCCATCCGTAAAGGTGGCAAGGGCATCACGAAGGCCCGCACATCGAAGTCATCGTCTGCAACGACGAATAGCTAACTGTCAACGAGGTCTCCATGTTCACCGACGCAGAGAAGGTTAAGCTCCGTCGCTTCATGGGGTATCCCGCTTATGGCGAAGGCAACAATCAGTTTCAGTCGTGGCGATACTTCACCTCTTACGGCACGCTCGAATTTAAATTCAATCACATGACGGCGGATGAAGAAGCTGAGACCCGCAGTTTCTTGACCCGCATTCAAACGCTCTACGACGACATCTTCGGCGCCCGTGCCAACATGGATACCGCGTCCGCTGCAATCTGGACCCGCAACCCCATCGAAGTCGCCGAACGTCGGGCTCTTTACGACATGCAACGATCCGAGTTGTGCAACTTTCTTGGGCAACCCAGAGGGCCACACTTCGGCGGCCGATCCTACAACACTCAGATCGTTATTTAAGGAGTAGTTAAATGGCTGGCCTAACAAAACGCCAACGCGCTGGGAAACAAGCGGCTCGCACAAGAAGTGCGAACAATTTTGAAGCACGAGCCCACAATGCCTCATTCATCAAAGCCGCGAAGATTGCCAAGAAAGAAGGACACACATACGCTGATGGCAAGGGTCGATACGGATACAGCGCTAAAGCGACGTACAAGCTTGGCAAATCCCAAGAACGCGCAAGCTCCAGGGTCGAGATGATTAAAAGGGGTGTAACCGTAAAGAAGCTCGCAGGTGGAGGCGTGAAGCTGACCCGCGCGCGTTCGTCGAAATCTAAGAACTCGACGAGCAATAGCTAAGTCATGGACGGCACCCGGCTCCAGCAAATCGTCAATAAGGGCTACGCCATCGCGGCGAAGCAAGTCGGCTTTCCGTTCCAGCATTACCGTCCCGCGACAATCGCGAGCCCTCTCGACGTGCTTAATCGGCAAGCCGATATTGTCGCCGCATTCCCTGCGTCTGTTGGGCAAGGGTTCGTGTTTGAAAAGATGGTCGATCATTCGACCCGGTACTATTCTGCTATGATCGATGCTTCGTTGATCCAGCCCGGCGATTTCTTCGTGCATGACGTGCAGGGTATCTATCAAGTCCTCAATGTGCAGCCCGTCGCCGCGCCGCTGGCCGTCCGGTGTTTCCGCACCATCGACATAACCCGTCCTGCTGGCTCATCAGCCGAGGGGCTTGATACCTACCAAGGATCACTGCCCGAGACCGAATTGCCGATCCTCTCAGATTGGCCCACATCCATGCACGATGCGGGCAAGTCATTCTCGAAGCGGGGATCAGGTGGCGAAACGAAACTCCCCGATAGTGTCGGGGCTGGAAAATTTGAAGCGTATCTATGGGCCCCATCCGGCACCATGATCCGCTCATCCGACGTTGTGACCTGCGATCTCGGGCTTCGGTATATCGTCGAGACTGCCGAACTCTCCGAAGTTGGCTGGAAGCTACGCATTATGCAGGAGACAGTTTGATGACCCGCAAACTCAAGCGCAACCTTGCAGCCGGCCGCTCCGCCTCTGAACGGGCAAGCTCGCTCGCGTACCGGAAGGATCGCGGCGGCAGAGTGCCAATCCGCTACAGGTTCAAGGCAGGCAAGGTCGCGTCGAAAAGCTCGAAAGTGCAGCGGCTCGTGAGCGCCAAGAAGGGCAGCTACGGCACCAAGAAGAAATCGATTAACACTCGTCCATCCGACCGCACCAAGGCCATTCGCGCCGCGCGGGCAGCATTTCGTGGGCGGCTCAACCGCAAATCGGCAGGTTCAAATCGGTTGACGGCATCGAAGAAAATTTCATCAATCAGATCCGCGCGCGCTGCTGGCAGACGATTTTCGCTGCATCCCGTCGCGAGTTACAGGAAGCGCCGCCGTGCTGCGGCCAAATCGTATCAGGCGGCACAGGTCAAAGCCAAGAGACAAGCTGCCGCCCAAAAAGGGCGGGAGACCAAACTCGTCAATAAGCTCGCATCAGCGCTTAAACAGAGCATGAAGGGTCGAGCCGCGAAAGTCAGCAAGACAAGTAAATCTGTCCAAAGGGCAAAGCGCGGTTTCGCCGCTGCTGCATCGTCGAAATCTGGATCGTCCAGCACGCAAAGCAAGTGAGGCGGCTGTGGCCGATCTAACCGACGTTGAAAATGCTCTCGCCGCTCTCTGCGCTTCCGCTGTTTACCCAAGCGGCGTTGGCAGTGGCGCAGCTACGGGCATTCCAACTCGGATTTATCCAGGGTGGCCCATGTCCGCCAAGCTCGACAAGGATCTGAAAGACAAGAAGGTCAACGTCTCAATCTTCGCAGGCAAGTCCGAGCGCAACACTACCCGCTACCCCCGTGCCATGCGGGTTTACGGCAAGCCCGGATCAGAATTGCAGGCGTCCATTGCAGGCAATGTTATCACTCTTGGAGGGACGCCCACAGCACCAGGCGCTTTGACGGCTGTCATCGATGGGGTACCATTCTCGGTTGGTATTCAGACCGGATCAACACTCGAAACGCTCGCGACTGCGTTGGCTCAAGTCATCAATCAATCCCGCCCTGCAATCTCGCTTGGCACGACACTCGCGATCCAAAATGCACAGACAATCATCGTCAAGCGATCAACGGTCGGCAAGCTCGGACAAGAGCTTCGCAGGCAAGAGCGACACTTCACAATCTCTGTGTGGGCTTTCTCTCCCGATAGTCGGGCGGCTACCGCAAAGCTGATCGATCTTGCCTTGACTGAGCCACACTGGATTGTATTGCCTGACGGATCAGCCGGTCGCATTCGATACATCAATACAATGGATCACGATGAGCCACAGAAGTCGCTCGAATATCGCCGCGACATTGTCTATGCCGTCGAGTACCCAACGGTAAAACTGATCGATGGGCACGAGGTCATGATTGCAACCCGCGAGACCGAAGGCGGGCAACACGTTTCGCCATCCACAGGCGGATCACACGGGGAAGCCATCATAACAACCAACACAACCTAGTTGCACGGCTCGTTCGACGCAGTTACCTTCCACTCTAAATATGACTGCTCATCGCACCGCGACGGTGATGGGGCGCTCCAAGGAGACCCATCATTATGCCTATCTCGCCCATCGGTCAGATCAACACCACCGCGCTTACGGTCCCCGACGTTTACGTCCAGATCGTGCCGCCGCAGCTTTTGATCAACGGCATTCCGTCAAACATCGGCGGCCTTGTCGGCGTTGCCACCTGGGGACCCGTCAATCAGCCTGTGATCACCGGATCGCCCGCTGAATGGGCATCGATTTTCGGCATTCCAACGACCCGCACTCACGATATGAGCACGCACGCCATGATCGCGTTTGAAGGCCGCGCCTCTGCGATTAAAGCGGTGCGGGTGACAAACGGCACTGAGACCTTTGCCACAACCACCATTCTCGCAACGTGCTTGAATGTCGCGTCGAAGCACAAGGGGTCAGGTGGAAACGGTACCAAAATCGTCATCAACAAGGGATCGAAGCTCGGGACGGTTCAAGTCCGCATCCAGCGGGCGACCATGTTGCCTGAGATTTTTGATAACGTCGGGCTTGGCTTGACCGACAACGCTCTCTGGCTTGCTATCGAGGACGCCATCATGTTGGGCGTGCCCAACGGTCGCGGTCCCTCACAGATCGTGACCTGTGATGCAGGCGCAGGGACAGCGGCTCCCGCCTATGGGACTGCCTATTCCCTTGCTGGCGGCAGCGATGGCGACGGCGTTATCACCGAAGCCATATTGCTTGGGACCGACGTTAATCCCCGCACTGGCATGTATGCACTTCGCGGGCAAGATGTGTCCGTGCTTAATATCGCTGACCTCACAAGCTCGACGGCATGGACGACGATGCAGGCTTTCGGTCAAATCGAGGGTTGCGAAGTCGTCAACGCATTCGCCAAGTCTACATCGATCGCTGATGCTCGCGCCGCCAAGGATGCAGCCGGCATCGACGATTGGGTGATGAAGTTTATGCACGGGGATTGGGTCTACTGGAACGACACCTACAGCGGCATGTCCCGCCGTCTCGTGTCCCCACAAGCCTATATGTTCGGCAAGTTGTTGGCCTTAGCGCCACAGCATTCCCCACTCAATAAACAGATGAACTCCGTCGTCGCCACTGAGCGGTCAATCGCAGGCATCCCTTACACCGAGGGCGACCTGCAAGAGCTACGGTTAGGTGGCATCGATGTGATCGCAAACCCCTGCCCAGGAGGGCGGTACTTCGGCTCCCGCATCGGCTGCAACGCTTCATCGAATGCCGCGACACACGGGGATAACTATACCCGAATGACGCACTATATTTCCAAGACGCTCAACCGTGCCATGGGGATTTACATTGGTGAGTTACAGTCAACCGATCCTAACGACGATCTGCGCCGCCGCGCCAAGGCCACGCTCGATGCGTTTCTGACCGCGTTGCAAGAGCAGAAGCAAATCGACGCTTTCCAAGTCAGTCTCGATCTAACCAACAATCCCGCCAACCGGATTGCCTTGGGCCACCTCGAAGCGACAGTCCGAGTTCGGTATTTGTCGGTCGTTGAGTTCTTCATAATCAATCTTGAGGGCGGACAAACCGTCACCGTCACCCGCCGCGACACACAATCGCTCGCGGCATAACGGCACGACACTCTTGACGCCACACTAGATCGGGGATCACTCCAATGCCTATCAATACCGGACAAGGCACGCTCAACACCGGCAAAGACGTGTCCATGGATGTCGTACTGACAAATGGACACGTTCTCCGCATCGGCAACATCACCAAGTTCGACCGCAAACCTACCGTGAAGAAGTTGCAGTCCAACGGCATCGACGGCAACAATCGTCGCGGCGTTATCCCTGAGGGATGGGTACTCACAATTGAAGCTGACCGGGAAGACGCGCAAGTCGAGACCTGGTGGGCTGACTATGAGGCCGGATACTACAATGGGCTCACAGTGCAGAACGTGACCATCCTTGAAACGATTATCGAAGGGGATGGAACCGTAACGCAATGGCGATACACCGGCGTTGCCTTCCATTTCGATGACGCAGGCAACGTCACCGCTGATAAGTTCATCGGCATGAAGCTTTCCGGCGAAGCATCCCGCCGCATCCGTATTCAGTAACAGCCGCGTCGAGGCACATTAGAAACCAAGCCAACGTGGGGGCACAATGGCAAAAGTCACAATTAAAACGAAGTCTACTCCATCAAATGACGGGGCCTTGCCTCTCGCGGGCGCTGAACCAAGCCAAGTCGTGCCAAAGTCGAAGCCGGTCTTGGTTGCAAAGGGTGATCGACACGTTGTTATTGACGAATTAGGTCGAGAATTATCGTGGGCAAAGTTGCCCATTCTTCAGCGCATTCGCTTTCACGATATGCTCGGAGCGCATTCGAGCGAGAACCGACATGTTATCGGGCCTCTTGCTGTTGCCGCAACCTGCCGCTCCATTGATGGGGATGAAATCCCTTTCCCAACCAAGCGCATCCAGCTCGAAGCTACACTCAATCGGATTGGGGATGAAGGTCTTGCCGCTCTCCACAAGTCCATGGAAGCGATTGCAAAGGCCGAAGGGCAGAAGGTTGATGACGAGGACGAGGACAACGAAGAAGATGAGGGTGCCGACGACACGCAGGCCCGCGCAAAAAACTAACCAAGGACCCTGCGCTTCGCAACCGGCTCTGGCTGGTCAAGCAAGGGGTCCCATGGCAAGTCGCAATGGGATCAGCACCCATCGCCGCAGACGAGCTTGATGAAGCGTGGGCTCTCGCTTTTAGCATCATCCTCGGGGAGTTTGAGGGTGGCGTTTGGAATTGGGACAGTTTTTGTTGGGAGGAACGACGGTCATGAACCTCGGTGATTTTACAGCTCGGTTGAATGTGCTGAAGAATAACGTCAGCGTTTACGCTCCCCTCGGTCCCGCCAAGGCCATTCAGAAGGAAGCCAAGTCCGCCATTGGCACCTACAAATACGGGTGGCCCAGACTGTCGGCCCGCACGGTCGTCCGCAAGCGCACCGGCGACAAGCCTCTGCTTGAGACCGGGAAGCTCCAGGCCTCGTTTAAGGTCAAGAGTGGCCCGCACACAGCCACGGTCTACTCAGACGACCCCAAAGCCGGGTACTTTGAGCGAGGTACATCAAAAATGCCACCCCGCCCCATTTTGGGGCCAGCCATCCACCATGCCCGTGCAGAAGCGCAAAAGGCGCTCCTAGCGGACGTGCAGAGCATGTTTAGGCGCTCACTTCGTTAGTAGGCGTCTCTATCCAGATTGGCCGCTCCGACACTCGTAGCGGCTTCCACAGGCCCTCCTTGGGCGTTTCCTTCCTAGATTGGCATTTGCCAACCCGCTCGGTTCATTCCGGGCGGGATTTTTCGTTTGGAGTTTTCCATGAGCGGTGGCGGCAGCACGGATTATTACAAGGTCGGCGTCGATCTGATGATGGGTGGCAACCTACTCGGCGGCGTGCATCAGCTTTTTGATGCCTTCAGTCGGTTGCATGGCGCTGCGAAAAATTGGGAAACCCAATTCGCCAACGGAGTGTCAAATTCAGAGCGGGCCGTGATTGGTCTTAAAACGGCCCTCGTCGCAGTTGGCGGTGTTGTTGCTGGTATGAAGATCGCGCAATGGGGAAAAGACCTGGCTGATGCAGCCGGCCATTTTCAGGCCATCGAAAGTCGGATGCGGAGCGCGGGTTGGAAGGAGCACGGGGACGATCCCTACCGCAATCAGGACCAATTGCCACCGTCATTGCGGCTCAGGCCCGACGACATGAAGCATCACTCACATACGGTCGGCGACATTGCCGGTGCCCGGGCCGCCGCGTTTGCCATTTCTGGGAAGTGGAAGTCTCTCACACCTGATGACGTGATGGAAACGATCAAGGAAAGCGCCTTCGTCTTTGGTGACCGGGGTCATGCCGTCGAATACGCGGAGGAACTGTCGAAATTCAAGGTTATCATGCAAGGGCAGGGGTTCGACGGGAAAGAGCTGTCGTCACAGGTTATGGCGGGCATTCGTGCACTGGAACTAAAGGGGGCTGCAAATAACCCAAAAGAGTTTTCATTGCTTCTGGGCGGTATGGCTCAGTCTATGATGGCATCCGGTGGTACAGTTAAGCCACACGACTACTTGATGGCCATGAAGCACGCCCGCACGGCAGGCTACGGCATGACGTCAGATTTCTTCCGCTTCCTCATTCCAACGCTTTCGCAGGAAGTCGGCGCATCCACGGTCGGCACGTCACTTAGGACCCTCTTTCAGTTCGGCCTTGGTAATCGGTTCGACAACGCCAAGATCGATCGCGCTACCCAAATGGGTTTGATCGAGGAAGGCACAAAATTCGAAAAGTCTGGTTTCGGCAAGAAGGCCGTTAGTGGCGGGATCATTGGTCGAGGAACCTTGACGACCGATCCATGGGAATGGGTCGTGCAATATCTTTCCCCCGCGCTGACAAAGAAGGGGTTCAAGCTCGATGACCCCGACAACAAAAAAGAAATGACTAAGGCGGTTGAGATGGTCGCAGGGCTGATCGGGGACCCAACGGCTGCCGATATGATCATCAAGATGCTGACACAACAACGGAAGGTCCGCAAGGATGCTGCGATGGATGTTCAGTCTATGGGAATGGACCCTGCTGCTGTCGAAGCTGCAACAAACAACTATATCGTTGTCATGAATAGCCTTGGAACATCATGGAAACGGTTGCAGACGGCCATAGGCATTGGAGGGACTAAGACCGTTATGGATTGGGCCGAAAGCTTTGCTCAAGTAATTAGCGACATGGGAACGGCGGCGGCCAAGGACCCAGCCATGGGCAAGCGAATTGTTGAAACCATGATGGCGGTCGGCGTTGCTGTGGCGGCTGTGTCTGTAGTTGTTGTTGGGGCGCTAGCCGCAGCCATCATCGGGGCTCCGTTGCTTATTGGATCAGCCGTCATTGTGTTCGGCGTCGGTATCGTAACGTATTTCCTGACGGAAATTATGTCATGGCCTGGTCGCATCAAGGCATCGATCGCATCCTTCGGCGCATCGATAATGTCCGCGATTAGCTCCATCTTCACGATGGGCTTCTGGAAAGGTCAGGGCATGACCGGCCCTGGCAGCGCAGTCGGAGCATCCCCAAACGGCATGGCTCCGTCCGACGCTATGAGCGGCAATGGCGGCATCATGCCTCAATCGCATATCGCCCCGCCTCCGCCGCAAACGACAGTCACCAACATCAAAAACACGATGCAGGTTGACGGGCAAAAGATCGCAGAAGTCGTGGCTCAATATATCTCTCGGGGTGGCGAACACGCCTCAGGAGGCTCAAATTTCGATGGCACCCGGTCACCGGCGCCCGTCGATCACACCGTCATCTAATCCGCGCGGGCAGCTTTCCGGATGTTCCGGGAGGTTGCCCGCGTTTTGCGTTTGAGGTACACGCGAATAACGATGGAGGGACGCATGGCAATTATTAGCTGCAAGGAATGTTTGGGACGAGTGTCGGATACTGCTGCTACGTGCCCACACTGCGGCCATGCCGCCAAGCCTGTTGGATGGGATCGATTTGTCGCTCGTCGCAAGCGAGCAACGCCGTGGATGCTCGGTGTGATGACGATGTGCGCTGCTGCCATTGTTGCCATCATCAGTCTTGGACCTTGACGCGATCTGCCGACGCAGGCAGCTTCATTGAAACTCGAAAGTGGATGCCCATCGAACGATGACCGTTAGGGGCGATGCAGCAATGCGTCGGCCCCTTTCGTACATGAGGGCACATCATGTCATCGGTCAACGCTCCGCTCGTTTTGGGCGGCATCGTCTTTGAAGGGTTTGAAATCCCTTCAAGCCTGAAATTTCCAACCAAGCAACGCCACCACATTCATAAGTTGGTGGGCGGTGGTCGCGTCATTGATACGCTTGGCCCTGATCCTGAAGATATTAAATGGTCGGGTCGGTTCCGCGGCTCCAACGCGGCCTCTCGTTGTCGATCGCTCGAAAGCCTGTGCGACACAGGTGGCGTGATTGGCTTGTCGTGGGGCTCATTCTTTCGGCTCGGGATCGTCTCGCACTTCGATCCTGACTACAACGCTGAATACGAAATCCCCTACTCGATCACCTTCACCCCCGACGTCAATCAATCGGCTGGGTTTGGTATTTTTGGTGGAACCCTCGCCGCGATCCTAACCGGCGACATCGGGCACGTTATGAACCTTGCGGCGACCTCCGCCGTTGCTTCTGGCGCTGCAGCCTTGTCTTCGACCGTCGAACCCTTGTCGAATTTCGACGCGCTTTCAGCCACGACCATCGCGACCATTCGGTCAGGAGCCGCAGCACTCGCGGCTGGCGTCGCAAATGAGATCGCAGCAATTGAAGTTGGCGTGGGGTCAGTTGATCTGGCCCTGCCAACGCATCCTGTTGATTTTGCGGCGGCACTTCAGATTGAAGCCGCCAATGCAATCGGTCTCGCTAATCTCACTCAGGCCAGCGATTACGCCGCTCGTGCGGATCACATCGCGCGGGGGCTGCAATGACCGCCCCACGAACTGTCATCAACCGTCCTTTGAAATCCGTCGAGGTTTACGGCGGAACTCTCTTTGCTGTCGCCGCTCAAGAATATGGGGATGCAACACAGTGGAACCGCATTGCTCGGGCCAATGGCATCGTTGATCCATGGCTGTTGGGCCCAACAAAGCTCGTCATTCCTCCGGCTGATCCCTCAGGCGGAAACGGGGGGATTTACACCCCATGACCGCCCGCAGGCTCATAGCCGCAGTTGTGATTGATGGGGTCGAATGTCCAGCAACGGACGTGACTGTCGATCAATCGTCCAATCAGTCGCCCGACACCTTCAGTGCGACACTCGCGCTGAATGGCCTGCCTCCAGGACGGGATGCCGCTTATTTCAGTTCTGCCGATGAAATTCCGTGCGATGTGATCGTTGCTGTAGGCATGTCAGGCGGACTTCTATTCTCAGGCTCTGCCGATAAAGTCGATGTTGATTTTGAAGCAGGCAACGTCAAGCTCTCCGGTCGCGACAAGTCGAAAGACCTGATTGAAAGCAAGGCCACCAAGACACACAAAAACAAATCATCCAAAGAGGTTGTTGACGAGTATGCGGGCGAAGCCGGTCTTGAGGTCGATGCTGACGAGGACGCGGGCAAAGCTGGGAAACAATACCGGCAAGAATGGAACCGGGTCACAGACTTAAGTTCAAAGTGGTCCGCCATCCAGCATATGGCTGACCGAGAGGGCAAGCACGCCTTCGTGCAAAAGAACAAGCTCTACTACCGCAACCTCGATGAGACCGATCTTGGCGCCGTTGAAGTTGATTACCAGGGGCAATCTCCCTTCGGTCATGCCGAGGGCAACTTCATTGGGTTGAAAGTCTCCCGCAATTTAGAGCTCGCCAAGACCACGAAGGTTCGGGTTCGGTCGTACAATTCTGAGACCGAGGAAAGACATGATGAGACTGAGACGCTAGGCGGGTCCGGCAAAGAGCGGACCTACGATTACCGTCATGCAGGCATGACCAATGGTCAGGCGAAGAAGACCGCTAAGAAGCGACTTCGGGAACACACCCGACACGAGCGGACCGCTGATGTGACGCTTCCCGGTAATCCCGACATTTCTCCATTGATGAAATTGCTGATCACAGGGACAGGAACAGCGTGGGATCAGGATTACCATATCGACCGGTGCGGGCATCGCATTTCTGGCGACAAGTACGACGTGCACATCACCGCTAAAAATTCGAGCAAGGGGCGCGGCGGTGCCGGTGGTGCGAGTGGCGCAAGTGAAAGCGGCGGTGCAGCCGTTGGATCACAGCAAATGGCTCAGGCATCTTATCCACGGGAGGGCGCGTGATGGGGGAGGGCATCGAAAGTCTCCGCAATATGATGCGGCTCGAAGGCGGCCGCAACGCACAGCAAATTGGTCGCTCTCGTGTCGGCAAGGTCACGTCCTACGATCCAGAGAACTACTCGGTGAAGGTCAAACTAGAGCCCGAAGGCAACGAGAGTGGATGGATACCCTTGTCGGCAGAGAGTGTCGGTAGTGGGTTTGGTTCGTACTCCGCCCCTCGCATCGGCGATCAGGTCGAAGTCACCTATCAAGAGGGTGACAGTGAAAGCGGGCGGGTGACAAGCCGCATCCCATCGAAAAAGAACTTCAAACCACCTCGGGTCGAGGAAGGCGAGACGCTTTACAAGCACAAGGACGGAGCGACCATCAAGCTCGATAAAGACGGGAACCTTATCACGTCCCAGGGTGGGACGACGTCTAAGATCGACAAAAACGGCCATGTATCCATCGATGCTCCCGGCAAGAATGTCTCGGTGAAAGCGTCCACGTTTTCCGTCGAAGCCACGACCATCGCGCTCAAGGGAAAGGTGACACTCGAAGGTAACTTCGATCAGGTCGGCGTCCACAAAGATAGCATCGGAGGTCATGTGTAATGCCTGACATCGATCAGTGGTTCGGCGAACCTCTCAAGCTTTCAGCGTCCGGTGACTTGCTTTTGGCAGATGGTATCCACCTCGCCAATCAGCGGATCGTTCGCCGCCTCATGACTGTCATTGGGGAATACATCTGGCATCCAGGATACGGAGCCTCGGTGCCCAAGCGGATCGGGGACGAGCTCGTCCTACCCTCGCTCAATGCCATCATCCGACATCAAATGTATCTCGACGCCGCCGTTGCTCGCGATCCAGAACCAACAATTACAATCTCGCCCATCGAAGGCGGGGTGCTGTGCGACATCATCTACATCAACGCTCTTACGACCGAACAGGAACAGTTGTCGTTTGAGGTGACCCGATGAGCAATCTTACCCTGCGAACATTTACGTCGCTAGTCCAGGGGCAAGCTGCGGCCATGCAGGGCCGGGCGAAGCTCACCCTCAACCGGACTTTGGACTTTTCGGCTGGATCACTTATCCGGTCACTCGCTGAGGCCAACAGTTCCATTGCGCTATGGTTGCAAGCCGAAATCGTCAAAGTCTTACTCCGCACCCGCGCCAGAACCTCTGAAGGGGAAGAACTCGACACCTTCGTTGAGGACTTCGGTCTGTCTCGATTACAGAGCGTTCTTGCGTCGGGCAGCGTGACATTTTCCAGGCTCACCCCATCGGCTCAGGCAATCATCCCCATTGGGGCAGAAGTTGAAACAGTAGACGGCACCGCTCGGTTCGTTGTTGCAGCCGATGCTAGTAATCCAGCTTATAACTCAGTGCTCAGTGGGTATGTCGTACCTGCTGGCGTTGCAGCCTACACCGTCCCCGTCGTTGCAACTGTTTCTGGGTCCAAAAGCAACGTCGCAGCAGGTACGATCACGTCGCTGCGGACAGTCATTTTTCACATCGATACTGTCACCAACGTCGGCGCGACAATCAACGGTGGCACGCAAGAGAGTGATGCAGCCCTACGGACGCGGTTTGTCGAGTACATCCAATCGCTCGCACGGGCGACGGTCGGGGCCATTTTATTCGCTGTCCGATCTGTTCGGGCTGGCATCACAGCAACCATGATTGAATTTGAAAACCCTGAGGGCATCGCGTCAGACATTTGCACTGTGACCGTCGATGATGGAACGGGGTATCCAGCCCTCGACTTAATTGTTGCCGCTCGCGCCGCAGTTGAGCGGTATCGACCAGCAGGGGTTCGGTTTGTCGCTGTTTCTCCCCGCGTCGTGACGACTACGGTTTCCATGCGGGTCACAATTGCAGACGGGTTCGACGCCAACGACCTTGTTGGGAAGGTTGGTACTGCGGTTAAGGCGCATGTGGACAGTCGAGCGCTTGGGTTGGGACTTTCACTCACTCGGCTTTCCGCTGTTGCCTATGGGGTTTCTCAGGGGGTGGTGAATGTCAGTGACGTTCGCATCAATGGGGGCACAGCCGACGTTGTGGGGCATCCACGGCAAAAAGTAATCTCAACAGTCGTGACGGTGGTTTAAATGGCGCGGGGCGACAGCGACGACATTAAAGCGCGGTTCTCTGCGGTCTATCCTTTGGGATGGTTCCCTATTGGGGACGCGGTGCGGGATTGCGTCGAAACAGGTTCGGCCTGGGCATTCGCCCGGATGTGGGATTTTCTCACGTTTGTGAAATTGCAAGCCCGCCTCAAGACAACAACGGGGCCATTTCTTGATCTTTACGCTTTGGATTTCTTTGGCACCCGCGTTCGCCGTCGTCCGGGGCAGCTTGACGATGGGTTCCGCACCATTGTCGCTGATGAAATTATTCGAGAACGAGCCACCCGGTCAGGTCTCAGTAAAGCCGTCGCTGATTGCTCGGGGCGGCCTGTGGTTGTTTGGGAGCCCTTTCACGGGGGCGACTGTGGCGGATATGACATGGCAACGCTTGGATACGATGAAGCGGGTCGGTGGGGATCGATCGATCATCCTCGGCAAATCTTTCTCGATATTGTCCAACCTGTCGGGGAAGGCATCAAACATTCAGGCGGGTTCGATACACCACCCGGCGCGATGGACGTTGCGCCGTTGATGCACGGTAACGAGCGACTGCTGACTGGCCCAATCACTCGCGCAGATATTCAGAATGCAGTGCTGGCAAGCAAGCCTGCGGGGGTCACGGTTTGGATCGACATTGGGTCGCCACCTGTTCGGGGCGATCAACTCGACAACTCCTTTACGCTTGATGAGAGCGCACTGCCTGGAGGGTATGGCCTATGACAGTTTTTCCACTCTTTCAAAAGCGGCAGAAACTCACGGCGCAGCAACTCAATGATGCGTTGCTTGCCATCCATGCTGACGCGGTGGCTCAAGCATTGGCTTCTGTTGCGCCTTTAACGTCAGGATCACCGGACGCACTCAATACGTTTCTTGAAACGTACAATCGGTTCCTTGCGAACGAAGGCTCACTTGCAACGCTAACCAGCCTTATCGGCCAGAAGATTGCAACGTCTCAACGTGGCAATTTCAACGGCGTTGCCGCGCTCGACGGCAATGCGAAAATTGACATGTCGCAAATCTACGCTGGCACAGCTAACGGCGTCGCCACGCTCGACGGCACGGGCAAAGTGCCAACGACACAATTGCCAACACTGCCGGTTACACTCCCCGCTCGACTAGGTGAGGTTTCACAACCTATCACCGATTGGAATGCGGCTATTGCGAGCGGCACCTATCAAACAACAGCAGCGGCTAGCGACACAAATGCCCCGAATGCAGGTTGGTTTTTGGGCGTGGTTGAGGTTGCCCATGTCAACTACCTCACGCAAACACTGACAGACTTCTCTGCGGCAAATTCGGTCAATAGTTTTACGTGGCGGCGGCACCGTATCGGAGGCGTATGGGGCGCGTGGTACAAACTGCAACTCACGCAGGCCGAGCAGGATGCCAGGTATGCGCAGTTGGGGCTGCCCAACTCGTTCCTAGGTCCGGTCATCCACAAACCGAACGCCAGTAGCTCTGCCATCGAATTGGGGTGGAGCAGTGCAACTGCTGCGCCGTATGTAGTTTTTAAGGACTCGCAGTCCAATTACCTCGCCTACGCCGGCGGAGTTCCGTTCACTGGCGGCCCGTTCTTGTTCGGTGGACCTGCTGCGCTTACTGCGTTTTCGTTTGGAAAACCCATAATCTCGACGGGCACGATCGAGGCTGGCACGGGCGGGTTTAAATTTCCTGACGGAACGACGCAGACGACGGCTGCAACCACAGCGCCAAGCCCGATCAAAGGCGTTGCCGTCATTGCCACGGCAACGGGCGCTTGGGAGACAGGCACCGGCGTTGCCAGTATCACCCGTCATTCCTCGAATGATTTCACGGTGACGTTTGCGACCAACATCACGGCGGCGTTTATTACCCCACTCCATGCCACCACCTACAGCGCCGGATCAGCCGCCGCGCGGATCACGGTGCAAACGGCAAACAGTGTGCGGTTCTCGATGGCGAACATAGCCACGGGATACGACGATATAAACGGCGCGCTATACGAGCCCCCCACCAAATTCCACATCGTTGCTGTTTGAGGCCCGATCATGAGCAAATGTATTATCCACACCAATGCCGGTCTCACCTCTGTAACGCAGGTGTTGAGCCGTGAGAAAATTATCATCTCCGCCGCCGTGATGGAGACTGTGGTCACTCCGGCGGTGATCCAACCGCAAACCGTGACCGCAGCAGACGGCAGCGTCACAACAGAGGATGTTGTCATCTCGCCCGAACATAGCCGGGAGCAGGAGACAACGCCTGCGGCCTATCGCGACGAGACTGAGGATGAGGCACTCGCGCGTGTTGTCGCCACCATGACAGGACCGACGTTGATTTTGCCACTGGCCTCGTTGCCTGCTGGTGGTCCAGAAACATGGACTGTCGATTACGCAACTGGCATCGTGTCTATCCGCGCCCTCACCACAGAACAACTCGTCGCACATGTAGCTGCGAAGCGACGAGGGTTGATCGCATCAGGCACGACACTCACAGTCGGCACCGCCACGATCCCGACCTGGGCCGATAGTGAGACGCAAGCAGCACTCACAGCGCTCGTTGTCGCAACGACGATGACCCCGACGCTCACAACAACGTGGCGCGGTCGGGATGGCAATTTTTACCCGCTCGACGCCGCTGGCATTGTTGCTCTTGCTACTGGCGTCATGATCTTCGTGCAAGTTGCATTCGGCATCGAAGCTCTTGCCGTTGCAGCGGTCAATGCCGGAACAGCAACCACAGTCGCGCATGTCGATGGCATTTTCACGGCAGCACTCACGCCTACCGCTACATCAAACTCGTAAGGGCACACTATGGACCGCACTATCGTATATCCTGGACAAGTACCACTCACGGGGCAACACCTTCGTTCTGAGCGGGCCAAGATGGTCGCGCTGGCTTACGCGCAACAATCAGTCATGGGCACGACCGCTGTTATTGATGGGTTAAGCATTGCCCCTGCCATTCCTGCGACGCTCTCTGTCGTGATCAGTCCAGGCTCGATCAGTCGGATGGAAATTGTCGATAGCATTCCCTTCGGTAGCATTGGATCAGATCCAGGCCGCACGGTTTTCAAGCAGGGGCTTTTGCTTGACGCTGTGAACCTAACCGTGTCGCCGCCGGCTGCGGTTGGGCAAGAAATCGTTTGGTTGATCCAGGCGGCAATCTCTGAAATCGATACCGACAACGCCGTGTTGCCCTACGTTAACGCCAACGATCCATCGGTGCCGTTTAGTGGTCCTGGAGGGGAAGGCACGCAACAGCCACAGGCCCGACAATGTCGCGTTGGATTGTCGATTAAATCCGGCATTGCCGCCACAGCAGGCACGGGGGTCGCCCCATCCGCTGATATTGGATACATCCCGCTCTACACGATCCTCGTGTCCTACGGGGCAACGACAGTCTCAAGCAACAGCATCAAGCGACACGCTGCCGCGCCATTTCTCGATCTGAAATTGCCGCAAGTTGCTCGGTGGGTGCAATCAGGCAGCTACGCATGGGGTGCGGATGTTGGATCGGCAAACCAGATTGTTGTGACGCTCGATCCCGCGCCAGTTGAATTGAAAGCCGGATTTCGATTGTCCGTGAAGAAAATTCAGACGGCGAACACCGGCCCCATGACAGTCGTCGTCAATGGATTGCCAGCCGTATCGATCCTGTCTCAGACCAGTGCACAGCTTGCCGAGGGTGATATGCCTGCGGGGTTTGTCCCGTTGATGATCTACGATGGGCAGAGCTTTATTTTGAGCGGCAAAGGCGCGGCAAATTCAAGTGGTGGAACGACCGTCGTTGAAACGCTGAATGCTCTTTCTGGCGAAGGGATCGAAGTTAAGACCAACAATACCGTCAACTTTGCGTTTCCAACGCTCAGTGCGGCCGATCCATTGCTGGGCAATGAGACCTTGGCGCTGTATCGGCCCGCTCCCTCCGCTGGAAAAACAAAACACCAAACTGTGACGGTCGATGCGCTCATCGCTCGTGTCATTACTCAAGTGCCGCCGCCGCCTGCGCCGGTCATCGTCTTACCAATGAGGCTGATGTTTGCATCGTGTTCCGTTGCTGGCATCAATAACAATGTATTACGCACACCATCCTCGATGCCGCTGGGTTGGGTCTTGGATGCCAACGCTTTCAGCTATGAAATTACCCGCACGCTGTCCCTGCAATCAGTCAACGGACTAGGCCCTTACGGAGGTCTACCGACGACAACGTCAACATTTTTATTCAGCGCCCCCGTAACCAAGCCTTACTCTATCGGATGGAGTGTTTACACGAGCCAAATTTGGGGCGGCGAGATCACAATCGACAACAGCACGTCATTAGTCGGTCCGGCAACTGTGATCAGTCAGTCCCCAACAGGGTTCACTATTCAACACGGCATATGGGAGAACGTCTCAGTGCGCATTTACGCATAAGTGCTTTTGGCGAGTTCGCTTGGGGAGGGTGTTATGAATTTGGAAGTCAGAGATCGCAAACTGTTCGGCGTTGGCGTGCAGCACAAGCCGTCACCTAATTTTGGATGCCGCATTGAACCGTCATTGATCGTTCTGCACGACACTGCGGGCGCTCTGCGGCAAGGATCGTCCGTTGAATGGTTCTTGTCGCCTGAATGTAAAACGTCGGCTCACATTGTCATCGAGCGGAATGGCTCCGTCGTGCAAATGGTTGACTTCGACGTGAAAGCTTTTCACGCGGGCGAAAGCGCTTGGAAGGGGCGAAAGTATTGCAACGGCTACTCGATCGGCATCGAAATGGTTGGTCCCGGCAAGTTGACCGCGCCCAAGAGTGGCGTCTGCAAAGCAGATGGGTTCAAGCTCGAACTCGCGTCAATTGCAGAAGCTCCGATTGAAGCCTCGAGCCCTGCTTGCGGATCAGGTTACTGGCTACCCTACACCGAGGCTCAGTTACAATCGCTCGATGCCGTTGTCCGCGCTATTCTCAATGCCTACCCTGCAATTGCGGAAATCGTAGGGCATCACGATATTTCTCCGGGTCGCAAGATCGATCCTTGCCCATTGATGCCATGGTCACGGGTGCGGGCTGCGCTCGGCGCTCGCAAAGCCGATGATCCAGAAGCAATCGCCGATGTGCAACGGCGACTGCAATCGCTCGGGTATCAATTGGGGGCTCCCGATGGACATTGGGGGCCGCGCACCCGGTCAGCAATCCGCGACTTCCAAGACCAGAACAACTTATCGATCACCGGCACGGTCGATGAAGCCACCAACGCCGTTCTCATGAGTGATCAGGCTAAAGCAATGCCGGCTGGTTCCCGCGATGAATGGACGGCAAAAGACCTGGTTAAACAAGGATCGTCGCAAGTGAGCCTCGGGCTCAAGGCGCAGACGGCTGGCAAGATCGTTACGGCCGCCAGCACCGCTCTCATTGCCGGGTCATCGGTGGATGATGTCTCAGAGGTCGCTCAGGCGGCTGTAGGGCAGGCAGAGACGGCCATTGCCATCGGGGAGAGGGTGAGCACCCTCGGGAGCAAGTTTGGCCCTCTAGCGCTCAAACTCGCGGCTTCTCCCACCGTGCAACTCGCAGGTGCAGTCATCGTTATTGGCGTCTTGTGCTGGTTGTTCGGGGGCAAAGTCGTCGCTGCTCGATTGCGGGCTGCGAAGCAGGGTCAACACGTAGGGGTGTGAGATGGAAATTTTAATCGCAATTCTCTGGAAGGGCCTCGGGTATTTTAACCCATTGAAGCCTGTGTTCGATGGTATTGTTAAGGCGCTTAAAGGGATCAAGGTCGCGCTCGACGGCGTAGCTTTGGTTGGACTTGTCGTGTTGGTTGTCGTTGGCGGATTTTTGTGGGGGCGGCACACTCGGCATGTCGCGATTGCGAATATCGCCCATCAACGCGAAGTTGC
>JBEBJA010000016.1:0-12272 GCA_040080145.1 Hyphomicrobiaceae bacterium
ACGCCAGCCGGTCAGCGAGGCGATCAAGTGGTATCCATCGTCAAACAGCGTTGGGTCGCCGCGAAACTTGTTGACGATGAAGCCCTTAATCATCGCAGCGTCGGCGGGGTCCAACACAGCTTTGGTGCCAACGAGCTGCGCGATGACGCCGCCACGGTCGATGTCGCCTATCAGAATGACAGGCACACCGGCTGAGCGCGCAAACCCCATGTTGGCGATGTCGCGAGCACGCAGATTGACTTCAGCCGGGCTCCCAGCCCCCTCAACCAGCACCAAATCGTAGCGCCCCCGCAGCCGTTCGAAGCTTTCCAGCACGGGCGTCATCAGCGTCGATTTCATGGCCGAATAGTCGCGCGCCTTGACCGTTGCGACGCGCCGGCCTTGAACGATCACTTGCGATCCGACGTCGGTTTCCGGCTTCAGCAGCACCGGGTTCATGTCGGTGTGCGGCTCGATGCCTGCTGCGCGGGCCTGAAGCGCCTGGGCGCGACCGATTTCTCCACCGTCGATGGTCACGGCGGCGTTGTTGGACATGTTCTGCGGTTTGAACGGGGCGACGGCAATTCCGCGGCGGCGGGCGGCACGCGCCAAGCCGGCGACGAGCAACGATTTGCCCACGTTCGAGCCGGTGCCCTGGATCATTAACGCCCGCGCCATACCGACTAGAACTCCACGCCGGGTTGGCCTTTGATGCCGGAGCGGAAGGGATGTTTGACGAGCGTCATCTCGGTCACGAGATCGGCGATGTCGATCAGTTCCTGCTTGGCGTTCCGGCCGGTCAGGACGACGTGAGTCAATGGCGGCTTCTCGTCCCGCAGGAAGCGAACAACCTCGACGATTTCGAGATAATCGTAGCGCAGCGCAATATTGATTTCATCAAGGACGACCATGCGGATCGACGGATCGCAGATCAGCTCTTTGGCCTTGGCCCATCCGGCCTGCGCCGCGGAAACGTCGCGGGCGCGATCCTGGGTTTCCCAAGTAAACCCCTCGCCCATCGAATGAAATTGGCAGAGCGTACCGAAGTGACCGGTCAGCAATCGCCGTTCGCCGGTGTCCCATGCCCCTTTGATGAACTGCACCACGGCGCAAGGGTAGCCGTGGGCAATGCAGCGGACCACCATGCCGAATGCGGACGACGATTTGCCTTTGCCCGCGCCGGTGTGAACGATAATGAGACCTTTCTCGCCGCTCTTGCCCGACATCATCTTATCGCGCGCGGCTTTCTTCTTGGCCATCTTAATGGCATGGCGGGCGTCATCGACGCCAACGGGCAGGCCGCTAGCCGCTGTTGCGGCATCCTCATCCGAACTCATGCCGGGTGGTCCTTTCGCTTGACAAGTCTGTGACGAGGGCAAAAGGTGCAGCCGCGCCGGTTCCTGTCCTATGACAGGCTAAGAGGGAATGCGATAGGGCTTGAGACCGATGGTTTCAACCCGAAATGCAGCCGCCCCCGCGACCGTGAACGGAGAGATCTCCATTGCCACTGGCTTCGACGCCGGGAAGGCGGGGATCGAGGGGGCAACCCCACTCTGCGAGCCGGGAGACCTGCCAGCGCAGATGTTGAGACCGGCGGACGGGGTGTTTTCCGCGACGGGCACGCGAGCGTCATTTGGCGCTCGTTCGCCTTCGCCCCTCCGATTTTTGATTCCGAGGGTGATCTTTGTCCGTAAAGCTTCATGTGTGCGTTACCTGCCGCGCCAATCGTCCGGTGGCGGATGGCGAGGCGATCCCTGGCGCGCGACTTCATGCTGCGATGCTCGGACTGGGCGCGCCCGCAGGCGTCGAGATCGTCCCCGTCGAGTGTCTCTCGGCCTGCAACCAGGGCTGTGCAATTTCGCTGTCTTCGTCAGGCCGTTGGTCTTACGTATACGGACGGCTATCTGAAGCAGATGCCCCGCTCATCCTCACTGGGGCGGCTTCATATGCTGCAACCGCGGACGGTCTCGTTCCCTGGCGCGAGCGCCCCGAAATCTTCCGCAAGCAATCCCTTGCCCGGCTTCCGCCTATGACTGGCACCACCAAAATCGACAGCAAGGAAACCGCCGAGTGACCAATCTCGCCAAAATTCCCGTTACGATCATCACTGGCTTTCTCGGCTCTGGGAAAACCACCCTCATCCGGCATCTCATGGCCAATTCGAACGGGAAGCGGCTCGCCGTGCTCGTCAATGAATTCGGCACAGCTGGCGTCGATGGCGAGATCCTGAAATCGTGTGCCGATGCAAATTGTCCGGAAGAAAACATTGTCGAACTCGCCAACGGCTGCATCTGCTGTACCGTTGCCGACGATTTCATTCCGACCATGGAAGCGCTGCTGGCGCGACCGGTCCGTCCCGACCACATTCTGATCGAGACGTCAGGTCTCGCGCTGCCGAAGCCGTTGCTCAAGGCCTTCGACTGGCCGGCGATCCGCTCGCGCATCACGGTCGACGGCGTGATTGCTCTGGCGGACGCCGAAGCGGTGGCTGCCGGGCGGTTTGCGCCCGATCCGTCCGCGGTAGAGGCCCAACGGGCAAGCGATCAAAACCTCGATCACGACACGCCGCTGGGCGAGGTGTTCGAGGACCAGATCGCGTGTGCCGATATCGTTTTGCTAACCAAGGCCGATCTGGCGGGCGCTGACGGACTGTCCGCCGCCCGTGCGATCATTCTCGCCGAGGCGCCACGCCCCGTGCCCATGCTCGCCATCACCGAAGGCGTGATCGATCCGATGGTCATCCTCGGCATCCAGGCGGCGGCGGAGAATGATCTGGCCGCACGTCCCTCCCACCATGACGGCGAGGACGGCCACGAGCATGACGATTTCACCTCGGTGGTGATCGAGTTCGGCGATATCGCCGATCCCGAAGGGCTCGCGGTCGCGATCCAGCGGCTCGCGCGCGAACACAATGTGTTGCGCGCCAAGGGTTTCATCGCAGTCGCCGCAAAGCCCATGCGGTTGCTGATCCAGGCGGCGGGCGAGCGGGTTCGCTTCCAGTACGACCGGCCGTGGGGCGACGCCCCGCGCCGCTCTCAGCTGGTCGTCATCGGCGAGCGCGGCGATATCGATGAAGCTGCGATCCGCGCGGGACTTGGCCTGTGATGCATGTCGTCTACCGCGAAAGCCGTGGACTGGAGGAAGCCGGGACTCCGATGGATCTCGGGCAAGACCCCGCGGAACTCGTTGTGCTGTCTTTTTCAGATAGCGATCTTGGCGCGTTTGCCGCCGGGTGGCGACGGGGACGGGAGAGCCTTCCGAGCCTCCGGCTGGCGAACCTGATCGCGCTGCGTCATCCGTTGTCGGTGGATACCTATGTCGAGCGGACGCTGGCGGGCGCGCGCGGAATTCTGGTCTGCGTAATCGGAGGGGAATCCTACTGGCCGTATGGACTGGCGGCGTTGAGTGAATTGGCCCAAACCCGTTCGATTACGCTGGCCGTTTTGCCAGCGGACGGGCGGGACGACGCGCGTCTTGATGCGTTGTCGACTATGCCGGTGCCTGAGTTGCGTCGTCTGAAAGCACTTTGCGATACCGGGGGGGCGGTCGCGGCACATGCGGCGCTTGCCCTGTTGGCGACCGCTTGCGGTTTCAAACCGGGACCGTTTGCCGGCGAGACGGCGATCGCGCCGTTCGGGTTTTACCGTCCAGGCACGGGACCGCTGCCGGAAGCACCAGCGATGGGCGGGCGTCCGCGTGCGCTCGTTACCTTTTATCGCTCCTATCTGACGGCGGCGGATACCGGTCCGGTCGATGCCCTGATCGCGGCACTGGAGCGAGAGGGGTTTGACGCTTTTGGCGCGTACGCGCCATCGTTGAAGGCACCCGGCGTCAGCGACTGGCTCGATGAACACCTGAAAGCGGTGCCGCCTGCGATTATCGTCAACGCAACGGCGTTTTCGGCCAAGGATGAACACGGGAAGACCCCGTTAGATGGAGCCGAATGCCCGGTGTTTCAGGTGGCGCTGTCCACGGCGCGGCGGCTTGACTGGGCGCAATCCACGCGCGGTTTGTCGCCAGCCGATCTTGCAATGCACGTCGTGCTACCCGAAGTCGATGGCCGTTTATTTGCCGGGGTCGTCAGCTTCAAGTCGCCAGGCCGGCGCGATCCCGATTTGCAGTTTTCGCACTTTGCACATCGGCCAGATGAGGACCGGGTTGCCGCTGCTGCGCGGCGCATGGCGGCATGGCACCGGCTGGCTCACGTGCCGGCGGCAGACAAGCGTCTCGCTCTGGTGCTTTCGAGTTATCCGGGGCGGCCGCACCAGATTGCCCATGCGGTGGGACTCGATGCGCTGGCGTCGGCCGAGGCGATGCTGGCCGATCTTGCAGACGCGGGATATTCGGTCAATGCGAACAGCGGCCTGGGATTAGCGTTGGGCCATGAGAGTCTGTCATGGCCGTTGGTTGACTACCAGGAGCGGCTGGCGGCGCTGCCCTTGGTGCTTCGAACGGCATTGGCAGCAGCCTGGGGCGAGCCCGAGAACGACCCGTCGTGCCGTGATGGCGCGTTCCACTTTGCAGCCGTCCGCCGCGATCAATGTCTGATCGCCGTTCAGCCCGACCGGGGCGATATCGGGACACGCGACGACCAATATCATGACCTGTCGCGCACGCCGCGTCATGGATATGTCGCGTTTTACCTGTGGCTCCAATCGATGGACCTAGAGGCTCTGATCCACATGGGCGCGCACGGCACCCTTGAATGGCTGCCGGGCAAATCGGTTGCGCTGTCGGACGAATGCTGGCCCGAGGCTCTGATCGGCAGCGTGCCGGTGATCTATCCGTTCATCGTCAACGACCCTGGCGAGGCGGCGCAGGCCAAGCGGCGGATTGGCGCGATGACGATCGGCCATCTGCCGCCGCCGTTGGCGAAAGCGGCTTTACCAGCCGGACTGGTTCGCCTGGAGCGGCTGCTCGATGAGTATTCGATAGCAGACGGGCTGGATCCAGCGCGCCGACAGCGTTTGATCGCGGCCATCCGCGCCGAGGCGCAGGTGGCGGGCGTAGAGGAAGACCTTGGGCTGCCGGCCTCGGCAACGCCTGCCGAGGCCATTCCGCGTATCGACCGTTTCGTTTGCGATCTGAAGGAAAGCCAATACGGCGAAGGTCTGCACGTCTTCGGCAGGGGCGCGTGTGGCCACCATGAGCGCGACGCGGTGTTGGCCGCACTGCGGGGAAACCGTGTGGCACCTGGCCCTGCCGGTTCGCCCTATCGCGGCCGGCCCGACGTGCTGCCGACTGGACGCAACCTTTATGCCGTCGATCCGCGCGCGGTCCCATCGCGCGCGGCGCATGCGCAGGGTATCAAACTGGCCGAAGAGCTGTTGCGGCGGCACCTGCAAGATCATGGCGACTGGCCCAAGGGGCTGGTTGTCGATCTGTGGGGATCGGCAAGTATGCGCACCGGGGGCGAGGATTTCGCCATGGCGCTGCATTTGGCGGGGCTCGCGCCGCAGTGGGATGAAGGGAGCGAGCGTGTCACCGGCGTCGAGGTCGTGCCGCTCGACTTGCTGCAACGGCCGCGCATTGACCTGACGCTGCGCGTTTCGGGGCTATTTCGCGACGTGTTTCCAAGCCTGGCGCAGCTGTTTGAGGCCGGGGCGTCGCTGCTTGCCAAGCGGCACCTGGAAGGAGCGGACAATCCTTACCGGCAACGGATCGCTCGCGTATTTGGGCCACGTCCAGGGCAGTACGGGGCGGGGATGACAGGGTTGCTCGATGTGTTCACGCCGGAGGCCGTGGCGGCGGCGGGCGAGGCATGGCTTTCAACGTCGTCTTGGGCGATCGGGGCCGATGGGGCTAGCTGCCTCGACCGCTCGGCCATCGAGCAGCGGGTGAGAAGCGCCGACGCCTTCGTTCACATGCAGGACTTACCCGAAACCGATCTTCTGCTGGCCGCAGACTATGCCGTACACGAGGGCGGGTTTGCCGCCGCGTCTGTCCTGACCGGAGCAGCACCTCCCGCGCTTTATCACCTCGACGCAACGCGGCCCGGATCGCCGCAAGCGCGGACGTTGCCTGAAGAGATCGCGCGCGTCGTTCGCGCCCGGGCGGCAAATCCCAAGTGGATCGCCGGTATGATGGAACATGGGTTTCGCGGTGGGGCCGAGATTGCCGCTACGCTCGAGCACATGGCGGCGTTCGCGCTGCTCTCGAAGTCCGTACCCGCGCACCTGTTCGATCTGTACTATGACGCTACGCTGGCCTGCGACGACGTTTGCGCGTTCCTGCAACGGGAAAATCCCGCCGCGCTCGCCGCCATGCAGTCGTGTTTTGAACGGCTGAACGCTTCGGCGCTGTGGAAGACGCGGAGCAATTCCATCGCCGCATCACTGGGGGACGCTTGATACGGAATTTCGAAGTCAAGGGCCGGTGCCCGGGCGCGCTCGCTCCCATGATGTCGGGCGACGGACTGGTTGTGCGCATTCGCCCGCGCGCCGGACAGGTCACGGCGGCCCAGGCGCACGGCATTGCGCAAGCAGCGCGAGAGTACGGTAACGGGGTTATCGACCTGTCATCGCGGGCTAACCTGCAGCTGCGCGGCGTCCGCGCCGAGACCCACGGGGCACTTTTGAAGGCCTTGGATGCCCTCGGCCTGTTGGATGACGACCCCGCGACCGAAGCGCGGCGCAATATCGTGGTCACGCCGTTCTGGAGCAAATCCGGCGTTGAACCCGCTCTGGCGCCGGCGCTCGAAGCCGGTCTTGCTGCGAGCGATCTTGCGCTGCCGGGGAAATTCGGATTTGCCGTCGACTGCGGGCCGAGGCGTGTGTTGAACGCAACGCCAGCGGATATCCGCATCGAACGCAGCGACCGCGGAAAGCTGATCGTCAGGGCGGACGGGGCGCAATTTGGACTCCCCATTGCGTTTGAGCAGGCTGCCGTTGTAGCGCTGGCATTGGCGCGGTGGTTTATCGCGTCGGGCGGCATCAGCGAGGGACGCGGCCGCATGGCGGCTCACATCCGCAAGGGAGCTGTGCTCCCTGCTCATTTGGCCGGGACGGAGTTGCCTGCGGCGCAAGCCGCGCCCGCCACACCGGGGCTTGTGGCGGGCGGTGCGCTGGTGGCCATGGCATTCGGTTCGATGACTGCAGATTCGTTGGAGAAGCTGGCGAGCGCGGCGGCGGAATTGCGGGTTACACCGTGGCGGATGGTTTTCTTACCCGGTTCTGACCTGATGCCCACCGGGCTGGACATCATTTCACAAGCTAACGATCCACTATTGCGCGTCGAATCTTGCCCTGGCGCGCCGTGGTGCCCGCAGGCGCGGGCTGAAACGCGCCTGCTCGCGCGCGAACTTGCGTCTCACGTTCCGCTTGGCAAGACTCTGCACGTCTCGGGCTGCGCCAAGGGCTGCGCATGCGCGCGTCCCGTGGCGCTGACGCTGGTCGCAACGAGCCAGGGTTATGATCTCGTTTGCAATGGCACGGCTTCTGCCACGCCTGTCGTTCATGCCTTGAGCGCCGATGAAATCCTATCACAGCCAGCACGCTATTTGGGAGGGCTGTGATGGCTCATACGTATGAAACCGACGGTGCCGCGATCTACCGGCAATCGTTCGCCACGATCCGGGCGGAAGCCGATCTTGCGCGCTTCGCGGTGGACGAGGAACCGGTCGCTGTCCGCATGATCCATGCGGCGGGGATGGTAGGGCTTGAAGCCCATATCCGGTTTACGCCCGGGATGACGGTTGCCGCCCGCGCGGCTCTGGAGGCAGGTGCGCCGGTCCTGTGCGATGCGCGCATGGTCTCCGAGGGCATTACCCGACACCGGCTTCCAGCCAACAATGCGGTCATCTGCACGCTTAATGATTCAACTGTGCCGGGACTGGCCGCGACGATGGGCAACACGCGTTCGGCTGCAGCTCTAGAGCTGTGGCGGCCGCATCTGGGCGGTGCCCTCGTTGCGATCGGGAACGCCCCGACCGCCTTGTTTCATCTGCTGAACATGCTGGAAGATCCGGCCTGCCCGCGGCCTGCGGCCATCATCGGCTGTCCAGTCGGATTCGTTGGAGCAGCCGAATCCAAGGCGGCTTTGATGGAGGCTCCCCCGGTGCCAGCGCTTGCCGTAATGGGCCGGCTCGGCGGGTCGGCCATCACCGTTGCGGCGATCAATGCCTTGGCAAGCCGGAGCGAATAATCATGGGCCGTATCATTTGCTGCGGTCTGGGACCTGGCGATCCCGAATTGATGAGCGTACGCGCCGACCGGCTGATCCGGGGTGCCAGTCGCATCGCCTATTTCCGAAAGAAGGGCCGGCCCGGTCAAGCGCGACGGATCGTCGAAGGCATGCTCGCGCCGGGCGTACGTGAGTATGCCATGGAATATCCGGTCACGACGGAGCTTCCCTTCAACAGTTCCGAATACAATGAGCTGCTGGCGGCGTTTTACGACGATTGGGCGGCGCGGCTGACCGAGGCCGTCCAGACCCAAGACATCGTCGTGCTGTGCGAAGGCGATCCGTTCTTCTACGGCTCGTTCATGCATCTTTTTGTACGGCTCCAGGGCCGGGCGGACATGGACGTAATACCCGGAATCACCGGCATGTCGGGCTGCTGGAACGCGACCGGCATACCGATGACGTGGGGCGACGACGTCATGACGGTGCTGATGGGGACGCTGGGCGAAGACGATCTCGCCCGGCACATGAGCACATCGGACGCGCTGGTCATCATGAAGACGGGACGCAATCTTGCGAAGATCCGTCGCGCGCTTGCCAGCGCTGGCCGGCTCGATCAGGCTTGGCTTGTCGAACGCGGGACCATGCCGGATCAACGGGTGGTCCGGCTCGCCGAAGTGGCCGACGCGGTCAGCCCATATTTCGCAATCGTGCTGGTTCATGGTCACGGCCGTCGGCCGGGGATGGGCGAATGACAGGGTCGCTTCGTATCGTGGGATTGGGGCCGGGTGACGAGGCCCTCGTCACGCCGCAGGTTTCAGAGGCGCTCGACGAGGCGACCGACATATTCGGTTACACGCCCTATATCGCGCGAGTCGCACTCCGTGCGGGCCTCACACTGCATGCCTCGGACAATCGCGAAGAACTTGCGCGGGCGAAAGCCGCGTTAGAGGTCGCTGCGCGCGGCGGGCGAGCAGTCATCGTGTCGTCGGGCGATCCGGGCGTGTTTGCCATGGCGGCTGCCGTATTCGAGGCCGTCGAAGGCGAGCCGCAGTGGCATGATCTCGACATCCGGGTGCTTCCCGGGATCACGGCGATGCTTGCGGCAGCGGCCCGGATCGGAGCGCCGCTGGGACACGATTTCTGCGCCATCAATCTGTCGGACAATCTGAAGCCCTGGGCGCTTATCGAGAAACGGCTGAAACTTGCCGCCGAAGCTGATTTCGCCATTGCCCTATATAACCCGCGCTCGGCAAGCCGCCCGGAGGGCTTTGCGCGTGCGCTCGAAGTCCTCACGCATGCGGGCGCCGGCGGCAGGTTGATTGTTTTCGCTCGCGCCGTCACATCGCCACAGGAGCGGATTGAGGTCTACCGGGTCAGCGATGCTCCGGCGGAACGGGTGGACATGCGCACACTGGTCATCGTCTGCAACGCGGCGACCCGCCGGGCAGGGCGCTGGATCTATGCACCAAGGCGCGTCTCATGACCAAGCCACGTCATCACAGCGTCTATTGTACCGGAGGTCAGGCGCTCGGGCATCGGGGGCCGCTCGATCATGATAACAGGGAGGCCGAGCTCGCGAGCGGCATCGATCTTGGCGCGGGCGCCGTTGCCACCGGAGTTGCGCGTCACCAGCCACGACACACCGTTGGCGCGCATGGCTTCGAGGTCACCTTCTTGGGTGAAGGGGCCACGCGCGACGATGACCGTCGTAGAGGGCAACGGCAACGAGCCGTCCGGCGCATCGACGAAGCGCAAGAGATAGTGGTGCTGGGGTTTGGCCGCGAAGGGTTCCAGATGTTGCCGCCCGATGGCGAGGAAAACGCACGCGGGTGCGACCGGCAGACAATCCACGGCGTGGGCCAAATCAGCAGCCGCGATCCAGCGGTCGCCGCTGCTTTGCCTCCAAGACGGGCGAACGAGGGCGATCAGCGGCGTGCCGGTTGCGGCGCAGGCCTCCACGGCGTTGCAGCTCATGGTACCGGCGAACGGATGCGTTGCATCGATGACATGGGTGATCGCTTCGTCGCGAATGTAGCCGGCCAGTCCATCGGGACCGCCGAAACCTCCAATTCGAACCGGCAATGGCTGATTGACGGGGACCTGGGTACGGCCCGCGTAAGAGTACGTGGCGACGATGTCGGCGCGCGCCACGGCGGCAGCGAGTGCGTTGGCGTCGCTCGTTCCGCCCAAGATGAGCAGGCGCGTCATGAATAGGTCCCCCGGTCCGTGCTGGCTATCGATCATCGGCATCGGCGAAGATGGCCTTGCTGGACTTTCGTTGGCAAGCCGCAAGGCGCTGAATGCGGCCGAAATCGTGTTTGGGGGACCGCGCCATTTGGCACTCGCCGATGTGGGCGGGCGCGGGCGGCCCTGGCCGGTGCCGTTTGACGTGAACCCCGTCCTGGCGGAGCGCGGTCGGAGGGTTGCAATCCTGGCGTCCGGCGATCCGTTCTGGTTTGGCGCGGGCGGCAGCATCGTGGCGCATCTGGCTGCGGGTGAGTGGACCGCCTATCCAGCCCCATCGGCGTTTTCGCTGGCTGCAGCGCAGCTGGGATGGAGGCTTGAAGAGACGGTTTGTCTGGGCCTGCACGCTGCGCCTTTCGAACGCCTCGTGCCGGTTTTGCAACGAGGCGCAAAAATTATCTGTCTCGTCCGGGATGGCGAGGTCGTTGCGGCCTTGTGCGACTGGCTCGTGCGGCAGGGCTGGGGTGATACGGCGGTCACTGCGCTTCAATCGCTGGGTGGGCCTGACGAAGCCGTACAGCGAACCCTTGCGGCGCGCGGTGTTCCAGGTTTGCGTTCAGCTCTCGTGATCGTCGCGCTTGAGCCGGATGGCCGTTTAGGACTTCCCCGGTCATCGGGGTTACCCGACAGCGTTTTTATTCATGATGGCCAGATCACCAAGCAGCCGGTCCGGGCGCTGGCGTTGTCGGCCCTCGGACCACGGCCCGGCGAACACTTATGGGATGTTGGCGCGGGGTCAGGAACCATTTCGGTCGAGTGGGCGCTGGCCGGCGGCTCAGCAATGGCGATCGAACAGCACGCGGCGCGCGCGGCGAACATTCGCGCCAACGCCGAGGCGTTCGGCTTGGCGCACAAGATCACGATCGTCGAGGGTATTGTACCCGAGGCGCTCACAGCTCTCAGCGTTCCCGATGCTGTATTCATCGGGGGCGGATTGACGGCTGGCAGTTTCGAGGCGATCTGGTCGCGACTGCGCGTGGGAACGCGGTTTGTC
The DNA here is from genome assembly GCA_040080145.1 of Hyphomicrobiaceae bacterium. GTDB lineage: Bacteria > Pseudomonadota > Alphaproteobacteria > Rhizobiales > Hyphomicrobiaceae > JANXVY01. The sequence continues at coordinate 11,342 of JBEBJA010000016.1, forward strand.
GCTCATGCCGTTTCGCTTGAAACACAGGCTTTGTTGACGGACTTGCATGGCCGCTATACGGGCGACCTTCACCAGTTTGACATCAGCCACGCGCAACCGCTTGGCCGCATGCGCTCATGGCGGGCGGCGCGCCCGATTATGCAATGGAGCGCAAGCAAGTGACGGCACTTCTTAAAGGACGCATGCCATGACCGTGCATTTCATCGGGGCCGGACCCGGGGCCGCCGACCTTATCACGCTGCGCGGGCGCGACCTTATCGCGTCGTCTCCGGTGTGTCTCTACGCGGGATCGCTCATCCCGGAGGCGCTGCTTGCACACTGTCCGCAGGGCGCGCGGATCGTGAATACGGCGTCGCTGTCGCTCGACGAAATCGTTGCCGAGTTCGAGTTGGCCCAAAAAGCGGGGCAAGACGTGGCGCGATTGCATTCCGGTGATCTCTCGATCTGGTCGGCGATGGGCGAGCAGTTGCGGCGGCTTCGAACGCTCGGCATACCGTTCAGTGTGACGCCGGGGGTGCCGGCCTTCTCGGCGGCGGCAGCCGCACTCGAGTGCGAATTGACACTGCCGGGCGTAGCACAATCGGTCATCCTCACACGTACTTCGGGACGCGCCAGCGCCATGCCGGAAGCGGAAGCACTGGCCGCCTTCGCCGCGACCGGTGCCGTACTCGCGATTCACCTCTCGGTCCATGTGCTGGACAAGGTCGTGGCCGATCTGACGCCGTATTACGGCGCGGATTGCCCGGTCGCTGTCGTCTGGCGCGCGAGTTGGCCAGAGCAACGGATCGTGCGGGCGACGCTGGCCACGATCGGCGGATCGCTTGGTCCTGAACTGGAGCGGACGGCGCTCATCGTGGTCGGCAAGACGCTCGATGCAACGCACTTCGACGAAAGCCGCCTTTATGCCGGCGACTACGATCGCCGCTATCGT
>JBEBJA010000039.1:0-2667 GCA_040080145.1 Hyphomicrobiaceae bacterium
CTCCTGGGGTTCGCACATTTGTACCTGAGTGGCGCACCCGGCAGGATTCGAACCTCTGACCCCCAGATTCGTAGTCGGAGTTCTGGCTAAGCCATCGATATATTGCGTCATCTGATCTGCCGTTCACAGCAAGCAACCCATATCTTGTCTTGCGAACTCTTCGGCCTTTCGACGCTGGCTGTCAGCGAGGCGCACAATGCAAAAAATGCGTGGTTCGCAAATGATGTTCCATGCGGTGCATCAATCGCCATCAAAATTCTTCACCAACCCTCGCCGACGAAGTCACTAATCGGTCACTAGGTGAAGTCACTAAATTTTGGCTAAGTGTTTAAGTCGTTGATTTTATTGGCTGGCCAACCAGAATAAAACCGCGAACCAGTATGTATTTGTTGTTGCTATATAAAATTCTGCAGTTAGCCATCGCTCGCGGGGTGGGAGGGGCGGCGGGCGAACAGCCCACCGATTGAATCCTCCAACCATCAAGCGGAGTCCATTATCTCAAATCGGTCGGGCATTTTGCAAGTTTAAGCTCACGCCGACGCATTGTCGGCCCGCGCTTTTGGGGTGGATTGAGAACGGTCCCGGGTTGACTGCTTGAGAGTTAAGTCTTTGAAAAATCCAACTTACTGATCCAAACATATTCGCTCAGCTCTCGATACTAAGGCCGTCGTTTGTGCGACCGTTGTCAATTTTGTGCACATCAAATGCTCGGCGAACCAACATTTGAGAATAATTTCATAAAAAATGCGAACCGTTGTTTGATTGCTGAGCCTAACATGGCAATCCGTGTGGTAGATGCGGTGAAAGCAGTGCTCTGTCGGCGCTGGGCGTACCTGGAGTAGCGGATCGGTAACATCGACGCGGCGAGCGGTAGAGCAGAGACGTGCAAACTAGGCCATATCAACCGGCCAAGGATTGGTATCCAAAGATTTTTTCAATTGACAACCCAATGACCGACCCGCAATCAACCTCCACTATTGCATTGTTGCCCTGATATCGAGCGTGTAAACGCGCGGAGTTTTATTTTTATTCTCAATGTGTCTCATCGGCGAGTAGTGTACCGTGCGTATTTTATTGATCGAAGACGAGCCGCTGTGGCAGCAAAATCTCGCTCAAGCGCTGTCGAGATTCGCAGCCTGCGAGATTGCTACGACATGCGGAAACTTGGCTTCCGCTTGCGAGGTTCTCAAGGTATCGAAATTCGATCTGATCATTGTCGACCTCGTGCTGCCGGACGGCAGCGGGATTGAGGCGATCAAGCTAGCGCGGAAACTCGACAGCTCGGTCGAGATATTAGTGGCCACCGTGTTCGATGACGAACAGAAGGTCGTCAACTCTATCCAGGCCGGGGCGACGGGATATCTGCTCAAAGACAGCACGCCAGACCAGTGGCATCAGGCGATCGCCGATATCTGCAGAGGCTATTCGCCGCTTAGTCCGAAGGTATCGAGACTAATCTTGAAGAGATTGCAGCTCGACGCGCAGGATCGTGCAGATTACGGCGCGGCATTGAGAGGAAAGGAAGGCCCCGGCCACGGTGACGTTGAACAGATGTCACTGCGAACAAAGCTCACGTTGCGGGAACTCGAGGTGCTTCGGTACGTTGCGCGCGGACTGACCATGGTTGAGGCCGCGCGCGTCATGAAAATTAGCGAGACGACCGTCAGAACCCACGCCCGTAGCATCTATCGAAAGCTCGATGTGTCCGGCCACGGGGAAGCCGTTTTCGAAGCGCGCCGATTGGGGATACTATGAATGGTCGGCTGCCAAATCCGTCGTTTGATCATGTATTGAGGGCTTCTGGGTGGGGGCGGAGGTTCACGTCGCTGGTCGCACTGTTGCTCCTGGCGGCAATGACGTTGCCTGCACTCGTCCTCGAATGGATTTCAGAGCTGCCATCGGCGAAATGGCGATATTCAGATGCGTTGGTAGCGGTTACGCCGACATCGCGGTCCGGCACGATGGAGCGCCTTCCAGAAGCCAAATTGACACTCCCGGATCGCTGGCTCTTGCGCCGACCCGGAGAGTTTGGGACGGCGGATTATCGCGTTTCATTTTTTGTGAGCGACGGCGAACGCGCGGATCGCGCGCTCTTCATTCCCCGTCTCGCAGACGATGGACGAATTTCGCTCAATGGGTACGCTTTACAGGCAGATCAATCAATCGAAGTAGTGCCGCGCGTGCGGTGGAACCGGCCACTCTATGTGCGTATGCCGAAAGAGCATTTGAGGGTGGGGCAGAATGTTCTCGACGTTCATCTGTTGGCATTCTCCGGCGACCGCGCCGGTCTCTCTGAAATCTTCATCGGCCCGCAAGATGCGATCCAGCGCACGTACGCGGTGCGCCTACTGCTGCAGCAGCAGTTCGTGCAATGGGCTAACTTCGTGGTGATCGCGCTCAGTCTGCCAGTGCTGCTGATTTGGCTAATCGACTACAAGCACTCGTCCGACTATGGTTTGTTCGCTGCCGGCGCGCTGGTCTTTGCTCTGCGCAGCTTTCACGGTCAAATCGATACGCCACCGATACCCGTGGAGATGTGGCGTGTTCTCGTTGACGTCAGTATTGGCGTCGCGGCTGCTCTAATCGGCATTTTCTTGTTGCGCTATTCCGGCAGATGTCATGCGACGGTGGAGAGATGTGTCTGGGGCTTCATTGCAACGGGCGGCA
>JBEBJA010000141.1:0-12148 GCA_040080145.1 Hyphomicrobiaceae bacterium
CCCGCGTCCGCTTATTGCGTCAAGCAGCGTTGGTTAGTTGTTTGGCGATGAATCGGAATTCCTGGGTTTTGCCGCCGAAGCCATAGGCGGAAGCAGGAACTTCATGGACCAGAATATAGCTTTCGTGGTGGAGGCGACCGAGCAGGGCTGTCATGGCGGCAAAGACATGGTCGAGGTAGGCTGAAAGTTCTGGTTTCGTGTTGGTGCCGTCGACAACTTTGATGTCGAGCCAGAAGGTGGCCGCGTCTTGGCTGGCGAGGGATTTTCCGCCCGCAAACCAGTGGTTTGGGTCGAGGTAGGTTACGGCGACGGCGGTGATGGCAGGGTCCTTTTTGAGGTAGGTACCGGTCAGGTCCGTGATCGAGGCGGCGATGCGGGCGGAGAGGGCGGCGTCGGGCGGCGCCGTGACGGCAATGTTAATGATGGGCATCAGAGGCTCCTTGCTTGCTGGTGGTGCCGTTCAGCATGAGCTGGATGATGGTTTGAAAAAATCGAATTGTTTCGAATTTATAATTCAGTATTTTCGAATTATGGAGATTTTTGACCCTGAGCTGTTGCGGACTTTTTTGGCTTTCGTGGATGGCGGGAGCCTCGCGCGCGCGTCTGCGATTGTGCACCGGTCGCCATCTGCAGTGACGGCACAGATGCAGCGGCTGGAGGAACTCGTGGGCGAGCCGCTGCTGGTTGCTGCCGGTCGGGGACGGGCCTTGACGCCGGCGGGTGAGGATCTCGTGGGACATGCCCGGCGGATCATGGCAGCGCACCGGGAGGCTTGGCTCAGCCTCAAGGGTGCGCGGGCCGGTGGGCGGGTGTCGATCGGGGCGACCCAGGATTTTGCCGATAGCGTGCTGCCGGACCTGATCGGGGTTTTTGCACGGACGCATCCGCGAGTGCGGCTTGAGTTGCGGATCGGACGGTCGGGCGAGCTGAGCTGCGCGTTCGAGTCGGGCGAGGTCGATGTCGCGATCACACTGCGGGCGGGAGAGCTGGCGCATGAGGTGGGGGTGGTGCGCGAATCGATGGAGTGGATGTGCGCGAGCGGGGGGCTGGTGGTGGCGGGCCAAGAGGTGCCGCTGGCGCTGCTCGATCCACCATGCGGGTTCCGGGCAGCCGCGATTTCGGCGCTAGAGAAGGCCAGGCGACCCTACCGGATTGCGGCGACGAGTTCGAGCTTGGCGGGGTTGCGCGCTGCTGTGCGAGGGGGGATTGCGGTCACGCTGCGGACGGCGCGGTGGATTGGCCCGGGGGTTGGAATTGCGCCAGCCGGGATGGGGTTGCCAAAGGTGGGGGAAGCGGCGTTCTCGATCCGGTTACGGGCGGACGCGGACCCGGCGGCGGCGGACTTTGCGCGGCTCGTGTGCGAGGAGCTTTCGTCCAACTTAACTTTGGAAATTTCTTAAAAGCAGCGCGTGGCAAATTTTTAAGACGCAAATCGCCTTGCGATCACTTGAGGCGTTTTTGAACGCTTTGCACCCTTATCAGGCAAATATTCCCATACGGCTGGAACTGCTGATCGGGTCTCACGTTGTGCAGATATCAACGGCGCGATGAGACTGACACGAATTTCTTCGCGTTGACGATTTCAACTCAAATGGAGTCATGCCTATGAAGACGGCTATCAGGGTCGCTTGCGTTTGTGCGTCATTACTTTCACCTGCCACGGCTTTTGCAATGTCGGATGCCGACTGCGCTGCCGCCTGGACGAAAGCCGATGCAAACACTGACGGCAAACTCACCGAATCAGAAGGCGCGCGATATTACGCCGGTATGCGGGTCGCCAATAAGCCCGTGACGGATGGCGCACTGACGAAAGAGGCGTTTGCCGAAAATTGCAAAGCCGATGTGTTTGCAATGGCAACACCCACGGCTGGAGCACCACTTGAGGGCGCAAACAGCTTTACCGAAGCACAAGCCAAAGATCGCGCAGCAGCGGCTGGTCTTTCGAATGTTTCGGCGCTCAAGAAAGACGACAAGGGCGTGTGGCGCGGTACGGCGACGGAAGGTTCCAAAGCCGTGAAGGTGGCCGTTGATTTCAAGGGCCATGTCGTCGCCAATTGATAGAGACCGGAGGAAAGCAAAAATGCAAACACACAGCAGAGTTTACGACACGTACGCGCAAGCAGAGCGCGCGGTGAAAGATTTGAAAAGCGGCGGTGTTGCGTCCGCAGACATCAGCCTCGTTGCCAACAAATACGTCAGCGAAGACTATGACGATGTCGACGAGACATCGGCGACCGCAACCGGCGCGGGGACTGGGGCGGTGATCGGTGGCGGCGCTGGACTGCTCGCGGGATTGGGAATGCTGGCTATTCCTGGACTTGGTCCCGTTGTTGCCGTCGGATGGCTTGCTTCGACCGCACTCGGCGCTGTTGCCGGATCGGCCGCAGGCGGAATCGTGGGAGCATTGGTGGGCGCGGGAACTTCGGAAGATGATGCCCACGTTTATTCCGAGGCCATTCGACGTGGCGGTACGCTTTTGACCGTGCGGAGCGATCTGCCAAGCGATACAATCGAGACTATTCTCGACGGCTATCACCCAATTGATCCAGCGGTGCGCCGGGATGAATACGCAAAGACCGGCTGGTCGAAATTCGATCCTGAAGCGCCGGCATATCGGCCAAATCAATCCGAAATCGAACAGATTCGCCGCCCATACACCTGAGAGCGGATAACGAGTCCTATAAGCAGCAAAAAGCCGGCAACTCCGAAATAGGTTGCCGGCTTTTCTATTGCGCTATTTGATTAGTGCTGCAGGTCTTTGGGGACGACGCCGCCGTTTTCGGCGAGCTTGGTCATGACGGCTTTGTGAAGCCAGACGTTCATCTTGGCCGAGTCTTGGGTGTCGCCGGTGTAGCCGAGTTCCTTCGCCAGGGTCTTGCGGGCGGTGAGGCTCGAATCGAGTTTCAGGAGCTTCATCAGGTCAACGATGGATTTGGACCAATCGAGCTTTTCGTCGGTCTTGTCGTCGATTGCATCGAGGATTGCCATCACGTCGACTGGGGTCTTGGCAGCGGTCGCGGCGGGTGCAGCGGCGTTGGCGGCGGGTGCGGTGGGTGAGTTGGCAGCGACAACGATGGGGGCGCCGGTGGCGGGGGGAGCGCCTTCAGCATGGGCGGGTGTGCCAAAAATCGCCGCGGCGATGCTTCCAAAAATGCTCATTTTTCAGTCTCCGATCAGTGGGCGCGCCGGGGTGGCGTAACCTCTATCTGTGCACGGGCTGTAGAGGATTAAAGGCTGCGTCTCAACCGTGTGACGAGAAAAACATATGCTCTTGAGAAGAACAAGGGGTGGGAGGCGAACCAGACGGGCAATTGGACGTTGCCATTGCAATCACGCAACGTGATGCCTATTATTCGTATGATCCGAACAATAGATCATAGCACGAGCGCGCGACACAACCCTAGAGGATTGCCATGACGCCAAATGCATTGTTTACGCCGTTGAACCTCGGTTCGATTGCACTCAAGAACCGGATTGTCATGGCACCGTTGACGCGGTCGCGGGCGGATGCGGAGGGCGTGCCGTCACCTTATGCGGCGCAGTATTACAGCGAGCGGGCCGAGGGCGCGGGGCTCGTGATCGCCGAGGCGACGCAAGTTTCGTTCGGCGCTCAAGGGTATTGCCGGACGCCTGGCGCGCATACGCGCGAACAGATGGCGGCGTGGGCGCGCGTCGTCGATGCAGTGCATGAGCGGGGCGGGACAATCGCGCTGCAGATGTGGCATTGCGGGCGGATTACGGCTGCTGCCAACCGGACGGCGGGGACTGAAGCGGTTGGGCCAAGCGCGGTGCAGGCCAGCGGGCAGATGTATACGGATGCCAAGGGGATGCAGCCTCACGACATGCCGCGCGCGCTAGAGGCTGCCGAGATTGCGGGGATAGCGGACGATTTCGCGGCAACGGCTGAACGGGCAATGGGGGTCGGTTTTGACGGCGTTGAGGTGCATTCGGCAAACGGGTATTTGTTGCATCAGTTTTTGTCGACGAACGCCAATACACGATCGGACGCGTATGGCGGAGCCATTGAAAACCGGATCCGCATGCCGCTGCAGGTTGTGAAGGCGGTTGTCGATCGCATCGGGGCGGACAAAACCGGCGTGCGGGTCAGCCCAGGTCACGTGTTCAACGACATCGCCGAAGCGGACATGACGGAGCTTTATCCGCAGTATTTCAAGGCGCTCGATGGGTTCGGGCTGGCGTATCTGCACGTGATGCGGGCGTTTGCGAACACGGTCGAGACCGATGTGGTGGCAATGGCGCGGGCGTCATTTTCGGGGCGGATCATTGCGTGCGGCGGGTATAACGGTGAAACCGGGGCGGCGATGATTGCTGCGGGCGGGGCGGATGCGGTGGCGTTCGGGACGGCTTTTATTGCCAATCCGGATTTGGCAGCACGGATCAAGGTTGGAGCGGTGTTGCGGGCGCCGGATCAAGCCACGTTCTATACGCCGGGACCGAAGGGGTATGTCGATTATCCGGCGATGGAAGGGGTTTGAGGGGTAGTGAAGGCGCGGGGACCCCGCGGCCTTCGCCGAGGGCATGCTTGTCCCCTCGACCCCTGGTCTTAAGTGGCCGGTTTTCAGCTGTGGAGGCCACAGCAACCCCCACCCCTAACCCCTCCCCGCAAGGGGGAGGGGAACTTCCTTAGTCGGCGAAGGGGTCGCGCATGAGGATGGTGTCCTCGCGTTCAGGGCTGGTTGAGAGGAGGGTGACCGGGCACTCGATCAGCTCTTCGATGTGGCGGACGTATTTGACGGCTTGCGCAGGCAGGTCTGCGTATTTGCGGGCACCACGGGTCGAGCCGGTCCAGCCTTCGAAGGACTCATAGATGGGCTTGACGCGGGCTTGCGAGTTCTGGCCAGCGGGTAGCCGGTCGATGCGCTTGCCGTCCAGCTCATAGCCGATGCAGAGCTTGATTTCCTTGAACCCGTCGAGGACGTCGAGTTTCGTCAGCGCGATACCGTCGATGCCGGAGACCTTGACGACTTGGCGGACGAGAACGGCATCGAACCAGCCGCAGCGACGCTTACGGCCCGTGACGGTGCCGAATTCGTGGCCTTTCTGGCCGATCAGTTCGCCGATGTCGTCGGTGAGTTCGGTGGGGAAAGGGCCGGAGCCCACGCGGGTTGTATACGCTTTTGCGATGCCGAGCACGTTGCCGATTGCGCGCGGGCCAACGCCTGAGCCGGTCGCGGCTTGGGCGGCGATGGTGTTCGAGGAGGTTACGAACGGGTAGGTGCCGTGGTCGACGTCGAGGAGTGCGCCTTGTGCGCCTTCAAACAGGATGCGCTTGCCGGCTTTGCGTTCGCGGTCGAGGAGGTCCCAGGTCGAGTCTTTATAGGGCAGGACTTTGGGGGCGATTTCGGCCAGTTCGGCTTTCAGACCCGCTTTGTCGATCAAGGGCTTATCCAAGCCGCGACGAAGGGCGTTGTGGTGGACGAGCAGGCGGTCGAGTTTGCCGTCGAGGGTGTCGAAGTTGACGAGATCCTGGACGCGAAGCGCACGGCGGCCAACCTTGTCTTCGTAGGCGGGGCCGATACCGCGACCGGTGGTGCCGATCTTGCCAGCACCGGCGGCTTCTTCGCGGAACTGGTCGAGTTCGCGGTGGAGGGGGAGGATGAGGGTCGCGTTTTCGGCGATGCGCAAGTTATCGCGACTGACGGCGACGCCCTGCTTCACGAGGCGTTCGATCTCGGCAACGAGGGCCCAGGGGTCGACCACAACGCCGTTGCCGATGACGCCAAGCTTGCCGGGACGGACGACGCCGGAGGGCATGAGCGAGAGCTTATAGGTCACGCCGTCGATGACGAGCGTGTGTCCAGCGTTGTGGCCGCCTTGGAAGCGAACCACAATGTCGGCGCGCTCCGATAGCCAATCGACGATCTTGCCTTTGCCTTCGTCACCCCATTGGGCACCGACCACAACCACGTTTGCCATTGACGATCTCTCTTTTGCGCATCGCTGCGGCTCGAAAGCCGGATCGCAAGTGCGCCGTGTTTTCATGAAAAAGCCCCGGCAACGCCAGGGCCATGTTGGTTTGTTGCAGTTTTTCTATAGGGAACCGCGCGAAAAGGCAAAGTGGGGGTAGCGTCGCAGCGGGGATGGGCAGTGGAACCGGGGACGCGCTATGAGGAACGCGGGGTCCAAAGCTCTTCGAGTTCGGCGATGCGACGGTCGATCTTGGTTTCAAAGTGGGTGAGGCGGCCCATGAGTTCGCTTTTCAGCATCAATTCAATGTCGGCGGCTGAATTCTTTATCTGCTGCTGAACAGCGAAGAAGCGTTGGTCAATCGCGTGGAAGCGTTGGTCTATGGCCTGAAAGCGTAGATCAAACGCTTCGAAGTGACGACGGTTGCTTTCAATTGACGATAACACGAGGTCTTGCAGCTTACGCGTATCAGCGCGCGCCTCCTTAATCTCAGCGCGTGACTCCTTAATCTCAGCGCGTGACTCCTTAATGTCGCTACGGAGTTCCTGGAGGATCGTCAGAACGAGCGTCTGGTCGGCGTCGGCCATGGGAAGCTTCCGGCTAAGCTGAAACTACATAATTCGTATACTAGTCAAAACGGCTGGTGGGAACAAGGCGGACGTGTGCCAAGCGGACGGAGCAAAATTTATCTCCGGGTTAGCAAGCGGCTGATTTGGCACAGGGAATCTGTGGCGGCGGGGACATGCGCGATCAAAAAGATACAAGTTACCGTCGATCGAAACGGGTTGTTTACGGTTGTCGGGCACTCTCATGACTGTTGAGTGAGTTGCTGGATGCTGGGTGTCTTGAGTTGAGACAGCCGGTTGCGTAAATCCCAGCGGCGGTCTGCTCGTATCAGTCCCCAGTTTCGTTGAGTTTAAGCGTTCCATGTCAAAGCGTGTTTTGATCGTCGATGACGATCCGGCCCAGCGTCGCATTCTCGAAGAGACCCTGAAGCGACTGGGTTATGAAACGAAGACTGCCGCTTCCGGCGAGCAGATGCTGACGGTGCTCGATGGCCCCGAAGGCGCTTCCATCAATCTCGTATTGCTCGACCTCGTCATGCCCGGGATCGGCGGCATGGGCGTGCTCGAAGCGATGCAGTCGAAGTCCAACAAGCCGCCTGTGATCGTGCAGACGGCGAACGGGTCGATTGATGCAGCGATTTCGGCGATGCGTGCCGGTGCGGTCGATTTCGTCATCAAGCCAGCGAGCCCTGAACGGCTCGACGTTTCGATCAAGAGCGCGCTCAAGATCCAAGCATTGGCCGGCGAAATCACCCGCATCAAGAAGAAGGTCGACGGGACGTTGACGTTCAACGATCTCATCGTGCGCGGCGAAGCCATGGCTCGCGTCGTGAACCTTGGCCGACGGGCGGCGGCGTCCAACATTCCCGTGCTGATTGAAGGCGAAAGCGGCGTCGGCAAGGAACTGATCGCGCGCGCCATTCAAGGCGAGAGCGAGCGGGCCGGGCGTCCATTTGTGACCGTCAACTGCGGCGCGATCCCCGAAAACCTCGTCGAGAGCATCCTGTTCGGGCACGAAAAGGGCTCGTTCACGGGGGCGACCGACAGGCGGATCGGCAAGTTCCAGGAAGCCGACGGGGGCACTCTGTTCCTCGACGAAGTCGGCGAACTGCCGCTCGATGCCCAGGTAAAGCTGCTGCGAGCGCTGCAAGAGGGCGAGATTGATCCGGTCGGCGCGAAGAGGCCGGTCAAGGTCAATTTCCGGCTCATCTCGGCAACCAATCGCGATATGATCCAGCAGGTCAAAGACGGCAAGTTCCGCGAAGATCTGTATTACCGGCTCAACGTGTTTCCAATCCATGTTGCGCCGTTGCGCGAACGCCTGTCGGATGTTGCCGAACTCGCCAGCCACTTCATGGCGCGGTTTGCGGCGGAAGAAGGCAAGCGCGTCACCGGCTTCACGGCGGACGCCATGCGACTGCTGCAATCGTATTCGTGGCCAGGAAACGTGCGTCAGCTCGAAAACGCGGTGTTTCGCGCAACCGTGATGGCGGACGGGTCTGAGCTGACGGTCGCGGAGTTCCCGCAGATTGCCGCGCACGTCGATGGGTTCGAGGCTTTGATTCCGGCGGCTCCCGCTTATGTCGATAAGAATCCGGCGTATACGGGTCCGGCGCTGCTGGGCGCGGAAGAGAGCGTTCCGCAGACGGTTGAAATGAAAGACGGTAACGGTGCGCTTGGGATTGCTGCGATGTCGGGCGATGGCGAAATCCGCCGCCTGGAAGACATTGAAGCGGATATGATCCGGCTCGCGCTCGGACGCTATCGCGGTCACATGACCGAGGTCGCCAAGCGGCTCAACATCGGACGGTCGACGTTGTACCGGAAAATGCAGGAATACGGGCTGGAGCCCCGGACGACTTGATGAAGAGGAGCCCCGACCGGAAGGTTGGGGCTTTTTTGTTGAAGTGAGCCATTCAGCGACGCTCATTGCTTTTAGCGCGAGAGACCCCCACCCCCAACCCCTCCCCGCAAGGGGGAGGGGAGGGGAGAAGAGGTGATCGTCCAACTCTGCGCTCAGCATCGAATTGAACGGGGTGATTGGGTCACAGGGGGTGGTGGTGGCTGGAAATCGGCACATATCGTTAAGGGCATGGCTGGATAACCGCCGCGCGATCTCCTAAATTGGAGGGAACGTGGAGTTCAAGTCATGCGCGCCTCAAGCCTTTGTCTCGCTTGCCGCTTTCTTTCGTCGCTGTTGATGACAACAGCAGCTGGCGTTCTTGTCATTGCGGGAGGTCAAAGTTTCGCCGCCGCAGCGGGTGCGACTGAGGCCCAGGGCTTGCCGCCAGCGGTTGAGAACCCAGCGAACTTGACGCCGCCGTCGCCTGCGGCACTGGCGATCAAAGCGCGACTGGCCGAGCGCAAGGACCGGTCCTTGCTGGCGACGGCGGAAGAGATCAAGGCGGTTGGGGCGTTCTTCGATGCGCGCCAGGGGAAGCCGCTGTTTGCCGATGCCAACGGCTTGACGCCGCGCGCGGTTGCGTTGCTCGCGGAGTTCGCTCAGGCGGACGAGTGGGGCATGCCGGCTGGCGAATTGGTGCCGCAGAAGGTGCCGGTGGACGCCAAGGCGTTGAACGAGGCCGAGATTGCCGACGCGGAAGTGCGCATGTCGCTCGCGGTGTTGAAGTATGCGCGGTATGCGCGCGGCGGGCGGATTGCAGAACCTGGCAAGCAACTCGCGACGTATATTGATCGCGTGCCACAGCTGATCGAGCCGAAGGTTGTTCTGGAGGCGATTGCCGCGGCGGCAAAACCCGAGGCGGTGCTGGCGGGGATGAACCCGAGGCATGCGGCATTCGAGGCGCTGCGCAAGGCGTACAATGAGGCACGCAAGGCTAAGGCTGCCGGGGAGGAGATTGCCGAGTTTCCGTCGGGGCCGAGCTTGAAGCCGGGGGGGAAGCATCCGCAAATTGCCATCGTGCGGCAGCGGCTGAAGGTGGCCGTACCAACGGTGGACGGTGTGGCGGGCGATCCGGCGGTGTTTGATCCGGTGCTGACGGATGCAGTGATTGCGTTTCAGCAAGCGAACGGGCTTGAACCAGCAGACGGCATCGTTGGCGGGAAGACACGGCGGGCGCTGAACAGCCTTATTCCGCCGAGTGCGCGCAAGCTGCTGGCAAACATGGAGCAGTGGCGGTGGATGCCGGTGGAGATGGGCGCGACGCACATCGCGGTGAATATTCCCGAGTTCACGCTGCGGATGGTCAAGGACAATGCCGTCATTCATTCAGAGCGCGTGGTGACGGGGCTGGTGACGAACCAGACGCCGGTGTTTTCGGATCAGCTGGCGACGGTGGTGCTGCAGCCGGACTGGGTGCTGCCGGAAAGCATCAAGATCAAGGAGGCGCTGCCGAGCCTGCTCGACGGCGGCGGGATGTTTTACAGCAACGGTCTGAAGATCAAGAAGGGCGAAACACCGGTCGATCCGCGCTCGGTCGATTGGTCTTCGGCCAATCTCAAGGTTTATACGTTTTATCAGCCGCCGGGCGAGGCGAACGTGCTGGGGAAGGTGAAGTTTCTGTTTCCCAACAAGCATGCGGTTTACCTGCACGATACGCCGTCCAAGCCGTTGTTTGAGAAGTCCGTGCGGGCGTTCAGCCACGGCTGCGTGCGGGTGCGAAATCCGGTGCGCCTCGCTGAACTGGTGCTGATGGCCGATAAGGGGTGGGATGCGGCGAAGGTCAAAGGACTGCTCGAAGACGGGCCGGAGGACAACAAGGTTGCGCTTGATCGCAAGATCCCGGTGCATGTGACGTATTTCACGGCCGTGCCGGACGAGACGGGCAAGATCCGCAGCTATGCGGACATTTATGGGCATGAGGAGCGGATTGCCCTCGCGCTCGAAGGACGCTGGGGAGATATTGAGATTCCCGACGATCATCTGGCTCCCGTCGAGGATCGCGAGTTCGAGTTCCGGGCGGCGGCGAACGAGCGGCGGCAGCGGGATGAGTATGAGGTGCAGCCGAAGTACAAGGGCGGCGGTATCGACAACGTGTTCAAGAGCATTTTCGGCGGGTTTTAATTGCGTTGGGAACGTGCCAAGTGGATCGTTGTCGTGGGTGGCCGCCTTCGCGGCCATGACGAAATTGGGGGAGTGTTATGGCGCGTTGGCCCGGATTCGTTTCAGGCTTGGGCTCCAGCCTGAAGCTCATGTGGGCACTGGCGTTGACCGTCAGCCTCGTGGCGGGACAGGCGCGGGCGATTGAGTTGGTGCGCGAGGGGGATCTGACGGTTCTGTCGGGGTCGATCAAGATTGGCGACGCGCAGGTGTTTCGCGCGTACGTGGCGCGCGAACTGAAGCCGGCGCGGGAGGGGCTCGACGAACTCGGCAACAGCTGGGTCATTGCGCTCAACTCGCCGGGCGGCAGCCTTGCGGACGGGATCGAGATCGGCCGGATCATGCACGACAACGCGCTGGTCAGCTACGTGCGGCGCGACGATGTCTGCTATTCGGCGTGTGCGATCGCGTTTCTTGGCGGAGTGTTTCAGTACGTCACCGGGCAAGGTCCAAAGCGGCAGATGGACGTGGGCGGGACGCTCGGCTTTCATGGCTACAAGCTCGAAGAGAGCAAAGTTGTGATCCTCAACGAGGCGTTCGATCAGGCGCGGGCGCTGAACGGTTTGGTGCTCGAATATGCGACCGAGATGCGCAGCGTTGATCTGGGTTTTTTGTCGGAATTGCTCACTGTGCCGGCGACGAGCATCCAGTTGATCAACACGCCGTCGCAGCTGAAGAAGCTCGGCATTCAGCTGGAGGCGCCGTTGCCTGCGCGGCCGAAGGAGGCGGGGTATAACGTCTGTTATCAGACCGTGCGCAAGCTGCTGCCGTCGCTGGAAGATGTGTCCGACGACCGGCTGGAACGCAAGCCAGTGATGATCGGCGACGTCAAGGCTTTGATGAAGCGGCTGGTCGGCGATCTGACGTGGGACGAGGCGGATTCGCAGCGCAAGCTGCAGTCGCTGCTGACGACGATGCCGATCAAGGACGGGCTGGACTTACTGAGCGGGCGCAACCTCTATCTCGATCAGATGAAATGGCCGGTGGAGCGGTATCCGCTGGGACGCGGCGGCGGGTTTTATTACGATCAGTGCTACGTATTCTTTGATGCATCAGGGGATGGGGCGACGTCGGCAGCTGTGACCGGGCAATCGTCTTGGGTATGGACCCATCACGGGCCGCTGGATTTTTTTGCGCCGGATGTGCCGTTGTGGAAGTAGAAGGGCTGCGCGGGACTGGAAACCGGCAAATCGCCAGCGTCTCGGACTAAACGTAGACTTCGCAATTAAGTCACGGAGCCTGAGCCGTGCGCAAACAAGCTATCATCGACCAACTCGAACGGCGGCGCGAAGCGCTTTACAAATTGGTTGGACGGAGCGCGACGCCAAATGATTGGTTCGACCTACAGGCGCAGATCGCTGTCGAAACGCTCAGAACACTAGACGACATCCAAACGACCCTTGAAGCACTCAAAACTAACCAGGGACAAAAAGACCTCGCAACTTGAATTGGTTGCGTCCGTTCCGCAGCTTGTTGTCGTGGGTGGGCGCCTTCGCGGCCATGACGAAAAATGAGTACCGCCCCTCACGCGCTTGTGCTGCTGCCGCCCCTCACCCCCGCCTTCGCGGGGGCAGGCTCCTAACCTCCCCGTAGA
>JBEBJA010000210.1:0-2649 GCA_040080145.1 Hyphomicrobiaceae bacterium
TCTGAGCGTAAACGAGGCCACTGAAAACATGCGTAAAAAGCCGCTCTGATAGACCGCTCATAGTCCATGCACTGCTCTTGTGCACGGCATCGGAAAGCAATGTTGCTGTTTCGACGGATAGAGAAGGATTTATCGTGTTCATGCAGGGTTGGCCTCGGGCAATTTTCGGGTTCGGAACTCTGTTTCCAATGCTGTTGTTGCGGTTTCATTCCAGGGTGGCGGCTCTCCGTTGCCGACGATCCATCGGACCAGTTCGATGCGACCATCTTCATGCTCAATCAGCGCTGAGCAGCTTTCGACCCAGTCGCCGCAATTCAGGTAGCGGATACCGTCGATGTCTCGGTCGGCTGGATGGTGGATATGACCGCAGATGATGCCGTCAACGCCGTTACGTCTCGCCTCAGCGGCAACGGCCTCTTCGAAGGCGCCGATAAAATTGACTGCGCGTTTGACACTGTATTTGAGATAGGCGGATAGCGACCAATATCCTAGTCCGCAGTGTCGACGCACCCAGTTGAGCGGATTGTTTAACCAAAGCGCGAGTTCGTAACCTCGATCACCGAGGAAGGCGAGCCACTTTGCCGTTCGGATCACGACATCGAACTCGTCGCCGTGCATAACGAGGTAGCGCTTTCCATTGGCCGCTTGATGCACAACACTCTGGAGAACTTCGATGCCACCGAAATGCATGCCCGAAAAGTCCCGCAAGCCCTCGTCATGATTACCGGGAATGAAAATCAGACGTGTCCCATGCCTCACACGGCGGAGAAGCTTCTGGACGACATCGTTATGGGCCTGCGGCCAGTGCGGGCCGCGACGAACCTTCCAGAAATCGACGATATCACCGACAAGATAGATAGCGTCGGCATCGTGGTGCTTTAGAAAATCTAGAAGCGGGAGGGCTTGGGCTGCCCGTGTGCCAAGATGGACATCCGAGATGAATATCGCGCGATAGCGCTGGCGGCCAACGTTTGAGAGGTTTGAGATGTTTGACCATTGGTTCATAGTCGAACCAAATACAGAGTCCTGTTTCAAGCTTGTGACAGCGCGCAATACCTAAGTGCAACTGCAAAGTTGAGGTTAACGCTGTTGTATTTTGGTAGTCTATTCGGCGCTGAGGCGCGCAGCCCTCAGTCCCGAGCATGTGGCAGAGAGCACGCGGTAACTACCCATCGAAACGGTATTTGGATACAAACCATTTCGCGTCATGGCGCGCATCGCCATGCGCCGCGTCTTGTCATCAATTGCGCCGTACATCGCGCCGGTGTCGAGTGCCAAACAGGCACCCGCGCGGTGCGCCTGCTCGCGAACCGAAACGATTTCCGATTGGGCCCACAGTCCAACACCCACAATTGCTGCAAGCGCAGCGAATAAAATGAAACATCTCTTCCGGCGCGTCGATGAGAAAATGTTGGGCTGCAATCGATCAGATGGAAACAAGTGCTTTCTGACAATCGAGTGCCTGGCAGACGTCTCGAACAGCGATGTCCGTGTGCCTGAGAAAGTCTGTTCTTGAATTTTGAATGGCATCGATGGCCTCCGGACGCGGTATCGAAATGTCAGGGAAGCATTGTGATTGCGTCACACCGACATCCGCCAATTGGAACGATCGGCATAGTGAGCATAACCAATAATCTTTGCGTCTAGCATTTGATTCACGCAGTCACTTCGAAAATGAAGGTTGAGCTGTTCGGGCGCCCATACTCGTCCCTGATATCGATGTGGGCTGAATAAATTCCAGCCCCGATCGCCTTCGGCATTTCGCCCGCCCAAAGATGCGAGCTTGGCGTCGCGACGACCCACGGTTTAATGCTGGATTGGTGCGCGGCGAACAATGTGGCGGCCGTCGCATCGATTTCGATTGTCCGCACCAACCCGATGACGACGTCCTGATCGACACCAGCTTGGCTGCTGGTAATTCGGCATTCAACTTTAGTGCGCGGCCCGCCATCGTAGACATTGACCAGCAGGCGACCACCGCCAAGTTGGCTGCAAGAAATGCATCGTCCTGAAACAACAGCGCGTAGGCCATCTTCGGCGAGCGTGTGAGACTGTTCTTCCTGTGCGACAATTGCGGCGGACATTTTGCTATCGCCCGCGGTCCCCACAGGCACGAAGCGGGTCGAATAGTTCGTGCCATCGACATCGAGCAGATGGAAACCCTTTGGCGTGCCATCGCGACTGAGGGACACAGGTGCGCCGGAGGCGTCAAACGGTCCACTCCACCAGCTCCCACATGCCGCCGTCAATACAATGTGATGATGCAAGCCAGGTCCGACGAATCCCATGTCGGTGCCGAGATAATGATGTTCGGTCGTGTGAGTATGACCGGCGAGAGAGAGCGTGTTTGGTCTGCCCGACAGCAGCCGCATCAGTTCTCGCGCGTCGTCAGTCTGACCGGACACGTCGGCGGGATCGTCAAATCCGACAAGCGGGATGTGGAAAGAGACGACGACCAGGTCGTCTTTAGGAAGTTCTGCGAGAAGGCGTTTGGTGAAAAGCAGCTGATCGGGTCCGACGCGTCCGATATAGTCATTGCCACTCGAAGTCAGTCTGCCGTTGGGCAAAGGAGTTACATTATTGAGAACGATAAACGTCGCCCGGCCATATTGGAACGCAAATGTCGTCGGTCCGAGAGCGGCTTTATAG
>JBEBJA010000079.1:0-2641 GCA_040080145.1 Hyphomicrobiaceae bacterium
CGTCAAAGTCCACCAAGCTTAACTCTTGGCCTCCTCTCCCCGTCCTTACGGGGAGAGGGTCAGGGTGAGGGGCGGCTTCGCCAAGAAGCGTGAGGGGCAGTGGTATTTTCCCTCTCCCCGTCCTTACGGGGAGAGGGTTAGGGTGAGGGGCGACCTCACTAAGAAGCGTGAGGGGCAATGGTATTTTCCCTCTCCCCGTCCTTACGGGGAGAGGGTTAGGGTGAGGGGCGACCTCACTAAGAAGCGTGAGGGGCGGCCTCGCCAAGAAGGGTGAGACGCAAATTAAAAAAACACAAACGTCTGGGGAGACACGCATGACACCAAAGATCGCCGCATTCTCATCAGCCGCGCTATTCGCTGTCACCGCAACAGCCCTCGCGCAATCTCCCACCAAACCACGTGCCCTCGGTGCCGATGCCGCTGCCGCCTGCGCAGCCCTCGGCAAAATCACTATCCCTCCAACTGAGTTCGACATCCCCAGTGGTGCCGCCTCTATCGACTCTGCCACCCTGGTCGCCGCGTTCCCCCTCGCCATTGCTGAAAAAGGCCCAACCCCTGCCGCACGCGTCACGCCTGCAACACCTCAGCACTGCCGCCTCATCGGCCGCATCGCTCCACTCACCTCAAACGCGCCACCCATCCGTTTCCAGATCAACTTGCCCCTCGCCTGGAACGGTCGCTCCGTCCAATACGGCGGCGGCGGCTTCAACGGCACGCTGATCACAGCCACCGGCCTCCCTCCCGCCTCCCGCCTCGACAAACCCTCGCCGCTGGCGCAGGGCTACGTCACTTACGGCACCGACTCAGGCCACGAAACCAAGCAAGGCGAACCACCCGCCGCCTTCGCCCTCAACGACGAAGCCTTCCTCAACTTCGCCCATGCCGCTTACAAAAAAGTCCGCGATGTTGCCGTCGCCACCATGAAACGCGCCTACAAATCCGCGCCTGAAAACCTCTATTTCATGGGCTCATCTGAAGGTGGCCGCGAAGGCCTCACTATGGCCCAGCGCTACCCCGACGACTTCGACGGCATCTTCGCCCGCGTCCCCGTCATCAATTGGACCGCCCTCAATCACGCCAGCGCCCGCAGCGGCGTCATAACAATGGGCGACGCCTGGCTCTCTCCTGCCCACGTCAAACTCGTCCACGACGCCGTCCTCGCCAAATGCGACGCCACCGACGGCAGCCCCGACAAACTCATCGCCAATCCAACGGCCTGCTTAAAAGTAGCCGATCTCGCAGTGCTCGCCTGCAAACCCAGCGCCGCACCCGACTCCTGCCTCAACCCAAAACAACTCGAAGCCATCAAACTCTTCCGCTCGCCCTATCGCTTCTCGTTCACTCTGCAAAACGGCATGCGCGAGTATCCCGGTTGGGGCGTATCGGGTGAGGCCACGCCGGCCTTCGGCCCCACCGGCGGCTGGGGCGCATGGTGGACCGGCAACAACGCGCCCACCGAGCCCCCCAAACCAGGCCAAGGCATCCAGTGGGTCTACGGCAACGCCGGCATGAAATACGTCTTCGCCCGCGACCCCAATCTCGACGTCACCAAATATTCGCCCGACAATCACAAAAAGCGCGTCCTCGAAGTCTCAGCGCTCATGGACTCGACCAACCCCGACTTGTCGAAATTCCGCGCCCGCGGCGGCAAACTTATCGTGCTCGAACACATGGCCGACTACGCCCAAAGCCCCTACGCCGGCATCAATTACTTCAACGCGGTCAACGCCAAAATGGGTGCTGCCTCAGTCAACACCTTCGCCCGTCTCTACACAGCCCCCGGCGTCGACCACGTCGGCTCCGGCGCACCTGCCAACGTCGACATGCTCGACGTACTCGCCAACTGGGTCGAAAACGGCGCTGCGCCCGGCACCCTCGAAGTCGTCGAACAAAAACTCGAAACCGGCCTCCCCGTCGCCCGCGCACTCCCCCTCTGCCAATGGCCCCTCTGGCCCAAATACAAATCCGGCGACGCCACCAAAGCCTCCAGTTTCGAGTGCTCTAAATAGAACGCTCATGCTGCAACACCGGCTTGCGCGCATCACCTCGCGCACGCCACTTCGAACACAGTCGACGCCGTCCATAGGAAAGCCACCATGAACGACTCCGCACCGATCAAGACCGCCCCGGCTAAGCCTGAGAGCGCCCTCAAAAAGCAGCACCTGATCGACCCGGAAATCTGCATCCGCTGCTACACCTGCGAAAGCATGTGCACGCCCGGCGCCATCTCGCACGACGACCTCAACGTCGTCGTCGATTTCGCCAAATGCAACTACTGCATGGATTGCATTTCCCCCTGCCCCACCGGCTCCATCGATGTCTGGCGCATCGTCGACGCACCGTACTCCCTCGCGGAGCAATTGACCTGGACCGAGGTCCCCACCCAAGTTGATTTCGGCGAAGCCGCCTCCGCCATCACAGAGTCGCTCGACGCTGACGTCGGCGCACTTCTCGAAAAAGCCCACTCTGGCACCGGCGGCAAACCCATCGCACCCGCCTCCGCTTCAAAACCCAGCGTCAATCTGTTCTCTCGCGCCAAGCCCGCCATCGCCACCGTACAAGGCAACTTCCGCATCACCGCCGCCTCAGCCGAAAACGACGTGCGCCACATCGTGCTCTCCTTCGGCGACACCGTCTTCCC
>JBEBJA010000231.1:0-12060 GCA_040080145.1 Hyphomicrobiaceae bacterium
AGACATGGGAGAGTAGGTCGTCGCCAGGTCTGCATGTGTGTGAATATGAATTGCCAGCAGGCAAAATCATCACCCTCTTCAAATCCCTAAAAAAACCCCACCGCCAACGCGGTGGGGGTTTTTGCGTTCGACCGCGCGTTGAAGGCCAGCAAACAAATTCCCTACTGGGGCGGGATACAAGGTTAAAGCTCAATTCGCCAACTCAGCGAATCAGCCATGCTGCCAGAGCAGATGGGTCATTAGCGGCCTGTGCACATGAGACGGCAATGGGATCAAGTCAACGATTTACGCCTCTGATCGCCAATACGGTGATGGCCTTTACCGGCGTCGTCGTCGTGTTTGCACTCCTGCGCCCTATGCTATTGGACGAGCGGTCAGCCGCTACGCCAGTGAGTCAGCCGTTGCAGCCGCGGATTGATCGTTTGACCTTCGTTCGACCGGGAGCGTTTACGCAGTCAATACCACCTTCCAACGATCCGTTGCTGAAGCCCTCACTGATGCACCAGTCTGAAGTTGCAAACGCTTGGTCGACAGAGACCCGTTCAGAGCCATCGCCTCCACGATCGGGTTGGCGTTTCACACTCTTACCGTCACTTCGACGTTCATCAGAGCACGTGAAACCAAATACGCGGCTGCGTGCCTACACGCTGAAGGCGCGACTGGCAGAAATTACACCAACTGCCCTGCATCGCCTTAACGCCCGATTTGCCGCCGCAAAGGCCATCTGGCCACCTGCTGAGGTCGCATTCATTGCAATCAAGGATGAAAGAGCGCTTGAACTGCATGCACGGCCACACGGCGGCACCTGGAAACGGGTCCACACCTACCGCGTACTGGCTGCCAGCGGAGGCGGAGGCCCCAAGTTGCGTCAAGGAGACCGGCAGGTTCCGGAAGGCGTATATGGCATCGCGTCGCTCAATCCCAATAGTGCCTATCATCTTTCACTGCGCGTCAATTATCCCAACTCGTTCGATCGCCAGATGGCGGGGCTGGATGGCAGAAGAGACCTCGGTGGCGACATAATGATCCACGGGAAAAGCTTGTCTGCTGGCTGTTTGGCGGTGGGGGATGAAGCCGTCGAGGAATTGTTTGTGCTCGCCGCTCTAACAGGGCTTTCGAATGTCAAACTCATTATTTCGCCAACAGACTTCCGGGAAAAAGGAACCTCTGCGCAGGCTCCAGGGCAACCACCCTGGCTACCCAAACTGTACACGGAAATCGCGTCGTCACTGAACGAATTCAAAAAGCCTCGCAGCGCGGGACTCTTATCGCTCTTCACAAAGTGAAGCAGGCGAAACACGGTGAACCGATGCAGAGTTGGCCAGGTGCGGGGGGATCTTTGGCTCCTGCAGCACAGGCGAGTTGCCCTAACGCTTGCTCATCAACTCCGCAAGTCGCGCGAAATTCACGACTGTCAGTTGTTCGGCGCGGAGTTGAGGGTCAATGTCTGCCTCGCGCAACAACAATTCTGGCATGGGCGTCAGGGACTTGAGGCTCTGCCGCAGCATCTTGCGCCGCTGACCGAACGCGGCGGCCGTGACGCGACCAAGCATCTTGGCTGAACCCGCTGCGACGGGATGTTCCCGAGGAATGAAATGCACCACGGCCGACGATACCTTCGGCGGGGGTGTAAACGCCTCAGGCTTCAAGTTCAATACGATCTTGGGAACGGTCCGCCACTGCGCGAGTACGGACAGCCGGCCGTATGCCTTGCTGCCAGGTGCAGCCACGATCCGCTCGGCCACTTCCTTTTGAAACATCAGCACCATTGCCGAATACCACGGTGGCCAAGGTTCACTCTCCAACCAGCCTGCCAACAACAGACTTGCAACGCCATACGGCAGGTTGGCAGCAATAATCGCCTGGCCATTGCGATCCGCCGTCAATGCCTGCCAGTCGGCCTCCAGCGCGTCCCCTTCATGAACCCTCAGTTGCCCCGGATATCGAGCCGAAATTTCAGCAAGCGCAGGCAGACACCGTTGATCGCGTTCGACCGCCACAACGCGGGCAGCACCTTCAATGAGGAGGCCGCGCGTTAGTCCACCCGGGCCCGGACCGACCTCTACAACTGTCTTGCCATCAAGGTCGCCACAAGCCCGCGCAATGCGCCGGGTGAGGTTCAGATCGAGAATGAAATTCTGCCCGAGGCTCTTCTTGGCATCGAGCCCATAGGCGGCGATTACCTCACGCAACGGCGGGAGACCATCGGGGCTCGCGCCGTGGGCAACAACGGATTGGCTGGCAGCCACCATGGGTTCGTCGGTCATATCGCGGCGGACGCTAAAGTGCTTCCAGGCATGTGGGAAGCGGTTTTCACGCCACTGCGTTGGCCCGGGCAATGGTAATTGCCTTGGCCAGCAGCAATGCCTGGATCAAACTTTCCGGCGAGGCACTCCCCGTTCCTGCGATGTCGAACGCCGTCCCGTGATCCGGCGACGTCCGCACGAACGGCAACCCGAGCGTCACGTTCACCCCGCAATCAAACGCGAGCGTCTTGATCGGGATCAGCGCCTGATCGTGATACATAGCGACCACAGCATCGTAATTCCGGCGAGCAGCCGCATGAAATAACGTATCGGCGGAATGTGGCCCAGTTACCGCGTGGCCCGAAGCACATAACGCAGCGATGACCGGGGCGATGAGATCGGCGTCTTCCCGTCCAATGGTTCCATTCTCGCCCGCGTGAGGATTAAGGCCAGCAACGGCGACGCGCGGGAATTCAATTCCGAAATCCATACGGAGCGCATCGAGCGTTATCTTGATCGTCTGCCTGAGGAGTTCGGCAGTCAAAGCCTTGGGCACGTCCGCCAAGGGTATGTGGATCGTGGTTGGGACGACCCGAAGCGTGTCTGAGGCAAGCATCATGATCGGCATGATCGCCATGCCATTGTCCGCAGCCTGTTCAGCGAGAAAGGCAAGATATTCCGTATGGCCGGGATGCTTAAAGCCGGCCTCGTAGAGGATGCTTTTGGCAATCGGGCAAGTCACAAGGCCCGCAGCTGATCCCCATTGGACAGCACGAACCGCATCGTCAATGGCGGCAATCGTGGCAGACCCGTTGCGTGCGTCGGGCCGCCCGGCAATTACATCAATGCAGGGCATGACGGGAACGACGGGCAAAGCCCGAGCAAAAATGTCGGCAGCATCACCGGGGCTATCGATCGCCTTCACACAAACCGGCCATCCGAGCAGCGCGGCACGGGCAGAAAACACCGCCGGGTCCCCATAGACCGCAAACACGGGCAACTGACGCTCGCCCCGTTGCTGCCAAGCAGCCAGGGCGATCTCGGGGCCGATCCCGGCAGGGTCGCCCATGGTCAACGCCAGTGGTGGCAGTGGCGGCATTACCGGTACTCGATCAGCGCATCCTGGCGCAGGTTCTGCAGATGCCGCTTCGCCAGCAGTTCGAACTCCTTCTGCCGCAATTCTTCCTGCGCCGCAGTCCGCTTCTGCTCGTCCGCCTTGATCGTCTGACGTCCGCAGACGGCATACAACTCGACGCCGCCGGTTCCGACCGTCGGCGGAATCATCTCGCCATCCTTCGCGCTCAGCAAAAGGCTCTTTGTTGGTTCGGCCAGTGATGATGGCTTGCGCTGCCCCAAATCATCGAACTTGGCGTTGGTGACGCTGCCGGCGAGCGACGACATGGACTTGCAGTCTCTGAATTTGCTGCGCATTCCCTCCGCTTCAGCCATACGCTGGGCCACGAGCTTCTGGTTGATCTTTTCTGGAATAGCGAGCGTCACACGCTGAACCTGCAATTCCACCTGATCCTCGCCCGCAGGCCCTTGCGATACGATCCGGTCCACATCGCGTTCAGTGATCGCAATTTGATGCCCGAACTTGCGCCGGATAACATCGTTCCAAGACAGCATGGCCCGGAAGCGTGCCCTCATACCGTCGATATCGGCCCCCATTCCCGCAAGGTGCTGACCAAATTGAGCCTCGGTGAGTTTGTTCTTTTCAGCCAGACTGCGGACGATCTTGGAGACATCCTCATCGGAGGCGACAACATTCAACTTCTTGGCTTCCTGAAGCTTCAGCCGTTCTTCGATCAATTCGTCCAGCGCGCCCTTCTTTAGTGTCGGCAGAACGCTTGCACGGGCGCTTTCTACCGCTTGCTTCTGCAAGTTCATGGCGAACTGCTTCTTGCGCTCTTCAAAGGCCGCAATGACCTGCTCGCGCGATTTGCCGGGGTTGGCTTTGATGACGTCGCCCAGAATAGCCTTCAGTTTTTCGCCAGTACTCGGATCCTGCAACATGCGCTTGAAGCCCGCTTGAGCCCTCTCACCAATGTTGGCTCCCAGCCCCATAATACGCTGCCGCTGTTCGATCTCATACCCAGTGATCGGCTCGTCGTTGACGAGCACCGCAATCGACAGCCCCTTGGTCTCGCTGGACTTCACTGCAGCCGCATCGCTCTTGACAGCCATTTTCACCGGCTTAGGCTTTGGCTTGGCGGCAACGGCTGCCTTTGGGGCAGCTCCAGCCGCCTTAGAGTCAGCAGCCGCCGCAGCAGCCGCCGGCGCCTTTGGCGGTGCCACAACAGCTTCACCCGGCGCAACGCCTTGCGGCTGCGCATTGATCGAGTTGAACGATGGAAACTTCATCGGCGTTTCCTGCGCCGTAACCGGACCAGCCAGTAGCACCGGCGAGGCGGCGGCGAAGAAAAAAAAGCGCGAAACATGTTTCATGGGCGAATGCGGGCTCATAGCTGGCCAGAAATCATTGATCCAACACCAGGTAAACACCCGTCGCCAACTCAATGCTTTCCGGCATGATGGATTAGCAGCAAACCTCAAGCTTGAAGCTGGAATGCAGCAAGCGTTCCAGCCAGAACTCTAATGTCCGGCGCATATACAGTCACCGAATCTATCTTTGATACGGTGCACGAGCCGAGCAGCCAGACGACAGGAAGGCAATCCTCACCACGCCCCAAACCAACGATCTACGCTGGTTATCCACATCAACCGTGGCGCGCACATGGCAAAGACGAGCCAGCAACTGAAAAGGATCGAGGCGAAAAGGTGCAGAGTAAAAGGTAAAGAGTAAAAGGTAAAAGGCGAAAAACCACCCTGCCGGAGGCACAAACAGTCACCGCCAAGCAACCAATTTACATCGCGTCACCGCCCTCGTCGACCGTGGCAGCGCGCCCGCAGCCTATTTCGGAGTCTGTGCGTCGCCGAACGTATGGTCTAAAACGCTCGTCTTGTAATTCAATCCGCCCAGGTTTTTCAACTCGAAGCGCACCATTACCGAGCGGTCGTTTGTCAGGCCCAGCGCCGGGTTGTTGATGAACGTCTCTTGATACGTCGTCGTCAACACGAAGCAATCATCAGCATACTTCAGGGCTATGCTGTCGGTCAGGACACTCTTGGCATCGATGTCAAACCGGACGGCACCGAGCACGCTCCAGCGATCCGTCAACTTAAGTCCAACCGTCGCCGTAACGTCGGATTGCGTCTTGTCGATCCCAAGCAAGGGGTCGGCTGCTGCATAGGTGTAGACCGCCGAGGCCATGATGGGTCCGTAATTCACCGAGGCAAAGAGATCCTCGCGGCGAATGCCGAAATCCTGCTCACCCAAACGGGTCTGCGACAGAAAACGGAAAACGCTGTTAGGCGCGAAGTATGCGCCGAGAACATAGTCGGAACGATCATTCTGCAGCCCGCTCGACGGCGAGAACAGATATCGCGTCGTAGGAACACCGCCGACAAGGTCCGTCACTTGACCAGGGTTTGAATACGCATTCTCCCCCGACAGTTGATAGTGCTGGCCAGCCAGGAAACGTGCATAACCGCCCTGATGAGACTGGAAGGTGTACTGGACTCCAGCGTTGAGCCGAGTCCCGGTCTCAACCCGGTCCGTACCCGAAAACTTTTGAACCTCGAACAAGTTGGTGTCATCGAATACGACGCTGCGGGCATCTTCATTCGGCAACGCCCGCTGGCTGACTTTGGCCTGCGAATACAGCACCTGACCGATCGGCTCGATTGTGTGGGATGACCCTTGTCCAGCAGCAATCCATGGATACGACACCGTCACGCCGCCGGTCGCGACGCCGCGCAGAACTGAATCGTCCGTAATCAGGTTTCCCGACTGCGGGTTGATTGCATTGTCGAGATAGTACGCATCGCCACGAACACTGCCGAATGGCGTGTACGTGATACCCAGACCGTCCGTCAACCGACGCCGCCAAGCCAACTCAGTCTTGGCGTGGTTGTAGCTCTCCGTCTTGTTACCCAACAAAGCGTTCTCGCGTGTCAGGCTCAAGACGTTCGACTTCCACGCCAGTTCGCCACCCATGATGGGATCAGCAAAGACATAATCGTAATCGATGACAGGATGGACTTTCGATTCCGACGTAGCCTTGTCAGACAGCAACAGCCCGCCGAACTGATAAAAACGCATGCCGAAATAATTGCGCTCCGATTGACCTTCAAGGAACACCGTGTTCACGCGGTCAGTGACCAGAATGTTATCGAGCTTATAGAACCGGCGGAACGTGTCATCGCTTTCGACGGTGACGTCCCAGCCAAATTTCCACCAGCTCGAAAGTGAAAACAGACCCTTGGTCTGCAAACTGCCGCGCCAGCCGTCGTAGACTTGACGATTGGCAATGCTGCTGGGCAGCAAAGCGTAATCTTGTTCGATCCCCGCAACTTTGACCTCGTACTCCCCGTTGGCGAGCCGGTGGCGCCAATCACCCTTCCACAGAATACCCTGCTTCGACAGGTATTCCGGGCTGAAAAGGAAATCGTACTGTGGCGACAGAGCAAAATAGTACGGCGTCTCAACCGATACTCCAAGCGTCGTCGATGAACCGACAGATGGCAGCAAGAACCCCGAACGGCGCTTTACAGTCGGATCGGGAGCTTCAAAGTAAGGCAGCGGAACAATTGGGACGCCCAGGAATTCAAACTGTGCGTCTTGGAAGGAGATGGATTGTGCCTTCTGGTCGTGAACGATGCGCGCAGCCGAAATGCACCACATCGGAGGCATGCCGGGATTGGATTTGCACGGCGTATAGCGGGCGTCCGAGAATTCCGTCACGTTGCCGTCTTTGCGGATCGCGCGCCGCGCGGCAATCCGCGTATCGTCTGTGCCTACAACACTGAGCGACTCAACGAAGCCTTCTTTAAAGTCGTCTGTCAGCTCGATGCGATCAGCCCGCGTAATCTGGCCATTTGGATCGCGGATGGTTACGTTACCCGCCGCCGTCAGCGTACTGGCAGCCTGATCGTAGGTGACTTCGTCGGCGGTCACCGAATAATTGTTGTAGTAAAGTTCGACGTTGCCCTTCGCGATAACGCGGTTACCGGAGGTGTCGTACGTGAGTTCATCGCCGTTCAGAAGCAGCGGTTGCTTCCGGTCTAGTTTGGTCGGAGAGGTGAATTTGATCGCTGGCGTCTTGGGAAACGACGAAGACGTTTTCTGCGCATAACCAGGCGATGAGAACACAACGGTCAAGACTGCAGCAGCCAGCGAAAGGCGCGCAATCAAGCGACCAGCAAGCGCCACGCTTCCGCGAACGCCCCCGGCGCGATGTTGTCCGCAACCCTCTTGCGGTATCCGCGCGTCACGCACCACTCAACCGTCCTCCTGGTGCAGTAGCACCGTCGTGGTTAGCAAAATCAAGAGCACAACCGGAAGCCAAACGGCAGCCCAGGGCGGAACGAAACCCGCAACCCCGATTTGCCGTGAAACTTCCGCTAACAGGAAAAACCCGAAGCCCCCAACCATTCCTGAGATCACCATAGTCTGGATCCCTCCAGATCGGAATGACCTCAATGACACAGTTGCAGCCAAAAAAACCATGGCGATGCAAAGCAGGGGGCGCGACAGCAGGAGCTCGTATTGGACGCGCAGTCTTGCCGAAGAAAGTTTCGCTTTTTCAGCGACTTCAATCAATCCAGGCAGGTCCCAGAACGACACCGAAATGATGGTTCCCAGCGCGTCAGCAACCCGCTCCGGGGTCAGATACGTCGATAAAAGATAAGATTCGAACTTTTCCGGCTCCCGTCCTGGCCGTGCAACCCATGCATTTTCGATGCGCCAGAACCCGTCCTTGAGCTCCGCGCGGGCCGCATCAATCCGTTCACTGAACCGCCCTGCGTCGTCGAAAACGAAAACGGTGACGCCAGACAACGACAGGCCGCGGTTGGTCGCAGCTACAGCACTGATGACGGACTGGCCGTCGGCACCGTCCTGGCGCAACCACGATCCACCGCTTTCACTCCGCAGCAAGTTCGACTCGCGCCCAAAACTCTCGGCAAACATGCGCTCGCCTTCCGCGCGCGCTGCAGCTGCCATCGGATTGTAAACGGCAACACCAAACGCACCCAGCAGACCGGCCACGACGATACCTGGCCACATGAACTGCCACGCTGACATGCCACCAGCACGCATGACGGTCAGCTCGCTCTTGCGCGCGAGCATCAACATGGCCCCGATCGAGCCGACCAAAACCGCAAACGATAGCAAAAACTCAGTGTATGCCGGCAGTCTAAGGAGGGTCATCCAGACCAGCTTCCAGGCCGCAACCGCACCAAACTTGCCCTGAGCACGCAGCATTTCAACGAAGTCGATCATAAAAATCAGCACGGAACACAACACGAATGTTCCAAGGATCGCGATCAAAAACCGAGCCTGAATATAGCGCCGTAGCGTACGAGGAGTTGCCATGGCTACCCGCCTGCCGCGCGCATGCCGCTGACAGCCCGTGCCAGCTTCGCGAATGGGCGCCCCAAGCCCTCACGTATGGGACCAAGCAACGCGGCAACCGCCCTGCTGAAACGTGGCTGAGACGCTGTCGCCATCATGAGAAGCGATAAAACGCCGGCCCCAATCGGAATGGCATAGAGCAACACAGTCGCCTTTTCGCTGAGCACGACAAAATTCGACATCGCCAGCCCGCCCAGCCGGCACGCTGCACCCACGACAAAACCATACATCAGCAGCTGCGTTCGATTTTGCCGCGTCGACTTTGCTTGACCAACAGCCACAAGCGCGATCAGCACAAACGTGATCGGGTAGAGCGGATTTGAAAAACGCTCATGCAACTCGGCGCGGAATTTGCCGGGCTCCGACTTGAACGACCGGCTGTTGCCGGGATTTATCAGCTCGCTGTAATAGCGCTCTCGAGGCCTCAGATCGGTTTCTTCCGTTGCAGCCTTCGTCTCTAACCGTTCGAGATCCACAGCATACTTGTCAAATTTGATGATCTGCGCAGGCTCAGCCATGCTGGGGCGGCGCAAAATGTGGCCTTTCGTCATGATCAGATACGACCCAGACCCGTCCTTCACGATCAAACCGTTCTCGGCCAAGTATGACTGCGATTGCTTGGGGTCGCGGCTGTCGTGCATGATGAGCCCCTGCAACTCGCCATTGAGCGACCGCTCGCGGATATGAAACGTGAGCCCCGGTTCGGGACTACTGAATCGCCCCGGTTGGATCACCTGCGTCAATAGATCGGTCCGCATCTGAATTACATACTCGCGCAGCATCCGCAGGCTCCACGGCATGCCGGCGTGGTTAACCACAGCGACGCTGGCTGCAACGATGAATGCGAGGAAGATCAGCGGCCTGGCAACCGTCCAGACCGTGGCACCGGCCGCCGTCATGACAATCAGTTCGCTATCTCCGTTGAGCCGGTTCAGCGTGTGCAAAGTCGAGATCAACAGCGCAAACGGCGCAATAATTGCGATCAAGTTCGGCAGCGCCAGCGTGGTCATCTTGATCAGCGTCCAGGCGTCCTGACCCTGACTGGTCACCACGTTCAGCTGGCGCAACGCGATAGCAATCCAGACGACGCCCGAGAGCGACAGCAAAATCAGTAGCAGCGCACCGGCGGCCTGCCTGAACACATATCGCGAGAAGATCGTCATACCCGTCCGGTTTTCCTCGTTCCGTCCCCGCCTGCTGCGGGGGGCAGTTGGCCGCAAGGCACCCCATGTGGGTTCCCGGACTGTCTCACCCAGCCACACACAGGCTGTTTACTATCAGGATGGCCAAAGTTCGACCGCCGAAAGTGCGCCCAGCGCCGAACGCCCGGCAATTGCGATTACCGGTCCGTTAGTCGTCCCAAGCTGGAGCTCTTGGCATACGCACCCGGGTCCACTAAAGTCCAGCCTTGGCTTCGTCTGCTCCTCCAGTTTGTTCGCCGCGCGTTTGGACGTGTCGTCTGAGTGCGATGCGCCCGCGTAACCTTTGCAATGCCTCAACCCGTGCCGGGACAATCGAGCCGTCCCGCTCATAATGGAAAGTCTGCTCTCCCACCATGACCAAACATGCTTCCGACCGCCTTGATATTGTCTTTGCGGATTTTGCGCACGCACTCAATCCGGCCTGCGTTGTGCTCGCAAGCGACGGCGTAGCTCTGGGAAAGACCGCCGCCGACCTCGATAAGCGGTCCGGAAATGGTATTCAAAAGGCTGCCAAAGCTGCAGCGTTCAAGGCAAAGTCAAAGGCGAACATCGAGATCCTCGCGCCCCAAGGGCTCGACGTGGATCGTTTGCTCGTCCTGGGAACAGGGAAGGATGCGACGGAGCAGGACTGGACGCTGCTTGGCGGCGCCGCAGTCGCTGCAATTTCAAGCCGCAAGGTAAAAAAGGCAAGCCTCATCGCCGATGTCGCAGCCACAGGCGATATGAAGCCAGCAGCCATTGCAGCGGCCCTGGCCTTTGGTGCCCAGCTCCGCCACTACTCGTTCAAGAAGTACCTGACCAAGGGGGCGGCTACTGCCAACGGTAGCGACGACAAGGAGCCTGCTGACAAAGACACGCTCGATACCTTGGTCATCCACTGCGCAGATCCAGCCAAGGCAAAAGCGGCCTACGCCTACTATCAAGCCGTTGCCAACGGGGTCCATGTCGCCCGCAATCTCGTCAATGAACCAGCAAATGCGCTTGGCCCCGTCGAGTTCGCGCACGAAGTCGAGAAGTTGAAAAAACTCGGCGTCGAGGTCGAAATTCTAGAAGATAAGGATCTTGAAAAACTCGGCATGGGCTCACTGCTGTGTGTGTCTCAAGGCAGCGCACGCCCAGCGCGCGTTTGCGTCATGCAATGGAATGGGGCGAAATCCAAAAAGGCGAGGCCGATTGCGTTCGTCGGCAAGGGCGTGGTGTTCGACTCGGGCGGCATCTCCATCAAGCCGGCCTCTGGCATGGAAGACATGAAGGGCGACATGGGCGGTGCCGCCTGCGTCGTCGGGCTGATGCACGCACTCGCTGAACGCGAAGCCAACGTCAACGCTGTCGGCCTGATCGGCTGCGTCGAGAATATGGTCTCGGGCAGCGCAGTCCGTCCCGGCGACATCGTCACCTCCATGTCCGGCCAGACCATCGAAGTCCTCAACACGGACGCTGAAGGTCGCCTGGTCCTCGCCGACGTTCTCTGGTACGCGCAGGACCGCTTCAAGCCTCGGATGATCGTCGATCTCGCGACCCTGACCGGCGCCATCATGGTTTCTCTGGGTAAGGAATATGCCGGGTTGTTTTCAAACGATGACAAGCTCGCCGAAGAACTCCAGGCCGCATCCACGGCGACCGGCGAAAAAGTCTGGCGCATGCCGCTCGACAAGTCATTCCACAAACTGATCGACAGTAAGAACGCCGACGTCAAAAACATCGGCGGCCGTTGGGGTGGCGCATGCACCGCCGCAGCCTTCCTTGAGCGCTTCATTCAAAAGGACACGGCCTGGGCCCACCTCGACATCGCCGGTACGGCCATGGACAGCACCCGCAACGAGATCAGCCCCAGCTGGGCTTCGGGCTGGGGCGTCCGTTTGCTGGACCGCCTCGTCGCCGACAACTACGAAAAGTCAGAGAAGTAAACTCAGGTCTCAGACGGGCGCGGCTCGAAATCATTAGCCGCGCCAGAACTTTCGAGCAAACCTCTCTGTGGCAATTTGATACCATCATTATTTTCCATAATATCCATTACGCGAATTGCGTATCTCGACGTCTCCCGTCGTCGGATTGACCCAGATCAATGGATTTCCCGCGCAACATCATCACTCATTAGAGCGTCGCATTACAGTCGCAAACGGCGTCGCTTACC
>JBEBJA010000189.1:0-11938 GCA_040080145.1 Hyphomicrobiaceae bacterium
GATCAGCTATGCATACCCTTCTGCACCCGTAGCTCAGCTGGATAGAGCGTTGCCCTCCGAAGGCAAAGGTCGTAGGTTCGACTCCTACCGGGTGCGCCACCTCGGAACAAAAGTGCGAACACCTTGGCTGCCCGCGGCACCAGAGATAACGCACTGTTCCAAAACATCTTTCCTGCCATAAAGACGGATTGCACCCTCATCGACCTCGATGCGGTCAACAACTGATGCGAGCCACGCCTTGCGGGCATGCGTGTCACCTTCTTGAAGCTTCTGCCGCATCAGTTCGCGGAACTTCGTGACCGCCTCCTCCGTCAGTTCCGATTTGGCCTTCACGTTGCTCTTGGCGCGGCTGAATGCCTCGCGGGACCGATCGCGATCGGTCTTCAAGGTAATAATCCGCTCCTTGAGCAGGTCATCCATTTCGGCAACGCCGTCCTCGATCAATTTGTAGAGCCGTTTCAGCTTCTGTTCGGCACTCGTAGCCTCGCGTTCGAGGGCAGCAAGCCTGGAATCCACAGCTGCTGCTCGTTCGGCGCGGCGATTTGCCAACGTCGATAGCAACTCCCAGATGCGGTCACCCGTCAGCAACCTCTCCATCAAATGCCGCGTCACCAGATGGTCTAGCTTGTCCATCTGCACGGTTCGTCCAGGGCAAGCCGCCTTGCCCTTCCGTGCACATGTTGAGCAGCCATAATACCGATGCACTTTTCCTGATTTCGACGTGCCGGTCCGAAGTGACATCGCGCCTTGGCACAGGCTGCAGAACGCCAGTCCGGACAGCAGGATTGGCCCCGTCACTGCGCGAGGCGGCGCGACACGCGGATTGCGGTCTTTAAGAAGCTTCTGCACTTGTTCAAATTGCTCGGGCGGAATAATCGCCGGCGCGTCCGAAAAAATCTGCTCGGCATCGGCCTTTCGTTGGCGCGTTCGACTGTCAACGTGGTTGAACCGCCAGCGGCCTCCATAGACCGGGTTGGTAAGCAGCTGATAGAGCGAACCCATGCTCCACATCCCGCCTTGCCGCGTCCGATAGCCCTTGCCGTTCAACCAGTTCGCCACGGCCTTAACGCCCATCGGCGCTTGGCCCTCATATCCGCCGACCAGTAGCTTGAAAATCAGCTCCACCTGCTCGGCTTCAACGAAATCGATCTCTAACTTTTTCTTGACCTTCATCCCCCGGCGTTCGGCTTCGACCGTTCGATACCCAAATGGAGGCTTCGACCCGTTCCAGAACCCTTGCCGCGCGTTTTCCTTCATGGAGCGCAGCACATGTTTGGCGTTTTCCTTCGATTGGTACTCATCGAACAGCGATATCACCTGCCGCATCATGACCTGTGCCGGATCATCGCCTAATTCCTGCGTCATCGAGACGAGCTTCACGCCATGCTTGGCGAGCTTGCGCACATAGAACTCAAGCCCAAAGGCGTCGCGAAAGAAACGCGAATACGAATGAACGACGATCACGTCGAACGGATGATCACCGTTGCATGCGCGCTCGATCATCCGCTGGAATTCTGGGCGCTTGTCATCAGTAGCTGACGCGCCCGGCTCGACGAACTGTGCTTCAAGCGTCCAGCCTCGTGCCGCGACCCAAGCTACCGTCTGACCTCGTTGATCCGGAATTGACAGGTCATGTTCAGCCTGTCGACCAGTCGATACGCGAAGATAAAGTGCGGCGCGTAAGACCGGCGCGGCGGCCTCGGATTTCGACTTTGATCGAGGCGTCTGCTCATGCATGGCATCACCCTGCTTGTCATCGGATTACTTCATATTGTCAGAGACATCACGCTAACGGAAGCACTGCGAAGTGCCCCTCAACCGCATGCACGCCGTCATTGACACCAAATCACGCGCCAACTCACACGTGGTGGCCTTTTCTCGCATTGTTGATGTAGATCTCGTGGGGGCACGACCGCTGCAGCTCACTGTCGATTACTTCGGACGGCTTGCCCCCTCGCCCGCTGTTGCTGAGTGGCCAAAAACCTCATCGAGAATATCGCCCATAAACCGCTCGATGGCGTCGAGTTCTGCTTGGCAAATCGATGCAGTGCTCGGGAAATCATCAGTGACAGTGATTGGCCGCTCTTCAAACCCACATGTTACCAACAACGCTTCGTGGCTACGCGTTGCCTCAACCGAACGCTGCAAAGTCGTCGACGCTGTTCCGCCTGGCTGCTGGCAAAAAGATGTGGCGCGTACAGGCATGAGGACGCATCGCTTTCCGAAGATTTTGGAAAGCGTAGATCACAGGTCGTTATACCTAAAAGTTCGCGGAATGAATTCAGGGTGGTAGCCAGAATGGACGCTCCCCAAAAAATCTTGCCTCTGGTTGATAGGCCGTCAAGACGTTGGCTGTGCGCCCTTCTTGTAATGGGTGCGATCGAAGCCGCGCGGTTGGCGGAGGCACTGAAACCAACCCACCAGCTATCCATCGATGATTGTGGGGAGCTTGTTCGCCGGCTTCCGATGATCCATGCCGATCATCATTTGCATGTTTGCTTCTCGGACACAGAAAACGCGACTGATAAATCTGCGATGCAAAGATCCGACGTTGACCAGATAGTTGAATGGGTGAGCGCTCTGCCATCCACAGCGCGATTGATCGTCCACTGCGTTACTGGCGAAAGCAGATCGACCGCTATCGTTCTTGGAATTCTCGCACGCGATCTTTCGCCGGCGCAGGCCGTTGATACTCTGGAGATGATCCGGCCGGGATCAACACCAAATAATCACATCGTGCGGCTGTTCGATGAAGTGCTCCTGCTACATGGCGAATTACTCAGCGCATCAGAGCAATTTTCCGTGTCGGCGTGGCTCGAAAGCTGGAAAAAGACTCCATAAGTGGCATTGGCATGCGCACGTCGCAGTTTGCA
This sequence comes from Hyphomicrobiaceae bacterium, assembly GCA_040080145.1. GTDB lineage: Bacteria > Pseudomonadota > Alphaproteobacteria > Rhizobiales > Hyphomicrobiaceae > JANXVY01. Next base: position 2,874 of record JBEBJA010000189.1, read on the forward strand.
GATCGCGATGCTTTAAAATTCAACTCACTGGAATTGCGACCGGCACCGATCAGTTCCTACCTGCCAGCCCCTGATAAGATTTGAAAGACCGATTGTTATCGTCTTGACCCAATTCATCCAAACTAGGGGTGATGTGGCGCTCGATCCGAACGATCCTATTGGGCTCTCCATTTGCCAAGCCTTTCTCTCCGTCCACTTGCACCACGACATGTTTCCGTCCAGGGATAAGGTCGACTGATACTTGCTCATAAGCCATCACGATAGCTAGATCGCCCTTGTTGAAATGATGAGCAGCTGCGCCATTGAGGCAAATCGTCCCGGAATTCTCTGCTCCTTCTATAGCGTAGGTCATCACGCGAGCAGCGTCTTTTCGTGTGATATTCACAACCTCAACTTTCGTATGAGGATATATTCCCGCTGCGCGCAAAAGTGCAGCGTCAATTGTCACCGACCCGACATAGTCAAGATCCGCCTGCGTAACAACGCAGCGGTGAATTTTTCCATAGCAAAATTCTCGTGTCGACATCTGTAATTCTCGAAAAAAACGTTTCCGCAAATCTTGTTGTTGAGAAGGCAGTAAAGCCTTCCGAAGTCGGCTATAGGCGACAGCCCGATATCAAGACAAGCGGAGCAACACGCACTTCATCCTTCCAGCCAAGCTCTGGACGCGAAGGAAACGGACGCATTTCTTCCGTCGCCAAGGGATATTCAGCCTTTAAGTTGCCCCATCCGCCTGCCTTCAGACCGCTCATCAATGCCTCGCTTGACCAATGCCTGTCATTCTCCCAGACTATGTTTGATACTGTTGATAGGCATTTTCTTATGTTGTCATCCCGTCCTGCGTTCTCAGGAAATGGCGCATAAGTGAAGGCAGTGAAATCGTCTCGGACGATTTTGTCGCTTACGCAGACAAGGGCGAGGTGCGCACCAGTCTTCGCTATCCGACCCATTTCTGACAGGGCTCCGCGCAGCTGGGCTTCGGTTTGCAATTCTTGCAGAACAATTGTTGACGTGACTGCATCGACCGATTGGTCGTCGAGCGGAATTACCTCTCGGCCATTTACAATATTGATCTTTCTATAATCGAATTCGATATCTTGTCTTGGAGTGCTCTTGCCGGTTATAATTCTTGCCTCCGACACAAATTCATCAGAAATATCCACTCCAATAATTCGACCTCCAGCACGCACCGATGGGGCGATTGCTCTCGTTGATTTTCCCGCGCCGGATCCGAAGTCAACAAGGGTGCTTATTTTGTCTCGACGCTCCGATAACTTGCTGTTGATGAGGTGTGCCGCTAGCAAGTACTGACCTACAAGTTCGATGGTGCTATATTCCTTGACTTGCTCGTGTGTAAATACCACACCCCCATTTATTTCTTTATTCATTCCAGTTCCCCCGAGTGCGTTTTTCTCAAGGGTATTATGTCCACATCCGAATGTCGCCATTAATTTGAATTGAAGACCATTTTCAACCACCCTTCACCGTATATTGCTCAAAAAGGTCAAAATGTTTAATTCAGCAGGCTAATTTGATTATTTTGTGTTGCCGTCCAATTCGACCATCTCAAATCTTTTTCAATAGTAATCCAACAGGGATACCCAAAAGCCGCAATTAACTGGTTTTAAACCGTTGCATGACAAACTCTGCCGGTCGGATTTACCGGCAATTTTGTGTGCCTGATATTTTTGAGTCTTTTGCAATGACGGATATTACTCATCACTTCGACTATCGGCGCGAGAATATTTTTGACGCAGCACTGTCGACCATTGCGGCGTGTGTTTCTTCCTATGCCGCCGAAAAGACCGTGGCGGTTTCCGATGATGAAGTCGCCGCCCTTGCCCATTTGATCAGCGACCGCATCGACCTGTCTCAGCACTTGGCGCTAGCACATCAACAACCCGAAGCCTCAGCAGCTATTGGGCGCATCGCCAACGCTCATCTCGACGATGCACAATTCACTAAATTTGAAGCCTTATGCGATGCCTTGCCGATGGCACCACCCATTCGGCACCCGCGCAACTATCTGTGCGTTGCGATGATGAACCTGCTGACCGTCTGCCATCAGCGTTACGACCACATCTTGCAATGGCCCGAAGTAAGCGAAGCTTCACTTCTACCCCACGTTACCCGTCGACTTGGCCCGTGCTCTTCGATCTGGAATGATGGAGGGATTTCGACGAGCTATCATCGCGGGTTTTGGCTCGACCGTCCGAGCAAAGAAGGCCCCGCCCTGCATATCAGCCAAGAAGATGGCACGCAGATCCGGGAGTATTGGGCTAACGGGTTGGTTCACCGCGAAGACGGTCCCGCCGCCATCGTCCATGACGCAAATGGCAACGCGATCAGAACAGCTTACTACCAAAATGGCAGATTGCACCGCGATCCCAAGGATGGTCCCGCATGTGTGGTCGCGCGCTGCGACAAGAATGAAAACCTCACGGTCTGGGAATACGCATCGGACGGCAAGCTACACCGCGAAGATGGGCCAGCTGTCATTCTGTCCATTCCAGAAAGCGGCCAGACCACCATGGAACTCTACTACCGCGACAACGTCCTTCACCGCGATGACGGCCCTGCGATCACTTTCTACGATTGCGAAGGCGTCAAGACGGGCGAACATTGGTACAGCAACGGCGTTCTGCACCGGGACGCTGACCCCGCGATGATCGAGTATGGCGACGGCATGATTATTTTTGAACGGCATTGCCAGAACGGCATTTTCATCGACACGCCGATTGAGGCAGCCGGTGAGGTGGCCAATGAATGAAACAACCGACACCGCCGCCTTTGCCCGCCGACGCGCCAACTTCTTTTCGGGCACGAAACGCGACCCGTTGCGGAACGCCGACACGCAGGACGCGTATAGTGTCGTTGATGACCACCTGATTACCCGCGCTGAAGAACAGCTGACCACGACCCTGCAGAGCATCGCCCAGACTATCGGATTGTCGGGACTGCTATCAGGTGAAGTCGACGCCATGGTGAAAAAGGCCGCCCCACAAATCAAGGGCATGTCCCGTCAGGATTTGAAGGCCCTGAATTCGTCAAGCTCAGCGCTAATGTCTTTGGCGATTACCGCTTTCACCCCGGCCATCACACTGGACGCTGCTCAGCGGATGAAGTTCCAGCAGCTAAAGGATGCGCACAACGGAACAGGCATTGCGCCGACGGACGCGCAGCTTGAGCGTGGTACTGGTGGCACGCTGCTAAGCCTTTCAAATCGGCAAGCTGCCGACCGCCGCGTGAGAGACTTCGACACGTTGCAGACCAGCGCTTCGCTCAAAAGCATTACGCCCATCAACTTCACAGGCAGCGTCTATGATCGGGAAGGAATGGGCTACCAGACATTCATCATGCTGCGCGGGCAAGGCTTTGCGCAAACCCATATCCAGCACGCCGCACAGGATAGCCGCATCAATGGATTTTCCGCTGATGATCCCAAAATCGCCAAGGCCTTCGCAGTCCTTGATCGCGACGACGGCGCGCGCCGCGATGAGCGCAACAAGCGCCTCAAGTCGTTCCGTGAACAGCTGAGCAAGGACGAAGAAATCGAACGCCTAAAAGCACTGCGCGACAAAGCTACAGGCGATGAACGGCGAGCACTCGATGAGCAGCTGATCGCTCGCGGATTGCAATTGAGTCAGGCCAACGGTATGCGCCAGTTCCTCGACAAGGCACCGACCGCCGCCGCTCGTGAACAAGGCCGCGTGATCGAGATGGAAACCATCAAGAAGATTACGGGGGCAAATATCGAACTACAAAACAAGGTCGGTGATGAGGTCACTCGCAACGGTACTGATGCCCAACACTCCCAAGAAGTTCAGGCTGCTGTAGGCAAAACAAATGGTCGGCAACCACCAATGGCAGAGGCAGCCCGCAATGATCGTGAACGAGCCCCCGATGACGTGTTTGGGGCGCTCGCTGCGCTCGGCAGTCCAGCCACGTCCCCGCCGCAGGGGCTAGATGATAAGCAAGGGAAGCAACATCAAGCTAACGTCCCCGAAGTCTCGCCCACCAAGGCAGCCGAGGCTGCTCCGCCCAAGGATGTGAAGATTGTTCAAGCGGCGAATACTAAGCCGCAACCGCAAGCCAAGACGGCAACGCCAACGATGAAGGTGTGATCTAGTTTTGCGTCAACTCAGCCGTCGGCTTTACTTGCCGCACGCCAATTTTTTCAAGACTGATGCCGTTACCATAGAGAATACCAGTGATGCTGCTGTATGCAGCAATATCAGAACCACGAGTTGGGATATTATATGGACCAGCGCATCTACGAGTGACACCAAAGTCAACCATCGCTTTCACGAAATCGTCGCTGAGTTTCTTGCGCCCTATGCTTTCGATAACTCTGAGAGTCATCCCTGCAAATACTTTGCAATCACTTTCGCTGAGCTGCATCACGGTGTTCGATGTTACAGGAGCAGCGACGGTTGTGGCCTTCTCAGCGTGAGAAGGTAGCGAGACAGCAGATGCCGCGATCATCGCGAGGGCGGCAGCATTTATTGTTGAAGAAGATACGTGAATCATGTTCCCCCACTCGACTTGTTAAACGCAAGTGAAAAAAGACAAAAACATCTTTTATTCGAATTAAGTATACACAATTGCAATAGAAAGTAAAAACAATAGAAGAAACACTATTGCCCATAGTGTTGCAAACCTCTATTCTGCATGGTATTCAGCGTCATTTAGGAGGCGCGGGCAGGGATGGCCACAGCAATCAAGTATTTATGTTACTGATAAACAACGACTTTTTGACTTGAAACACTATGGGCAAAAATGTTTCAAAACGTCGCCTAAATGATGCGTCGCGGCATCATCGCGCAAGTGGAAGCGAATACAGCCTCTATGCGCCGACCTCAGCAACAGGCGGCGGCCGCAAGTATCTCAATCAGGCAGAACGCAACCGTGTTCTTGTTGCGATTGGCAAGCTCGACGACAAGGCCAGACTGTTTGCCCTCACCCTCGTCTGGACTGGAGCAAGGATCAGCGAAGTGCTTGCGCTCAAACCGCGCGCCTTTCAAATCGATCAAGGGCTCGTCGCCATTGAAACGCTCAAGCGACGTGCATGGTGCGTGCGTGAAGTTCCCGTGCCGCCAGAACTCGTGCGGGCGCTGGTCGACCATTTTGCAATGGACGACTTGCAGCGTGATCCCGATCGCTGCGTTCAACCTTTGTGGAAATTCTCCCGCGTCACCGGCTGGCGCGTCATCAAGAATGTTATGCAGGATGCTGGTATCGCCGGTCCAGCCGCATCACCCAAAGGACTGCGGCATTCATTTGGTGTTGCATCGCTGCAGGCCGGCGTTCCAATCACCCTCGTGCAGCGCTGGCTCGGCCACGCACGCCTCAGCACAACCGCCATCTATGCCAATGTCGTCGGGGCAGAAGAATTTTCCTTCGCCGAAAAGTTCTGGAGAAGCTCAGACGCCTCACCTGTGATGAGGAGCGCGCGCGGACCGATGGTTGCGGGAGCTACGATCCTATCGGGAATTGGTTGATGTGGGTTTGCAGCAGTTTGCATTGCCATCCATGAGTACCCCAACACCTCAATTGAGGTCTGCCAGCTATGCGCCAAATCAAAAAATTGGGGGGCTGCGGTATGAGGGTTGATCCACGATGGTGCCCCAAGATACACTAGTTTTGACTTACTATCCCGCAGGCCCCCGCCGTCGCGTGGCGGCAGATACCATGGACGGATTGCCCGTATCCGAAACGCCGCCGCTCAGTCCTGCCCGCGACAACAGTTTGAGTTACATCGACGGTCGCACGCCACGGGTTACGCTGGCATCTTCATACATTGAAGCAGAGACACGTTTTACATGCAAGGGCGAGAAGGTGTCGCTTCGATTGACAGTTCCTGAATTCCCTATTTTTCGGTGTAGGCGTCATACATGGCTTCAAGCAACTCACCGATGGTGACGTTCTTGTCGGCAGCCAGGACCTTCAGCTGCTCCGCGAATTCAGGCCGCACGCGTGCACCGAACTGATAGGTGCGGCCAGTCTTGCGGTAGCGGCGCGCATCGATGCCTGATCCTTTGTGAACCCCCTGCCCTACCCGCTTTGCTGACGCTTCTCGTTTTCGCGCCGGCTTGTTCTTTGGTGCTTCGTCGGATTTTGGTTCTGGCGTTGCCTCGTGTTCCGTTGTGACCGGCTGGGCAGCTTGAACGGCAGGCACTTCCGGCGTTCCAACATTGTCGAGTACATCTTCGATCGGCGGCGCAGCGCCAAGGCGCGCACGCTTCATCACCGGAAAACTCTCATCGATCTGGATCAATTTCTTCAAAGCCATGTGGTGTCCCCTCCCCTACCGTGCAGCCGCGCGAACCGCTGAAGCCGCTTCGGCTTCGTTGGCTTCGGCAATCGTTCTCATGCGGCGCACGACGGATGCCACGACGCGCGCGGCGTCGGCGTTGAGTGACTCCCATTTTGTTTCCAGCGCGGTCAGACCAAAATTCTGCGCGTCGCCATAGGCGCGCTGCATGAACATCGCGCCCTTGATCACCTCGTAACCAGCACCCGTGAGGTACTCCAGTCCATCTTCGATTTCCTTCTGCGCAAGTACGCCATGTAGCGCGAAGACAAGTTTGCTTTTGGGCACGCCATGCTTGACGAGTTCGTGGAACATCCGCACCGCCGGCGCCATGTCATCGATCACGCCTTTGGTCGGCTGGATGAACAGATCACTCGCCTCGGCAATCTCAAGCGCCATCGCTTTGGCGCGCGCCGGTCCATCGAGCACAATCAGATCCCAATCATCGGCGTTGACCAGTGCCTGCGCCGGGCTCGCATACACATCGACGGAAATATCCGGCTTGCGCCCTGACGCAATGCGGCGCTGCGCCCACTCAAATGCCGTCTGCTGCTCTTGATCAAGATCGGCGATGTGAACGCTCAGATTCTGCGCCGCGCCAACGAGTGCAATCGCGCGGGAGAATGTCGTCTTGCCGACCCCGCCTTTGTGACTTCCAAGACCAATGACCATCGCCATGAACAAAACTCAAAACAAAAAGGTGAAAGCAAATTGAAATCATCATGAAATCTATAAGCATGCTGATTGTTTGCAGTGATGGATGATTTGTCAAATAGTCCGCGCGACTCGGGGGCGAACTGAAATCAAGACGCGGACATCATGTTTGCAGCTTGATATCGCGCGGCTCGCCGCAAGCAGTTTGATTGCAAACTGCAAACATCGGATTGCATCTTGGTTGCACTGGGTTTGCTTGTGGTTTTCTTGATGATTGCAGACTGTTTGCAGCTTGATAACTCGTGGCTATCTTTCTGAAATCACCATGCAAACAAGCTGCTGTGTCACAGGGTGCCTTCAGGGGCATGGAGGCTGGAGGTACGAGGCGAGGCCATCTCACAGATTCGCGAGGCTGGCCGTATGCGCGAAAAAAAGCGTCGGGCGCGGCAACCCTACGCAAAAAATCTCTGGTGCCCTCAGCGCGCAAATTTTGACTCGTTTCTGATTTGGCGTTCGCAGGGCAAAAATCGGCCATGACGCGGGTCACGGACGCTTGTTTTTGGTGAACTTGCGGACCCAGCCAAGGAATGCGCGGTCGGGATAGTGGGGGACGACGCCGCCCTTTTGTACCCATGCGCGCCACACCCGTTCCAGCTCACGCAGATCCCAACCCTGCGCAATCTGTTTGGCTTCAGCCAGCGTCGCGGATTTCAAATCGGCGATGGTGAGCACGGCAACGGGAGCATCGGCTCCATTGGTCACCGGATCGCGGCCGCGCGTAAAGGCACGAAGCCAGCGCAGATAGTTTGCATCTTGATCGCGCGGCGGCTTTGCAAGGTTCGCCAGCAGCTCGGCATACATGGCCTGCAGATAGTTCATGTCCCAACCCGCAGCGATGCTCTGCGCTTCGGTTTGGCATTCCGGAGAAATCGGCAGCTCGACCTTGCATGCGGGCTGTTGTGCTAGGACCGGAGCGGACGATACGGGCGACGATGTGTTCCCCGCATCTGCGGGTTCGGCGATTAGGGGAGCTGGCAACGCGACGACGACCTGACGGCGTTTGACCGGAGGCGGGGAGGGGAACAGTTTCAAGCCGCCGCGCACAATGTCGATCTTGGCGTCGGGATACACCGCATGAGCCTTGCGAAGCGCGCCGGCGAATTCCCGTTTGAAATCTTTGTCGCTGCGATACTCCTGACCGAACTGGTCCTTGAGATTTTTCCAGTAGAGCGTGATGCCCTTGTTCTGTCGAACACGGCAAAGACGATGCGCGAGCCAAGTGTAAGCATCAAGTGCCAGCGCTGAATTTTGCAAGGCACGGATCGCACGTGGATCAAGCGGCACCGCATGCTCGGTCAGCGTGCCGTAGAACTCGCTCGATAGCGTGATGACACCAGGCCACATGCCAAGCTGGCCGTTATCGTATTGCATCCAGGCATCGAAGCGCGAGATCGGATCGCATTTCACATTCACGACTTTGCTTTCGGTCTGGTAGCCGATCTGCATGCGGCAAGCGGCCAGCGCCAGCATCTGCCGTTTGAATGCCACCATGCTCTCGCCGCCCTTGGCAATGCCGATGCGTTCGAGAAACGCACTCGCGCTCCGTTCGACTTCGACCTCGGGAGATTTATTGCGGATCGCTTCCGAGCAAACATGAAACAACACAAGGCGCGGGCGCGTGCCGTAGGGCAGGGGCATGTCGTGATAGCGAAAACCATCAAACCATTTTCCAGCTTCGATCAACATCGACGCGCCGCCGGTCGTGCGCGTGAACTCGCGGGATTTTACTTCACTGCGTGGGAGACCAACCTGACACAACACCGCGTGCATGAATTCAGGTTGAGTGTTCAAAGGATCGACAAGCGACAACGCCGCATCCGTCACACGGCGAGAGAGCGTCGCAATTTTTCTTGTGGGTTCATCGATCGTTACGGCCATCCTCACACCTTCCAACAGATGCAAGGCTAACTTCGGCAATTCTAAAAGTCATGTCCTATGTGCACGGATTATGCTGATTCGATTGAACTAAACCGTGGCGGTTTACCCCCCTTTGACACGGTGTGGCGGTTTACCCCCCCATTCGTGGCGAATCCCCCCC
>JBEBJA010000062.1:0-11925 GCA_040080145.1 Hyphomicrobiaceae bacterium
TCCCTGCCGCTGTCGAAGCGGTCCCTGCCGCTGTCGAAGCGGTCCCTGCCGCTGTCGAAGCGGTCCCTGCCGCTGTCGAAGCGGTCCCTGCCGCTGTCGCAGCGGTCCCTGCCGCTGTCGAAGCGGTCCCTGCCGCTGTCGCAGCGGTCCCTGCCGCTGTCGAAGCGGTCCCTGCCGCTGTCCAAGCAGTCCCTGCAGCTGTCGAAGCGGTCCCTGCCGCTGTCGAAGCGGTCCCTGCCGCTGTCGCAGCAGTCCCTGCCGCTGTCGAAGCGGTCCCTGCCGCTGTCGCAGCGGTCCCTGCCGCTGTCGAAGCGGTCCCTGCCGCTGTCGCAGCAGTCCCTGCCGCTGTCGAAGCAGTCCCTGCCGCGGCCGAAGCGGTCCAGGTCCCGGCCGAAGCGGTCACACCGGCTGCTGATTCTGCTACGGCAGTGGTCGATGAGGTGCTGGCTGAAGTGGCGGTGCCTGTTGTTGCTGTGGTTGCGGAAACCGCAGGCGGCGGGATTGAGGCGGTCGCTGCCGATCCCGTTTCATCGCCAGCTGCGGTCGCGGTGATTGCCGAGCCTGTTGTGAATGGTGCTCCGGTGGAGGCTCCTGCGGTAGAACCGGCTTCTGCTCAGGTGCCTTCTTTTGACGTCGTGGTTGATCTTGAAGCGGGGACCGTCGACAGCGAGCTGACGGGGCATGACAAAATCATCAACGTCGAGAACGTCAAAGCCGGAGCTGGTGACGATACTCTTCTCGGCGATGGGCACGCCAACAGGCTTGATGGTGGTGCGGGGGACGATCACATCGAGGGCAAAGGCGGCGACGATACGCTGAAGGGTGGCGCGGGTTTTGATTCTGTGGATGGCGGCGAAGGCAACGATGTCCTCGTGGCCGATGCCGATGGCGCCGAGGACGCCTATCATGGTGGTGATGGCGACGACACAATCGACGTCGCCAGGATCAATACCGGGGTGATTGTTGACCTTGAAGAGGGATCGTTGACCGGTCCCGGCGTGGGATATGATACGCTTGCCGACATTGAGAACGTGAATTGTGGTGATGGTGACGATACGGTCATTGCGAACGATGACGTCAACCTCTTCAGTGGGGGGAAGGGCGACGATCTGTTCGTTTTTCATTCGGTGGCGTCGATCGGCAAAGGCAGCGGGAAGCATGACAAAATTTTGGATTTCGAGGTTGGCGATAAGATAGACATATCTGAAATCAGCAAGGAGTTCGCAAAGCAGCTGGACAACTTGTATGACGATCAGAATATGAAGGATTTTGTCATTATCAGCAGCCTGGATGAATTCAGCAAGGCAGGGCAGCTGAAAATCATGTTTGACGAGCAATCGGATTCAACATTCATTTATGGAAACATCGACTTTGACTCCCGTGCCGATTTCGAACTTGAGCTACAGGGTAAGCATGGACTTTCGGAGAATGATTTCCACTATCATTGATGACCGGTGCGATAGAAGTGCGATAATTTTGAGAGTTGGAGCGATGGTATGACGGGCGTCGATCAAGCCGCAGCAGGGGCGCTAGGGGACAGCGCCTTTTCGGTTTCAGGGCATATCTGGCGGGCTTCGCTGGTGGCGGCATTCCTCGTTTTCGGCGTCGGTGGCTGGGCTGCCATTGCTGAATTGCAGGGCGCGGTCATCGCGCCTGGAACCTTCGTCGTGGAGCGCAATGTCAAGAAGGTCCAGCATAGCTACGGCGGTATTGTTTCGCAGATTAATGTCAAGAATGGCGACCGGGTGGAGAGCGGGCAGGTCGTCATCAAACTGGATTCAACGCAGATCGGCGCTGAAATGGGCGTGATCAAATCGCAACTTGTTGAGTTGATCGCGCGTGGTGCGCGGCTGGCGGCGGAGCGGGATAACCTGCCGAATATCGTCTGGCCGAACGCTTTTATTCAGACCTATTCAAATGCGCAAGAAACAGCCAATGGTGAAATCCGCCTGTTTGAGGAAAATCGCTCGGCCAAGGAAGGCCAGAAGCAGCAATTGCGGTTGAAAATCGAGCAAATCAAGGAAGAGATCACTGGCTTGTCTGCCCAACGCGACGCTAAAAGCAGCGAGTTGCAGATTATCGAAAAGGAGTTGAAAGACGTTCGGGCTATGTTTGCCAAGCAGTTGACAACGGCGACGCGGTTGAATTCGCTCGAGCGGGAGGCAACGCGGTTGGCTGGCGATCATGGCGGACTTGTTGCCCAGATCGCGCGGGCAAAGGGTCAGATCAACGAAATCAATGTCCAGATTCTATCTGTCGATGAAAATATGCGCGCCAATGCGCAAAAGGAATTGCGCGCGATTGATGCGAAGGTGTCTGAATTGCTGGAACGGCAGGTGGCCGCGACCGACAAACTCAACCGCATTGAAATCAGGGCCCCGCGGTCTGGCTTGGTTCACGAGCTTAGTGTCCACACCGTAGGCGGTGTCGTGTCGCCGGCGGAGGTGCTTATGCTGGTGGTACCTGAAGAGGAAGGGCTTCAGATCCAGGCCCGTATTCAGCCGGTCAATGTCGATCAGGTTGTGATTGGACGGCCGGCGCGACTGCGGTTGTCGGCCTTTGCGCAGAAGAAGACTCCTGAAGTGGATGGGCGCGTCGTGCATGTGGCAGCGGATGTGACGCTCGATCCCAAGACGGGGCAAAGCTACTATGCCGTCATGGTTGAAATGGACGAGAAGGCGCGGCGCGTTACCGGCGACCTTAAGCTCGTCGCAGGGATGCCGGTTGAGGTGTTCATGTCGACCGGCGAACGCACCGCGCTGTCCTATCTGACCAAGCCGTTCACCGACCAGATGAGCCGCGCGTTCCGGGAATAGAGGGCGCAGTGCTTCTTTTCGGAAAACCGGTTCCCACCCGCCCTGCGCGGGGGGCATGCTTTTGCGGAAGCACCTAGGGCTTCTTGGGTGGATTGGGGGGGAGGCTGGCAAAGTAGTGTGCGAGCGCTTGGATCTGTTCCTCGTCCAACGACTCCGCCACCGACACCATTGCTGGATTCGTTCGCGTGCCTGATTGGTAGTATTTGAATGTTTCGGCAAATATGTCGGCACTCATGCCTAGAATCGAAGGAATACCGTTGTCGGCACCTTCACGGCTATGACACGACGTGCACTCCCGCGAGAGATGCTCGCCATATCGTAACACTTTCGCGTCAACGGTTTGCGCCGAGAGCGGGAGGGAAGCGGTGCCGGTCATGCTGAGGCCGATCATGATTTGCACTGCAGTTATACGACGAGCGGGCATGGTCACTTCCTATGCATACAATTTGCTTCGTTCCGGCTGAGGTTGCAGACGTCAGGAGTAACGACGGGCATTCGTGCCAAAACTCATTGCGTAAAGTGGGGCGTGTGCAGGCAGTCACAATTTCGGCGGCTGGAGCACGTTCGCTCTTGGAAACTTGATCCTGGAGCAATGTGCACGACGACTGTGGTTTACGGCCTGATCGGGGTTCTCGACGTCGCTGTGAGCTTTCATCCCAAGCAATCAGGCTTTAGTGATCTGGATCAAAGATAGGTCCCATGCTTACGACTACAATGCAGAATGTGGCAGGTGTTCGGCGTGGGCTGATCAACTGCTATTTCGCATGCGCGTTCCACCATATTCCGCCAGCGAAGTGGAGGAGGATCGAGGAGGGGTCGGGCATGTTGCCATGCCGGACGCATAATCCTAGGGTCCGTCCGATTTTGATGGAATCAGAGACGGACCCCTTGGTCTTTGTTTGGTCGTGCTTCTTATTGGAAAACCAGTTTCCACCCCCGCCTTCGCGGGGGCATGCTTTTCCGGAAGCACTCTAGCTACTCACCCAGCTTGATCGCATGCGTTTAACGGCTGGGTCTGGACATGATGAGCGAACGTGTATTCCCTCATTTTCAGAGCATACACGCACCGCCCATCGGACCTAACGATCAGGTCTTTTTTGCCGGTGCGGCGGGATTGGCGAACATATCAGCGATGATGCTGTCGTACCAACTGACGGCTTCCGTGAAGTTCTGTCTGCGCACGGATGCCTCTTCGCCCTTTTGCGACACGAACGACCCAGATGGATCGAGCTTGCCTTCTTTGGCTGCGTAGTTGGCACCGACCTTGATGCAGTCGTCGGGGGCTACCAGCGACCAGCACGTGTTGCGATAGCGTGCGGGGAACTTCTCTTTTTTCGAGACGTCGGCGAGGATATCGGCCACGACGACCTTGGCCTGGCTGTTGGCCGAGAAGGCCGACTTGGGCATTTCAGCTGCCACGGACGCATCACCCAGCACATAAATGTTGGCGTGCGCTTTCGATTGGAAGTTTTCGGGATTGACCGGGACCCAGTCGCCGGTTGTCACGCCGGCAGCCTGCGCAATCATGCCCGCACGCTGTTGGGGAATGACGTTGGCCTGATCGAACTTCACCTTCTTGCCAGCTTTGGTGGTGATTTCCTTGTTAGCGGCATCAAACTGGGTCACGGCGAAGTCGTCGATGTCCGTCGTCAAGTTCATCTCGATGATGCCCTTGTAGTGCTTCTCGAAGCCTTCGAGGAAGACCGGCTGTTTTGAAAACGCCTTCTTTGGATCCAGAATGACGAGCTTGGATTTCGGCTTTTTGGTCTTGATGTAATGAGCCACCATGCAGGCCCGCTCGTAGGGACCAGGCGGGCAGCGGTAGGGGTTGTTGGGCATGACCATCGCAAACGTGCCACCATCGGGCAACGATTCCAGCGAGCGCATCAATTGCTGCTTACCGATGCCCGCGGTTTCATAAGCATGGGGAAACAGGTTCGAGATTTCTTTCGTGTAGCCAGGTATTGACTCGTACTTGACCTGGATGCCAGGCGACAGGACCAGTCTATCGTATGCAATGGTAGCGCCGTCGCGCAATGTTACGATTTTCTTCACGGGGTCTACGGCGGTTGCGAAAGCATTCACGACTTTCACACCAGCCTTGCGCAACCCGCCATAGCCGTGATTGAGCGACTCGAACGGGCGAAGTCCGCCAATGTAGAGGTTTGAGAAGAATGACGACGAATAGATCGGATTGACCTCAATCAACGTCACGTCGAGTGCTGGATCGCCCTTTTTGAGGAAGTTTGCAGTGGTTGCTCCACCCGCGCCTCCGCCGATAATGACGACCTTAACCCCAGCAGCACCCTGGGCGATCGTAAACGTCGAGACACCGCCCAATGTGGCAGCACTCACACCTGCACCAGCAATTAGTTTGCCGAAATCCCGGCGATTGAAACGTGACATGACTTTCCCCTACTCCCGTCTACTTTTTTCTTCGCCCGATTGCACCATGACCCGATCCAGTTGTTATGGCATTGAATTCACTGGTCTTCGAGTATGGCCCCACCACTTGCTGGTCCTGGTCACGACATCATGAACGGTACGTCGCAGAGGTGCTGGTTGCGGCATCTTAATAATCCAATGCGCAATTACAAGAAAATCGTAGCAGTCTTGCTAGGGAACTCTGCCGGGAAAGCAAATATTTTCGTGTTGCTTGCCCGGCATGGTAGAAAGTTCCGATCTGGCAGCGGCGAAAAGCAGTTGCCATTCACGCGGTCAAATGACGTCGACGCGCTTGTTGAAGGCTTCGGCAATCATGCCTGCGTACCAACCTTGGCTTTCCTTCAATGACTTCTCGCGCGTCTTGCTGTCTTCACCCGTCTTGGAGATGAAGTTTCCGATCGCGGTCACCTTGCCATCGCGCGCGCCGTAGTTTGCGCCGATCTTGACACTGCTGGCGGGGCCGATCATCGACCAGCAGGTGTTGCGATAGCGCGAGGGATATTTCGGCTTGCCAGCCAGAATTGCCTCAAGATCGTTTGATACCGCCTTGGCGTGGCTGTTAGCCGAGAATGCCGACTTTGGCATGTCGCCGGCGATAGATGAATCGCCGATGACGTAGACATCCTGCACCTTGGTCGATGCAAAGTTTTCTGCGTTAATCGGGCACCAGTCGCCATCGGTGCAGCCTGCCAGCCTTGCGATTTCACCAGCCTGTTGGGGCGGAATGATATTGGCAACATTGGCCTTGATCTTCAGCCCGGCCTTGGTTTCGATTTGCATCGTCTTTGGATCAAGCTGCTTGATGGCCTGATCGTCGATATCATTTGAGAGATTGAGTTCGACGATGCCCTTATACAAGTCATTGAACGCTTCCATGAAAAGCGTTTGTTTCGAGAATGACTTCTTGGGGTCGATGATGATGAGTTTTGACTTGGGCTTCTCGGTCTTCAGGTAGTGAGCGATCATGCAGGCCCGTTCGTAGGGACCTGGAGGGCAGCGGTAGGGATTTTGCGGCGGTGCGAGCACGACCACGCCGCCGTCAGGCATGGCGGCAAGCTGGTCTTTCAGCAGTTTCGACTGTGCGCCGCCCCGATAGGCGTGCGGCATCAGTAGTGACGCTTCTTCTGTATAACCGGGGATTGCACCCCATTTGAAATCAATTCCAGGCGAAATGGCGAGCTTGTCGTATGGTATGATCTGGCCAGATTGCAGGCGTACTTCTTTTTTGGCCGTGTCGATGCCGACGGCACGACCGGTGACGACATTCACGCCGATGTTTGCCAGACCCGCATACCCGTGGGTCAGAGACTCCAGAGAGCGGAACCCGCCGATGTAGAGGTTTGAGAAAAAGCAGGTCGTGTACTGAGTCTGCGCCTCAATGAGCGTCACTTGGATTTCGGGCGAGCCGCGGCGCAAAACGTGCGCCAGCGTTCCACCACCTGCGCCGCCGCCAATGATCACAACTTTCGGACGCGCGTTGCCGGAAACAGCTGGCGCATTTGTTTGTGCCAGAGAAAGTCCCGGTAGTGCGGTCATGAGACCCGCACCGCCCAGCAACTTCGTCAAATCCCGGCGATTAATATTGGGCATGTGACACCTTATAACGTATTGCGCTCAGCGACAGTCTTTGGACGTTAAGTGAATTAGCGTAGGTCAGATAGCCGCAAATCAGCTTCCGCCACCGGCCCGAGTTGTTTCGCATAGATATACCAGTCACGGGCGCGGCTTGGTTCAGCTTCGATGCCCATGCCTGGACGCCACGGCAGCACGTTGGGATCATAGGACGTTCCAAGCCAATAGGCTCCCAGCGGGTTGCCGTGCTCGGCTGCGCGCTCAAACATCAAGCGGGCCTGGACGATTTCTCCTGACTTGAGGAGTTCTTGTCCGCGTTTGAGCCAGCGGTCAATACGTTCGGGTTTTTCAACCGACGTCCGCTTGGTGAGGGTAATTGGGGTTGAGGTATCTGCCGACCCTGCACTTGATGTGGCGGTAGCGGATGCCACGGCCCCTGACGTTTGGGCGGCGGGACGGATACGGCTGAGATAAAGAGCCAGGGCCAGCGTATCGCGCTCATCGAGCGACTCGGCGATGGATTTCATCGGTCCATGATCGCGGCGGCCATTGCGGTACAGATCCATCGTGTCGATAAAACGATCCTTCGTGAGGCCAACCATTACAGGAATGCCCTGATCGGTACCAAATAGACTGTGGCAGGTCGTGCATTCACGCACCAGATGGCGCGCATACTGGACCAATTCCTGTTCGTTTGTAGCGTCTGGCTTTGCTGAATTGGTCGTGGCCGCCGTTGCTTTTGCGGGTGCGGGTTGAGCGGCCTGCGGTGCACCGGGTGCGCCCCCAACCAGCGATTGCCAAGTTTTTGGAGACGCTCCTGCCGTTGCTGCGGCGACTTCGACGACCATCTTGCTTTCGGATTGTACGTCTTTGCCGTTGGTGGCCAGCAATGAAACCACGATTTCCTGACGGCCAGCGGCACTTGCTTCAAACTGCAATTCTGTGGCTGCCAGCGACTTGGCGGGTACCAGCCAGACGCCAGAACCAACGGTTTCACCACCGATGATCTTGATCCAGGCTGGCACTTGGTAGAGCATAACGAACTGGGTTGACTCTGGGTTGGGCGGTTCAAGGCGCGCGGGCAG
Organism: Hyphomicrobiaceae bacterium; assembly: GCA_040080145.1. Taxonomy (GTDB): domain Bacteria; phylum Pseudomonadota; class Alphaproteobacteria; order Rhizobiales; family Hyphomicrobiaceae; genus JANXVY01. Next base: position 7,919 of record JBEBJA010000062.1, read on the forward strand.
CTTTATTTTCGTTCCCGATTTACCTTGGATCGAAACGTCGACAATCAATTTGGCGGGCGGGACGACCTTTGCCTGAGCTCGGTGGACCATTGCATTGGGAGCAGCGCTCGACGGCGCCACGTGAATTGCTTTCAAGCTGGCACTTGGCAGGAACCCTTCTGGCCGCGAGAAATGTTGGGCAACCGCTCCGCCTGACACGCAAATGGCCAGCAGTATGACGGCGACGCGTGACGGGATCACTGCCTTTGCGGTTTTCCCCTTGGCGTGCGCGAGAGGGCGGCTTCGATCAAAATCCATTGGGATCCCCAAACATCATACGCAATTGAGGTTAGATACATAAAGGTCGGTCGCGCGGGCGCTTAACATCACCACAAGCGAGGGACGTTCGGATTATCGACTTTGGGTGAAGGACCACCTGTTGCAGCAGCGTCCGGATTGCGTCCCTGATTGGCTTGGTTGGATTGCATCCACTCTAGGAACTTCTTGAAGAGTGCTTCATCGGTCGCGGCCGCGGCTAAAGCTGGCGATCCTCCGGTGCGCTGAGCATCCAGGAATTCCTTGAAGTTCTTCGGGTTGACTGCGGCAGGTGCAGGGCGGGCGGGGGCGACCGCTACGCGCCGTTCAAGCCACGTCTTTGCCGCAGGCAGCCGTTGCCAGCCCGGGACTTCTGCAAGCAAATTGACTTCACGCCATTTCGGGTGACGCGGGTCCTTGCGCAATTCGGCAAACTTGCCAAGGAAAGCATCGACGAATTTTGTCAGGCGTCGGCCACGATCCGAATTGGGTGCCCAATTGTAGGCGGCAAGCACGGCCGATACGGCGACCGTATCGATCGACTGCCCAGTTTGAATGAAATCAGGGTAGTCCTCATGGGTCAGCCGCGATGGCAGATAGTCGGCTTCTAGTGCTTCCTCATACTGAATCGGCAACAGTTTGAAATCTGAACCACCCCGCAGCTTATCGAAGGCGTTCGTCGGCTTGCCTGCCACGAGAAATGACGCGGCTATTTCCCCAGAAGCCAATTTCAACATTGCGTCGGCATGGCTGAAATTGACGGCTGTGACGTTGACCTTCAATGCATCCACGATCGCGCGCGCAGTCAAATCCGCGCCGCCGCCAACCTCGCCGAAGTTGACAGGCTTGCCCGCCAGATCCTTGATGGAATCAATTCCGGGGCCAGCGATGAGATGGACCTCTTCGTTGAACAGTTTGGTGATGTAGACCAGCCGTCCTTCAAGATTGGGACCCAGCTCCCCGGTTTTTTTGAAGTGGGCCAGCACGTTCGATTGCGTGATGCCCATATCCATGTTGCGCAGGAACAGGGCGTCGCGGACATTTTGCGCTGGACCGCGACCAACGACGGCCAAAATGCGCAGTTCTTCGCCCTTGTCGAGGACGGCCGTCAAATCCTCGACCATCGGGAGATACGTGCTCGACGACTTTCCTGCAACGATAGCCACTGTGTTTTCATTCATTTGCTCACGGTTGACCGCAGCGACAGCGCTTCTTTGCGCCTGGGCGCATATTGGCCACAACGGGCTAAAAACAGACGCGGCTAGGACAAGCTTCAACACAGCAGAACGCACAAACGATTTCATTACTTCCCCCGGAGGCAGCCACAAAGCTGATCAATTTACAGCCTGATGCACTCAGATTGTCACATTGACACGACAGCCTTCGCTTCGGCAATGGCATCGGGGTGCATTTTTTACATTTAGCCTAATAGACGCAAAGTTGACACTGTTATGCTACGCAACGCCGCCCCCGCATTTTGATTTTTCGTTGGCGCTTGGATTTCACAGGATTTAGTGGTGTAGTAATCGGACTATCGTGGGCATAGGGGGAATGAGCTGCACGCCATGAAACGGTTCTTCATTGGCATCATGGCGGTCACAGTGCTGGGCGCGCCAAAGCTGGCGTATGCGCAAGACGCGAAGCGTGGTGAGCACGTCTTTAAGAGGTGCCTGTTGTGTCATGTCGCAAGTCAAAAAACCAAAGACATGATCGGTCCTCCGCTGGTCAACATCATAGGACGTAAGGCCGCGACAGTTCCGGGCTTTGAATACTCCAAAATCATGCGAGTAGCTGGTACCGAGGGATTGGTTTGGACGCCTGAAGCGCTGTTCTATTTTCTTGACCGGCCGGAGGAGTTCATGCCCGGCACGTACATGGCTTTTTCTGGGCTTGAAGTTCAGGAGCGCCGGGACGTCATCGCGTACCTGGAACGTCTTGGTGCGGACTGGAAGAAGTCCAATCCTCCTGACGCGGGTGCCGTCATGCCCGCAATTCCGCTCAAGCCAGTGCCGGGTCCGCCGCCGTTGAAGCCGGCCCCGGCCAAAGCAGCACCGCGCTGATGGCCTGATTATACCCACCAGCGTAAGTCAGAAATTTGGGGCCGTCGGTATAATATTTCATCCAAAGGTCGGGGCTGGTCTGGCGCCCGATGAGTTGCGGATGACGTCCAGCGCACTACTCGCCAGACGATTGCGATTTGGGAGATTGCGGTCCAGCGTAGGCGAGGTTGCGGGCCAGACGCGGTCTCGCCGGGAAGCGCACTCGGGTCCGGCCGACCTTGGTTTGATCGCGTGCGGACACATGTCTGAACCGGAACACTAGGTGTCAGCATCCAACTGCTGACGGATTGGCAGATGCCATGCAACGCAGGCTTCGTTCAGACTCTGCTCGATGCTGAGCGGTTGACAGCGCTGCAGCGCGTGCTGCGGCGACTTCCGCTGGCAACATGATCGAAGGAGCGGCGATTGAAGGAGCGACCGGTGATGCAACAGCCTTGCGGTTCACGGCAGGCATCAGCGCAACCGTGGCCGACTGAGCGTCGACTGGCTTAACGAGAGAACTCTGGCCACCTTGATTGGGGCTGCTCGCCTGCTTTTGAATGGGTTGTTGAATAGATACCAGCGTTGCCTGCGTGCCGGTGGCAGCCATCGTTTTTGAAGCGTTGCGCATTTCTTCAGCGATTGATTTCATCTCAGCCGCGTCTGCAACGTGCCGGGCCGCAGCCTGTTTGCTTGCTTCCGCCTCCTGTGCCACCCGCAGTTCATCGGACTTGCGTTTGGCTGCGGCGTCTGCGATCCGGCGCTGCTCTGCGAGCCGGGCTTCGGCGGCATCGGCCTGCGTTTGGGCCTCAGCTTGCTTCCGCCGACTGGCTTCCGTCGCGACCCGCACCTCCTCAGCCCTGAGTTTTGCCGTGGCGTCTTCGTTGCGGCGCCGTTGCTCATTCGTTGGGCTTGCACCTGCGATATGTGCACGCTGCAGGTCTTGGGACCCGGCGTTGTTTGGTTTCAGGGTCTTTGAGGTGATAATAGCGGAGGCATCATCTACCCGCACATCAGGTAGCCGTCGTGCGTCTGAAAAGAAGTGTGCGGGTTTCTTGTCAGCTATCCCGTCAGGGCGAAGGCCGTTGCCGATCAGGACGACGGCTAACCCGGTCACGCCGACAACCGAGTACCACTTTGCATTGACCATGTGTACACCTACGCGCCGACACTCCAACGCCCAAACAACATGAACGCTGACACTCGATTTAGCGGACCGGCTGCATTCGTTTTTTAAAGTTTACCAGCCAAACGCTACAAACATTGCGTCAGTCAAGTATTCCATAAAAACACAATTCGATCAATCACCAGGAGGCCAGCTGTCGAACGGCGATGTGCTAACACCCGCTCAGCTAGATTTTGGTGGCGGCCCACACGCAGTAGTCATCAGTCGGCTAAAAAATTCAAGATCATATTTGTTGCACTTTGGTAAAGTCGGCGGGTCGCCGATGGGAATTTCTACGACAGTCTTGATCCCTTCGGCTGGCGGTGGGCTCTTGTTATCGTTGAGGCAATCCCGCGGAGGCAAAGTTCCCCCGCAGCCACATGACAAGACCTCTAACTTGTTGATTTTGTTTGGCTGGGGAACTAGGATTCGAACCTAGACAGGCAGAGTCAGAGTCTGCAGTCCTACCGTTAGACGATTCCCCATCGCCGCCCGGAGCGATGTCGCTG
>JBEBJA010000081.1:0-11912 GCA_040080145.1 Hyphomicrobiaceae bacterium
ACCAAAGGGTCAAGCCATAGCCAACCGGTGTAGAGGATCACGAGGCCAGCCAGAACCACGCCTGCTGACACCATTGCATCCGCTGCCATGTGAAGGAAAGCACCACGGATATTGATGTCGTCCTTCGCGCCCGATGCAAACAACCATGCGGTGAGGCCATTTATGGCGATACCAATTGCGGCAACGATCATGACGGTTTTTCCTGCCACGGGCTCCGGCACGGAAAATCGCTGGATGGCTTCCCAGCCAATCGCGCCGACGGCGATGAGGAGGAAGATTGCGTTGAAGAGCGCTGCAAGAATTGACGATCCCAGCAGCCCATAAGTGTAACGCTTTGTCGGCGCTTGTTTTACCAGTACGCTAGCACCCCAAGCCAGCAACAAGCCGAGTACATCCGACAGATTGTGACCTGCATCGGCGAGCAAAGCCATTGAGTTGCTCGCGATTCCATAGCCCGCTTCGATCACCACGAACGCGGTGTTAAGGACTATGCCGACAGCGAAGGCTGTGCCGAAATTGGCAGGGGCATGGACGTGAGTATGACCTCTACCATGGTCGTCTTTGCCATCGGGACCTTGTTCGTGGTCATGATGATCATCGTCGTTAGCGCCCATCGCATCCCGTCCTTGTATTGTCAGCGGGACCCTTACATCGTCTAGCGACGAGAAGCGCAAATGATTTCAGCAACATCCGTCTCATATCGGAGGATTGTTGCACAGTAACGGCGTAGGAGTGCCGACAATCCGATATCGTGAAAGCGACACCACAACATTTGAGCGGAGCCAATCTTTTGCTGAATCATCGCGCCGTTCTCTTCGCTCTTGCTTCGGCTGCCTTGTTCGGGGCATCCACACCTTTGGCCAAGGCGTTGGTCGGCAGTTCCGATCCCTTCATACTTGGAGGCCTTTTGTATTTAGGAGCAGGATTGGGTGTTGCGGCTCTCCGCTGGTTAGCACCCAATGTCTTCTCAACGGCGGACGCGCGCGAATCCTCGCTGACCCGAGCTGAGTTCTGTTGACTGGCCGGTGCAATTGCTGCGGGGGGGGGTGTGGCCGGACCGATCTTGCTCATGCTCGGCCTTGCCCGTACGGACGCCGCATCGGCCTCGCTGTTAGTTACATTTGAGGGCGTGGCGACGGCGCTTATCGCTTGGTTCGTCTTCCATGAGAATTTCGACAAGCTAATTGCGATCGGCATGGCGCTCCTGGTTGCTGGAGCCTTGGTGCTGTCGTGAACGGGCCAGCCAAATCTTGCGGGCCTCGCGGGGCCGCTCGCCATGGTTGCGGCATGCGTCGCCTGGGGGATTGATAACAATCTCACGCGCAAGGTCTCGCTGTCCGACCCGCTCCAGATCGTGCAATTGAAGGGGCTTGTCGCAGGGCCGATCGATTTGGCGCTCGGCTTGCTAGCCGGCGGTGTGATCCCGGCACCAACAATCGTAGTGGCTGGAATGCTGGTTGGTTTTCTCGGTTATGGTGTCAGTCTTGTCTGCTTTGTGCTTGCTCTGCGCCATCTTGGGAGTGCACGAACAGGGGCCTATTTTTCAACCGCACCGTTCCTAGGGACTATCGTTGCAACCATCGGCTTCCATGATCAGCTGACATGGCAGATTGCCGCCAATTGCTACATCAAAGTCTTCCTCGGCACTCGCGCGGCTAGCGCAATGGTGCTGATGAAGCCGCACGTCGGCCGCCATGACCATGCCGACCATCCCGGAGTATTGCGCAGCTCAGCGTTTTGATACCGCAGGACCGTCCGCAATCGACCGGCGCATTGAGGGAGACCCGAGCCCCAGACCGGAAGTCTACAAGTGGCACGGCGGGTTCTACGAAGGCATCTTTTCGTCTTGGGTATTGGGACGTTGGTGATGAGAATGATGACCGCGATGCATCAAATGCATCAGTGGGCAAGCCAGTAAGAACAGGTAGGGCACCAGAAGGGCTACATGAGCCAGATGGTAGACGATCAAATATGCCCCGAGAGCAGCAACGATGAGGCATGTGATCAAGCCTGCCGTTGATCCGAAGAATGTATTGAGCTGTGACATTGGCATAGCCTCCACTATAGATTTACTGGCCACAAAGCGGTGCAACTCACGAGCTTTCTTTTAATGGGTCTCGCAGCCATGGGGCATGACCGAGCGCAACCCACATTGAAAGGGTTGGCACGACGAGCCATTGCAGAAGCGGTGAGACGCCTGTTCCCAATACCGGCAGAATGGGCATGAGTTCTGAATAGGCCCAAGAGGCACGGACGCTGGTGTTCAGCCATTCGCTGTAGATCGTATAGCCGATTCCGAGCACCAGACTGGCTGCATAGACGGCTGCTGTAGCGCGATTGGGCCACGCCGGTCGTCCAAACAGGATGAGAGCTGACACCAGGGCAAACCCGGCGATCATCGCGTCACCGCCGGTACAATGAACAACGGCGAACGCTTTTTGTCCTATGGTTCCCGTTTTCCAGATCGTGAACAACGGTAACTGCAGGATTTCCCATACGAGGTTTGCTGCTATCGAAGCACAAAGATAGCGGCGAAGAGCCTGAACCCAATTCGTGGATGTTCCAGGCATCGTCGTCATTGCGAAGCGCCCTTCTGTTCAAGCGCGCGATTGCTGCCTTCGACCATGCTAGTCAAGCACCAACGACTATAAGCATCGCTCAACATCCAGCCAGCTACCCGCCAAAATCCTGAAGCTGGCAGGTCGTAGTCGATGTTGATCGTGAGTCGCGATGTGGAGGGCGAAGCCGACTCGACCAACGCGCCCATCTCATAGCTTTTCATGATGAGAAGTTTTGGCTCGCCTATAGTGTGCCAGACTTTCTCCCGTGCTGCGACGTACTTCGTCACTGTCTCGGAGAAGTCGAGTTTCAATCCCATCATGTGCCCCGAGTACCGGTAGGTAGCACCAACTCCTGTCGGTTCTGCTGTCACAATCTCAAGCTTGAGCTTCGACCCCATCATCGGCATCGACCCGCTTTCACTCATGTGGCGCGCGAGATTGCGAATATCGTCGACGCAAGCGAACACCCGTCCGGCAGGCGCGTCGATTAAGGTTGTCCTGCTGAGCTTTGGCATGGGGCTAGAGCTTTACGCGGTTGAGCCGCAGGGCATTGCCGATGACGCTGACGGATGACAAGGCCATCGCTGCAGCGGCGATGATCGGCGACAGCAACACACCGAACCATGGATACAAGACACCCGCGGCTATCGGGATACCGGCCGCATTGTAGATAAAGGCAAAGAAAAGGTTTTGCCGGATGTTGGCCATGGTCGCGGCCGACAGGTGGCGTGCGCGAACGATACCGTTGAGATCTCCCTTGAGCAGGGTCACGCCCGCACTTTCCATGGCGACATCGGTGCCTGTTCCCATGGCGATGCCGACATCGGCGGCGGCAAGAGCCGGGGCATCGTTGACTCCGTCACCTGCCATCGCAACGACACGGCCTTCCTTGCGGAACCGTTCGACGACCTTGCTTTTGTCTTCCGGCAATACGTCGGCCTCGACATCGTCGATGCCGAGCTTGCGAGCCACAGCCTTTGCCGTCGTAGCGTTGTCGCCGGTCAGCATGACCACGCGAATACCAGCAGCTTTGAGCGCTGTAATGGCGGCAAAAGTCGTCGCCTTGACGGGGTCGGCAATCGCAAGAATTCCCGCTGCCTTGCCGTCAATGGCAACGAATATCGCCGTCGCACCGTCTTGGCGCATCGTCTCGGCGCTCTGGTCGAGGGTGCTGGTGTCGATGCTGGCCTCGGCCATGATTTTGCGATTCCCGATCACCAGCTTGCGGCCTTCAACGGAGCCGGTGACGCCTTTGCCAATGGGCGAGTCGAAGTTTTCAACAGCTGCCAGGGTTAGGCCCCGCTCTTTTGCCGCGCGGACGATGGCAGTGGCTAGCGGATGTTCGCTGCTGCGCTCCAGGCTGGCTGTCAGGCGGAGCAATTCAGTCTCGGTAACGCCAGCGGCGGTTTTGATGCCGACAACGCTCGGCTTGCCTTCGGTGAGCGTGCCGGTCTTGTCGACCACCAGCGTGTCGACTTTCTCCATGCGTTCCAGCGCCTCGGCGCTCTTGATCAGGACGCCGGACTGCGCGCCCCGCCCGACGCCCACCATAATCGACATCGGCGTGGCCAGCCCCAACGCGCATGGGCAGGCAATGATCAAAACCGATACCGCCGCGATAAATGCGTAGCTGAAGCGGGGCTCGGGTCCCCACAGCGACCACGCAACAAATGCGACCAAAGCTGCCGCAATCACCGCAGGGACAAACCAGCCCGCGACTTGATCGGCGAGACGTTGGATGGGCGCACGTGAACGCTGCGCTTGCGCCACCATCTGTACGATCTGTGCAAGCACCGTATCGCGTCCAACCTTGTCGGCACGCATCACGAAGCCGCCCGACTGGTTCATGGTGCCACCGATGACCTTCGCACCCACGGATTTAGTCACGGGCATGGACTCGCCTGTCACCAAAGATTCATCAATGGAGCTGCGCCCTTCGATGATTTCGCCATCGACGGCGACGCGCTCGCCGGGCCGTACCCGGAGATGGTCGCCGACTACGACTAAATCGAGGCTCACGTCCTCGTCGGTGCCGTCAGCCTTGATACGGCGCGCACTTTTGGGAGAAAGATCGAGAAGTGCGCGAATGGCGCCGCTGGTTTCTTCGCGTGCTTTGAGTTCAAGAACTTGTCCCAGCAGAACGAGAACGGTGATGACGGCTGCCGCCTCGAAATAGACCGCGACCGAGCCATCGTGACCGCGTAGTGCGGGTGGAAATGAACTTGGCAGCAGCGTACCGACGATGCTGTAAATCCACGCCACGCCGGTGCCCATGGCAATCAGCGTGAACATGTTGAGGTTGCGGGTCTTAAGTGAGAACCAAGCGCGGTCGAAAAACGGCCACCCTGTCCACAATACCACTGGCGTCGCCAAGACGAGCTGTACCCAGTTCGATGTCTGTTGGCCGATATATTGATGAAGGTTGGTCAGGTGTGCACCCATTTCGAGCACGAAAACCGGCGCGGTCAGCGCGAGCGCGATCCAGAAGCGGCGGGTCATGTCGGCGAGTTCGGGATTGGCCGCCATATCAGCAGAAACCGTCTCCGGCTCCAGCGCCATGCCGCAGATGGGACAAGAGCCAGGACCTGGTTGCCGGATCTGAGGATGCATCGGGCAGGTGTAGATCGTGCCTTCCGGAGCTGGTGCCACAGCCTTGGTGTCCGTCCGCTGGTACTTTGCAGGGTCGGCGATGAACTTCTCGCGGCACGTTCCCGAGCAGAAGTAATACGGCCGACCTTCATGGGTATGCCGATGTTTGGCAGTGTGCGGGTCGACGGTCATTCCGCACACCGGATCCTTTACGCCCTTTGCAGGGTGGTCTTGCGCGCTATGCGAGGCGTGATCTCCGTGTGCGTGCGTTCCGAGTGCTGCCATGACCGATCAAACCTCTTTATTAGTATACCCTCGCAGGGTATACTTGACGCTATACCCCCATTGGGTATAGGTCAAGCATGCCCAAAGAATCAAAATCCTCATGTTTGAAGCGCTTGAATCGGATCGAAGGACAGGTGCGTGGCCTCTCCCGCATGGTCGAAGAGGATCGCTACTGCATCGATATCGTGACGCAGATTGCCGCCGTGCGCGCGGCCCTTCGACGGGTCGAAGAAGCCGTATTGCACGACCATATCGCCCACTGCGTTGAACACGCCATTGTCAGCGGCGATAAGGACGAGCAGCGGCAGAAGATTGTTGAACTGATGGAGTTGCTCAGCAGAACCGCACGTTGACCAGTATCAACACAGAGCACCCTACAGCATGTAAGGAGAGGAACATGAATATGCATCTCAGCCTTTATTCGCGCCGGGCGATGCTCGGGCTGATCGCAACAACAGCGGTCGCGTCGGCGAAGCTGGTATGGGCCGAACCGCTGCCAGCCATCAAGGTTTGGAAAGACCCCAGCTGCGGCTGTTGCTCAGGCTGGGTTGCGCACCTGCGCAAGAATGGATTTACCGTGACCGTCGTCGAGACGGCTGACATGCAGGCGGTTAAAGCACGGCTCGGGGTTGCGGCGGAGCTAGCCTCCTGCCATACCGCAGAGATTAGCGGATACGTCATCGAGGGACACGTTCCAGCTCAGGCTATCACGCGGCTTCTTACCGAGAAGCCTGATGCCATTGGTCTTTCGGCGCCGGGGATGCCTGCGGGATCTCCAGGCATGGAGGGCGGAATTCCAGAAGCCTTTGACGTGATCCAATTTGGTAAATCCGGCCAAAGATCTTTTGGGCGCTATCTGGGCGAGCGACCAGTTTGACTACGGTAAATGACGTTTTTTGAACTCGTGTCGCAGTCGTGGCGCGAGCAGTCTTTGTTTATTCGAGGCACCCACGAAAAGAGCAGATCATGAGCACGCGACACATTGCGAACGGCCTCGACCGGCGCTCGTTTCTCAAGACGACGGCTGCATTGGGCGGAACACTCGCGTTTGGCTCGCCATGGGCCCCGGCCTGGGCAGCGGCCCCGCTGCTGACGGTCGATTCGCGTACGATCGAAGTCAACGGGAAGGCCGCCAAAGTGTTTGGGATTACCGGCCCCAATGGCAAGCCCGGCATCATTGCGACCGAAGGCGACCGGCTCAAGGGCACGGTTTTGAACGCGTCTTCTGAACCGCTGCAGCTGCATTGGCATGGACAAGTCAAAACACCAGCCGACCAAGATCGCGCACGCCCCGACGGCACACCGCTCGCTGCTGGGCAAACCGATACGTATGATTTCGAGCTGACCCCCGGCACCCAGTGGATGCACTCCCATAGCCTGACCGAGCAGCAGATGTTGGCGGCGCCTCTGATCACGAGGGAGCGCGATGCGGGAGATGTACAGGATGTCGTGGTGATGCTGCACGACTTCGCGTTCCGATCGCCTCAAGAGATTCTCGCCGAGCTTGGCGGTAACAACACACACTCAGGTGATAAGGTCGGCAGTGCTACAACGAGCCACGATGCGGGCATGCCGAACATACCTGCTCAAGGCAATGCCGGGCACACGATGGGAGGTATGGGCGGCATGGGTCATATGATGACCATGACGCACGCGAATGATGTGCGTTATGACGCCTACCTCGCCAATGACCGGACGCTTGATGACCCCGAGGTAGTCAAGGTCGATAAGGGCGGACGTGTGCGGCTGCGGATCATCAACGGCGCAACCGCGACGGCGTTCTTCGTTGCAACCCCTGGCCTGGATTCCAAATGTATTGCTGTTGACGGCTCGCCTTGCCAACCAATAGCGGCGGCGAGCTACCCTATAGCTCAAGGGCAGCGGCTAGATCTGCTGGTGGAACTGCCGCCGGAAGGCGGTGCCTTCCCGGTTCTGGCGCAGGTCGAAGGCGCCAAGGCCGTCACTGGAATTGTTCTCGCCGCTGGTTCAGCTCAGGTGAGCAAACTCGCTTCGACCCAAAACCATGCCCAGAGTTTGGTGGACCTTACATTTGAATCACAGCTCCGCGCATTAGCGCCCGTCACCGCTAAGACAGCCGACAAGTCCTTCATGGTCATGCTCGGGGAAAACGCTGGATATCGCTGGACGATAAACGGCCGTGTGCACGGTCAACATACGCCATTCGAGGTTCGCCAGGGCGAACGCGTGGAAATGACTTTCATGAACCCGACTAGCATGATGCATCCGATGCATCTGCACGGACATCATTTCCAGGTTGTCGGCATCGGCGGGCAGCGCTTTTCGGGAGCTATCCGCGACACCTTGATCGTTCCGGCTCACGCCCCGATCACGGTTGCATTTGATGCCAATCTCAAGGGTTCGTGGTTCCTGCACTGTCACCACCTTTACCACATGGCGACAGGCATGATGACGGAAGTGCGCGTGGCTTAAGCGGGACCAGCCGCTAGCTCGGCCAACAGAAGAGGCAGTATCACGATGGATTTCGGGATGGGCTACGGCATGGACTGGCCGCATTTGCTCAGTTTACTTTCGGTGCTGCTCCGACCGTAATGATGTTCTCACGCCGGTCAACGTTCTCCGATCGCACCAGCTCCATCACGAGGCCTTGGTCTAGTTCGGCGGCAAAGTCGAAGCTATCGAGGCTCTTCAAGGCCGGGAACTTCGCCGCCTTGATGCGGCAATTCACCATCCGCCGTTCGCGATCGATGAGTTCGGCCTCGACCAGCCGCAGGAGATAGCGCGGATGATCGACGCCCTCGGCCGCACACAGGCGCGCGATCTTGTGTACTCGCGCAGCAACGTCGGCAGCTTGAGCGTCTTGAAATGATGAGCCACAGCACTTTCGGGTCGTGGTCCGACGGCTAACTTTGGTCACTTGATCGCATCGAACCCAACGGCGCCGCGTTGGTTTGCGTCATGCACGGCGGCGGCCACATCGACCATCTTAAAAGCTTTCAACCGCAACACTGGACGAACTTCCGCTTGCCCGGCTTCCCTATCCGGGCCTCGAGCAGGCGGCGCAAGGTCGCGAGCTCCTGCGGAAGCTAAAATTCGGCCAAGGGTAAGGCCTGGTCGAGGGCGTTGATCTTCTGCTCTACCAAAGCCAGGTGACGTTCGCCCATACGTTTGCAGCATAGGACAGCAAGGTCCGCGTTGAGCGCCGCGATTTCGGGAAACACCGGCAGCGTTCGTTTGCCTTGAACCTGAAGGTCAGCTTGGCTGCGGTTCAGGACTTACCCGTTGGGGCCTGAACCTGAAGGCGACCATTGGAGTCAATGTTTATTTGGCTTTCTTCGCGAGCCAAGTTTTCATGAAATCGATCTCAGTATTTTGGGCCTTGATAATCTCTTCCGCGAGCTTCTTGACTTCCGGGTCCTTGCCGTACTGCAAAACGATCTTGGCCATATCAACGGCACCCACATGGTGAGGCAGCATGCCCTTGATGAAGTCGAGATCGGCGTCGCCTGAAAACGTCATGGTCATGTCTTTGTGCATCTTGGCGTTGGCTGCAATGAAAGCCTTGGCAGATGGGCTGTCGGGCGCACCCATCGGCATAGTTCCATGGTCCATTTTGGAATGATCCATAGCGGGCTTGTCTTGTGCGACGGCGGTACCACCGGCGACGCCTGTTGCCAGGATAAAGGCGAAAAATGCGAGGGTTTTGAGTTCCATTGGATATCCTTAAGGTGCCGAGCCGAAATGCGAGAGGTTAGCCAATACGAGCTCGCATGAATATGGATCAAAGACGATGGCGAATGTTTGCTGGAAACAATTTGTAACACTGCCGACACGTTCGGTAACGAAGGTTCAACTACACAAGGCGGCGGTAAGCGGGACAGGAGACTTCTGCATGAACGCGCAACAGTCGCGGACGACACTGCGGCGGCTTGGCTTGGGTTTGAGCCTTGCGCTGGTCTCGTCCCTTGTTTCCAAAGGCCTACTGGCCCATGAGGGCCACGATCATGGCGGGCCTAAGATCGAGATCACGACCGCGGTTGCTCCGCGCTTCGACGCGGTCTCGGATGATTTCGAGCTGGTCGGCGTCGTTAAAGGCAAGGATTTGATCGTTTACCTCGACAGATTTCGAACCAACGAACAGATTCCGGCCGCCAAAATCACGGCCACGGCAAACGGCGAGCCCGTCCCCGTCGAGCCGCTGGATGACAAATCTTACCGTATCAGGACACCCCTGCTGGCTAGCTCGGGCAAAATCGATTTCCAGTTCACGATCATTGATGGTGGCTTGACGGATCTTTTAGCTGGAAGCCTCGAAGCCACCGGGCCAAAAGCGGCATCTGTTAGCACCCAAACATGGGGCGAGACCTTCACGCAAAATCGTTCGGCGACGATCGCCGGTTTAGCAGGCTTCATGCTGGGCGTTTTGAGCATCCTGCTGTTTCGCACGGGGCGGGGGCGCACAAGTAATGACGCCCAATACAAGGTCGATTTGTCGGCAGATCGGACAGAGCAATCAACGGTCGGAGATAAACCACTGGCTAAAATCCGACGCGTCGTATCCGCGCTGGCGCTCGCGGTTGCGGTCTCTCTCTTAGGACCAGTGGGTGTGGATGCTCAGGAAGCGACAGCACCCGGCAAGATCCAACTGAAAATCACTGCGGATCTCCCCCAACGGCTGTCGGATGGATCGTTGTTTGTGCCCAAAGAAACCCAGCACCTGCTGACGATCCGCACCGTGCTGGCGGGAGAGTCGAGCGCGGCGCGGACGGTCCAGCTATCGGGTCAAGTGGTTGCTGATCCGAACGGTTTTGGCAGGGTGCAGAGCCCTGTCGACGGCCGGATCGAGGCATTGGAAGCGGGACTACCACTCGTTGGACAAAAGGTCCTTAAGGGCCAGGTGCTGGCGAATGTTATGCCCGTGATCCCTACCGCAGATCAGAACTCCTACGCTGGCACGATCGGCGAACTTGATACGCAAATTCTATTGGCGGAGCAGAAACTTGCCCGTATTTCGCGTATTCCCGGCACGATACCGCAAAAGGACATCGACGACACCAAAACGACTGTCGATGGGCTTCGCAAGCGCCGCGCCAGTGTCCGCTCGTCCCAGGGTGAGCCTCAGCCACTGACAGCCCCCATCACCGGCGTCATCGCCATGTCGGCAGCCGTGCCCGGACAGTTGGCGAGCGCGCGTGACGTTATCTTTGAAATCGTCGATCCAACTCGCCTATGGGTCGAGGCCATTGCCTTCGATCCGCGGATAGTCAGCGACATCGTCGAGGCCAGCGCCGTCACCACCACTGGCGAAACGTTCAAGCTCAATTTCGTGGGTCGCTCACTTACGCTGCGTCAGCAGGGCACGCCGGTCAATTTCAGCGTCGAAGCGCCGACCGAGACACTCGCGATTGGTCGCCCGATGACAGTCATCTTAAAGACAGCCTCGAAGCGGGACGGATTGATCTTGCCACAGGCAGCCGTGGTGCGCGGTGCCAACGGCGTGTCGATCATCTGGACGCACGTGGCCGCTGAACGTTTCAAGCCGAACGTCGTCAAGTTGCAGCCTTTGGACGGTGAGCGCGTCGTCATCGAGGGCGGGCTCAAACCCAACGAGCGCGCCGTCATCGAAGGCGCGACGCTCCTAAACCAGATCCGCTGACGGGGCACCCATGTTCAATATTCTCGTCTCCGGCAGCCTGCGTAACCGGTTGTTCGTCCTCGCGGTCGCTCTTGGCCTCGTCATCTATGGCAGCCTGACGGTGGGCCGCCTTCCCGTCGATGTGTTCCCCGATCTGAACAAACCCACGGTCACGTTGCTGACGGAAGCCGATGGATTGGCGCCTGAGGAAGTCGAGCAGCTCGTGACGTTTCCACTCGAAACGGCCATGAACGGGCTTCCCGGCGTGACGCGCGTTCGCTCGGTTTCAGGCGTTGGTTTGTCGATCATCTATATCGAATTCGACTGGGGCACGGAAATCTTCCGCAACCGCCAGCAGGTCTCCGAACGCCTCGGCTCGGTGATGGCGCAGCTGCCTGCCCGCGTCGTGCCGCAGATGGCCCCGATCTCTTCGATCATGGGTGAGATCATGCTGCTCGCCATGTCGAGTGAGACGGTGCCTGCGATGGAGGTCCGTGAACTTGCCGATTGGGTCGTGCGGCCACGCTTGTTAACCATCCCCGGCGTGTCGCAGGTGATCCCGATCGGCGGTGAAGTGCGCCAATATCGGGTGACGCTCGATCTCGTGCAGATGGCAGCGCTCAAGGTGGGGGCCGATGAGGTGCAAGCAGCGCTAAAGGAGTTCGGCGGCAACACGGCCGGAGGATTCGTCGACCAGCACGGCAGAGAGTTTTTGATCCGTAACATCGGTCGCACCACGCGGTTGTCGGACCTGCAAAATCTCGTCATTGCCAAGCGCCAGGGTGTGTCCGTCAAGTTGAGCCAGATCGCCGACGTTCAGTTCGGCGCTCGGATCAAGCGCGGCGATGCGGGTTACATGGGTA
>JBEBJA010000246.1:0-2562 GCA_040080145.1 Hyphomicrobiaceae bacterium
GGACTCAACCCACTGACCGCCTTCCGGTCAGAGGGTTGAAAGCAAAAGAGCTGGCAGCGCCCTTTGCGCTGACAGAAGAGCCGAACAGGCGACGGCGCGAGCGCCGGACTCAACCCGCTGACCGCCTTCCGGTCAAAGGGTTGACAGCAAATGAAGCTGGCAGCGCCCTTTGCGCTGACAGAAGAGCCGAACAGGCGACGGCGCGAGCGCCGGACTCAACCCGCTGACCGCCTTCCGGTCAAAGGGTTGAAAGCAAAAGAGCTGGCAGCGCCCTTTGCGCTGACAGAAGAGCCGAACAGGCGACGGCGCGAGCGCCGGACTCAACCCACTGACCGCCTTCCGGTCAAAGGGTTGAAAGCAAAAGACAAAAACTCAAAACATCAAGTGCTGACCGCCATCGAGCACAATCATCTGGCCGGTGATCGCCGGAGCGTCGAGAATGAACCGCACCGCTGCCGCGATCTCATCGGGCGTCGACCCCCGCCCCAGCAATGTCGATGCTTGCTCGGCCGAAAACTCCGCAGCACTTTGATGCACGCTGGCAAGCACCGGCCCCGGCCCGACGGCGTTGACCCGCACCCGTGGACACAACGCCTGCGCCAATGTTTTGGTCGCCGTCCAAAGCCCCGCCTTCGAGATCGTGTAAGAAAAAAAGTCTGGCGTTAGCTTCAGCACCCGCTGATCAATAATATTGATGACATTCCCGGTCGCTCCCTCGGGCAAATTCAGAAACAACGCCTGCGACAGCAGGATGGGAGCGCGTAAGTTCGTATCCTGATGCACAGCCCAGCTCTCAGGCGTCATCGTAGCGATCGTATCGTGCCTGAATTCCGAAGCGTTGTTGATGAGGCACACCGGAGCACAAAGCCGGGCCGCCATTTGCGGGATCAGTCCCATGACTTCGCCAGCATCAGCCAGATTTGCCGGTACCGCCACGGCCCGCCGCCCCCGCGCCTCGATCTCCGCCACCAATGCAAGCGCATCATTGTGCGAGCGGAAGTAGTGCACGCCGATGTCATAGCCCGCATCAGCCAGAGATAGGGCAATCGCCCTGCCAATGCGGCGCGAAGCCCCTGTAACGAGTGCGCAGGGTGCAGTCGTGGAAGTCGCCATAATGACTCGAGGCCTTTGCAAGATCACGTCGCGGTATGCGCTTAGGACTACCCGAACAGCCGCCCGGCCTCAATCGCTCCCAACACCGGAACTTTCAACGCCGTCGGGTTGCCCTCGCAACTCCCGGCAGTTGACCCTCGCCAACATTGCGTCGCACACCATTGTGCAGATCGCTTAACAATGGGGCACCTGCACAAACTTTAAGCATAAAATTGTGCGCAACCCGCTCGCGCTTCAACCACCAAATGACCAAGTTTTAGTCACAATTTTCAAGGCGTTGCTGTTCGGTTACACCGCGCATGCCACACGGCCAATTCCCGTGTTTCCTGCTTGTTGTGCGATGCAATTTCCCGTTCTCTCATCATCAAGTCATCACGACGAAACGCCGGCAACTGGTTTTCCGGCACTACCACTGGGGGTTTTTTACAATGGTTTCCTCTTTCAAAACATCGCTGAGCGCGTTGGCACTGGTTGCCACGATGGGCAGCTTCTCGGCTGCGGCTATCGCCAGCGAACCAACGCCTGCTCCTGAAGGCCGCAAGTTCACCTACTCGTTCAACGTCGGCGCCACGAGCGACTACGTGTTCCGCGGCGTTTCGCAGAACAAAGAAAATCCTGCCATCCAGGGCGGCATCGACCTCGGCTACGGCATCGCCTACTTCGGCCTCTGGGCTTCCACCGTTGACTTCGGCCGCAACTTCGACGGCCCCCTCGGCGTCGCTGGTTCGAAGGTCGTTTCGTCCGAACTCGACATTTACGGCGGCATCAAGCCGACCTGGGGTCCAGCCACCTTCGACCTCGGCGTAATCTATTACGCTTATCCCGGCGCAAACGATGGCGGCGCAGGCAAAGCTCAGCTCGAAGAGCAGGATTACCTCGAATTCAAGGCTGGCGTCAGCGGCGCGTTCATCCCCGCCCTCCCCAAGCTGACCGTCGGCGGCACCGTGTACTTCTCGCCTGAGTATCAGGGCAAGCAGGGCGAAGTCTGGACCACCGAACTTACCGCTGGCTATGAACTTCCTGCCATCGGCATCTTCACCCCGACCATTAGCGCCTTGTACGGCATGCAGTTCGGTGATGCGACCGGCGTGATCGGTTCGTTCCCCGTCGGCAAGTTCGCGCTCGCCAACGGAAAAGATGAGCTGGCCTACTGGAACATCGGCCTGTCGCTGGCAGTCGAGAAGTTCACGTTCGACTTCCGCTACTGGGATACCGACGTCACGAACGGCCCCAACAACTGGTGCAATGGTATCGCCCTGCAGTGCGACGAGCGCTTCGTGTTCTCGGGCAAGTTCACCTACTAATCGTCTCCCTGACGATGCTCCACGTGAAAGGGTCCGGTTCGCCGGGCCCTTTTTTTATGCTCCATTTGACATCAAGCGCACGTCCACCCCACTGTTGTCCCGGACAAGTGCGCCCTTGCGCACGCAGATCCGGGATCTTTACCTA
>JBEBJA010000117.1:0-11602 GCA_040080145.1 Hyphomicrobiaceae bacterium
AAGTCGGACCCTAAGCCTCTGTTTGGTCGTGCTTCTTTTCGGAAAACCGGTTCCCACCCCCGCCTTCGCGGGGGCATGCTTTTCCGGAAGCACTCTAGATCCGCGGGAATGCGCCTATTTAGGGGCTACTGGGGCTGGCGGGACTTGAGGATCTGGTGGGCTGTCTGGTCCATCGTCGAACTTGGGTGGGCCGGATCGCTGGTCGTGTTTGCGGCGCCATTTTTGAAAGCGGGCCCGCTCCTCCGGTGTCATTTGTGACACTGCACTGATGAGAACAGCGGAACCCGCGCGGCGGGCATTGGCTTCGGCAGCGATGAGATCGTTGAGAGATTTTTCAACGCGGGCCGCATCGAACGGCGATGCAGTCATTGCTGCGTTGACATCGGCCCGGGCCTGCTGGACGGCTTGACGCAGTGGCTTCCAGGTTTGCCGGGCCTGCTCGCCGTTGGCACGCAGCGCATCCCGGCGCTCCTTGGGCAGGGAGCGCATGAAGCCGCGCAGCCCCGGATCGCCCAGATGAAATTCGTGGTGACGGCCGAAACGATGCGTGACAACGGCACCGCCGGCAATGCCCATGATCAGCAGGTTGAGCGCCAGCGAGGCGATCAGCAGCTTGGAATATCTGCGCGCTGGAGGCGTGAGGGGAGCGGTGGTGCTCATAGGGATTCTTCCGCGCTGGCCGATGTTTCGGCGTAGAAGGCAAGTTCTGAATCTTCGTCGGACAGACCGGTGGCTTCGGCGACGTAATCCACAGCCGGAGAGAACTGTCCGCTGGTCCCGGCAAAAATCCCCAAGACCAGGGATGCGGCCAGCAAGGCGCCGGCGGCGTGACGCGCGTGTCCACCGAAGAAGGGCAGCGTGGTTGATTTGGCAGCGCGGAAGGGGACGACGTTGCCGGGCTTGACCACCGAGGGGTTGGAAGCGACCGCAGCTGTTACGATGCGTTCTGCAAGGGCTCGCTGACGGGCAACACTGACGCGAGGGGCGGCATCGAGCAGGCGGTCAAGCGCTGCCGCCTCGGCCACGGCTGCCTTGGCGCGCGGATTGATCGCGATGAAACGCGACAGGCTTATCCGGTCAGCCGCAGGCCAGCGGCCCATATCGGCGCCGTAAGTTTCGAGAAGTTGATTCAACTCCTGAAGCCGCTGTTCGGATTCTGCATGGTTCGTCATCGTCGTTATCTCGATTGGTCTTGGAAAACTTTGAACTCGTGTCTGTAGCGGATACCGTCAGTTGGTCAGTCGTCAGGTGCAGTTAGAAGTTCTTGCCATTCGGATGCGAGGGCGGACTTCAAGGAACGGCGGGCGCGCGAGAGGAGCGACTCGACCGCTTCGTCAGAAATGCCCATTGTCTTGCCGATTTCGATCTGGCTCAAGCCCTCGTAGTGAAACAGCACGAGCGCCAGACGCTGGCGCTCGGGCAATTCCTTAAGGGCTGAATCGACCCGGGCCGAGGCTTCAGTGCGTTCCATCGTCGATTCTTGCTGCGCGGGACGGGCCTGCTCGGGTACGTCGTCGGTCACGGTGGTGTTGCGACCGGCTCGCACGCGGTCGATGCACAGGTTCGATACAACGCGACGGAGCCAGGGCCGGGCACCATACGCGCCGATTTCGAGCCGTCCGCTCGAACGCCATAACCGAAGCATTGCCTCCTGCGCCACGTCCTCTGCCTCCGCATCGTCCCGCAGCATGCGCCGGGCGACTGCCAGCATTGCCGGCAGGTGCTTATCGACCAGCGCCGCAAAGGACAGCATATCGCCCGCAGCCGCCTTTTGAAGCAGCGCTGCATCTTCAGAACCGGCACCGGGTTCCCCCGGCGGACGGTCAGGCTGCTCCACCCGTTTGGCTGACACGCGGTTCTCAACCTCTGCTATTTTGCGATCAAGCACGTTGTTCATAGGGGCCAAGGCTGGAAACGAGTCAGACCGTCATCGAGACTAACGGGGGGACTGGCTCGTTCCGTCGCTTGTTCCGTCGCTTGGGTGTGAAAGATCAGATAATCCGGTTAAACGCCGCATGAACGGCGGCCAGGGTATCCTTTAGCAGGCTTTCGAGGGCGGAAAAACTTGGGGCAACACCTGCGCGGGCCAACTGGTCTTTCAGTCCTCGCGGGGCGGTTGCCGGGTCGAAGGGGCCATCAGATAGAAGGCGGAGCAGGCCGGTCAAGTTTGACAGCAGGGCGGCGGCCTCCGCTAACGTGTGGGTATCGGTGCCGTCAAGCGCTTGGGCATGGCCTAACTCTGCAATTGCCTGGGCGGTGTTGGTGTTGAGGACTGCTTTGGAATGGCTCGCGTGGATCAGCTGCAGATACTGCGCGATGAATTCCAGGTCGACGAGGCCGCCGCGGACTTGTTTCAGGTCCCAGATGTTCGTGGTGCCTTTGTCTGCCTCGATCCGGGCGCGCATATCGCGGACATCGGTCGCAATGGCGGCGCGGTCGCGGGGTTTTGACAGAACGGCGGCGATTGCGGCCTCTATCTTGGCGCGAAGGGCGGGCGAGCCGCTGATGACGCGGGCGCGGGTCAGGGCCATATGTTCCCAGGTCCAGGCCGAGGTGGTCTGATAGTCGACGAAGCTTGCAAACGAGGTGGCGAGCGGACCTTGCTGGCCAGACGGACGCAGACGCAGATCGACATCGTAGAGGTTGCCCTGGGCGGTGTGGGCGGATAGCGCCACGACCAGACGCTGGGTCAACCGGGCGTAATATTGCGGCGCGGACAGTGGCTTGGGGCCGTTCGAGAGCAGGGTTCCAGTTATGGCTTGGGGCGGGGCGTCGTAGATCAGGATGATGTCGAGATCGGACGACGCGGTCATTTCGCACCCGCCGAGCTTTCCCAAGGCGACGATGGCGGCGGCGCTGTCTGGGAAGGTGCCGTGAGCGGCGGCGAGGTCTGTTTCAATGCGGGACTGGAGAACGCGGATCATGGCACCGGCGAGGGCAGCATATGCGCGTCCCGCGTCCTGGGCGGTCAGAGTACCGGCGAGTGTGCGAACGCCGATCAAGAAGCTTTGCTCGCTGCCGTTGATGCGCGCGGTATCGAGCACGTGCTCAAGGTCTGCATCCGCCGGGATCGCGGCAAGTAATTGCACTTCGTAATCGGCTGATGATGGCTGGCTGCCGAACGCGCGTGGATCAAGTACGGCGTCAAACAGGCGGCGGCGGCGCGACAGGATGCGGGCGAGGCGGGGCGCTGAGCCCATGATGTCGGCGACAAGCTGGAGCAGGCCGGGCTTGGTGCGCAAGAGGGCGAAGAGCTGGATGCCGGAGGGAAGGTCAGCGAGGAAGCGGTCGAAGTTTGCGAGCGCCTGATCTGGATCAACGGTCTGGGACAGCGCCTCGATCAGCACAGGCTGAACCTGGGTCAGCCGTTCCCTGGCTTGGGGCGAGCGCATCGAGCGGTAACGCCCATGATGCCAGCTGCGCACGGTTTGCAGGACTTGCGAGGGCTGGGTGTAGCCCAGGGCTGCCAAGGCATCGAGGGTTGCTGGATCGTCGGATTCGCCAGCGAACACCATATTGGATGCGCCGGTCGTCAGTTCGGGGCTCGATTCAAACAGGCGTGAGTAGTAGCTTTGGACGGTTTCAAGCACAGCGATCAGGCTCGCAGAAAAAGCGCTGAGATCTGCGTATCCGGCGAACCGGGCGAAGCGTTCGAGTTCGTCTTGATTGGTTGGGAGTTTGTGGCTCTGTTCGTCGGCGACCATCTGGATGCGGTGTTCAATACCGCGCAGGAACAGATAGGCTTCGGTGAGGTTCTGCGCGACGGGCTGGGTGATCCAGTCGTGGGCGACGAGTTCTTGCAGGGCCGCAAGCGTGCTGGGCGTGCGCAAGGCTTTTTGGCGGCCGCCGGCGATGAGCTGCTGGGTTTGAACGAAGAATTCAATTTCGCGGATGCCGCCGCGGCCGAGCTTGATGTCGTGGCCCACGACGCCAATGTCGCCAAGGCGTTTGAAGGCGTGGATCTGGCGCTTCATGGCGTGGACGTCGGCGATGGCTGCGAAGTCGAGATATTTCCGCCAGATGAAGGGGCTGAGTTCGGCGAGGAAGGCAACGCCTGCGATTTGGTCGCCAGCAACGGCGCGGGCTTTGATGAATGCGGCGCGTTCCCAGTTTTGGCCGACGGTTTCGTAGTAGTGCATCGCGGCTTCGGCTGTGAGCGCGATCTGAGTCGCACCTGCGTCTGGGCGAAGGCGAAGGTCGGTGCGGAAAACGTAGCCGTCGGCGGTGCGTTCGGAGATGAGGCGGACGAGGTCGCGGGTCAACCGGACGTAGAAGGTTGAGGTCTCTATGCCATCGCGAACGCGGGCAAGGCTTGACTCATAGAAGACGATCAGGTCGATATCGCTGGAATAGTTGAGTTCGTAAGCACCATATTTGCCCATTCCGACAAC
This sequence comes from Hyphomicrobiaceae bacterium, assembly GCA_040080145.1. Classification (GTDB taxonomy): domain Bacteria; phylum Pseudomonadota; class Alphaproteobacteria; order Rhizobiales; family Hyphomicrobiaceae; genus JANXVY01. The sequence goes on from JBEBJA010000117.1 coordinate 4,392, forward strand.
GATATAGCCGGAACCAAATTCTGGTCTGGATGGATCGAGCGGGTGCCACTCACCGCGCTCGGCGGCTAAGCGGAACAGGTAGCGGACGGCGGATTGGACGGCGGCGTCGGCGGCGTCGGTCAGCTTAGCCGTCACGGTCATCACAGGCCAGACGCCTCCTAGGTCCGCGAGCGCGGTGAGCAGGGCGACTTCGGCTTTGAAACGGCGGAGCAACCGCATGCAATCGTTGAACTGGGTGGCGGCGGCCATGTCGCGGTGGAGGCCCGCGATAAGATCGGTGATGAGACGTTCTGGCGGGGTTTCGAGTATCCGCAGGAGGCGTTGCTTGTCGCGGACAATCAGGCCGCGCAGGTAAGGGGATGCTTGGAAAACTGCGGTTAGGACTTCAGAAACGGGGGTTAGATCAACATGGGCGGCAAGGGAAGCCCAATCGGGTTCGCCGCGTATGCTCGCTTCGAAGTCCTGCCAGACGGCTGAGGCCTTGGCATCGTGCTGGGCGTTGGGAAGGGGCTTGAAACGGCTGGCGAGCGGCAGGGCTTGAGCAACCGGGGAGGCCGTATCGGGGGTCATGTTCTTGCTGCACCCTTCGTGGTTCCCAGCGCAATGGGCTCGCGCGCTTGGGCCGGCGCATTTGACGGTTTGATTTCTGCTGCCAGACTAGCTGAACGAACGGGCAAGAGAAGTCGGACTTTGAGGCCGGGATTGTTGTCTTTGAGGATAACCCGGCCACCGTGCATGCGGGCGACGGCTGCCACGAGGCTCAGACCCAGGCCCGTGCCGGGCTGGGTACGGCTTTCGTCGAGGCGAACGAAGCGCTTCAAGGCGCGTTCACGGTTTTCGGCGGCGATGCCGGGGCCGTGATCGGCGACAGAGATTTCGACGTCGGTGGCGGACGCTGAGACCTCGACGCGGATCAACGGGCGTGACGGCGTCTGGCTGGCGGCGGGGGCGTATTTGATGGCGTTGTCGATGAGGTTGGCGACGGCCTGGCCAATGAGCTGGCGGTTGGCACGGATAGCTGGGCAGGGTGACGTTTCGATTTCCAGGTTCAGGCCGGTTTCCTCGGTGACGGGTTCATACAGTTCGGCAACGTCGCGGACGAGTTCGCTGCAGTCGACACTTTCCGCGGATTTGTCGATGGCGCTGGCTTCGAGGCGGGCGATCAGCAACAGGGCGTTGAAGGTTTTGATCAGGTCGTCGGCGTCTTCGATGGTGCGCTCCAGGGCGTCGCGGTATGTGGGGGCGCTGTCTGGCTCGCGCAGGGCAGCTTCGACGCGGTTGCGCAGACGGTTGAGCGGCGTTTTGAGGTCGTGGGCGATGTTTTCGGAGACTTCGCGAAGCCCCGCCATGAGCTGTTCTATGCGGTCAAGCATGGCGTTAAGGTTGGTCGCGAGGCCATCGAGTTCATCGCCCGATCCCTCAAGAGGGACGCGACGGGACAGGTCGCCGGCCATGATCTGCTGGCTGGCGACGTTCATGGATTCGATGCGTTTCAAGACGATGCGGCTGATCATGAGCGCGGTGGCGAGACCGGCGGCGGTCAATGCAAGGAAGCTCAGGATGAAGAGGCGCTTGATACCGTCAGCGAAGGCGCGCTGATCTTCGATGTCGCGGCCGATGATGAGGCTTTCACCGCCCGGCAGCGAGATCGCCATTGCAACGCCAAGACGGTCGCGCTTGGAGACGGCGATGTCTGGGCGGTAGCGGAAGACGCCGCCGTGTTGACCGGCAAAGATTTCAGGCGGCGAGCGGCTGAGGTTGCCTGCCAGTTTTTTGCCGGTGGCGCTGGCAAGGTAGTAGAGGCCGGGGCCTTCGGGGCGGGAACGAGCAGCGACGGCTTCAGCGAGCGCGTTCTTGGTGCTCGATTGGGATTCCGTGCGCAGCGCTTCGGCTTCGGCGGTGAGGGTGGTGATGACCTGATCGGTGAGGACTTGGTTGGTTTGCCAAAACAGGATCGCCAGCAGAAGGCCGGCAATGACAACGAATACGGCGGCGGTACCGGTTGCGAGCCGGAACGCCGTCGTCGAGGCCATAGCCCTCAAACGGTTAAACAGCTCCGTCACGGATCATGTATCCCGCACCGCGCACGGTATGGAGCAGCGGCTTGTCGAACGACTTGTCGATCTTGGCGCGGAGGCGCGACACGTGCACGTCAATGACGTTGGTCTGGGGGTCGAAGTGGTAGTCCCAGACGTGTTCGAGCAGCATGGTACGCGTCACGACCTGACCGGCGTTTTTCATCAGGTATTCGAGCAAGCGGTATTCGCGTGGCTGCAAGGGGATCGGCTCACCGCCGCGCGTGACGCGGTGGGACAGGCGGTCGAGGACAAGGTCGCCGACGCTGTAGCGGGTTTCCTGTTCTTCGGGGACCGCGCGGCGAGCGAGCGCTTCGATGCGGGCCAGAAGTTCGGAGTAGGCGTAGGGCTTGGTCAAGTAATCGTCGCCACCGGCGCGCAGACCTTTGACGCGGTCGTCGACGTCGCCGAGGGCCGACAGGACAAGAACGGGGGTGCGCACGCCGTCGGCGCGCAGGGTCTTGATGACGGACAGGCCATCCAGGCGCGGCAGCATGCGATCGACGATCAAGACGTCGTGCTGGCCGGCCTGGGCCAATTCGAGCCCTGTTTCGCCATCGGCGGCGACATCGGCGGCGTGGCCGCTTTCACGGAGAGATTTCAAGAGGAACTGGGCGGTTTCCCGGTCGTCCTCGATGACAAGAACTCGCATAGCAACCTCGATTCTTTGTGCGTGGCCGCCCCGGTCGATGAGACCGCCTGCGGCGCCGCAACCCCAGGCACGAAAAAATGGCGGCTGCAGTCGTGTGTGACTGCAGCCGCCCTTGTTATGATCGGCACGGAGCGCGCTGTCAGCCCTTTAATTGGACGGGGACAAATCGCTTCTGGTCGGCCGACTTGATCTGCAGCAGGACTGCCTTGCGCTTCAGGCCCTGGGCCTTCTGCACACCGGCTGCCACTTCTTCAGGCGAATTGACGGTTTCACCACCGACTTCGAGGATCACATCGCCAGCCTTCAGGCCTTTGAGGGCAGCGTCGGAGCCGGATTTTACTTCGGCAATGACGACGCCTTCCTTGCTGCCGCTGACACGGGCGGGGAGTAGGGTGACGCCAAGCTGTTCGAGGTCGATGCTGGAGCTGGAAGGCTTCACCGGTTCGGGCTTGGCTGGATCTTCCTTGCCGCCGGGGAACGTGCCGAGCTTCACCTTGACGACCTGTTCGGAGTTATTGCGCCAGACTTTGACGTCGACGTCGGTGTTGGGCGACAGTTCGGCGATGCGGCGGGCGAGGTCACGGCTATCTGCGATCTTGTCCTTGTCAATCTGCAGGATTGCGTCCTGGGATTTCAAGCCCGAAGCAGCGGCAGGACCGTTTGCAGTGATTTCAGTGATGAGGGCCCCGCGCGCTTCGGCCAGACCGATGCTCGAGGCGGTGTCTTCGTCGATGTTCTGGATTTTGACGCCGAGCCAGCCGCGGTTGACCGTGCCCGATTTCTTGAGCTGGTTGACCACTTCGGTCGCGGTTTTGGCCGGGATCGCGAAGGCGATGCCGACGTTGCCGCCCGACGGCGAGAAGATGGCCGTGTTGACGCCGACGACGTCGCCGTCAAGATTGAAGGTCGGGCCACCCGAGTTGCCACGGTTCACGGCGGCGTCGATCTGCAGGAAGTCATAGGGACCCGAGCCGATGTCGCGGCCGAAAGCCGAGATGATGCCGACTGTCACTGTGCCGCCAAGGCCGAATGGATTGCCAACGGCCATGACCCAGTCGCCGACGCGACCCTGGCTGGTTGCAAACTTCACAAACGGGAAGGTTTTAGGGGTCTTCGGCTTGATCTTGAGGAGGCCGAGATCGGTGCGTGGGTCGGTGCCGATGAGTTCGGCTTCGTACTTTTCCTTTTCGTCAAAGCTGACCGTGATCTTGGTCGCGTTTTCAACCACGTGGTTGTTGGTCACGACGTAACCGTCAGCGGAAATGACGAAGCCAGAGCCCTGTGCGAGAGACGGACGCTCTTCGGCATCGGGCGCACCACCGCCGCCGCCACGGGGGAAGTTCTTGAAGAAGTCGTTCAGCGGATGATCGGGGGGGAGATCGGGGAGGCCCGGAATGTTTCCACCGCCGCCGGGAGCGCCTTTAGGACCCTTGCCGCCCTTGCGCAGATCAGCGACTTTGGCATCGCTTCCGTTGGTAACGGAAATCGAGACGACGGAGGGTTTTACGCGCTCAACGATGTCGGCGAACGACAATGGCGCACGGCCCATCGGGGTCTGAATTGTTGCATCGGGCTTCAACTGGGCAAAGCTCGGGGTCAACGGGACAGCCACGGCCGAAGCGGCGATTGCCGCGACGAGGGAGAGGTGTTTGCGAGACAAAGGACGGACAACAGGCATGGGTTAGGTTCTCCAGGCGGCCTGACAGAGACGGAAATTCGTCGTCTGCAGAGATAATGAGCGCTGGATTACACGTGCCTTTCGACCGGCTTAATTGTTGGTAATGAAGAGGGCTCTGTTGCTTGCAAAAGACCCAACCTGAAGGAGGTTCGGTCTTTTGAGTCCGGCGCTCGCGCCGGCGCCTCTTCGGCGCTTCGGCCAGCAAGGGCTGGCCGCTCTTCTTGCTTGCCTCTTCGGCGCTTCGGCCAGCAAGGGCTGGCCGCTTGGGGGGTGTCTGCTAGCGCTTTTCGAGAAGTTCGCGGAGCTTGTTTTCTTCGGCGGGGCTCAAGGGGGCGGCGGTAGCGGCGGCGGGCGAGGCGGCCGTCTTTCGGCTGGCGCGCGTCAGAGCATACGCGATGCCGACGAGAACGAGGAACGGGGAGACCCAAAGAAGGAGCGTGCGGCTATTGAAGGGGGGCTTTAAGAGGACAAAATCGCCATAGCGGGCGACGACATAGGCCATGACGGCGCTGTCGGATTCGCCAGCGGTCAGGCGCTCCCGGACGAGCAGACGGAGGTCTTTGGCGAGCGGAGCGTTGCTGTCGTCGATGGACTGGTTCTGGCACACGAGGCAGCGCAGTTCGGCGGAAATGGTCCTGGCGCGGGCTTCAAGGGCTGGATCGGCGAGGAGTTCGCCGGGCTCGACGGCGAGTGACGGCATGGCCCATGACAGGATCAGGATTGCAGCGGCGACCGTTTGGCGGATCGGGTGTTTCATGACATTTACTCCGCCGGTGCGGCTGCGGTTTTGCGGCGTGCGAGGCCTGGCGCACCGACACGCAAGCGGCGGTCGGACAACGACGCGGCTCCGCCAATGAACATTATCACCGCCCCGATCCAGATGAAGCGAACGAAGGGGTGGAAATAGAGGCGGATCGAATAACCGCCGTCGGGTTGGCTGTCGCCGAGGACGGTGTAGAGGTCGCCCTTCCACGACGCGTGGATGCCAGCTTCGGTGGTCGGCTGAGGGGGGCTGTCGTAGAGGCGCTTGGAGGGGTCCAGCGTGATGACGGGCGAGCCACCGCGCGTGACGTCGAAGCGGCCGGTCTGCTCGACGTAGTTGGAGCCCTTGGACGGGGTAATGCCGCCGAATTTCAAGGTGTAGCCGGCGATGTCGACGGATTCGCCGGGCTTCATGACGAGGACTTTTTCGACTTGGTATGCGCTTGTGGCGACCACGCCGACGGTCATCAGGCCGACGCCGAAATGGGCAAGCGTGGTGCCGAAGTTGGACCGGGGCTGGTTGGACAGACGCCGGAGGCTTTCCTCGTACGAGACTTTGCCGAGCTTAATGCGGGCGGCGAGTTCGGACAGGCTGCCCGCCATGACGAAGACGCCGATGGCAAGGCCGAACGGGGCGAGCCAGACGCCTTTCTGGCCAACGCCGAACGCGATGATGATGACGGCAAGCGCGATGAGGGCTGCGACCTTCAAGAGTTGGGCAGCGGCAACGATATCGCCACGCTTCCAGGCGAGGAACGGGCCGAAGGGCAGGGCGATCAAAAGCGGGGCCATCAAGGGCAGGAAGGTCATGTTGAAGTAGGGCGCGCCGACGGAAATTTTAGCTCCCGTGATGGCTTCGAGCGCGAGGGGGTAGAGGGTGCCAATCAGGACGGTGATGCAGGCCGTTGACAGCAGGATGTTGTTCAAGACCAAGCCGCCTTCACGCGAGATGGGGTTGAACGCGCCGCCCTGTCGCAATTCGCGGGCGCGCAGGGCAAAGAGTGCCAAGCCGCCGCCGGTGAACAAGACCATGATCAAAAGCACGAAGACGCCGCGCTCGGGGTCGACGGCGAAGGCGTGGACCGAAGACAGCACGCCGGAGCGGACGAGGAAGGTGCCCATGAGCGAGAGGGAGAAAGTGAGGATTGCCAGCAGCACGGTCCAGACCTTGAGGCTGTCGCGCTTTTCCATCACGAGGGCAGAGTGGAGCAGCGCGGTGCCGGCGAGCCAGGGCATGAAGGACGCATTTTCGACTGGGTCCCAGAACCACCATCCGCCCCAGCCAAGCTCATAGTAGGCCCACCAAGACCCCATGGCGATGCCGAGCGTGAGGCACATCCAGGCAGCAAGCGTCCACGGGCGGACCCAGCGCGCCCAGGCGGCGTTGAGACGGCCTTCGATCAGGGCTGCGATGGCGAAGGAGAAGGCCATCGAGAAGCCGACATAGCCCGCGTAAAGGAATGGGGGATGAAAGGCGAGGGCTGGGTCTTGCAGAATGGGGTTGAGGCCGCGACCATCGGCGGGGGCCGGGTAGAGGCGCACGAAGGGATTCGAGGTCAAAACGATGAAGGCGATGAAGGCGATGGCAATTGAGGCCTGGACCGAAAGGACGCGGGCCTTCAAGCTGGCGGGCAGATTGTTACCGAACGCTGCGACGGCTGCGCCAAACAGGGCAAGGATTAAGACCCACAGCAGCATCGAGCCTTCGTGATTGCCCCACACGCCGGAGATTTTATAGAGCATCGGCTTGGTCGAGTGGGAATTGGCCGCGACATTCTGGACCGAGAAATCGGATACCATGTAGGCGTGCGTCAGGGCTGCAAAGGAGATCGAGATCAAGCCAAGCTGGATGAGCGCGGCGGTGGTGGCCGTGGTCATCAAGCGCTGGTCGCCGATTTTTGCGCCGTAGGCTGGGACCACCATCTGGAAAACGGCGACGATGAGGGCCAGGACGAGAGCGAAGTGGCCGAATTCTATGATCAAGGTGGGCTCCGGGGTAGGGTCCGCAAAGGATACGCGACGGCAGTATAGCAGGATTGGTGGG
>JBEBJA010000150.1:0-2506 GCA_040080145.1 Hyphomicrobiaceae bacterium
TCCCGGCTGGCGACGGCGCGGACATGCCAGTGCATGATGTCCGCGATTTCCAGATCGAGCACCCAATTGACGCCCCCGCCGAACGCTGCGGCCACGTCAGAGACGGCGTCCGTCAGGTTGCCTGGGGTCGCGAGAAAAAACCGTCGAGCACATCCGTGAACGCCATGAAGTCGGGACCGGCCAGCGACAGGAAGAACGCCTCGGGCAACTCGGCGAGATCGACCATCAGGCCCAAGTAGCGGTCGCCGTTCTTGGGCGTATTGAGCGCCTTGCGCATGTCGCGGCCCGTCGCACGGCGATAGGCGAAGTCCTTGATCACTTCGCCGTTGAAGGTCACGGCTTCCGAGAGGATGAACAGGACTTTGCCGTTGGCGGCGGGGCGCGGGGTCGCGGTGGCGGCGACGGTGGCGAGGGCTGCCACGATGGCGGCGTTGGTATCGGTCGTCATGTCGTAAACGTCCTTTGAAGGGGGTGTGAAGAACGCAAACAACTGAAGGGATTGACGGTTCGGCTTAAATACGGGCAGCGCCCGTATTTAAGGATCAGGCCCGCCCGGTGTTGCGGCGGCGGACGGCCATCAGGTCGACGCCGTCGACGACGAGCTTTTGGTTCAGCAGGTCGATGCCGAATTTCAGCACGCCGTCGAACCACTCTTCGTAGAAGGTGATGTCGCTGATGGTGTACTCCGTCCCCGACTTGCCCGGCTTGTAGGCATCGCGCTTGAGCGACGACATCGCGCCGGTGATGAGCACCTTCTGCGGGATTTCGACCCCGCCCGGCACGATGAACGACGCCATGATCTTGTAGTTCTGCGACATGCCCGGCATCTGCCCGACCGCCGAGACCAGCTCGGGCTCATAGCCCGCCGACTTGGCTTTGACTTCGAGCTTTTCGAGAATGGTCTTCATCTGGCGCGTGCCGATCAGGCCGCCGCCGCTATAGTCCTCTTCCTTCCACTTGATGTCGGGCAGCGTGACCTCTTCGCACAGCGAGACGAGGCCCGAACCGTCCTTGAACAACTGGTAATCGCCGAGAAGATGGCGCATGGCGTGTGTCCTTCGCAAGGGGTTGACGGTGACCGCCTATGCGGTCACCACGGCGGCGGTCAGGCGGCGATTTGGAGCACGACCTGGTTGACGAGGTCGGCGTAGTAGCCGGGGTTGCGGGCGGCGATGATCTGGATGTCTTCGGCCACGCCGACCGGTTCGAAATCCATCGAGAACTTCGGGCGTCCGGCGACGAGTTCGAGCGGCGGGTTCAGCGCCGGATCGACCCATATTTTGCCACCGATGATCGCGCCGATGCTTTCCCAGTAGCGCAGCTTCTCGTTGATGCTCTCGCAGACGCCTTCGTAGAATTGAAGGTTCAACGGCTTGTCGGTGTCCTTGGCGTCGATGGCAGCTTCGATGCTGTCGTAGAGCGCGTCGCGGGTGCGGCCTGCGGCGAACATCTTCCACAGCGGATCGGTCGAGCAGCCGTGGTTGCCAAACAGCTTGAAGCCGCTGCCCCGGTGCATGATCGTCGCGACATCGTTATCCATGTTGAGGTAGTCGGCCTCGCCGCCGACGCCGCTGTCGTCGATGGGGCGCGAGGTGCCGAGCAGGCCCTGCACGACTCGGTTGGACGGCGAGACCCAGAAGCCTTCGTCGTTGTCGACCGACGCGAGCAGACCGGCGACGGCTGCGGAGTTTGGCTGCGCGCCGATGTTGCCTGCTTGGTCGGCGACAAGGCCCCAGTTATCGACGCAGTAGATGCGTTCGGTCGCCCAGTCGTGGCGGTAGGCGGCGGACTGTTCGGCGGTGGCGTTGGGGCAGTCGGCGATGATGGTCGAGCGCATCCGGTTGCCGATGCCGCCCAGCTCGGCGATGATGGGGTTGGCCGCCGTGCCGATTTCGAAGTCTGAGATGGTGGCGTTCTCGCCGTCGCCCACGATGGCGAACGTGACGTGCTGCGCGGAATAGCCGATGCCGCAGTTGACGATCTGCACGCCCGTCAGGACGCCCTGACTAATGACTGGGATCGCCTTCGCGCCGCCGCCGTGGCCGTTCGCGTTGATGACGATGCGGGTATTGGCTGCGGTATAACCCGCGCCGCCCGCACCGATGACGATTTGGGTGATGCCGCCGGTAACGCGCTGCGCGGAATAGCCGCCCGGCGCGATCAGGATTTTCGGCACCTTGAAGACGGTGTTTTTGGCGCTGTAAAAGGCGTGCGAGCCGGAGCGGGTGGCGTAGTCGCCGATCATGTTGGCGATGGTTTGTTCGGCGGTCAGCGCCTGCTCGACGCGCACCGCGACGACCGGCACGCCGACATGACGGTAGATCGCGGCGAAGGCGTCGTGGCCGGTGCCAGCGGTGCCAAGATCGGCGGCTTTCCAGCGGTCGGCCAGGAACAGCTTGGGGACGTTGAGCGGGTACTTGTCCGGGTCGGCATTCGGCGCGGTGTAGAGCATCCCAATCGTCGACGTATCGGTTGTCTGGATCGGACTGTAGACGGTATCCTTTTG
>JBEBJA010000002.1:0-2502 GCA_040080145.1 Hyphomicrobiaceae bacterium
GCCAGCGCGGATCAATTCAACGAGGCCGCCGCAGAGGACGACTTGTTCGCCGAAGAGATCGGTCTCGCACTCTTCTTTGAAGTTGGTTTCGATGATGCCGGCGCGACCGCCGCCGACGCCTGAGGCGTACGACAAGAAGAGGTCATGGGCGTTCTTCGACATATCTTGATGGATGGCGATGAGGCAGGGAACGCCGCCGCCGCGCACGTATTCCGAGCGCACGGTGTGGCCGGGGCCTTTTGGCGCGATCATGCCGACGTCGAGATCGGCGCGGGGTTCGATCAGGTTGAAGTGGACGTTGAGGCCGTGGGCGAACAGAAGTGCTGCGCCCTTCTTCATGTTCTCGTGCAGGTGGTCGCGGTAGATGTCGGCCTGGAGTTCATCGGGGGTCAGCATCATGATGACGTCGGCCCACTTGGCGGCTTCGGCGACTTCCATCACCTTGAACTTGGCGCCTTCGGCTTTTTTGGCCGAGGCCGAGCCTTTGCGCAGGGCAATGACGACGTCTTTGACGCCTGAATCGCGGAGGTTCTGGGCGTGCGCGTGGCCTTGGCTGCCGTAGCCGACAATGGCGACCTTCTTGCCTTTGATCAGATTGATGTCGGCATCCCGATCGTAATAAACGCGCATGGTGGCAGTCCCTCTTCTGGTGGGCGTTCGGCCCTTCGGGCCCCGCGGGCAATCCGTGGGGCTTTGTTGATGGATTTTTGAGCCCCAGGCGATAGCGGCTTGAGGGCGGGCGGGCAAGAGGAAAGAGGGGGGAACTCGGTCAGATCGCGCGGATCAGGTCGGCGGCAACTGGGGCGAGGGAGGCGACCAGAAGGAGCGCCATGGTGATGTTGAAGGCGCGGACGCGGGCGGGGGTGCCGAGAAAGCGACGCATACCGACGCCGAAACCGGCCCAGATGGCAGAGCTGGGGAAGCCTACCACGACATAAGCCAGCGAGATGATGATGGCGCTTAGGACCGCGCGGCCGGGGATGGCGTAGGCGGCGAAGGCACCGATGCCCATGATCCAGCCCTTGGGATTGACCCATTGGAAGGCGGCGGCTTGCAGGAAAGTCAGGGGCTGACTTTCATGGCCATCATCGGAGGTCGAGGGCGCATCCGGCGTTTTGGGCGTTGCTGAGCCAATTTTCCAAGCTAGCCAGAGCAGATAGGCGATGCTGACGACTTTGAGAATGGTGTAGAGGCGCGGTTCTGCGGCGAAGACTTGGGCCAGCCCCAGGCCGATGGCGAGGACCATCAGCGGGAAGCCCAAGTTGATACCGAGGAGATGGGGGAGCGTGCGGCGGAAGCCGTAATTGACGCCCGAGGCCAGCAGCATGGTGTTGTTGGGGCCGGGGGTGACGGCGGCGGCGAAGGCGAAAACCAGGAGCGCGGTGAGCTGCTCCAGGGGCATGGGAAGGCTTTGGGGAAAGATTTGGGGGATAGCTAACGACACTGGTAACCCCTAGAGCTTCGATTTAGGACAGCATTGCTGACCTATCATGGCCGACGAGTTCATGCAACGCCGTGGTGATGGGTCGCGCTGTGACGCGTGGGCCAGATCAATGTCGGTGCATTCGTTTCGAGCCATAAGGCTCCGAGTTTGCGCAATCAGATAACCCCGAGGTCAACAATGCCGCGTTTAAAATTGCATCCGGAACAGCATCTGGTCGAGCGGATTGGTTGGTTGCGTGCGGCAGTGCTGGGGGCGAATGATGGCATCGTTTCGACGGCGAGTTTGATCGTGGGGGTGGCGGCGTCGAATGCGGGGCTGAAAGAAATTTTTGTGGCGGGCGTGGCGGGGCTGGTGGCAGGCGCGATGTCGATGGCGGCGGGCGAGTATGTTTCGGTCAGTTCGCAATCGGACACGGAAGCGGCGGATCTGGCGCGGGAGCGGAAGGAACTCAAAGAGCAGCCGGAATTTGAGCGGCAGGAGTTGGCGGATATTTACGTCAAGCGCGGTGTCGATGCGGCACTCGCGCTTAAAGTGGCGGATCAATTGATGGCCAAGGATGCGCTCGGCGTGCACGCGCGGGAGGAGCTTGGTATTTCTGAAGTGACGACGGCGCGACCGGTGCAAGCGGCGCTGACATCGGCTGTGACGTTTGCGGCGGGGGGGGCGTTGCCGTTGATCGTGGCTGCGTTCACGCCGCCAAAATTTATGGTGTGGGTTGTTTCAATTACAGCGCTTGTCTTCTTGGCGGCGCTCGGTGCAATGGGCGCTCGTGCTGGGGGTGCGGACATGACGCGGGCGGTCGTGCGGGTGACGTTTTGGGGCGCAGTAGCGCTGGCGGCGACGGCGGGAATTGGCGCGATGTTTGGCGTGGCGGCTTGAAGCCTTCGTGATTAACGCAATCGTTGCAGCGACGAGCGTAAGAAACCTGTCGCGGTTGGACTGAGTTGCGGTTATGCAGACGGCATGACGAAGAGCAAAGATTTTGAGATTTTTCTGGTGGCGGCTCCGGGCCTGGAGGATGTGCTATGTGCGGAAGTGCGTAGCAAAGCCTTCAAGCA
>JBEBJA010000153.1:0-2496 GCA_040080145.1 Hyphomicrobiaceae bacterium
GGTTAGGGGTGGGGGGATACTAAGTGCGGGAGCGATGCAAGATGCGTTCAAATGCTTTGAACGCCGAGCGCGTTGAGAATTGCCCGCATGACACCTTCGCGCTCATGCATGACCTCACCATTGCGAAAACGGAGCACTCGAAACGCATTGTGTTCCAAGTGCGCGTCTCGTGCTGCATCCTTTTTTCTGTGGTCTGGCTCGTCATGTTGAATTCCGTCGATCTCAATGATTAGGCGTTGCGACAGGCAGGCGAAGTCTACGATGTAAGTGTCGATTGGCACCTGGCGGCGAAAATGAAAACCTTGCGATCTGAGTTTGCGTAATTCCTTCCAAAGCTCACGTTCGGCAATGGTTTGATTGGAACGGAGGTGACGCGCGATTTTGTTGGGCATTTCATTTCATCAATCCCGCCTAGCTCTTCACCGTACCGCACTCCTCATCACCCCACCCCTAACCCCTCCCCGTCGTCATGGCCAAGCCATGCTCTGCATGGACGGGAGGGGGATTTCTTTGTCCCGTTTGCGACCTCAGCAATCGAAGAAGTTTTGTTTGTGCTCTTCATCTTTGATCTCATTGATTGATCAATCGCGCGCTCTGTTCCCCTCACCCTCGTTATAGCGAAGCCATGCTTCGCATGGAACGGAGGGTTTTTTGCGATCTCGCTCAGGATACTTTGGTGCCGAGTTTTTTGAATATTAGGCCCGACAGCCAGTAAAGCAGCGTGAAACTTACGAACCAAACGGCCGCAACAGGTAACCTCAAGATTGGAGCCGCATCCATTACGAACGGTTTAAACTGAGCGAATGTGCAGGGGACTCCTCGCCGGGGTGGCCCACTAGGATCCATCGGGGCACAAGTTCCATCGAAGGCACGATACATTGTTAGTAAGGCTTCCTGTTTTTCAATTGTCCATCTGAAGTTCAGAGCCGAGAAGGCCACCCCCAGAACAACTAGACCCAACGCCCAGTTCCACAAAACCCAATTTCGATTGCCCGTCTTCTCGATTTGCGATGCCGCAACTCTCAGCGGAACCGCTATTGCAATCGCCAGCCACTCCATAGCCATCACCCACTCATCCCGCCGGCGAGCGTGGGGGTGTCGAGGCATTGGAAGCCGTAGTGGCGGAGCCAGCGGAGGTCGGCGTTGAACATGTCGCGCAGATCGGGGATGCCGTACTTCAGCATGGTGAGACGGTCGAGACCGACGCCGAAGGCCCAACCTTGATACTTATTGGGATCGAGGCCGCACATCTCGATCACTTTTGGATGCACCATGCCGCAGCCTAAGATTTCCAACCACTGACCGGGCTTGCCGATAGCCTCCGCGCCGACGTCGACTTCGGCTGAGGGCTCGGTGAAGGGGAAATGGGAGGCGCGGAAACGCATCTTGACGCTATCGACTTCGAAGAAGGCTTTGCAGAATTCTTCGAGGCACCACTTCATGTGTCCGAAGTTTGTATTCTCGTCGATGACGAGGCCTTCGATTTGGTGGAACATGGGCGTGTGTGTTGCGTCGCTGTCCATGCGATAGACGCGGCCCGGCGCGATGATGCGGATCGGTGGCTTCTGTTTCAACATGGTGCGCACTTGCACGGGTGACGTGTGCGTGCGCAGCACGAGTGGTGCTTCGCCTTTGGCTTCGCGCTCGGGCGAGCGCAAGTAAAACGTATCGTGCATCTGCCGTGCGGGATGCTCCGGCGGGATGTTGAGTTTGGTGAAGTTGTAGTCGTCGGTTTCGATATCCGGACCTTCGGCGATGGAGAAACCCATGTCGGCGAAGATTTCTGCGATCTCGTCGAACACTTGGCTGACGGGATGGATGCGTCCGTCGGAGAGCGAGCCAGCGCGAACGGGCAGCGTGACATCGGCGCGTTCGGTTGCGAGGCGGGCGGCGAGGGCTGCGCCTTCGAGTGTGCCCTTCTTGGCGTCGAGTGCGGAGGCGATTTTGTCTTTGAGCGCGTTGACGGCGGCACCGAAGGTTTTGCGTTCGTCGGGGGGGAGTTTGCCGAGCGTGGACAGGAGGCCGGAGACTTGGCCTTTTTTGCCCAGCGCGTTGACGCGAACGGCATCGAGGGCGGCGAGGTCAGACGCAGCGGTGACTTCGTTGAGAAGTGCGGTTTCGATCGACATCAAATCAGCCTGCGACATGTGTAACCTTTGAAATTTGTTCGCGTTGACAAAGCGCACTTCAAAAAAGGCCCCTCATCCCCGCTTCGCGGACCTTCTCCCTAAGGGAGAAGGGGGAATAATGCTCGATCTCGATTACGTTGCCCTCTCCCTTGAGGGAGAGGGTGCCCGAAGGGCGGGTGAGGGGACTTCGCATTGGCATACAGGCACAAACGCACAATGCCGCAAGGGGGCAACCCCCTTCCGGCACCGTATGCTATCGACTGATAGTAACGTCTCAGGCTTTGACGGCGGACTGCGCCTTGTCGACGATTGCCTTGAAACCGGCGGCGTCGTGGACGGCGAGGTCGGCCAGGACCTTACGGTCTAC